>JAZLIN010000170.1:0-8342 GCA_045617365.1 Prevotella sp. | reverse complement strand
TGTTCGTGAGCCCAGATGCCAGGCGGAACCAAGAGACCCTGATAAGGACGATTGAGAAGTACAGTCTTCTGCTCTTTACCATCAGACAGAGCCACTTCCAGCGCACCGCTGGCGGCTATGATAAACTGCCAGCACTCACGGTGTGCATGCGCTCCACGGTCTTTGCCCGCAGGGACGTCATATATATAGAATACGCGCTTGACAGGAAAAGGTATCTGCACATTCTCATATATATAAGTCAGGCTACCACGAGGATCTTCTTCCTTGGGTAGTTCTATGATGCGACAGTCGGCCAGCGTAGCACAGTGCATAGGTTTCGGGGATATCTGCTGAGGTTTAGTCATTTATCGTTCAGGGGGAGAATATTATTTCTGCATATTTATCATCTCAAAGAACTCATTGCGCAACTGCTTCTTCTTCTCGAAACAACCGGTAAAATAGCTCACCGTCATATTGCCGTTGTTTTTCACGCCACGCATGGATTTGCACATGTGCTTGCCCTGCATCACAATAGCAAACCCCTGTGCGGTATCCTTGAGCGCAGCTGACAGCATCTCGACAATCTCACGGCACAGACGTTCCTGCAACTGCAGTTTCGCAGCGCAGTAACCCACTACACGTGCCACCTTTGAGATGCCCAGTATGCGACCTTCCTTGCTAGGGATATAGGCAAAGTAATACTTGCCGAAAAATGGCAGTATGTGATGCTCGCACATAGAGTAATATTCACCACAGTCAAAGACCATCTCCTCGGAGTGCGCAGAATTGGCAAATGTCGTGATGCGTGGTTTCTTCTCCGGCTTATAACCACGGAATATCTCCTGATACATACGTGCTATGCGGTCAGGTGTATTCTGTAATCCCTCACGATCAGGGTCTTCGCCGATGGCGAGTATGAGGGTGCGTATGGCAGAGAGCACCTCTGCCTCTGAGACTCCGTTGGCAAAAGTCATTGCCTCGTCCTTTATCTCACGTTTAATATCTTGTGTGTCTGGAGTGATAGGTTCCATTTGGGATGTTCTAATATGTAGTTTATCGTATCCTTGAGATTCTCTCTGTTCTCTTCAGCATTGCCACTGTCAAGTGGCTGCAGGCGATATTCTTTTGCCTCGATGCCGTCATACTGCGAAAAGTCCTGGTGCATAAAGAGTACTTTCAGTTCATCAACACGCTGCAGCACTACGGGCTTGACTTTCGGCGAACAGGTGATCCAGTCTATCTCCACGCCTTCTGCCAGCGGCAGCGAACCATTTGTCTCTATCTGCACATAATAGCCTGCATCATGCAGAGCACTGGTAAAATCGGCTGACAACTGCATGGTCGGTTCACCTCCCGTGATGACGATATGGCGTGCAGGCCATTGCGCTATTTCCTCCATCACCTCGGCTACGGACATCTCCGTATATTCCTGATGCTGTGTATCACAGAAGGCGCAGCGCATATTGCATCCGCTAAGTCTGACGAATACCGCCGGTGTGCCAGCATATCGTCCCTCTCCCTGCAGGGAGTAGAAAATCTCGTTTACTCTCATCTTAATCCTTTTCGTATATAGCTGTATTGCCTACACTCTCCTGCACCTCAACGCGATAGCACTGAGGTATCTGGTCGCAGATCCATTTGGCGATATTCTCTGCGGTAGGATTAAAAGGAAGGAGTTCATTGAAATTACCATGATCCAGATAGCCGTGTATCTTCTGCTTCACCTGTGTAAAGTCTATCACCATGCCATCTGCATTGAGTTGCTGAGACTTGCAGTATATGGTCACCACCCAGTTGTGACCGTGCAGGTTCTCACACTTGCTTTCGTAAGAGAGCGACAGCTGATGGCAGCCCGCTATCTCCATTGTCTTTGAAATGTAATACATAAAGTTTTTTCTTAAGGGTTGCTTCTACCTTATTGCCTGCCGACCATAGCCGGCAGATAGCGTGTTTCGCTATTTTTACTTTGCAAAATTACACATTTTTATATAAATGGCAAAAGAAAAGCAACGAAAAACAACGTTTTCCCGAAAATTATTAGTAATTTTGCAATCAAAAACACAGAAACACTTAAAATGACAGCTACAAACAACAATACGGACAGCAATACCAACAATGAGTTCATGGATGCCATGAACCTCTGCCGAGACATCTTCCGCAAGAAACTTTACGACTATAAACCCTCGTGGAGAATGTTGCGTCCGTCATCACTCACCGACCAGCTATTCATCAAGGGTAAGCGCATACGCACCCTGGAGGTGACCGGCGAATCACTCGTGGGCGAAGGTATATTGCCTGAGTTTATGGCTCTCATAAACTATGGTATAATCGGACTGATACAGCTGGACCTGGGATATGCCGACAAAGTGGACATGAGCAATGATGATGCCATGGCTCTATATGACAAGTATGCAAAGGAGTGCATGGAACTCATGACCAAAAAGAATCATGACTACGGTGAGGCATGGCGAGACATGAGGGTCAGTTCCTATACCGACCTGATACTCACCAAACTGGAGCGCATAAAGGAAATCGAGGACAAGAACGGCGCTACTCTCGTGAGCGAGGGAATCGACTCCAACTATATGGACATCATCAATTACTCTGTATTCGCCGTAATAAAACTGGCATTGGAAAAGGATAATAAGTGAAAACCATCATAACAAACATATCACGCATCCTCCTCAGCCTGACATTCATATTGTCGGGATTCGTAAAGGCTGTGGATCCTGCCGGCACGCAGTACAAGATACAGGACTATGCAGAGGCTATCGGCATGCCTGGCATATTGCCTGACTGGATGACCATGACTGCCTCCATCGCTCTCTCCACCGTAGAGTTTACCATCGGTGTACTGCTGCTCTTCGCCATCAGTCGGCGCGTGGTATCTAAACTGGTGCTGCTCTTCATGGTTTTCATGACAGCCATAACGGTGTGGATATATGTTGCCGACCCTGTTAGCGACTGCGGCTGCTTCGGCGATGCCATCAAACTGTCCAACGGCGAGACTCTCGCCAAAAACATCGTCTTGCTCGCTCTGTCTGCCATCGTGGCGTGGAAGCCTCTCAAGATGGTTCGCATGGTGAGCCTGAATAACCAGTGGATTGTATTCCACTATACCATTATATTTATATTGGGCATATCCATATATTCTCTATACACTCTACCGCTATTCGATTTCAGGCCATATCACATAGGCGCCAACATCAAAGAGGGCATGGAGATACCTGAGGCCGCAGAACTGCCGGAGTTTGAGACCACATTCATCATGGAGAAGGACGGTGTGCAGAAGGAGTTCTCACTAGATGACTACCCTGACTCTACATGGACGTTCATCGACTCTAAGACGAAGGTAATCAAAGAGGGATACGTACCGCCGATACACGACTTCTCCATACAGCAGACGGAAGGAGACGGTGACGATATCACAGAGGAAATCCTTGACAACAAGGGCTTCACATTCCTGCTCATAGCTCCGCATCTGGAGACGGCAGACGACTCCAACTTCGGCGACATTGACGTGATATATGATTACGCACAGGAACATGGCTATCCGTTCTACTGTCTCACAGCCAGCAACGAAGATGCCATCAACCAGTGGAAAGACCTCACGGGAGCAGAATACCCTTTCTGTACCACTGACGAGACAACCCTGAAGACTATCATACGCAGTTCGCCGGGACTGGTACTCATCAAAGACGCACGCGTAGTAGGCAAGTGGAGCCACCACGAACTGCCGGTGGCAGAACTGGAGAATACTGGCAAACTGACCGACAGGATGGTCAGCGACATGGAACCTGCAAGCCCGGCCAAGAAGATAACATACATACTGATGTGGTACGTGCTTCCACTGCTGCTGCTCGTCATAGCCGACAGGCTATGGATGTGGAGCAGATGGCTGAAGAAAGAAGAAAGAACTATACATTCAAATATTATTGTCAAACATTTATTAAAAACTAAAAACAATGGCAAAGAAAATTGTAGCAGGCAACTGGAAGATGAACAAGAACCTGCAGGAGGGCGTAGCTCTCGCTAAGGAACTCACAGAGGTAGTCAAGAACCCTAACTGCGATGTTATCATCGGTACCCCATTCATCCACCTCGCAAGCGTTGCTGACGTAATCAAGGGCAGCTGCATCAAGCTCTCTGCAGAGAACTGTGCTGACAAGGCTTCAGGTGCTTACACTGGTGAGGTTTCTGCTGAGATGGTTAAGTCAACAGGTGCTGAGTACGTTATCCTCGGTCACTCTGAGCGTCGTGAGTACTACAACGAGACTCCAGAAATCCTCAAGGAGAAGGTAGAGCTCGCTCTCGCTAACGGCCTCAAGGTTATCTTCTGTATCGGTGAGTCTCTCGAAGAGCGCGAGGCTAACAAGCAGAACGAGGTTGTTAAGGCAGAGCTCGCTGGCAGCGTATTCCACCTCTCAGCTGAGCAGTGGAAGAACATCGTAATCGCTTACGAGCCAATCTGGGCTATCGGTACAGGTAAGACCGCTACTGCTGACCAGGCTGAGGAGATCCACGCTTACATCCGTTCTTGCGTTGCTGAGGTTTACGGCGCTGAGATGGCTGCTGAGACTTCTATCCTCTACGGTGGTTCTTGTAAGGCTTCTAACGCTCCTGAGCTCTTTGCTAAGCCTGACATCGACGGTGGCCTCATCGGCGGTGCTTCTCTTAAGGCTGCTGACTTCAAGGGTATCATTGACGCTTGGAACAAGTAATGAGCAACAAGAAAATCATACTATCTATAAGTCTAGCATTGGCAGCACTGTCTGCCAATGCTCAGACTTTCCTTGACAATCTCCGCAAAGCTGAGGATGGCAAGGGCAAAGTAACCGTGACACAAAGCAAGGAGATCGACTCCCTTGTCAACGGTACCAAACCGCTATTCCCGGAAAAGCCTGCACAGACGAATAACACCACGACCGTGCCTGCTAACCCTACTACGGCAAACACTAAGCCGAACACTACCACTGCCAGTGCTCCTGCCAACACCAACAATAATAATTCTGCCAACAACAGCACTGGTGCTGGAACACAACGCAACGATACCAAACACGAAACTAACACGCCCGCTACCCCAACCAATAAGAATACGGCTGAGGAGAGTCCTACTGTTGACACTCGCAAGAAGGTGATGCGCAACAGCTACAAGACGCAGGGCTACCGCATACAAGTATTCTCTGGCGGCAACTCACGTACCGACAGACAGAAGGCTGAGAATACGGGAAACGCCATGAAGGCTAAATTCCCTAACGAACCTGTCTATGTACATTTCTATTCTCCATCATGGAAATGCCGCATGGGCAACTACAAAACGATGGAGGAAGCAAAGGCTATGCTGAGCGAAGTGAAGAAAGCAGGATACTCACAGGCCTGCATCATCAAAGGTACCATCAACGTACAGTATTAAAGCCCCCTCCCAGCCTCCCCCCAGGGGGAGGAGACGCGCCTATGCACGAGGAACAACGTTTCCGTTTATACCCAAGGGACGTTTCACGTCCCGACCGAATCGAAGCGCCACAAGAAAAAAGGCAACCGCACCCACTGTAGCATAGCCATCGTTCCTTGCGGTTCTCAGCAAGGCAAAAATAACAAATCACACACCCAAAATGACAAACACAGTGACACTAAGCAATGAAGGCAAGGGCCTCAGATTCATATCATGGAACGTCAACGGCCTCCGTGCTTGCGCAGGCAAGGGTTTCAGCGACGTCTTCCTCGAGATGGACGCCGATTTCTTTTGCCTGCAGGAGACCAAGATGCAGGCAGGACAACTGGATCTTGCATTCCCAGGCTATGAGTCTTACTGGAACTATGCAGAGAAGAAGGGCTACTCTGGCACCGCCATATATACCAAGCACCATCCACTCAGCGTAACCTACGGTATGTCACCCCATATCGGTGCACAGGCAGAGGAGCATGACCACGAGGGACGCATCATAACGCTGGAGTACGAGGACTTCTACCTCATCACCGTCTATGTACCAAATTCCCAAGACGGACTGCGACGACTGGACTACCGCATGAAATGGGAGGAGGATTTCCTTGCATTCATCAACGTCCTCAATGAAAAGAAACCTGTCATATTCTGTGGCGACCTTAATGTGGCTCACGAAGAGATAGACCTGAAGAACCCTAAGACAAATCACAAGAATGCCGGCTTTACCGACGAGGAACGAGAGAAGTTCTCCACCCTGCTCAATGCTGGTTACAAGGATACCTTCCGCACTCTGCATCCAGAGGACAAGACATACTCATGGTGGTCATACCGTTTCCATGCCAGAGAGAAGAACACCGGATGGCGTATAGATTATTTCATAGTCTCTGATCGCATCATGCAGCAGATAGAGTCAGCACATATCCACACTGACATCATGGGGTCCGACCACTGCCCTGTAGAACTGAAAACGAGATAACGACGACACATAGCAAGCATAATCCCTGACTCTTACCTAAAGAGCCAGGGATTCTTCTTTTCCTTCATAATAACTAAACTTTGCTGTTTCTATCATTCACTAATGATATAAAACCTGAAATGAAGTTTTTCTAAATCTCTATTTATCTAATGTCCTAACATAACGCTTTAATAAAAACCAAATATGTTTATAAAAACCTAAAATGTATTTCTATGTGTATCATGGCTTAGACCCTCTGGTCTCCGTTGTGCTTAACATGGTTTTAGTTATTCAGATCTGTGTGTTTTGTGTGTGGTATTGATTACTGATGCAAAGTTATCAATAATCTGCCATAGCTTATTGGCAAAATATAAAAACGATGTTGCATAACATAAAAATTGACGTTATGACAAGGATTTTTTACATTTTGATAATGAAATACATACCAAAACAGATACTTTTCTTACTCAGACATTGGGCATTACAGTTTTTTTTTGTAATTTTGCAAGCGATACAAGCAAACTAAGAAATGACCATTAATATAATTCTTTCACTACCGGCAATAACATGCCTGATATGCCTCCTGATGACAAGGATGAAGAAAAGCAACCAGAACACAAGGATGTTCTCGGCACTTATGTTTTTCTCCACATTATATTTCTTACACTTCGCACTCTTCAATAGTGCAGATGGCACCAACTACGAACTGCTCTCATGGTTGGACCTCGCCATTCAGTGGATAGCATTCTCCATAGTGCCATCAGTGGGACTGTACCTCTATTCTCTCATCAAGAAAAGATTCTTCCGTCCATGGATGGCATTACTTTATGTACCTGCAGCAATACAAGGTGCCATATCCACCTACCTGTTTTTCAACTTAGGTCCTGACAACATCATTGCTGCTTGGAAATCATACGCCGTACCCAATGAGTTTCTGCCACAATACGATGACTCTATGTATCACACCTACCGTTACATCACAGAGACTCTTTTCTTCAGAATCGGCGTCATAGAACTTATTACACTGCTGATAGCATGCATATGGATAGCCCGGAAAATGGATTTTCAACCTATCAGGGTCTATAGGGTAATATTCAAAAAAGGTGAGACTACGACCGACAAGGTGGTGTTCCTGCTGGCATTCCTCTGCATCATCCAACTACTAATATATGCCTCTATGCCACCTGACGGATGCAGCATACGCCCTCTGATCCTCACAATACTGGGATTCACACTAGCCATCAACATCTTCTACCTGGGATATGCCAACCTCGTGCATTACGACGGCACCAAATGCACATACAAATCGCTCACCAGCCTCTCCCTGAATGTGAGCAGCGAGATATGCGCGTCAATAAAGGAGCATACAGACTACACCTCATACGAGGATGTCACCACGCAACCGAAAAAGGAAAGAACTTCTACTGAGCAAGCTGAGGAAGAGGTTACAGAGGCCAAAACAACGGATAACAATTCTTCTGCCGGCAAAGACACAAAGACACCTGCAGATAAAGGACCTTCGGAGACTGACCGCATTCTCTTTGAACGTCTCAACAAAATCATGAGGGAGGATATGCTCTTCAAGGAGGAGGATCTCTCGCTCGACATGCTGGCAGTACGTCTGAACACCAACCGTACATACATCTCACGAATAGTCAACCAATACTATCAGATGGGATTCCGTGATTATATCAATCTCTGCCGCATAGAATATGCCATGGCATACATGCAAGAGAATCCTAACGACACGCTGGAGGTGGTATCAATGAAGTGCGGTTTCCCTAATGCCCAGACTTTCAGCCGAAAATTCAAGGAGATAGCGGGTAAGACACCACGACAGTGGATGGCGAACTGAAGCTCCCTCCCAGCCTCCCCCTAAGGGGGAGGAGAGCAGGACCGCCTTGTAGAGCACTGCAAGCGCCGAAGATGCGATGTAAAGAGCATGCATGCTCTTTACATCGCATC
>JAZLIN010000169.1:0-2715 GCA_045617365.1 Prevotella sp. | reverse complement strand
ATCGCGTACTGAAAGTCGGAAATCCAATCTTCCGAAGCTCTTGCCGAGATTCAGGTCAAGCTGGTGGCGTGGCATCTCGTAACTGTCTGGCACACGTACATCCGTCTCTCCGCTGCCAATGCTTCTTCCTACACCGATGATACGCTTACCGATGGTGTTGTAGAGCAAAGAAGCCGTGCATCCCTTCTGCCAAGCCAGCGACGGGTTGCTGAGATCGCTGTTGTAGAAGATGCCAGCATTGACCAGATAAGGCGACTGGCCTTGCATCGGACGATCCTTCTCACGACTACCTTCAGGAAAATTTACCGACGAGTGAATCCATGCAGCATTGAGCGACAAGGAGAACGCTGGCAGATGGATAAAATCAAGTTGCTTGCGAATATCCAGTTCAACGCCATAGTTATCGGCACTCTCCGCATTCAGATATGAATAGACGAGGTCTGTGCCACCTGCCACAGTGTAAGTCCACTCAATAGGATTCTTAAAATGCTTATAGAAGAGCGAGAGGCTAATGACTTCACCAGCATTCGGATACCATTCCCACCCGAGATCTACATTATCTATATACGCTGGCTTCAGCTTGTGGTTGCCTTGCACATTCGAGGCAAGGTCGAAGTCGTAATAGACACTCGTCGAAAGTTCGCGAAACTCTGGTCGGTTGATGGTACGTCCATACGAGGCGCGTAGCTGCTGTTCTGCTGAGAGGTGACCCGTCAGATTGAGCGACGGGAAGAGGTCGTTGTAGTCATATTTTGTTGAGAGGGGAGAGTACTCCTGACGGCGAGTGTGAGAGATGAGTTCTGTGTGCGAAGACTCAAAGCGAACGCCACCATACACCTCCAATCTGCCTCCGAATGTTGGAATCAGGAGAGAAAGATAACCACTGCCTAAATTGTTACGTGCTTCGTAATTATTCGTCCAATCCACTTGTTCCAGCAGGTAAAGACCTTGTTCTCCGTAGTTCTCTTCTCTAAGCAATTGAGAAGGAACATCCAGATTGCGTAAAGACAGAGGTAGCTGTCCCGAAGGCCAAGCGTAGGTGAAGAAACGCGTGTCGTACTTTCGGCTTTTGTGTTCTCCGTATGTGCCAAGTTTCAAAGATGGTGAGATGCTACCGATAGAGAAATCACGTTTCCAGTTCACACCACCAGAAAACAGATGTTCGCCAAGATAAGAAAACTCGCGGTTGATGTCGTTGAGATTCTCGACCTCCATCTTGCCATCTTCTTGCTTTACAATTGTGTATCGGCGACGATCAGGAAGGTTTCGGTTAGCATAGGCATAGCCGAGATTCCAATCCAGGACATTTCTGTCATTGATTGTGTGCTTGCCCTGCAATCCGACGTTTAGTGTCGAACGGCTTTGATAGTAATATTCTGCCTGCTCCGTATAATCGCTCTGAGCATCGAAGCCCCGGCGATAGGTATATCGGCTTTTGCCCAACTGATTGAAAATCTGTTTCAGTTCCAAGCGATGGCGGTTGTCGCTTGAAAGCCACACCAGACCCAGTATCGCTCCTACGCGTACATTATTATTATATTGATTGTCTGTAGCCTTGCGCAAGTAGTTCGAACGGTCATGGGTCACATCATAGGCACCGAAGAGGTTATTCTCTACATCGGTCAGCGTGCGGTAAGAATTGCTATAGTTGATACTTCCGTTCAATCCTAATGTCTGTCCGCCAGCCGTGTGCCAACGTTGTGCTATACTTCCTGAGAGATTCATATCTGCCCATGGTTTTCGACTCTTCACCATCCAGTCATTATTCAATCCATTATTCTGTAGTGAGAAGCCGTTGCCTTGTGTTTTGAGTGTGGTGTGAATGCCATCACGGAGGCTTCGTTTGCCATTATCAAAACCCAGAAAATCCGTTGAAGCACCTTGGTAGTATGCTTGCTCCTTGAAGTGTGTCTGGTCATTGTAGCTGCCTCCTATATTGAGGTTCCATGAATTGCTGACTGGCACATCTTTCGTATTAACCATGATAAAACCTCCAGAGAAGTCTGCAGGATATTCAGGAGCCGCAGACTTCATTACCTTCAGGTTGTCAATCTGCGACGAAGGAATGATATCAAAAGAGAAAGCACGTTGGTCAGCTTCGCTTGAAGGTACGGCACAGCCATTCATCCACACATTATTATAACGTTGTGCAAGGCCTCGCACCATCACAAATTTCTCGTCGATAATGCTGATTCCAGGAATTCGACGAATCACCTCACTGGCATCCTTGTCCTGCGTGCGCTTGATCTGTTGCTCAGAGACGCTGATCATCGTGACATGAGATTGCTGTTGTTCGCGTACAAGTGCAAACTCTGTGTTGTGACGCGCTTCCCCCAACACGGTTACATTATTCAAAGTAGCATTGTCTGGGCTCAAGCCGATCTCTATATATTGTTTACTATTGGTTACCGTGACTTCCTTTGTCGTTGTCTGATAACCAATGTAACGTATTGTCAAAATGTGTTTTCCATTAGGTATAGCCAAATTAAAAAAACCATCAATATCCGTAGATATACCTTTGCCCTCAGCGTATGTGACAGAAGCTCCTAATAGCGGTTCGCCCGTCTCTGCATCTGTCACTTTACCTTCTATAATGCCTGCTAAAACATTGGTAATACCTATAAATACAGATACCATTAAAATAAACACTCTTTTAATCATAATTCGCTTATTTTTTTATTTTGACGCCGCAAAGATAGGTGCAAAACATTACAG
>JAZLIN010000168.1:0-1181 GCA_045617365.1 Prevotella sp. | reverse complement strand
CAACCGCCACGTATGACGGGGAAGCCAAAGCCGCTACGGTGGAACTTGCAGATGGCATTACAGGTGCCGGTGAGATAACCGTTACTTACAAACAAGGCGGCGAAGAGGTAACTCCTTTCAATGCCGGAGAGTATGACATCTATGTATCTGTAACTGAAGGTGATAATTACAATGCTGCTACCAATCTGACGGATGAGAGTTGGACGTTTACAATCGCCAAAGCCACTCTGACCGCAGAGGACTTTACGGTTAGCAACACAACCGCCACGTATGATGGCGAAGCCAAAGCCGCTACGGTGGAATTTATTGATGGCATTACAGGTGCCGGTGAGATAACCGTTACTTACAAGCAAGGCGATGAAGAAGTAACTCCTCTCAATGCCGGTGAGTATGACATCTATGTCTCTGTAACCGAAGGAGACAACTACAATGCCGCTACCAATTTGACGGATGAGAGTTGGATGTTTACTATCAACAAAGCCACTCTGACCGCAGAAGACTTTACGGTTAGCAACATAACCGCCACGTATGACGGCGAAGCCAAAGCCGCTACGGTGGAATTGGTTGATGGCATTACAGGTGCCGGTGATATAACCGTTACTTACAAACAGGGCGAAGAAGAGGTTACTCCTCTCAATGCCGGAGAGTATGACATCTATGTATCTGTAACCGAAGGTGACAATTACAATGCCGCTACCAATCTGACGGATGAGAGTTGGACGCTGACAATCCAGGAACCTACCGACCTGATTGACGTGAACGACAACTCAAAATTCAAAATTCAAAATTCAAAATTCATCAAGAACGGTCACCTCTATATCCTGCGTGACAATAACCTCTATACCGCCACCGGCGCAAGAGTGAAGTAACTCTAAAAGTTTACTATTATTAAGATTTTGCGAGACAGAAAACAATTCGTTCTCTGCCTCGCATCCTATATGCACGTATTGTGCATCGTATATGCAAACATCCTTCACCTCAAAATGTACGATTATTAAGAAGAAATTGCCATTTTTATTTGCGTATATGCAAAAAAAGTTGTATCTTCGGACGCCGCCTTGACTGCGCCAATTCCCCCGAATGGCAGTCCTCATCCTTATTAAAATACGCAAATAAAGAGCAAAAAGGCAGAAGCCTCATATTGTCTATTTTGCGATAGTCTATTGTGAGTAAACTCCCAT
>JAZLIN010000167.1:0-10980 GCA_045617365.1 Prevotella sp. | reverse complement strand
ATGCCAGTACAGGATGCGACTCTTCTTAGTCGAATGCTTTATCTTGAAGCTCACAGGCATACCAGAGTGCAGAAGGAAATAGATGTCTTTACCAAACTAAAGTATCTGCGAGACAAAGGTGTTGAAAGTATCACCTTGGATATGCAGAAGCACAGAAAGGCGTTTGAAAGTAATTTCAGGAGTGCATGGCAAAAGGCTTGCAGGGAACTGAAACTTCAGGATATTGACAACGATATCGATCAGCGTCAGATTGAATGTTGGACATTGCTATATGCTACGGTATATTGCCTTGAAGGAATAGGAGTGAAGATGCCTTTCTCACGCAAGAGGGTTCTTGAAGCATCGATACACGGAATGGCTCAGCAATATTCCATAGCAAAGGAAACGCAAGACACTGGTGAGTTCTGGAGTGCAATGTGTGAAGCTATACAGGATGGTTCCATCATCAATGGTCACGACTTTAAGGTTGTAAACATAATAAGGAAGTTTGATGTCATAAAAGACAAGGAACACATAACACTTACAACTCAGGACGTGCCAGGGAGAATACTCATGCTTCATTCTCAACGCTGCATAAAGAAGATACTCAATTCTTCGGGAATGAGGGTTAGTCCGATATTGATGAAGAAGAACTTGTGTGACAATCCCGAATTTCTCGGAAAAGGATTTCAGGGTACATCGTTTGTGGAGGTAGATCAAAACGGAGCACCCAGAAAACATGTGGTGACTGTTGGCGACAAGAAGGTGGAACGCAGCTTGTACAGAACCAACAAGCCCCTTTTGTTTGACTACGAGTATCTAATGCGAACATATAGCATCGACCTCGAAGTATATAAGGATATTGACGAATACACTAAATCCAATCTCGAAGAGGTCTCACTTGAATGATTTGGTGATATATGTGATATATGTGATATACACAATATACACGATATACACGATATACATAATATACATAATATATGCGATATACACATTATTTATAATACAAACGAAATAATACATATATAAATATGAGTACGAGTAACGGAAAATTATTGATGGCATGTACCATCGACGAGTTTATCGAATCCCTCGTTTACGCATTAGGGCTTTCAATGCGACAGGATGAAGACGTCTTGGAAGAGAAGGGAGCAAAGCGAGTAAAGAAGCACTATGTTTACGGAATAAAAGGTCTGATGGATCTGTTGGGTACTTCACGAACAACAGCATCTAGGTTGAAAAATAGTGGAGTTTTGGATGATGCAATTAGTGAGTCTGGTAGAGTTTTGGTATTCGATGCAGATTTAGTCATGGCGCTTTTGAATGTCAAGAAAAGGAAATCCTCAAATTCGCATCATGGCAAAATTAAGGGTGTAAAGAAAACAAATTGATAAGACATACAATATCACCTTCAAAATCCTTCAGTGGCAACATTGGAGGATTTTTTTTGACCAGTTAGCAAAAACGCGCCAAAAGCATGTGAAAATTGTGACCACAGAATGAGTAAGAAAAGGATAGAGTAGCACATGGATTTTTAACAGTTAACAGAAGCCTCACTTTACATCAATGTTCAAAAATGTATAGCAATGTACCAAAAAATCGACATTACTGTAGTTTCGTTATGTTCAGATTGTAAAGGAAAGTTAAAAGTGTTAAATTGTGACTAATTTTGTGACTAGTTGCTTTTTGAAAAAGATAAAGGTTTGTAAATCAAAGACTTACAAACCTTTATTGTGGAGCTGGAGGGATTCGAACCCTCGTCCAAACGGTGAAACCGTATGCTTTCTACATGCTTATTCCAGCCTTCGGTTTTCGTGCAGCAACAAGACCTGGACCACCAATTACTGCCTTAGCCTCTAAAGTTTCGCCATCGGTGCGAGACAGACCAATGACTATTCCCGAAATTGTAGCACCGCTATATCCATTCAGCCTCAGGACGTGGCTCGGAGCGATGTCTCGTTCCCTCGCCTAGCAAGGGAATAAAGCTAATCTACTATACTTCGATTAAGCAGCGAGAGCGTAGTTGTTTTCGCCAATTAAATTGTTGACCGACGAGATTATGGAGTACACAGTCTTGACTCCGCATGCTTACACACCATCCCAATCCGCTGTCAAATCCAGTCAACCCCAGAGATTATCTATTCTCAGAGAAACGAGAATGTTGTGTTTGGAAACGGGTGACCATGTGCAAGATATGTGCAAAACACATACAAAATAAACACATTCACCAACGATTCCGCTGCAAAGGTACGATTTTTTTTTGTCATGAACAACACTTTTGGTATTATAATACTTAAAAAAACTAAATTCGAGCAATCAGCTTAACTGTCCCCCACCCTTTTATTACAAATTCGGCACCGCAGTATCCTTGAGGATTCAGCGGTGCCGATACTTATATTATATACTTATTGAGATTCTTTACTTCAGGAAGTACTTCTTACCATTGATGATGGTGATACCCTTATGACCACGACCAGCCTCGGTACCGTAGATAGTGAAACGCTTGCCTTCTGTAGCCTTGACTACTGGAGCAGCCTCTACCACTTCTACTTCTGTTGCTACCTCTTCATCCTCCATATCTTCATCAATGTCAATAGACATCATGCCTATAGAGGTCTCGATCTTGCAGGTTACGAGGAAGTTGTCGTACATCATCTGACCGGCATAGCGGTTAGTGTCGTAGTAGATAGTCTTCACTGGCACGTAGCTGTTAGAGAGTGTGATAGCAGCGCCGCCATCAATCTGCATTGTTGTCTTGCCACCTCTTACAGCCTTAACCACTACGTGGTGGAAGAGTGTAGGCATTGTCACTATGGTGCTCTTGGCACCTGGTGTCACGCTGTATGTAGCAACCTGGCTGCCGCCTACCATTACCTGACCGGTGTTAGACCACTTGCCTGCTCTGAACTCAGCGAGTACGCTGCCGTCAGCAGCCTTGAGCTGGAAGAGACCGAAGCGTGTAGCAGAGTTCTCACAGATAGAAGTCTGAGCGAAGTCGAACTCGAATACATACTCCTTGGCATTGTTTACGTCGTTTGACTCTGGGAAGGTGTATGTAGCGTTTGTACCATTGTTGAGATCACAAGCCTGCTTGAGCCAGATAGCGTTGCCACCGGTAGCACGAGACTGCTTGTTAGCAGAGAGACGACCAGTGTTGCCGATTACCCAACCGTCAGCCCAGTCATTGCCTTCGTAGTTCTGAGCGAATACATTGACTGTTGTCACTGAGGTGCCGTCGCCGATGAGGAGGTAGTACTTCTTGGTGTTCTTGTCCCATACGATGCTCTTTGCAGAAGAAGCATTCTTGGCGTTGCACTCAATGATGATGTTCTTCAGATCAGAACCAGATGCCACTGCATCGAGAGTACCGAGGAGATAGTAACCGTCCTCAAGTGCAGACTTAGAAGCGAACTGGAATACTGGAGCGAGGTACTGAGGACCGTACTTCCAGTTTACCTTGCGGATGTTGATAGTACCGATGTTCATCTTGTCGCCGTTAGCGTTACCGCTGCCGTTGATGTCGAATACTACGCGTGAACCTTCCTTGATAGAGAGGTTGCCTACGGTCATATTACCATAGCCTGTGTTGCCTGGGTAAGGCACAGAGATAGAGTGGTCAGTGATCTGAATCTGCGAACCGTACTCTGTAGCGATAGACTTGTATGTAGCGCCCTCAGCCGAGTTACCGAGATAGAGCTCAGTGAAGCGGTTAGCCCAGATAGGACTGTTGGTGATGCTTGCGGCAGCTACGAGAGCACCTGCCCATACGTCAGTCTTACCGCTGTGTGTAGATGTAGCGTAAGGGAGCACAGCTGCTGCGTCACCCTGCTTACAGAGGTTTGTTGCACCTGAGAGACCTGCACCGTTGAGGGTGATACGGTCGTAGGTGTGCTTTGTCTCTGTGTATGCTACACGGTCGCCGCCCTCGATAGTGGTGTTAGACACGAGGTAGAGAGTGCGCGGCTGAGCATTTGTGAGGATTGTTGCTGTTATCTCCTGACCATTGCCGTTAGGGCAAATCATAACGTCCTTGCCATTGATGAGCGAACCACGGATCTGGTCGCTGTATGTACCGTTGCGTCCCTCGTTGGTCAGTGCTGGTGGAGCCTGTGTGAGACCTTCCATCTCGCCTACGAAGAAGCTTGGGTGAGGTGGCTGGTTGTAGCCTTCAGTCTGCCATACCATAGCCTGACGATACTGGTGGTCATACCAGAGTGACTGCATACGGTTGTCGGTAGGTACGTTTGTGGTGTAGATGCGGAGCTTGGTGTTGTCAGCGGTACGCATTACGATCTCCTCACGCCAGTCGCCGAAGATATCGCCTGTAGCACATGGGTTCTTCTTTGTGCCGTTGATGCATGATGTCTCGTAGTTGCCGTGACCTGTATCAAAGATACGTGATCCCAACTTATCAACATAGAGGTATCCCTCGCTTGAGCCAGGACCATTGATGGTCTCTGAGAGAAGGTCGCCATCCCAATAGATGCGGAAGTTGAGCGCTATCGGATTAGGAGTATTGGCATTCCAGTTGTTAACCCATCCATCGATATATGTAGGACTATTAGGATTTGGCTGAACATAGCTCAAAGGTACGATACCCGAAGAAGTGGAAGCACCTATGCCGCCAGGATATTCGTTGGTGAAGTTACCTGCCATGGCACGACCGTCGTCGCCACCTGCTGTAGTGCGAGAGTAGATCTGACATGTAGCCGCATTGCGGAAGTTGTTGCCTGGGTGATCCTCATTACATGCGAAGGTCTCAAGTCCCTTGCGGAATGGGTCGAGGTCACCAGTGTGGATGGCATCGCCATGACCGAGGCTTGTAGATGACATACCGTGGAGCGACTGGTCAGCGTCGTGCCAGTCAAGCACCATCGAACCATATACTATCTCGTCGCGTCCGTCCTCATCAACATCGGCGATGTTGTAGTTGTGGTTACCCTGACCGTACCAGCCAGCGTTGTTGTAGCTGTGCCAGGTGTTGCCCACCTTCTGGAACTTATTGTTTACCACACGGTATGTGCAGCAGTCGATCTTTGTATAGATACCTCTTCCGAGGAAGATGAATGGGTTCTTGCCATCGAGGTAAGGAGCGCCCATGAAGTATTTGCTTGAGCGGTGTCCGTAACCGTCTCCCCAGTCAGAGGCGTTGCCACGTGGGAGAGGATAAGAGATCACGTCGTATGCCTTACCATTGCTGCCGTCGATGAGCATGAGCCACTCCTCACCTGCATTGGTGAAAGTCATGTTGGCTGTATGTGTTATGCCACCACGGATATTCTCGCTGGCATTGCCTATCACACGTGTGGTGCCATCGCTGTGATGCAGTACGGTATTAGCGGTACCACGGTAGAGCACCTCGCACTTGCCGTCCTGGTTCCAGTCGAATGCCACGGCATCCCACTGCTCATCAGCACCATAGCACATGTTTGGTCCACAGTCAATCCACCACAGACGTCCGTAGTTGATAGACGATGCGTATGCCTCGATGTGGCAGTACATCTGATAGTTGTTTGTAGGGAAGAGATTGTTCTGGTCAGTCTGGTTCTTACGCTTTACGATGAAGTCCATCTTACCGTCGCCGTCAATATCGCCAAGAGCTACATCATTAATAGTGTAGTCTGCCATATTGTTTGTACCGCCTGGCTTCCAGACGGTGACACCGTTCATAGCCTGAACGTTTGCCATAGGAATCTCAAAATAGTTCTGATTCCATGTTGTTGCCTCACGGTTAAATCCTCTATTTTCCGTAGCCATGCTCACCTCTTGTCCGAACATGACTGGCACCACCTTGTATGTGCCGCCACTGGAACCCTGATGGAGGTAGTTGGAAGTCTGCAGATTGGAAGCAATCTTGCTACCATTGCAGTAGAGGTTGTAGGTCACGCCGTAGTACTCGTCTGGCTGTACGCGCCAGCTGACATAGACGTTGCTACCATTTTTCATTGCTACCAATCCTCTGTCGAGGAGATCGGTCTTTCTCTGAGCGTCAGCCGTAGCAGGCGCACCAGACATTGTTGCTGCCATAAGCAGCGGAAGCATCACACGGATGCCCATCTTTGCTTGTTTCATGCGATTGTTAGGATAGTAATTTAATAAAATATGTTTTGTTAGTATGATAATCATTGATACTCAGCCACAAATCCCCAAAGGGAATACAGCATCATATTCTCTTTTAAGCCTTCGTCTTCCTAATCCTCACTCTCAGGGGAGGCATGGAGGAGGCTTTTTTCTGTGTCCTAACGTGGTGTAGAATTATTGCTAAGGTCAGTGTAATTTCAAAGTTAGTAGAGTACGGTTTTTTGCTTTTTCTACTCAATTAACGCAAACTTTTTGATATTATTGTATCACATAGCAAAAAAATCAAAAAAAAATCAAAATACTATATTTCGGTCAGTGATCTGCGGCTTTTATCCTTCTGTTCCTTGAAGGCCTTGGGCGTCATGCCAGTGATTTGTTTAAACTGCGCAGAGAGATAGTTTGGCGAACTATAACCCAAGCGGTATGCTATCTCACTGGTCGTCATCTCACTGTAGCAGAGCAGTTCCTTGGCATACTCTATGCGATGCAGTATGGCAAAGCGCTCAATCGTCATGCCCTTCACCTCACTATACAGTTTGCTCAGACTACTATAGTCCCTGTTGAGATGCCTGGCGAGATAGTCGGACATACGCATACGCTCCCCATCCTGACGAACCCATTCCTGTACCCGGAGGCGTATTTGCTCTACCAGTTGCGAACGGGGATCGTCAAGTACCTCAAAGCCCACCTCCTCCAGCCGGGAGGAGATGGCGCTTAGTTCCTCGGGAGTCAGTTCGCCCTCCACCTCTGCCTCACCGAGGACAACGCGCAGCACCTTCTTGTCCATGCTGAGCAATATATCGCTGACAGCGGTGATACAGCGAGGACAAACCATATTCTTTATGAGCAGGACCATTACTGCTCCGTGCAGGTGAAGCCAACCTCTGCTACAGCCTTTATAATGGCATCTGCAGATGCAGTGCCCTCTACATAGGCCTCCTTCTTCTGCAGATCCACGTTAGCGCTTGTCACGCCTTCTACTGCGAGGATAGCCTTTTCCGCCGACATGCGGCAGTGATTACAATTCATTCCTTCGATGTGATAAGTTTTCATACCTTCTGTTATTATTTGTTCTTTATTACCATTACGTTTCATCAGCAGAGCATTCACCAGCAATGCCAGCAGCAGCGCGGTGCACCCCCATGCAAACCACGAATCCGTATGATGACAACAGTCATGAGTCATCACCATCTGCCCCATGAAGTCCACCATGCCGTGAAAATGAAGATAGTCTATCCCCACGCCGAAGAGGATTGCTCCCACGACGATAGACGCTATATAAATAATGAGTGTGCGGAGTCCCAGCACCTTGCGCACCACGAGTATGGAAGCGAGGTTGCAAGCAGGTCCGGCCATCAGGAGTACGAGGGCGGCACCCGGTGTTAGCCCCTTCATCATCAGCGCCACAGCGATAGGTATGCTGCCGGTAGCACAGACGTACATCGGTATAGCCATGCAGAGTACCAGTAGCATGGATGCCATGGTGTTGCCCTGGAATGTGGCAAACCACTCCGTAGGTATGCAGAGGGTGATAAAGGCTGCGGCAGCGAGTCCCACCACGAGCCATTTGCCTATATCCTGCATCATGGTGACAAATCCGTAGCGCAATGCCTCAAGCAGTTTCTGGCGCACGGTCATGTTGCTATTCTCCGTCGCCTTTTCCGTAATCCGTGTGGAGTCCTGCCCTGACAGCATCAGCGTGGCAGTGCCACCCATGAGCGACGTAGTCAGTGCTGCTATAGGGCGCACGATGGCAAAAGGTAGTCCCAGCAGTCCGTAAGTGGCCAGTATGGAGTCCACGCCCGTCTGCGGCGTAGCTATCAGAAAGGAGACCACGGAGCCTCTCGCCGCTCCCTCCTTACGCAACGACATGGCGGTAGGTATAACCCCGCAAGAGCAGAGGGGCAATGGTATGCCGAATAGTGCGGCATAGAATACAGAGCGTATGTTACCACTGGCAAGATATCGTGCATAGAACCTGCCCGGTATAAAGGCATGCATGAGTCCTGAGAGAAAGAATCCCAGCAGCAGATAGGGTGACATCTGATTGACCAGATGTATGAACTGTTCCATATTTTTCTTGTTTTTTTATGCAAAGGTACTACATTTTCCATAAACAGACAGTACAAAATTATGGATTTTTCCAGTACATCAACCAACCAAACTGCCCCAGGTACAGACCTACTCTCCTTGCAGTTGTTTCTTATGATCCTTGATCACGATGCCTGTGTAGGACTTATTTACCGCTGTACCCATCAGCGTTACGGTCTCGGTTGCATCAGGACCAGCCAGTGTCTGAGTGACAGCCGAGGTTTGATTACGAACTACGTCCTCGCCATAGATCGTCTTCCAGTCGTCACGCATCGAGATAGTGTACCATCCTGCTGCCGCACAACGTTCCTTGATTGACGCTGCCTTGGATGGATTGCCGTTCTCTCGTTGCGTATCGTCGGCAAGGACACAGAATGCCAGCCCCTTACGCTGTCTGTTGGATGTTGTATATTGGAACATGGAGAAATCTCCTGTCGAATTGCCAAAAGCCAATATCGGACGGATGCCTATCTCCTGAGCGATGCTGCTGACCTTATTCATCTTCAGGTTCTTCATCATCAAATTGCCGCGCACGATATCATCCGTCTCCTTAAAGACATAGTCCATGCCTTGGGTGTCGCCCTGCTCTGTGGCAAACGTCTCCACATCCGAACCTATGATATGGTTCTTTTCAAACTGTAGTACGCCATCTGCCAAGACACGTAGCAACTGACGCTCGCTACCCGATACGATATAGGTCTTGAAATCATTAGCCACGAGATAGCTTACCACCTCTACCATAGGCAGGTAGAAAGCTTCGCCCCACAGCATACCGTTATAGCCTTCTACGGCAGTGCGACTGAAGGTCCGCACATAATCGTCATACTCATTGAGGGTCATACCCACAAACGCTGCATTCTGTGCCCAAGCCTCCCCCCAGTCCATCTCTGCAGGTATCACCTTGCCATCTACAGCTTCACGAACCTGCATGGCATAGTTGTAGGCCTCGGCTGAAGGCTGATAGGTTTCATCCTCAAGTACGCGATGCAAATACAGCAACCATTCAAAATAGGTCGGGGCCGTCTCACATATCAGTGTGCCGTCCAGATCAAAAACGGCTACACGTTCTTCGGCAGGAACGAAGTCTTCACTCGACTCGCTTGTGACTCGGGCAACATAATCCTTGAGTGACTGCAGTACTGTCGATGTTGCTTCCCAATATTTAAAATGCCCATCACGATCCACACGTATTTGTGCGATTTCCTCGCGAGATGTCGCCAATGCCGATACCGACATCAAGAGTATAGCTCCAGCTAAAAACAGTTGTTTCATATAGTTGTATATACAAAAAGTAGGATTATTATTCCGACGCTGACTGTGGGGAGTTATCAGGTTCTGATTCTGCCTCCGAGTCTTCCAACTGGGAGATATCTTCCTCAGCCTTCTTCAGTTTGTATTTGCGCTTCGGATTCTCCTTGGCACCATACTTCAGGAGGTTGCGGGCTGCCACCTCTATGCTCTGACCTGACGGACTGCTGATGACCTTCACGTCATTGAATGCCTTGGCTGTCTTGGCGAGCATATCGTCCACGGTCTTGAAACGCTCATAGAAGAGCTGAACACGGTTGATGACGTCATTAGCCACTTTCATAATATTCTCCTGATTCTCTATCTGGCGCACCTGTCGCCATGTCATCTCCAGCACGCGGAGCATCATGTAGAGATTCTGACTGCCAGTGATGATGACACCTTTGTCGTATGCCTCTTTCCAAAGAGAGGGCTCGTTGGAGAGAGCCAGTTGCAAGGCGCTCTCTGAGAATACATACATCAGTACGAAGTCCAGTTTCGCCTTACCTTGCTTGATATAAGAGGAGTAATCCTTGCGCGCCAGTTCGTTGACATGACTGCGCATGGAGAAGATATGGCGTGCGAGTGCATCCTGTCGCTGTTCATCGGTATCAGCATTGTGATAATCTTCGAAGGCTTTGAAGGACATCTTAGAGTCGATGATAACATCTCTGTCATCAGGAAAATGTAGTATAACATCAGGTATCATGCGGTGTCCATCCTCCTCATCGTATATGGCGCGACCATCAGAATCACGCATAGTGGTCTGTTCCTCAAACTGCACACCTTGTTCCAGTCCCATATCCTCCAGCAACTGTTTCAGGCGGAGTTCTCCAAAGTTACCCTGTGTCTTATTCTCTCCAGTGAGTGCCTGCGCCAGTTTGTCGGCACGCGCACCCACCTCACGGCTCTGGTCGATGGACTGCTTTATGGTGGCATCCAGTCGCACCATGGTCTCCTTATGCTGCTGTCCGCTTTTCTCCACAGCATCCTTCATCTGCGAGATACCGTCGCGCAGCGGATTGAGGATGGCTGCTAGAGATTCCTTGTTTTTCTCGGTCAGTTGTTCAGAGCGCTCCTGGAGTATTTTCTCCGAGGCTGTATTCATCTGCTCCTTAATAAGGGTCATCTGCTGTTCCATCTGCTCCACCTGCTGCTGTTTCAGTTCGGCGAGTTGCTGGGCATACTGTACCTTCTGCGCTTCCAGTTGTTCTTTTACCTGTCGGTCATTTTTCTCCAGCAAGGCAACAAGTCCCTCTGCCTTTGCCTGCATCACATCACGTGCAGAGACAGCCGACATCAGGTCTGTAGAAAGCTTTGCGATCTGCGATGCCTTATCAGCATCATCCTGCTTCAGGCGGGCATTCTCTTCCTCCAGCATTGCCAGGCGGGCGATGTCTGCCCCTCCCCTACTCTTCACAGCGAGACAGCCTATTATGCATCCCACTATTATTCCTATTATAATATATAGTATTTCCATGTGGTTTAGTTGTTTAGTTGTTTGGTTGTATGGGGTTAGGTCCTTGCGAAGAATCGCAA
>JAZLIN010000166.1:0-9792 GCA_045617365.1 Prevotella sp. | reverse complement strand
TTAAGGGGTGTTCTATTAATTAGCTTTGTCAGATTTTGGAGTTTTAGCTGAGATCAGTTTGTAAGTTGAAGAAGGAGTTATGCGGGCATCGCTCGGCACTTGTGACGCTCTACCTTTAGTGTAGAGAACGACTGATGATACTTACAAAATGAGCCAGATAAAAGCGTAAAGATGACAAAAGGACACTCAAACGAAAATGTAAAAATCAACCGGGGTAATTAATAGAACACCCCTTAATAGTTTTGCTGGCAAAATGCGAAGGGCTCATTAACAAACAACAGCAATAACTAAACCACCAAACAACTGCAACTTGAGCACATGCGAAAGTTGTATTTTTTTACTTTTTTTTCATCTTATTGCAATGTTTCTGCCATTCCGTTCGTATATATAGATAGAAGACAACAAAATTTATGACAGAAACAGAGATACATATCGTTGAGGGACTGAGGCAACGACGTCCCAAGGTGCAGCAGCAGGCACTTGAGCTCTACGGCAACTTCGTCTGGGTTCAGGTGGTGAGGATGATAACTGCTGCGGAAGATGCAGAGGAGGTGTATCAGGACGTCTTCATAAAGGTCTTCGGCAATATAGATAAGTATGACGCGGAGAAATCATCGTTCAAGACGTGGATCTCCCGCATAGCCTACAACGAAGCTGTATCATTCCTGCGGCGCAAGAAGCAGCCTATGATATACTTCGAGGACAACGAGGGTAGGGCAGAGGCTATCTCTGAAGATGACGTGGAGAAGACCCTCGGGCATCCTGACGAGGACACGGTGCAGTTGATACAGGGCGCCATACGCTATCTGCCACCCGATGAACAGGCCATCATCACCATGTTCTACTACGACGAGATGAGCCTGAAGGAGATAGCCTACGTCACGGAGTCTATACCCACCACGGTGGCTTCGAAACTGAGCAGAATAAGAAAGAAGTTGTGTAAAATAATAAGCATGTTACGATCATGAAAGAGGATAAGATTACAACCAACCTCCGCGAGGCGATACACCGAGAGGGACTGTCACGTCCCCCGATGCCTAAAGACCTCAACGCACGGCTGATGCAGCGTGTGGAGAAGGAGGTGAACGGTGCCAAGCCGAAGAAGAAAGCGCGCATCATCTGGCCGTGGATAGCTGCCGCCTGTGCGGCAGGCATCATGGTCATATACCTTACGCCACCGAAGGCTACACAGTCCCCGGAAGGGGAGTCTCAGGTTGCTCAAGTCGTTAAGGACTCAATGAAGCAAGACAGAGAGACACTCGGTAGCGATGAGGCTCAGCCTCTCATTGCCAAGGTGAAGCGAGAGTCGTCTGGCAGACAGCAGGGGAATGCTCCTGTGGTTGCCAAGGCAGAGGAAGACCTCATGGCAAAGACAGAATGCAGCACAGTGGCCAAGGCTGATGCAAAGGTTACGGCAGACGCTCCTGTCCTGAAGGAAAAGAGCATGGACAGGGCGGAGAAACCGCACATCGAGCCTAATGCGAGAACGCTTACCGAGCATGATTTTGCCATCACGCGACCAGAGAACCTGAAATATACCAAGGAGGAACTGGCTCTCATGAAGCGTCAGGCTAACGAAGCCTACGTGAAATGGGTGGAACTGGAACTCGAAATAGCCAAATACAATCAGGAACAAACGGCGGCGAGATAGAGTACGGTTCATAGTTCATAGTTCACAATTCATAGTTTTGAGCAAGCTCAAGCATAAATGCATATTTCATAATTCCTAATTCCTAATTTATGAAAAAGATAATCATAATGTTGATCATTGCCCTGACGGCAATCACAACAACAAACGCACAGAAGTCAGCGGTAAAGGTAAATGCTAATACACCTGACAACGTCATACATCAGCTGAACACGATGATCAAGACATTCGGAAAACCAGAAAACCAAGTATATTCCGTTGTCAAGAACCCAAACACCAATATCATAGAGTCAAGCGAGAAAATAGTACACTTCGTGGCTAAGACAAAACCTGCAGCCAATATCACTCTTCCAAATCCTGCTGAGGCTATCGGTAGTGCGTTCATGAAGGATGAGAAGAAATGTTACCAGATTCTGCACATCGCACCTGGAAGCAGCGACATGTTCTCCATCCAGAAGGTCACAAGCAATTCCAACTCCAAGGTAAAGGTGCGTACCAGGAAGGAGCAGGAGATGTGGTATATGGCAACAAAGAATCCTGACAATCCGCTGCTTCGCGATGCTTATGCCATTGTCTGGGAGGAATGGCCCAATGGAGACATCGATGGAGACATCTTCATGATAACATCGTCTCTCCGTCCCGACATCTACCAGCAGGGCATAGAGAAGACGAGCAGAACGTTCAAACTGGACGGATACATGGGAAATGACAACAAAGACTCTCTGTATATCTTCTACATGGCTGAGACGTACGAGGAACTCAACAGACTCACCATGAGGACACACTCCTTCGAGGAACTGCAGACGCTCATGGAGAACGATCCTGAGTTCATCGGCAAGATAGCCCTCATGCCTGTCATCAATGGGCATTTTGAGATGAGCGCAGACATCGACAAGCGCATGGTAGGACGTCAGCGCACCGTAATGCCAGACGGCTCGCTCTGCAAACTATGGGTGAACCTTGACATGGTGCCAGGTGAGACATACCACCTCGTCACTCACAACGGTTTCTTCAATGAGGATAAAGCATACGAGTTGCGCGTGGGTCGTTACTCAGGACAGAGTATGATAGCAGGTCATGACAATGACGATGTGGAACTGACAGGAGGATACAATGATGATGTGACAGTTGCAGACAACGTAGTCGTTGATGGCGAATGGCATGGGGCGACGGAGAATCCTCTTGCCAACCTCACTCCAGCGCAACAACAGGTGTGTATGATAAAGGCAGAAGAAATACAGAAAAGGATGGAAATTGTAAAGGAACTTTATGGTAGAATACAGAATGGTGAGGACGCCCTGTTCTATCAAGTAATCAAGGAGAACGAACAGATAGACAAACTCTTTAAGGATTTCCTGAACACATTGTCCAAGTTCAATGTGGAAAAAGACAGAACAGACCTCTACAAGGCAATCGTTGAGTTCTATGCAAAGCAGAGTAAGGCAATCAACGAGTTTTTCTACAATTATTACTATAGTTCCGATGCCAAGAAGTGTCAGAAGGCTGTAAACAAGCTCATGGAGAAATACAGCAAGGAAATGGTTCAGAATCTGCTGCCATAGACCCATACCCACAACCAAAGGTGTATCAGGAGATAAAACAGTGACGCTTCACCGTCACTTTCAAAAGGAAGTGTCACCACGTCGGGTGGCGTAAATACATCGCATTCAGACCCATTGTTGACACATCGTCACTTTTCAGACTAAAAACAGAGTCACTATCCTCTCTTACATCATTAAAGGGCAACTTTATCATCAGTAAAGTTGCCCTTTAATCTTATTGTTCACGCCCTTTTACATAGCTAAAGGGCGCAAACAACAGACAGAAAGCAGGTCTCTTCAGAAGTGTCACTTCTCTTCCTGCCAGACTCAGTATTTCTTCCGGTGAATGCGTCTTCGGGGTAATACCCAGCGATAGAGAGAAATCAGACTGTGGTTCCGGTGAGATAGATATCTGTGGTGAGAGTCTGGCAAGAAACTCCTTTGCATTATCCATCCATAGTTGCATTTTTGACGATGTCTGGATCAGCAGTTGCTCTGCCAGTTTATTATAGAATTCATATTCGCTCTTGCACCCGAAGATGTCTATATATACGGTTATGACGCTCTCGGTATCAATGTGCTTGCATACGTGTTTCACCAGTGAGGTCTTTCCCCATCGGCGTGGTGATATGATGATAGTGTTTATGCCCTCCTCAAAGTTCTTTCTGAGGTGAGCAGATTCCTGTTCGCGACCCGTAAAGTTATAGTCTGCTACAGAAACACCGAATACACAAACTTGTGTATCATGTGTATTAAATAGTCATTTTGCAGGACTGCACTGCCTAATCTGCGGATTTCTTTTGTCATATATAGGGGATTCGGCTATCCCTTGATCAGAGCATGCTCCAACTCTTGTGTCCACGGCTCGTTGCTGATAGCTGCCGCCATATCGTTAAGGGCGAGGCATTGCTGGCGTGTTATGGTGCGTTTCTCCATGTGGTAGGGCCATGGGGCAAGCATTAGCAGTAGGCCTTCGGCACAGGCTTCAAAATACTTGCCGGGCGGTTTGTAGAGTGGAGGGAAACCATTCTCCAGGATTACTATCAGCGGCTGCTTGGCATTGAGGGCAGCTCTGGCTATTTCCTTCTCGCCTGCCGAGATGCAAGGACTTACTACCACGCCTCCCTTCTTTCCTCTGTTCAGGAAGTACTCCTTCTGGCGTTCTATCAGGCGAAGGTTTTCGGGGGTGGCGTTGTTATGGCAGCGTACCTGCATCCTTACCCCTCGTTCCAGTAGCCATTGGTTGCCTATGGCGGCGAATGTGAGCGAGCCGAGCTCGCACATACCAGACAGGCCATCCTGGCGGTTCGCTTCGCTACGGTTTGGCTGGTTCGCTTCGCTACGGTTTGGCTGGTTCGGTTCGTTGCAGCTTGGCTGCATTGTCTTCACCCTCAGCTCCCTCACTATCTTGAACAGCTCGGGGTTCTGTCGTTTTGTCATGGCGCGCTTGGGGTTGTCATCTACGTATCTGAGCATCGTCTCCAGTTGTCCCTCATGGGTGAGGATGGTGTCCTGAAAGTTCTCTGCGAAGAGTGGTGGCGGTGTCTGCTGACCTTTTGGCGCGAGGCGTCCTTGTGCTGTGAGAACTTGCCAGTAGTGTTTGTTGCTGCGGTTCTTTACTATGCCCACCAGCTTGCCAAGGTGCTTGGGTAGTTTTTCCTTCACGAATACCACCACATGCAGGTGCTCCTCCATCAGTTGCACACGCATGATTCGGAGCTGTGGGAACTCCTTTTCCAGGGCATACCATTCTCTAATCACTGCTTCGCCCAGCGCAGAGGGTGTGATTATTGCTTTGCCTTGTACATCCAGACCTAAGTGTCCGAGTAGCGGTTGTTTATGCCTTTTTCAACATATCCCGTTACCCCTCGGCAACTTTCTTCCTGGTCTTTGGCACATCCTTGTATAGTTCTGTGAGAGCCTCGAAAGCGGCGCGCTGGGTCGCGGTGGTCTCTATCGTGCCATGGCCTACCTCCTGATACCATCGACGAAGGGAACATTCGTATTCGTCACCACCGGGGAAGGGATAGTGCTGGTTTTCATCCACGAAACGGCGGAACTGAAGGAGGGCGTCCTCGAAACCGTCGCATTCCAGCGTGTGAACCTCCTTACCATCGGCATCATATTCCTTTCGTTGAGGCAGTGTGACAACGTTACAGTCAGGAGATACCGTGACCTTGTATGCCGCGGTGATGATCTCGGCAAAGCGCTTTACCACCATCTCCCTGTTAGGCGTTGAGAGAGAAACGTATTCAGCCATCGGCACATCCGTTTCATGATAGAAATTATAATAGCAGGCCTTGTTGACATGGTCACAGGCAGCGCGCCATTTCATGCACTCGAGTATGTCGAGATCTATCTTGTACTCCACACCCTGTATCGTGATAAAGTCGCGAGGTGCCTTGGGTTTCTTCTCTGTGATTGGCCGTGCCGATGACGATGGTGCATTAATTCCTGGAAATGGCAGTGCCGGTGAGGATGCGTCGAAAGTGACGACCTCCTCCAATGAAGTCCATGACTCACTCTCGTCAGTAGAGAGACCTTTGTATTCACGTATTGCCTTTACGAAGGTCACACCAAACTGCTCACGCTTGTGGGTGCCGATGCCTGATATGCTGCCGATGGCCGTCAGCGTCTCCGGCTTGGCAGTGGCCAGTTCGTGGAGGGTGCGGTCGCTGAACACGATGTATGGTGGCACACCCATGCCATTGGCTACTGTCATACGCAACTGGCGCAGTTTCTCAAACAGCACCATGTCCTCCGGTCCCTTGTTTGCAATGACATCAGCCAGTGCCTGCTCACGTATCTTCTGCTTGCGTCCCTTGACGGAGAAGTCTTCTCGCTGTATCACAGCCATGTCCGCTTTCTTCCTGCCAAACAGCACATCCTTGCCTTGCGGCGTAACCTTCAGGTGCGAGTTGTCCTTGTAGTCTATCTCCAGGTACCCCAGATGCAGCATCTGCAGCATATAGTCCTGCCAGTCGCGCGAAGATATGTCATGTCCCACACCAAAAGTCTTCAGGTTGTAGTACTGCTTGTCCACCACGTCCAGCGTCTTCATGCCTCGCAGTATGTCTATGGTAAGGCGGAAACCCGCTGATTCGTTGGTCCTGCTGATAGCCGAGAGTGCCTTCTGCACGATGATGGTTCCATCGAAACGTTGAGGCGGATTCTTGCACACGTCGCAGTTGCAGCAGTCGTGGTCCATCTCCTCGCCGAAGTAATTGAGCAGGATGCGACGTCTGCACACCTGACTCTCAGCATACTCCTGCATACGGTCCAGTTTCTCATTGTTGATGTCACGCTGTCCGCTCTCGTCGGCAAAGCTGCGCAGCGTGATGATGTCGCCGACGTTATAGAAGAGCACCGTTTCGCACTCCAGTCCGTCACGACCACCGCGCCCTATCTCCTGATAGTAGTTCTCCATGGATTTCGGCATGTTATAGTGCACCACAAACCTCACGTTGCTCTTGTCTATGCCCATGCCGAAGGCAATGGTGGCGCACACCACCTGCACACGGTCGTTGATGAAGTCCTCCTGCACCTTGTCACGCTCCATCGGTGCCAGTCCCGCATGGTAAGCCTTGGCATTGATACCTCTAGTGCGGAGATCCTCAGCCACCTTTTCCGTGTTCTTCCTGCTCAGGCAATACACTATTCCGCTATCGTTGGGGTGGCGTGCGATCAGCGACATTATATATTTCAGCTTGTCCTTGGCAGCGTAGCCTCTCTTTACGTCAAGCGAGAGGTTGGGACGGTCGAAACTGCTGATGAATACCTTTGCCTCACCATTCTCCTCGCTGCGCAGGCGCATCTGCTCTATGATGTCATTCTTCGTAATCTTATCCGCCGTAGCGGTGAATGCTGCTATGGGTACATCAGGGAAATCCACACGTAGCTGTCCCAACTGCGTATATTCCGGGCGGAAGTCATGTCCCCATTGTGATATGCAGTGGGCTTCGTCTATGGCAAACATGCTCACCTTGATCTGCCTGAGCAGGTAGTCCTTCTCCAACAGCAGTTTCTCCGGCGAGATATACAGCAGTTTTATCTTCCCCTGAATCACCTGCTCACGTATGGCACGATTCTCCACCTCGGTGTAGTTGCTGTTGAGCGCCACCGCCGCGATGCCATTGGAGCGCAGTGCCTCCACCTGATCCTTCATCAGCGAGATGAGTGGCGACACAACGATCGCTGTACCCTCCATCATCAGTGCCGGGATCTGGTAGCAGATACTCTTGCCGCCACCTGTAGGCATAAGCACCAGGCAGTCTTTCCTTTGCAGGATATGCGTGATGATCTCCTGCTGCATAGGACGAAAGGAGTCGTAACCGAAATATGATTTGAGATAAGTGAGCATAGTGAGTCGAATCTTGTTGATGTAAATTTGATGCAAAGTTATAAAAAAAACTTCAATTCCCATGCTGTTTGAAGGATAAAAAGCGATAAAAACAACATAGTCTGCTTTCGCTTGTGTACATGAGGTGGATGAGGAACGACAGGATCTTCTTAGTATGCTGGATAACTTCTCTAACGAAGAATTGCAGAAGGCTATCTTGAAACTCCAGAATGACAAATTAAAGGCAATGAGGAACGCCAAATAAGATGGCATGGTAATTGTTAGTAAATGGATATAACTAAAGAAACAAGATATGGCAAAGAAGACTGACACTACAGACATCATCGAAATCACTGATGCTTCGATGGAAAATATGGTTCACGTGATTCGTGGCAAACAAGTAATGCTCGACCGTGACCTTGCAATGATTTATGGGTATAGTACAAAGGCTTTCAACCAACAAGTCAAGAACAATATCGAAAAGTTCGAGGAAGATTTCATGTTCCAACTGACTGATGAAGAGGTTAAATCTTTGAGGTGGAATTTTTACACCTCAAATGAAGAGGATGGTTCAAGGTCAAAAATTTTGACCATGAACGACAATGATGGTTCAAGGTGTAAAAATTCCACCTTGAAAATTGACGGACGTGGGCATAATATCAAGTACGCTCCTTACGCCTTCACTGAACAAGGTATCTACATGCTGATGACAGTATTGAAAGGACCATTGGCTACAATGCAGAGCAAGGCTCTCATACGCACGTTTAAGAAGATGAAGGATTATATCATCGAGAACCAACCTTTGCTCGGTCAGCGTGAGTATCTGCAACTATCGCTGCAGACTACAGAGAACATGAAGGAGATGTTGGAAATGCGTAAGTCACTCAATGAGATTGATGACAAGGTGGCGGATATCGTTGATAAACTGGGTGACGTAGTTACACATTCAGAACTTTCGAACATCATGCTTGACTTCAGCAAGCCTGCTGTAAGATATGGATGGCTCATACTTGATGGTCAGCCTGTGGAGTCTGATCTTGCATACCAGCAGATGTACAGTGAGGCAAAGCACACTATCTATGTCATAGACAACTACATCGGACTGCGCACGCTTGTTCAGGTGAAGGATATTCCAAGCTCTATTCCTATTACCATCATCTCTGATAACCTGCAACACCATCTGCACAAAAGCGAGTATGATGACTTCTGCCAACAATATACCGACTTGAACATCAACTTTCTCCGCAGCGGTGGCAATATCCACGATCGCTATATCGTTATAGACTACAATACTGACAATGAGAAGATATATCACTGTGGTGCATCATCAAAGGATGCAGGAAAGAAAGTTACCACCATCACTCTCGTTACAGATGCAGCAGTCTATCATCCACTGATAGACACATTGCTTCAGAACCCTGCGCTAACTCTAAACTAACATACATGTTCAACTTTCTATCAGACATAGCTGACCTTTTCAAGGGCAAGGAACGTGCCGACTGGATTGTACAGACTTGGCTGCGTGACAATGCCGATGATTACGAATGATTTTCGCATTGCTACTGGTAGACAGAGTTTCATTGCAAACCATCTGTCTCGTTGCTGAATGAACTGACAGGCTTTAGCGCAGATTCTATCGCAAAGGTGCGAGAAGTTGCTTTTTCCCTAATCCTCGGTAATGGTCCAGTATATGTCCCATGTTCTGGTGGTGGTTCTGTCAGCAGTCATGATGGTTGGGATGGTCGTAAGAAGGATGAAGATGACTACCTCTTCCGACTTCGTTGCTGGCTCCATGCTGGTAAGGTTGTAAAGTCTGCTTATGCTCCGCAAAGGAAGGTCAAGATGCATCGATAGACCGAACACGATTTTCATTGCCATTGGACTGAGCAATTCGTAGAGAAAGCAGGATTCCATGATGATGCTGTCCAGAACTTCATCGCCTTTGTTGATGAGATGTCCTGCAGTGCAGAGAGCGATGTTTCTATGATGGGCTCCAATGGTTGTGCTGACCAGCTCACGAATTGGGATGGTTCAAAGAAAGCTGGTTTGGCTGCACCAGAGAAGAAGAAAGGTGGCGGAATGTCAAGGTAACTATTTGTTTCTCCCATGCCCGGAATTGGGCGTGTGCATAATTCGGAGCAAGACCACCCAAAACAGAGCCCGATATTTCGGAGCATAACCACCCAGAAATGGGTGTAAAACGAGGGTAAAAGTGGCAAAAAGCAGTGCTTTCGGCACTTTGTTTCGGAGCAAGACCACCCAGT
>JAZLIN010000165.1:0-1085 GCA_045617365.1 Prevotella sp. | reverse complement strand
CGAGCCTTTCCGTAGGAGGCAAGGCTGAGGTCGTCAGCATCTAACCGCAGCCAACAGGCGTTGTTCATAAGATTCAGCGTTTCTCCGTTATAGTTCAACGTAGTGTATTGTGGGTCTCTTCCCGCCGTGCCGTTTATGAACAGCGAGTTTGTTACGCTATCATAGTAGGTGCCCAAGAAATTGATACCTCCAGCATGGCCTCCACCAGGTTCGTACGAAGCAATCACCTGCGCAAGTCCCGTAGGTGCCAGATCTGAGTTATATCGTATCATGCAGGATAACCACTCCATTGCCAGTGTGTCGGAGTTTTTTACAGGCAGTCTGTCCAGTGGATACTGAGTTCGACATAGAGTTAAATATATATTGTCGTTGACATCGATATCGACAGAATTTAAATACATTGAAATATTTTCATTATAATCATAGCGTGAGGTGGAATCAAAGACATAGGTGCTTGCTATCACACTATCGAGATGGGGAGATAGTTTAACAATTTGCCAGTTCCACGGGCTGGACGGCTCTAAGGGGACATCCAGTTGCTTCGTAGCTCCGTCCACTAGTAGACGCATTGTGCTGATGTTGCCATACGTTGGTGACCAGATATAGATTCCATTGGGACAGGTGTCGCATGGGTCGGCATAATAATCAATTGCTAAGCGAGCTAGGATGATGTTCCCTTCACTGTCAACATTAATGGAGGTTCGGTTCCCGAAATAGTTTGTTAGGAAACCTGTATAGCTATCTCTCAACAGGGAACCGTCGCTTTTTACAAAAGTTGCTAATAAAAAATGCTCCTCGATGAGATTGCCACTCTCAAGCCCTATAGTGATAAAGGCATAGTAATAGTTGGGGGACGAAAGACTGTCTGGCGAAACCGGAAACCGCTCGGGGGTGGTCAGAAGTGTGTCCATATAGTACACCTCATTCCTACTGGAGCTACTACTTCCCCAATTGTATGGATACCTAAACATAGCATACAGCAATAGAGCGGTATCGCCCACCATTCGCATAGAGTATACGTCGAATTCTTCATTACTGGAATAGAACTCCTTGTGCCACACCATATCACCGTTCGGAGAGAACTT
>JAZLIN010000164.1:0-39529 GCA_045617365.1 Prevotella sp. | reverse complement strand
ACTATTCAAAATAGCTCATGATGCCTTTTTTGTGAAGTGCTACTATTGCCTTGCGACCAGCCTCACTTTCAAGGAAAGCCACATCTGCCTTGTTGTCCTGGAACAGATTTTCTGTCAGGACAGCTGGGCAACTTGTGTGAGCCAATACATAGAAGTTACTTTCCTGATCTGCGTCACCATCCGAATAGTCGGTGCGGAAAGGACGCTGCTTCTCGCTGTATGCGCCAGACTTCTTTCCGTCTGCCATAGCCTCTGCGTAGTACGCAAGTTCCACCTCAGCGGCTTCATACAGCTTTGTTGCGAGTGTATCTGCCTTTGTCTTGCCTCTGCTGGTGTATGCGCACCAACCGCCAGCATTAAGCCACTGAGAATTACTGCCGGCTGCATTGACATGAATTGAAACATAGATGCAGTTTGCCGTGCCATACTCCTTGCAGATCTTGTTTACAATGGCGCAACGGCTGGCAAGTTCCACTTTCTGCGCTGCAGGAACCTCATCAGCTTCAATGTCCACAATGACAGTGTAGCCTGCTGCCTCCAGTTCCGCTTTCAGCTGCTTGATGATCTCGCGGCTATACTTGTACTCGCGGAAGCTCTTGTCTGGGCTGCACTTGCCACCAACATTGATACCGTGTGCAGTACCCAGTATGACAATCTTCTTTTCCATATCTTTATTGTTTTTCCCGTTCTTATCCAAGGGGCATTGAATGCCCCGTCAACAAGCCACCGTTCCCTGCGCTTCTCCGCAGGTTTAGTTACCGTTCCCTGCCATTTTTGGCAGGGCTGTTATCAGTTACACACTCTTCTTGTCGAGGAAGATGAAAGGCAATGCCTTCTCCTGGAACTTATCGCCTTGCTTCCATTCCGTATTGTCTTCTGTGAACTCACACGAGACAAGGATATCCGTAGTGATGGCATCACCGTTGGTTGGGTTGCCATACGCTGCTACTATGTCAACGGATGCGTCAAGGATGTCACCGCCGCAGGCTTTACGCAAAGCTTCATACTCACTCTGCAGCAATGTTATTTCACCGTCAAAGGTCTTGTTGCCGCGCTGGATGCTGTGGGGCTTGTTGCCCTTGCTGTGCACAACTTCCTTTTCCTGCTTTGAACTGTATTTCACACCACGAAGTCCTGTGATGGGGCGACCTGCCATGACGACATTCACGTCTGCCCATTCATATTCACGTGTATTGACCATATTATTTTTTGTTTAAGATGTTACGAGGAATCCGAGATTTACGTCAACATAGCGGGCATAGCCGTAAGGACGCACTTTGAGATTTACCAGAACCTTTGATGTGCTCAGGACATTCTGAGTCTCATCAATGTAGCACCGGCAGCCCTCGCCGTCTGTTGCGCTCAGCTCACCGTTGGCGGTCATTCTGCGGTTGATGGCATTCTCCAGCGTCTGCTGCCAGCTCTTCACCACGGCTACCTGCAGCGTGCCATCCACATTGACCTCCAGCTCGTCGAGTACCATGTCAAGCATGGTGTCGTACGCGATGCGATATGCCTTGTCTATGACACGGCGGTTGGTGATGTGTGAATAGTCTCCTTCTGGGTCACATGCAAGAGGATCGTCTGCGAAATAGTAACCGCTTCTGCCCACATGCTTGCGTGGGATGATATAGCCTTTCTCGTAGATCGTTGCAATGGTGCTTGCTGATTCGTCAACAGTCTTGGCACCTATGTACATTTCCGTCGGGAATAGACTGCCGTCCCTCACACGGCCGATGTTGCGCTGCACGGGAATTGACGCGATACGTCCGAACAAAGTGCCTGTGCAAGCCCCCTTGCTGCCATGCTCCGTATCGCCTATGATGACACCCACACGGTCATACTTCTCCGATGTGAGATCCTTCAACTCCTTTGAATCGTCATAGTTGCGGCCTTCAAGGATGATGAACAATGGGGCATAGAGTTCCGTTGTTGCCCACTCTGCCACCTGCTGGGCTTTGGGAAGTGCCGTGAACACGTCTGGATCGAGACCATTGGCGCTTGCCGCGCTTGCACTTGTATTGACATTCACGATGCCGATTCCGCGAAGTGCGCCGTTCTGCTTTGTCACCAAGTCACGGATGCAGCCTTCCGTTGTCTTTGTATAGTCACAGAGGGCCGTCATCGTAGAGGCCGGTGCAACAGGGTAGAGAACAAGCTTTGTTCCCGTCTCTGCTTCATCGTAGAACTCTGAAACATGCTTGTAAAGGGTGGCGTTGTTGGATTCTGTCACACCAAGCGCCGCAAGGTCATCCATGCTTCTGATGGTGTAAACGGTATTCAGGACGAAGGTTCCTGCAACTGCCGCAGCACCACAGACAAGGGCCAGGAGGCCGTCGGCACTCTCGCCGACGGTTCCTAACTGCCCATTGAGAAACTGAATTTTTACTCTTGGTAATTGCATAAGAGTCGTTTTAATGGGTTGTTACTACGCAGCAGCCACTTCTACAATAGCGGCTACGCCCTTCTTGTCATAGCGACGGTACTTGCCACCGCTGCGCATCAGGAACGAATAGATGTCGCCGTAGTACAGAGGGTTGTCGGTAGAGTCAAACATCTTCACCTCACCCTGGGCGCGGCTGACACACTGCTGCTGCCATGCAAGACCTGCTGCAAGCTCACCGGCAACGGCGTTCTTTTCCCACTCCAGGAGCGACTTGCCATCCGCACTCACACGGAGAACCTGACTGCGCTCCATAATGTTGAAGCTGAACAGCTGGCCGAGTACGCCCTTCTCTGTGTCAGCAGAGTTCTGGAATGCCCAAAGCTCCTTCTCAGAGAGGTCGGCTATGAGGTCGGCGTACATCACGCTGTCAAGGATGAGGTAACGGTCTTCCTTGGCAACATCGTCCTGGTTGAAAAGCACCATGAGGCGAAGGACATCGTCCTTGGTGATCTTCTTACGCTTGCCTGTTGCCGTCGCGCTTGTGTGGGCATCACGCTCACCGCCTGATGTTCTTACGATGTTGCCACCCGTGAACCACTTGTAGAGAAGGTTCTGCTGAGCTGTTGTCTGCAGCTGCTGGCGGTCATTGGTCAGGACACTGTTGCGCTTGTCGTAGCTGAGCTCAACGGTGTCGATGTTTGGAATGTAGATAGGATCCGTTGTCAGCTCGTCCAGATCGTATGTGAGATCGTTGTCTGTGCGCTGGGATACAGATGCCGGTCTCTCTGTACGGTTGATCTTAACGCCTGAAGGCGCACCGGCGTTAGGGATGTGTACTGTTTTGGCGTTGACGAAAGCTGAGTCATCAACACTCTTTACTGCGAAGGAGTTATCCGGGTAGAAGTTCTCCTGAATGGTTGTCAGCCAAATCTGCTTGTTTAATGCCATTTTTTTCTTACTTTTTACGGGGGTTGTTGTTACTCGTTGTAGTCCGTGCCAAACTTCTCCTTGAACTTGGCAGCGAAAAGTGCCGGGTTCTGGGATTTCAGCGAGGCGAGCTGATTGTCACGGTCAAGGTCATCCCATGACTTGTTCTCGAAACTGCCGCTGCCTTTGCCATCGTGATCGATGAAGTGGGCGGCGCGAGGGGTTGGTTTGTGAGCCTTCATGCTGTTGATGAGCTCTTCCGCAGCATCACGGTCGCTCTGCATGAGCTTCTTCATCGATGGGAGCTGCTCATTGGTAAGCTTGCCGTCTGCTACGGCCTGGTTCAGGAAGGCGTCAATCTCCTTCGCCCGGAGCTGGGCAATCTGGACCTTGTAAGCGTCATTCGCCTGCTGGAGTGCATCGACTTTTGTTGCTTTGTTCTCCAGGGTCTTGATGTGTGCCACTACTGCACCGGCGTCCGCTTTGTCCTTGAACGAAGGGATTGCCTGGATTTCATCTAATAATGCCATTTTGTTTTGAATTTGGGGCTCTGTTACAAGCCGGTTATTAAAATAGTGATAAATCTCTTCTTCTGTCTTGGGCTCTTCCTCTGACGGCTGCATGTCGTAGATACCATCCACGAGTTTCATCTGGAGGGCTTCATCGGCATTGATCCAGTGGTCCTTCTCATCGAAGTACTTTGCGAGGATGTCTTCCTGCTTCATGCCGCAGCGTCCTGCAATCATGTTAGCAAGATCCGTCTGCAGCTCCTCCATCTGGTCGGCTGTCTGACGCAGGGCGGAGGCATTGCCCCAGGTACCGCCGCTCACGCTATGAAGCATTAGTTTCGCGTATGGGCTCATGTAGAGGGGCTTCCCGCAGAGGGCAATGATGGCTGCGATACTTGCGGCCACTCCGTCTATGTATATCGTTATGTCACTCTTCGACTGGCGAAGGGTGTTGTATATCGCCATTCCACTGAACACATCACCGCCACGGCTGTTGATGCGCACATCTATCTTGTCATACTGTGACTGCAATGAGATTAGTTCACTTACGATGCGACCGCTCTCCACTTTGTAGCCGTCGCCGATGTCGCCATACAGAAGCAGTGTGGCGTGTCCTTCTCCAGGAATGATATTTAAGAATTTCTTTGTCATGCCGTACGATTTTTGATGCAAAGTTCATCATTTTTTTTCACTCTGCAAAATGCTGTTTTTATCATATACTCCACCACGTATATCATATACTCCACGGATGTCATCATAAAAATACGGTTTTGTCAATTCACTAATTATTAAGAACTTTGCAGTGATTTTTTTTAGAATAGAAGCATGGGAAAGACAAACATTGACAAGAAAGATATTGCAAAATCGCTTTATCTCAATGGCAGCTTCACTCAGGAAGAGATTGCTGCAAAGGTCGGTACCACCCGCCAGACAGTTTCAAGGTGGGTGAAAGAAGGGGGATGGGAAGAGCTCAAGGCATCATTCACCATCACACCGACACAGATCCTGGCCGGACTAAACCGCCAGATTGTAGAGATCAACAACAACATCAATGAGCGTGAGGAGGGCAAGCGGTTCGCAACAGTCTCTGAGGCTGACACCCTTGCGAAACTTGCATCTGCCATCAAGAAGATCGAGAGTGACGTGGGCATTGCCGACATCGTGGATGTTGCCATACGTTTCACCAACTGGCTGCGTCCGCTTGACCTTGAGATGGCAAAGAAGTTCAACGAACTGCTTGACGCTTTCCTTAAAGAACAGATGAAGTAATGACACAGGAAGAAAAGAAAGCCCTCCAACGGTGGAGTGAACACCACAAGGCTCTTGCTGCCGACATTCCCGTCGAGGACTGGATGTCTGCAAGGGATATTGAGAAGAAACGTGCAGAACTTGAAAAGGATCCTGTTGAGTGGATACGATACTTCTTCCCCAAATACGCCAGGTACGAGTTTGCGCCATTCCATATACGTGCCATACGTCGTGTCATAGAACATGATGAGTGGTACGAAGTCCTTTCGTGGAGCCGTGAGCTTGCAAAATCGACTGTGGCAATGTTCATCATCATGTTCCTCGTGATGACCAAGCGGAAGAAGTTCATCGTACTGGCATCTGCCACCATCACGGCGGCGGAACGACTGCTTGCACCATACAAGCTGAACTTCGAGAACAATCCGCGTCTGCGACAGTTCTACGGCAACCAGGTAACGCTTGGCTCATGGACTGACGGGGAATTCACCATCAGGCACGGCGCGAAGTTCGTTGCACTGGGTGCTGGTTCCGCACCTCGTGGAGCACGAAACGAGGAAGTACGTCCGGATGTCATCTACATGGATGACTACGACACTGACGAAGACTGCCGCAATCCTGAGACCCTGAAAAAGAAATGGGAATGGTTTGAAGGTGCTCTTTATCCTACTCGTTCCATTTCTGAGCCTACTCTTGTACTGTGGTGCGGTAACATCATTGCAAAGGACTGTTGCATCAAGCGAGCTGGAGAACGGGCGCGTCACTGGGATATTGTCAACATACGCGACAAGAACGGCAAATCCACATGGCCGGCAAAGAACACTGAGGAACAGATCGACATCGTACTGTCTAACATTTCTTCAAGAAGCGCACAGGCTGAGTATTTCAACAATCCTGTTTCCGAAGGCTCCATCTTCAAGAACCTGCCGTTCGGCAAGGTCCCGGCATTGAGGAAGTTCCCGTTTCTCATCATCTATGGCGACCCTGCTTATTCGGATTCCAAGAAGAAAGCAAGCTCTACGAAGGCACTGTGGCTTATCGGAAAATACAAGGGCGTGTACTACATCATCAAGGGATTCCTGGCGCGAGAACTTAACGCGGTCTTCATCAGCTGGTATTTCGACCTCATGGAATATGTCGGGGGAAAGACCACCGTATATTGCTACATGGAGAACAACAAACTGCAGGATCCTTTCTTTGAACAGGTGTTCAAGCCTCTCTTGCGCGAGGAAGTGAAGAAGCGCCACAAAGACCTCTACATCCGTGGCGATGAACGCAAGAAGACGGAAAAGGCAACTCGTATTGAGGCTAACCTTGAACCGATTGACAGAAATGGTGCCTGGGTATTCAACGAGGAAGAGAAGGACAATCCGCACATGCAGGAACTTATCAATCAGTTCAAGCTCTTTGAAATGCACCTGCCATACAATGCCGATGGGCCTGACTGCATAGAAGGCGGTATCACCATCATTGCGCAGAAGACAGCGGAGCTGCAACCTACCGAGACAATATCCTATCAGGAACTAAAAGAATTTAATCCATACAGAATGTAACTATGGCAAACTTCATTTCCACAACTGACTACGACGCAACCATACACCGCGAGATTCTTGACTCGCTGCTGCGCAAGGATGCGCCGACATACGACCCTCAGATAATAGAGATCTGCGAAGACCGCGCTGTCTCCGAAATGCGCAGCTATCTGAACAAGAACTATGACTGTGACAAGATCTTCTCGCAGACTGATGCAGACCGGCATCCGCTCATACTGATGTTTGCCATCGACATAACTGTTTATCACATCTTCTGCCAGCACAATCCCTATAAGATGGCAAAGATTCGTCAGGACCGCTATGACCGTGCCGTCGAATGGCTCAAAGGAGTGATGAAGGGTGACATCACCATTGACGGCGCACCTCTCATCGAGGAACCCGAGCTTGGTGACAATTCCCCATGGCAGATCCTGGCAGAGGATGTAAGACCTACTTTCAGATAGCCACCGTTCCCTGCGCTTCTCCGCAGGTTTAGCCATCGTTCCCTGCACTTCTTCGCAGGTTTAGCTACCGTTCCCTGCCATTTTTGGCAGGGCCTAAAATCACATCACAATGAAAAAGAAAAACAAAACCCTTCCAAAAGAAAAGCATATCTCACAAGGTGGTATGCGCATACCTAACGGCCAGAGAATGCCCGACGTGGTTCTCCAGATGCCTGAGATATTCATGTTCGATATGAACGCCTATATGGGTGCTGTCACTCAGGCTAAGAGTATTGACTATTCATGCCGTACACGTCTCTTCGACATGTACGAGTCCGCACAGCTTGACCTGCACCTCGCCGGTGTACTGGCGAAGCGCCTCAGGGGCGTAACACGACTTCCTATTGAGTTCCAGCGGAACGGCAAGCCTGATGACACCATAAACGCACAGCTGCGCTCACCATGGTTCAAAAGACTATGCAAGGACATCGTCATGTCCGAGTTCTGGGGATTCACTCTCGTACAGTTCTATCTGGATGATGACGGCAACATCAGATATGACCTCATCGACCGCAAGCATTACGATCCTGTACGCCGTGTACTTCTCAAATACCAGAACGACCAGGACGGATTACCCATCGACGATTTCGAGAACATCCTGTTTGTCGGTACCGAAAGAGGACTTGGCATATTCTCTGAGTTGCTGCCTGCTGTTCTCTACAAGCGTGGGGATATGGCTGACTGGGCGCAGTTCTGCAACATCTTTGGTATGCCTATCCGTGAATACACGTACGATGCTGGAGACGAAACAGCGCGAAAGCGCCTTATTGCGGATGCGCGTCGTCAGGGTGCTAATGCCGTTTATATCCATCCTAAGGATTCTGACTTGCACCTGATAGAGGCAGGCAACAAGACTGGTTCCTCTGAGCTTTACAAGTCCTTTGCTGACTATTGGGACTCCAAGATCTCCATACGTGTGCTTGGCAATACGCTCACTACTGATGCGAAGGAAACAGGCACACAGGCTCTCGGAAGCGTACACAAGGAAGAAGAGGATGATATGAACGCGGACGATCGCGATTTTATTATGGATGTCCTCAACTTTGACGTGCGAAAGATCTTTGCCGACCTTGGCTTCAATGTCGAAGGGGGCGAGTTCGTCTATGCCAGGAAGGAGAAGATGGACCCCAAGCAGCAGCTTGAAATTGTGCAAGGGCTCAAGAACATGGGGCTGCCAATGGATGATGACTGGCTCTACGAGACCTTCAGCGTTGAGAAGCCGAAGGACTACAACCAGCAGAAGGCTGATGTCGAAGCACGAAAGGATGCCCTGCGCCAGTCCCTCATCAACAACGGGGCCACCGTGCCCAACGGTTCCGCCGTTGGGAATGACGAAGAAGCCACCGTTACCGAAGGATTTCCTTCGGGCAAAGGCAGCAGCACCGCAAAAACAGCCACCGTTCCCGAAGGTTCTCCTTCGGGCAAAGACCATTTGAACACTGATAAAAAACCGTTCAAAAACCTCCTGAACCGTTTTTTCGGTTTAGCCCCGGACCGCGGGGCGGACACAGACTTCTGATGGATGACCTCTATTATGGTGATCAGCAGTGCCACTGCGGACAGCACCATTTCACAAACTCCATCCGTTTTGATGCCAACGTGCTGTCTATGTTCATGAAGAAAGTCTATAATGGTTTTGACACAGCTTCTGAGATAGAACCTGCAGCATGGCGTGAGGTGACGAGGATAATCAATGAAGGTACTGTCGAAGGACTCTCCCGGGCTCCAGTACCGCCAACACACGATGAACTCTTCTACCGTGAGCTGCGACACTCCAACGAGGTCTTTTCCGCATTCAAGGTTCACACCATGGGAAAAGAAATGGCGGCAAAGCTCTATGACGCTGACGGCAACCTCAAACCGTTCGACAAATGGGCGCGTGATGTCAGTTCCATTGCAAGCCATCAGGTCGGTTCCTGGCTGCAGACGGAGTATGACACCGCTGTCATACGAGCTCATGCAGCTGCTGACTGGAAGGAGTTTGAGCGCAACCGTGACATCATGCCTAACCTCAGATGGATGCCTACAACTTCACCTGAACCGGAAAGCAGCCACCGCCAATACTGGCAGATGGGGCTCACGCTACCTATTGATGATCCGTTCTGGAACGACCATCACCCTGGCGACCGATGGAACTGCAGGTGCTCTCTCGAAGCAACTGATGAACCTGTCAACCGTCCTGATGACATGGAACCTACCAAGCCACAGCGTGGTCTTGAAAACAATCCTGGCAAGGACGGACACACCTTCAATGACTCACATCCTTACTTCCCAGAATCATGCTCCAAGTGTCCTGTGCGTGGAGCCTCGGGCTTCACGAATAAACTGAAAAGCATCTTCGAGAATCGCAAGAAGGACTGCTATAACTGTCCATATATTGATGGATGTATTGACAGAGCTGAAGCGAAGAGACCTATTGAACAAGCCGCATGGGAAAAGAAGCAGGAGGTTAAAAGAAATGACTTGATGCCTAAACTGGACAAATTACCTTGTGAGCACGTTCAAACTGGTGAACTTAATAGAACCTATAAAGTGAGGAATCAGTTGTTCAAGCATTGCCATCATGACTATGATGTGGAAGCTGCTGTTCATATCTGGAATCATCCTGAAGACTTAGGGTTTGTTCGTCCTTGTCCACTTGGGGAAGGTAAAGATATGTCTTTGCCAAAGAACCAGGAAAATATCAGGAAAAAGAGGGAAGAACTACATTTCGTTCGCTTCAATCAATATGAGTTCGACTATAATGGAAGAACCTTTGTTGTGAAATTGGCACAATGTGAAAATGGGTATGAGCAATTCTATTCGCTCTATGAGAAATAAAAAAAATCCCCAAACCTCGCGGACAAACAAATCCTGTATGAGCGAATGGAGATTCTGGGGAGGTTAGAGTCGCAATCGCTTACGGCTCATACCGATGCAAAATTACAAAATAATTCTTGAACTACGAAAAGAAATTGTAAAAAACTTGCTCTATGGACGCAAAAAAAATAAAAGAACTCGCTCAACGCATCAAAAAAGAGGTCGAAACGGAGGTTTACGACCGTCTTCCGCGCAAGGTCGGTGTCATTGCCGTCAATCACTTCAAGCAGAATTTCCGTGATGGAGGCTGGCTTGACAATGGACTCCATCCGTGGAAGCGTACCCGTAGGCAACAGTCAAAATCACGTGATGCAAAATACGGAGCACTCACATCCAGGCGCAATCACATGATGTCCTCCATACAAGCGAAGACTTCTCCTGGAGTGGTCTCAGTCGAGAACCCTGTGCCATACGCTGCCATACACAATGACGGTGGGGATATTACTTCACATCCTACAGTTACAGCAAGATTGAAGAAATTCGCCTGGCACATGGTCTATTCGCTTGCCGGGGTCAAAGGCAAGGGCAAACTACCCAAGGAACTGCCAAAGGAGGCCGGCATGTGGAAGAGCATCGCCCTGACGAAGAAGTCGCACCTCACCGTACATGCACACATACCCAAGCGTCAGTTCATGGGTGACTCTGCGGAACTGCGTACCAAGGTAAACAAACTTATCAACGAATCAATACAGAAAATAAAAGATGGAATTGCTGCTTTATCGGCTCATTAGCCACATCAAGGAAAACATGCCTTATCTCTCGACTGTCGATGAAGACTACGGACAGCTGGAGGCTCTTGACAAGGAAGAGGTAGATATGTACCCCATCACGTTCCCTGCAGTCCTTATGGACACGCCTGAATGTGATTGGTCCTGCATCGCCAACAAAAGCCAGAAGGGAAATGCAAAGGTGGGCGTGAAACTCATCGTTGATTGCTACGATGACACTCATTATTCATCAGGAACAACAGTGGCAATACTTGAACGTGCACAGAAGGTCAAGGAACTGCACAAACTCATGCAGGGTTTCCGTCCTGTCGATGACGGGGAACTGATAAGGGAAAAGTCCAGGTTCTACACATGGAACCACGGCATAAAGGTTTACGAAGCCCTCTACTCCATATCTGTCACTGACAAAATTCAGGAAACAGTGGCATTGGAGAAGGTGAAGGTGAAGATCGCTGTCGGCAAGCCTTTACCTTGAAACCGGTAAACAATGGCTTTTCAATCTGCTTGCCGTCAACAGTAGCACCATTCTGAATCATTCGGCGTATTACCTGCATGACACGACCTTCTGAAACGAAGAACTCCTCTTCGCTTAACTTCTTGATTGCATCATCAAAGCGCAATCGCCGTATTTCTGTCCAATAGTAGTACCTCTCGAACATTCTCTGATCGCGAGCTTCCACCAGTGCTTTGTTGCGTCCTCGTTTCATGTGTGCAAAGATACTAAAAAAAACTGATATACAGTAAAAAAAAGAGGCATCCCACGCGGAATGCCTCTTTTTTTAGTTCACAGTATGCACGAAAATCATAGTCCCTGCATTTTCATCATAGTTTCAGTCACCGTTCCTTGCGGTTTTCCGCAAGGTTTCCCAAAAGGTCAGAGATTCCTAGGCTCCTACCTCAGCCACCGTTCCCTGCGATTTCGTCGCAGGTTTGACCACCGTTCCCTGCCATTTTTGGCAGGGCTCTAAGCAGCATCATAGGTCTTACTACAAGGTAAAGACATCAAGGATTTTTGTTTCATTGATACCAGACAAATTGCAGTCTGCCATAGACTTGTTCAGTTCCTTTTCAATGTTGGCTTTTGCAGAAGAAATGTCTGAGCCCTGGACAAGGTAAACGACATTTGTGTATTTCTCTTTGGATGTCTTCTCATCAATGGTGATAAACTTCACTTTGACTTTGAACCAGTAGCCATCACTGGCTGCATCACTAAAGAAGATTTCACTGTACTGTGCAGGAACAATGCCTTTGACCTTCATTTCTCCGCTAACATAGTATGAAATTTCCTCCGTTATGTTAGCCTCTGCCTCTGTAAACGAAAGAGCCTCTACGACGTATTTCTCTGTGACCCTTTTCAGAGTTCCGTTGTCCTGAGTCCTCTCATACGATACAGAGCACTCAAACCAGGATGATGTCTTTGACCTCATGCAGCATCCTCCTTCTTTGGTTCTACGAAGAAAGTCTCATCCTGGGCAACTGTTATGCCACACTTTGAGAGCTTCTCCGTCATGCCCTCACTCTCGCGATCAGCAAGCATCTTGTCCTTCGCAATCTCTTCCGTCTTGCGGATGAAGTCAGGAAGGAACTCCTTCACCAGCTGCAGCGCACTTGCCCAGGTGAATCCCTTCAAGGTCTTGAGCTTCGGCGTACCGGTACGGAAGCCGATGGTGCCCTGTGCCATTTCAAGGCTCTTCTTCTTGGTGAAGAGTTCTGCCTGGTTCTCTGTTGCGAAGCTCTGCAGGGTGTCAAATGCCTGCTCTGCATCGCTGTTGAGGGTAGCAAGCTGACTTGCATACTTCTCACGGATCTTTGCACACTGCAGCTCGATCTCTGCTGTGATCTTCTCACTCTGTGCGGTTGCCTTCGCATACTGTGCGAAAGCTGCATCAGCCTGTTCGCGTGTCACGCCACTGATGATGGTCTTTTTAGCCCTTTTTGCCATTGTTTGAATGTTTTTTAAATAGTTTTTGAAAATATGGTGTCACTGTTCCCTGCGCTTCTCCGCAGGTTCTTAGCCACTGTTCCCTGCCATTTTTGGCAGGTTCAATCACCCCTTTTGCTCTTCCTTCTTCTTCAGGATAGCCCTGAGCTTGATGCTGAGCTTGTCCAGAGCCTCGATGTCAAGTTCCCTGAAAGGCACACCTGCTATCTTCGGACTCCTGCAGTAGTCGTTGATGGCGTTCCAGTCCGTAGTATCAACGCCTATCTTCTGAAGGAGTCTAAGACATACGCTTCTGGACTTTCTGCGACGTGCCTCAAACTGCTCCCTCCCATTGTTGGGAAAAAGTTTTTCCAGCGTATCACAGATGTTGTCATACTCCTTGCGAGTGATCTCTCTCAGGCTGCTTGTCCTGCCAAGAGTTCCCTGGCTCACGAGGTCGCATTTCAGATCTTCCCTGTCGCCTTCATAGGGAATCTTTTTCGAGAGGCTGTAGAACCTCGAATAGTTTTCTATCTGCTGTTTCATTCGTCTTCATTTATTAATTTATCCACTGTTCCCTGCGATTTAGTCGCAGGCTCTACCCTGCACTTCTCAGCAGGTTTAGCCACCGTTCCCTGCCATTTTTGGCAGGGCTCTACCACCGTTTCTTGCAGTTTTCCGCAAGTTTCCCCGGTCTCCACTCGATCGTGATTTCCGGGTATATACTTCCAGCCCCCCCACACATAGGGCATTCCACCTTTATACCCTCACGTGTGTACTCATCCCTGCCCCAGAACCATCCGTTTCCACTGCAATAGTTGCAGGTCTGGGTGAGACCTTTCAGGTGTTCCTTCTTAGTCTTGAATGTGGGGCTGTACAGCTCCAGTATCTGTTTTGCCTTACTCATCGCTTATTCCTGTAAATTCCGTTTCGTTCATCATGTATTCCAATTTCAGACTGGTCTCAGCATCTTCACCAATACGTCTGCTCAGTTCTGTCAGCATCGTATATTGGTCCATGTAGCCGAACTCAGATGCCTTGTCAAGTATCGTCTGGTATAATTCTTCTATTACTGTATCCATATTGATTATTCCTCCATAGTTTGGTCTTAATCTCCCCAGTACCGCGCTGCACCTTCATCCCAGATGGTATATTCACCGCTGCTGCCTATGAAGCGCCCTTTACTGAATGCCTTGAAGCCTTCCACCCATATCTTCAGAGTGGCATCATACATCACGCTCTCCGCTGCGCTGCCTCTGGGCGCTCTGCCCTTGGCATGGCTGATGAAGATTAGCAGCTTGTCCCTGTTCAGCTCTTTCAGCCTGATGTAGTCCCTGTAGCTCATCTGAGTAAATTGGAAGGAATCTATGACGGCGATGTTCCAGCTCTTGCGCTTGCCCAGACGTTCTATGAGGTCTTCCATAGGCTCGGCATTCAACAGGTTGAAACGACGGCCTACTTCGCTCATGCCGTGCCTCATCATGCTCTGCTGCATCGTCATGCTGTCACCTTCCTCCAGACTGTCATACACAACCCTGTCATACTTGCACAGCTCCTTGCACAACTGCATCACGAAACTGCTCTTGCCATTGCCTGAGTTGCCCCAGATGAACCATACTCCTGTACGTTCCGGATGTCCGAAGGCTTGAGACCAAGCACCTTCGAAGGGGAACGTGTGACGCTTTCTTTTCAGTACCTCGTTTACTGTCAATGCTCTGCCCATTACCTTACTTGCTGTTTACTCGTTTAACTCTGTGGATGCTCTTCTTCACTCTCCTGAGGTCGAAGTCACAGGCTTCGGCATCCTTCATCACCTCGTCGATGTCCTTGCGCTCTGTCACGCCATTCGCGGTGCAGATGGCATATACATCATGCGGAGTGGTCTCTTCCAGCTCGAAGTACTTGCGACCTATACGGCTGTAGAACTCCTTATATCCTGGTTTCTCCCAGCGCAAGCCGTTCTTGATGCGCTTCTTGATGTAGTCGGTACTCATGAACACCACACCGCACTTGTCTTCAAGTTTGTTGTAAAGACTGATGAAGTAGTGGAACACGCTTTCGGTCAGTTTGTCTGCCTCGTCGAATATCAGCAATGGGGCTTCCATCTGAATAAGGTTAGCAAGGATCTCCTTCCAGAGCTCTCGCACAGTGAAGCCCTCACCTCTGATGCCTACCAAGCGGGCGATCTCCCTTACGAACTCGCCTTTGTAAAGGTCTTCCGAGCACTGCATGTAGAAGACTTCCTTGTGACTCTCTGCATAGATCTTCGCCGTGGTGGTCTTGCCGCATCCGGCTTCACCGATGACCCATGTGACGTTTTTCCATTGCTGGGAGTCGTCAAGGGCATAGCTGATTTCCTGATAAGCCATCGTCTCTACAATCTGCCAGCCATCGCCACCGGTCCCGTCAGTACCGCTGACGGTCTTGACCTGGTCGGCAATCTTGCGCCACATTTCTTCACTGATGTTCTCCCACTTGCCGTTGAGGATGTTGCTCACCGTACCGGCACTGGTGTTCTTCAAACTGCCCACAGCCTTGTTCTGGCTTGGGTACTTATCCACATACGCTTTCAGCTGCTTGCGGATCTGCTCTTTTTCTCTTGATGTCAATTCCATGTCGTTGATATTATATGTAAAAATTCAGTTCGTTTCTCTCGTCCCGTTCCAATCAGTTCTCTCGTCCCGTTCCAAGCAACTCTCTCGTCCCGTTCCAATCAGCTTGGCTGCATGGCTATGTTACAGCCACCGTTCCCTGCGATTTTTCGCAGGGCTATAACTTCCCTGCCACCTTCTTGGCATCCACCTCTATCTTCTTATGCTCCATCATTTCAGCAAAGTCTATTGAGCTCACCCGCTTCGTCCACTTGCCAAGGCTCAGTTCCTCAGGGGCTGCACTGTACTTCTTCGTGCGTCTGTCTATCTGTCTCTGCACATCTGACCGCACGCCCTTCAAGTCTGGGGTGACAAGGCCGTTCTGCTCTGGGGCAACACCTTCTGCATATTCTATCTCCTTCGCTGCCACCTGACGCTCTATGCGGCTCTGCTCCGTGGCTGCCTGTTGGGTTCTGATGAAGGCTGCCTCGCCCTCAGTCTGCTCCTGGATGGCACGGTGGATGACAAGGTAGGGCTCTGCTACACGCTCAAAGCGGAGTTCACCGGCTTTGTCCTTCCAGTACAGGCGGATGCTGCTGAAATCGTACGGATCGTATTTCACCACAAACTTCTGATAGGTGTGCTTCCTGCGCCATTCTATATCCGGAGTGCCGGGAGCGCTCATCACCTCGTAGGTCCTCTTCGTGCCCTTCACCGTGATTTCTATGCCGCTGCTCGTGAACGTGCTCATCCTTTCGCAAGTTACCCAGAACATATCTATCATGTCGCTGGTGGTAACAACTGGAGTCTCAGGATTCTCGCAGCTCTTGTAAACCTCCCAACGGCTCATGCCTGCCACTGTTCCAGGCGCGTTAGCGGCTGGCATAGTGCTCGTGCAAGCCATTTCGTTCCACTCTGTCCTTGCCTTCAGGTATGCTGCCTTCAGTTCTGCCAGTGTGTAAAGCTTATCCTTGTTCGCCTCGATAAATTCGAGGTTCGCGCGGCTGTTGCCCTTCTTTGCCGTGATGTTCTGGCCTGTGAAGCGCCAGTCCTTGTGAAGTACTTGCTGCTGGAATCTTCCGAACACGCTTTCAATGGTTTTTGATGCACCGTTGTATGGGGCGGTCGTTCTGTGGATATGGCAGAGCTTGTCAAAGAACTGCTGGTTCTGCAGCTTCTTGTGGCCGCCCTGGTTGTCATGCACAATCTCGTATGGCTTGTGACCGCTAACCTGAATAGCCATGCGGTATGCCATGTACTGCGCCTCGTAGTCCTCGTTGTCGCTGATGTGGAAACCAAGGAAGGTTTCCGTAGCGGCATCAATGACCTCATACACGCTTGTCGTCCTCACCTTGCCCTCATCGTCCCTGTAGTACAGGTTCAGCTTCGTACCGTCACCGTACCACAGCGCATCGCGCAGCGTAGGCAACTGGGTCTTGTGACGCCGGTCAAACTTCTGGTGGGCACTCATCTCGCCATACACCGCATCGTGCCACAATGGTTCGATGGAGGCACTGTCAAACCAGGTCTTCATGCTCCTGATGCTCTTCAGTTGCTTCCAGCCCTTGCCTGCCGCCTCCGCGTTGAAGGTCTCGAAGATCTGCGAGTCTGTAAGAACAGGAACCCTGCTGCGCTTCAGAGCTATCAGCCTTCTTGATGCCTCTTCCGTTATCTTCAACGTGTTCTTGTTGCCTACCTTGCCGCTGATCAGAGCGATGTAGCCTTCCTTCTTGAACTGATTCATCTTCTCCCTCAGACGGGAAAGGTTCTTGGGGAGGGTGTGTGACGTCACATCGCGCAGGTTCTCACTCTGGACAAGGATGATGTCCCACAAGTCGCTTCTCCTGCCACCGCCAAGGGCGTGGGTCGTGGCCGTCAGCTCGTTCAGCTTCCGCCAGAGCAAGCCAAGAACGGTGGCATTGCTCGTGTATTCGTCAATCAACTTCTGGCTGAGACGTGTTTGAACACCATTCAAATCATATTCAAACACCTCAAAGAACTCTCGAGCCTTGACATCCTCACGCACCCAGTCTTTCAACTCCTGCTGCTTCAACACGTCAGACGGATTGCCGTACTTCTCTTCAAACTTCATTCGGTACTTCACAGGAAGTGAGGCATAGACATAGAGGGCGTAATTACCTTCACCTTTGCCCTGACGAATGCACTGCACATTTCTGCGCTGCACATTCTTCATCAGCGTAGGACCAGCAATAATAGGACTGTCACCGCCAGTCAGTTCCTCAAAGGTTACGCACAATATCTTGTTGAAATACTCCATTCCTGTTTGCTAAAATGATTATTCCTCTAATCTATCCCAAGGGCAACTGTTTACCAATACTGCTGCAATGAGAAGAACGACAAGGCTGATGCCGTACCACCACAATGGGGCATTCTCACAACTTATCATTACAAAGAATACGTTCATCAGAACTACACTGGCAACGGTCTTTACCTTCTCACCTCTGGTCAGACTCTTGAACCAGACGATTTCTGCTCCGAAGAGCTCTTTCATTGCCTCTTTCATGATAACTTGCCGATTTCGATTCCACCATACTGTTGTACTGCCACGTAACGGATCTTACGGGCCAACTCACTGTTTTTCTTGAAATGGAGCGCCTTGCTCACCATCTCACGAGAGCATCTGAAAGTCCAGGCAAGCTGCTTTACCTTACCATACTCTAAAATTATTCTTTTCATACGCGATATATTATAAATGTTAGACTTTATTCGTTTATTCGCGCTTTTTTTTGTACCTTTGCAGCGCGTTCACAATGTGATTTGCTTGCAAAGGTAGTGAAATTTCACGAAACTACAAAATAAAATCGTGATTATTTTCGTTTTTAACGTGATTTTTTATGGAAAATAAAACTATTGGCAGTAGAATCGCCACACTTATAGAGCATTTTGCAGATGGTAAAAACACACAGTTTGCTGCTAGAATAGAAACTAATGAAGCCAATCTGAGAGGATATATACAAAGAGGCATCATCCCTAAAAGTGATGTTGTGGAGAAAATCGTGAAGAATTACGATGTTGATGCTCATTGGCTTCTTACAGGAGAAGGTTCTATGCTTAGATCTGATACTTCAAACAGCGTCATACCAGATTCCGGTTCTACAATTGAGAAACTTGTGGCGCAAATTACGGATCAAGCAATAGAAATCGGTTCCCTTCGTGAACAAATTGGCTTCCTTCGTGAACAAGTCAGACTGTTGAAGCAAGAAAAAAAGGAAAATGTATCGGATACCATGACTTCTGACATCGTAGATGCCGTATAGAATGGCATGTAGAACGAAACGTGCATCCTTTTCTTACATCTTTTTTGATAACTCCTTGATTATAGGCACTTTCATGTATAAATTGCTGTCTTAATAATACCTTTTTGTGTGCATTTCGCCCCTTGAAAAATGAGAAATACACACTTTTCACACGTTCAAAACACCACACCGCTCATTGAATCCTATTCCCAAAGTGTTAAAAATGTCCACCTAAATGTCCACCTAAATGTCCACCTAACTCCATTTTAGGCATAAAAAAGGGGAAGCAAACCGCCTCCCCTGGACATAGACTAAAACACACCGTTCAAAGCCTCATCACGTTTATTATACATAATAAGAGACACAAAAACACGCCTCTGTTAGCCTTTTCCTTCCTTCCCCTTAGGACAAGACGCCAAAGCTCCTAAAACACCCCAGAAAGCCCATAAACACAAGGGATAAGGCATTCTAACGTTCCCATAGCACAGATGGCACCTTCACGCTGATGAACGCCCATGTACCGCCACAGGATCCGTCCTGACACAATAAAAGCAGCCTTGTGAGCTGCCATGTAACATTTCCCCCTTAAAACACCCTTCAAATGGTCTCCAAACGTAACATAAATGTAACCCCCATGTAACATTTCGTTTTTACCTTTTGTCTCATCCTTCCCAAGCCTCAACCACTCCCAACTATCTCTTTTCCAATATTTTCACCGATTCAAGGCTCTCACACTCCATTCCCACATTTCGTTTTGCCCCCCTTAACAGAATGAATATGTACTTAACACATCAATCAGTCCGTAAAACGATAGACAATAACGTATCCTTCCGATTATGCCCTTATATTTATCATCAATAAGGTCTGCGCACCAGATGCGAAGTGACACCTCAACGGTAAAAAACGCAGTTGTACCATAATCAATGATTTTAAGCAGGGTGCTATATTTCTGTTCTATGCCGTCGTACGTTGAGAGAAAAATCTGCAATGTACTGAGAACAATAAGAAATATGATTGTATAATCTACATAATTTTCCCATTGTCCTGTATGTAGGTTGTCGTCAAATACACGATGCAACTTCTGTTTGATATGATTAAGAATCATTAGATCAGCGCTTTAGAAAATTTCGACATATGATTATCGAATCTAATTAAGACACCTATAATAATAGTCTGTCATACCAAAGTGGTATGACAGACTAATATTAATAGAATTACTCCCATGCCAGTTGTGGGCAAGAAACTTTCACTGTCTTTCCTTTTACTAATCCTTCCCACACCCAGGTTTTGTCGAACTTATAATAAGATGCATATTCAGAAAACGCATCTTTCAGATGCTGTGTTATGTTTGTACAATTGGCCGCTGTATTAGTTCCGGAACCCTTGGCCGAAGTAGTCGCACAGTCCTGACATGATTCGTTTGAGAGGCCATCAGGCATTGTTGTATAACACAGTTTTACATTAGGTTTGTAAGCGCCTGCACCTATGCCTGATTTATGTGATGAAGAACAGTCTATAGAACCAGACGAATAACAAGCTGTTATTTTAGCAGCAGCTCCACAGTATCCGCATATTCCAGCTACATAGTCTGAAGCTGTCATATCAGCATCTGCCTTACAAGCTATTATATCGTCACATGCTCCGGCAATACCTCCCACATACTTGCTGCCTGAAACTTTTCCTTTAAAACCGCAAGACGCAACCTGCTCTCCTGTAGCATAAGAGTATCCAAGAATGCCACCAACATAATCGCCACCTTTTACAGAAACATTGGCTGTACATTTCTCTAAGGTCAGCATACCGACAGAAGAATTATTGCGAAGCTCTCCACATACTCCACCAACGTAATTATTTCCCTTGATTACATAATCTGTAGATTGTGACGCAACGTGGCAGTTAAGGATTTTTGGATTTGAAGTACCGTATGCTCCATAGTAGCCAATTACGCCACCTACATAATCATGACCGAGGATGATAGAATTGGTAGTCAAAGTAACATTTACATTACTAATATTCAATTTGTCACCTGATATCTGACCTGCCAATGCTCCTACGTAGTCACTGCTTCCTGCATTGATCTTTACACCTTTTATATTCAGATCCTTTACAGTAGCGTTGTTCATTATACGTGCGAACAAACCAAGATTGTTGTCTGTACGATTGATGTTAAGATTGCTGATTGTATAACCTGCTCCATCAAGCACACCTTTGAAATCTGATATAGGCATCCAATTCTTATTGTCAAGATCGATATTACTTACAAGTATAAAGTTCTTGTCTGTATAATTTTTAATCAGTAACAACTGACCACCATTTGCTATCTTGTAAGGATCACCAGCAGTACCACTACCTCCGTCAAACGCTTTCGCTATGTTGCCATCCCACTTGTTGCTCGCTACGTCCTGAGTCTCTACCACGATCTCATTACTATAACTTGTTCCCTGAGAGTTGGTAGCATAGGCACGTACATAGTAAGTAGTACCAACAGTAAGATTGGTTAACGTCGAACTAAAGTCATTGATTTCTACAGTCTTTCCATTTGATGTATGAGCATCATCTACTGTAGGATTGTGGGAAAGACTCCAGCAATGTCCATAGTTAGTAACCTCTGCGCCACCAGTAGCAGTAAGTTTGCCCGCAATCTTAAATCCGTTTTGGGTTATTTCAGTTGCATTTGATGCTATCTCCACGGTAGGGGCGGTAAGTTTTACCTTCTTCATGTTTAATGTTACCGATACATTGCCCTGCTTGCTTCCAGTGTAGGCAATCTGTACAGACTGAGTAAATGTTCCATAGTTCACAGACTCTCTGTCAATATTTACGTTGATTGTAAGACTGCTCTGTGGAGATATGCTGCCAGATAGCTGCGAGCATTTAGCCCAACTTGGTACATTCTTGATTTCGAATGAAGTAAGCACATCGCTATTATTAGCCAGCGTGAGCGGTAGCGAAGTGCTGAGGTCGCCAAAGTCCAAAGATGATGAAGATGCAGCAAACGGTCCCTTAGACTTCAACATTACAGAGGCATCTGATGACTGGCCTGATATTACATTGATGGTCTTGGTAAAATCATTATATCCTGTTTTTGTTACAGAAAGGGTATAACTGCCCGGTTCCAGATCTTCAAAGTTAAACTGTCCGTCTGTGCTCGTAATACAAGTTTTGCCACTTGGTGAGAGTGTCACACTGCAGTTTTGCAACAGATGGCCATCGTCAGAATCTTTAACTATACCTAAGATACTTCCATTTACGTCAACGATGTCTTTTGCACAAGATGCTAATAATGCCACAATAATGACATTAACAAAAAGATAGATAAACTTTTTCATTTGCAAGATATAACGAAATTTAGAAATTATATGCCATGGCTACACCAACATTGTCAAATGATGCACGTGGTGCTAAAGTCAGACTCGAAGTCTTAGAAGTTACAATCGGACGTTGAGCACTTTTGGTGAAGAATGCATCTATGACGTTCCATACATACACAGCTCCTGCTGCTCCTATGCATACATTACGCCATGTCTCCCAGTTGTCAGCCTTCGTGCTATACTCCTTTTTATATTTAGGTTGTTCTATTGCCTTGTTTCGATAGGAAGACCTGGAACTCTCGCAAACGAGTACACCAGCACCTGCTGCAACAGTAAGTCCAAGGAACATACAACCCTTGCCCGTACTGCCCTTATAGAACTGTCCGGTACCAGGAACTACCATCGACATCACGCCTGCAAGGCCTTTCTTTGCATTGGTCTTTGACACTACCAGATAATATGCATTCACATCTTCGCCGTTTTGTCCTGTAAATCGACAGAGAGATTGCATTTCGCTCACTCTACCTTTTGAAGATTCAATGATTTTCTGATCAAGACTCTCTTTACTTGAGGTGGTGCCACTGTGAGATTCATACACACTCAAACTTTTATTTTCTGCACCTAGGATAAACTCCGTTGCCATACGTCGAGCTTTTGTTGCCGGGTCTTCATTTCCCTTAGCATTAACCACTGTAACCAACACGCGATATCCCTTTGAGGTACGATACATATTGGCACCCTCGATGCCTGAAATACTATAGTTTTGCTTAACAGTATTAATAAGGTTATTCTGTTCCTCAAGCGATATCTGTGCGAAAGACACTAATGCGGGCAGACAGAACAGCAAAGTTAATAAATATTTTTTCATAATGAATTAATGTTTTTTCTTCGCATTTGACTTTTTTAGAATTATAAAATAGCAATAGATGGTTTCTCCTTCATTGCCAGCAAACTTCATCAGTGATTCTATTCCATCAATTTTACTAATCGCTTTCTGAACTATTTTTTCATCCAGTGATTCCTCCGTAGAAGAACGAGTATTCTCTTTGGCAGAAGAAGAAACAACAGAACCACTCATCTGACCTTCCATAATGGTATCATCTTTGTCAGACTTGGCAAACGAATCGGATTCTCTGGAACTAGATCCAAAGATGCTGACAGCCTTTGTTTTAGCTCCTTTCAGAAATTCGATCATACCACGTCGGGCTTTCATTGATGCAACTCTGTTTTGGTCTGAAGCCTTCATTGACGACTGCATCGCTTCTGTTGCTACTAAAACATAATTTTTATCTGTTCTATACACGCGCGCACCGTCAAGACCATAAACAAGACAGTCATTTTTGACAGTAAAAGCGAGATACTGTCTTTCTTGATCCGTCAATTGTGCATTTACATTTGTGCTAAATAGCATCAAAAGAAACAATACTAATATTGATAGGCTATTCTTCATTTTGTTTATTTAAATTAATCAGTAAAGGAAACAAGGTTCCCTTACTGATTCGTAAAAAGTTAATACTCAATCTCCTGATTTCTTGCATTGCCTTTCATAATCTCACCGTCGATTTTTTGCTTCTGCATCTTTGTCGCAGTTTCCTGAACCTGCCTCTGACTGTTAAGATTGTAATTTTGATTAGATTCCTGTCGGCGGAGAGCATTGTCGGCATCCTGCTGACGACGCCTTGCATCACGCTGTTCCTGACGATCCAATTTTGCTTCGTTCTGGGCATCGATAGCTGCCTGTTTTCTCATCGCAGTAGTTGTTCCATTTTTATCCATTTCGTATTCATCAAACACATCCTGCATATGTTTCTCAAACTTAGCTCGATTTTCCATAATTTGAGCTTCTTGTGATTCTACAAGTCCCATAACACCGGCTTTATCATACTCAACGAGCAATTCGACCTTATACTTTCTGGTTGTTTGATTATAGTATGTAGCATAATCTACAACTCGACATCCAGTAAGTATTCCTTTTGATACTGTTTGAGATAACTGTTCATCATTAGCTTGATACTTTTCAGCATCATTCATCGCGGTTTCTTTGCGATATCTTTCCAAAGCATCTTTGGTAAAAGTCTCTATTTGACGTTGCATTTGTGCTCTTGCTTGAGCTTCAGCCATATTTAGAGCAGATTGTTTTTCTCTGCTCTCCCCTTCACCTTTCGCACGAAGTTTGTCAGGAGCAGCAAACTGTAAAAGTTCGATACGACTTTTTTGAACTTCCTGACTATATCCATCAGGACTTTGCATCATCTGCTGTTGAGGATAATACCCTTGCTGCATCATCTGCTGCTGAGGCATCTGTTGCTGAGGATAATAACCCTGCTGCTGTTGAGGATATCCCTGTTGCATCTGCTGTGGATAATATCCCTGCTGAGGCATCTGTTGCTGTGGATAATATCCCTGCTGCATCTGCTGCTGAGGATATCCTTGCTGCATCATCTGTTGCTGTGGGTAACCCTGCTGCTGCATCTGCATTTGCTGTTGCAACTGTTCTACTTGCTTCTTCAATTCCTTCTTTGACTGTGCATTTGCACTGATTATGCCTAAGGACAAGCATAAAACAACTAATAATAATTTTCTCATAACATTTATCCTTTAAGAGTTATTCTTTAAAAACTTTACTTAATTCGATATACGGTGATTTCTTTCATTTAGGTGAAAGTTTTGCGAGGTGCTTTAAGATTCTGTTTGTATAAGACGAAGGTCTAAAATCGCATCTGTTCGTCGAATTTCTAAGTTCAGGTTGTCTATGGTTCCATCTTCGTATGCTTTTTCTGCGGCAAAATATTCTTTCCAGATTTCTGCCAAAAGGCATGCAATCTTGTAGTTGAATTGTGTTTTAGCACGCATCCACCTGACAGCAATGCCCAACAGAGCCTTTTCCATCAGCATCGTGGGCTTAATTTTGATTTTTTGTCCTTGCCACCTACACAATCGATTGAAGAGATCCAGGCCTACCGCATAACCTCCGCCTTGATTCTCAACAAATGAGAAAACAAACCTCCTTACATCATAACTTACATGAGGACCAGCAAAATGGGATTTACATATCAACAGTGCCATATAGTTTGCTAATGCCTCCTCCACATATTTGTATACGGGATTGCTATAGTTGAAATATGGGCATGGAGCAATGCCGTATGCAGCAACATCCATTAGCACGTGCATCATCTCATGACAAAGAACTAATTCATATAGTACTCGTTCTCTGTCCTCAATATCTTTGATGTGTTTCGTATTTTCTTTGACATACTGAGTAATCTTGTCTGTCCAAATGAAAATGCGGCAAGGTATTACATTGTCACTACCAGAAAAAACATATACTCCAAGGAGGTCTGATATGACATGCTCTTTGCATTCCCATTCGCGAGGGTCTTTATTCGGGCCACACTCCTCTTCCATCATCATATCATTCAACCATTTGTCAACATCAAAACATGTAGTTGAGCTGGAACATTTATCAACGGGGACCCGTATAGAACAATCTTCGTTTGGTACAGCAACATACTCGTTACCCATAGAAGACTCTACGAGAAAGACAGGAACATTATCAAGCATTCGGATTGCATCTTTCTCGTTAAGTTTATGTTCTGCCAAGAATTTCTCAAAGTTTGGTGATATCAAATTTGCATTGATTAGTTTATCACTTACCTCATTCTGGGACATGTGATACCTTGTTATATAGGGATATCTCCCACGTGTCAAATCATGAATTATCATATTTCCTAATGTTTGATTACACTATTAAGATAGTCCACTTTGTTGAAAAATTCAATTCTTTCGGCTTTTCCTGTTTAGGTGGATAGTCTTGTTTGCGAGTGTTTTCCCACGCAGTTTTAGTTTTTATGGCAAAGGTAATAATTCTTTTTGAAACGAGCACTATACAAATCAGGTCAATTATTGGTTCAAATCAGGTCAATTTTGTTCCAGTACTGGAACAGTGTGGATTACAAATGAAAAATGATTGGCAGGGATGAAAGACATGCCTATTATGCCGCCGCCGATAAGGAGGAGGCTGAAATACAGTCGTACCAGCACATCCATGCCATCAAAATAATGATGCGTCTCCCTCGCCCCCTGTATGATGTCCTCCGGAATGTCGTACCACCCCTCTATGGTGAACAGGCGGAATACCGAATATATGGAGACCATCGGCGTACCGAAATGCTCAGGCGCCAGTCCGCTGAACATGCTGCAGTTGATAAGGCCAAAGATAAGGATTATCACGAAGAAAGCTGCCAGCACAGAGCGTGACATCTTCATGGCACGCACGAATCCACGCGACAATTCCTCTATGCCGTCACTACCCAGGAATCGGAGGAAACGGAAGAAGCGCAGCGTCCTGAGCAGTCGCAGTATCATGAGTATGCTGAGGTCGGCAGAAAACATGGTGCTCATGCTTGGAACCAGCGTGATCACCAGTGACGGCAAGGCAAGAATCACGAGTATTCCATCCGTTGTGCCAGTAACGGTTCCATCCTGCCCTCAGGCGGGCAAAGGTTCCTCCCTGTGCCCCGTCGTTCTCACCCATATCCTTACCACCGAAGCATGGAGCAGAGATCTTTGCTATCATTTCTATCAGGAATATAAGGGTGCAAACGGTATCAAGTATGTTCAGCCACACAGAACTATACCCACTTACCTGAGCATATATCACGGCTGAATTTACTACTATTACAAGATAGATGAATATCATCCAATCTCGTGAGTGTTTTTCAGATGTCATAATCATCAAATGACATTATTTCATAGTACCCGGTGCCGTTGAGCAATCCCACTATCTCGTCTGCATCGCTGCGTGTGAATCCCCGCGCCGTGAATGTCACGCCGCCGCTGGACTCTACGGTGATGTCAACAAACAGCAGGTGCTTATCCACCGACACGCTGCCGATGGAGCTGAACGGTATCTTCACCTCCTTGGATCCTATCACCTTACCCTTGCGAAAGATCACAAAGCCATTCTTTAATATAATCTCGTCAGGGAAGACGCTGTTGCCGTCCCCCGACATCCTGCTTGCAGTAAAACTGCGACTTATCGGTGTTTTCAGCATAATGTTTGTATCAATCGTAATTGTTGGGTGTTATTATCTAATCTTGACTGCAGAAATCTTCAAATTAAGCACATTGTAACGGCAAAACGGATCTACGTTTGAACAAAGATCATACACTTGTTTCCGTTTATTAATCGTGGTTGCAACTATGGGAGTTCCCTTAGGCAAACTTTGTTTCAAGCCGGCTTGCTCCAAAGCATTATTTTCATCAGGATTCACAATACATACATTGCCAAATGTATTTCTCAAATAGATGTATTTGGATAGCGAAAACAAACCTTGAGTATAGAGATGCAAGGCATATTCTATTATTACCTTTACAGGAATCACATGTTCCCATGTGCTGGGCTTCACGCCTCTATTACCATAACTAATAGATGAAAGTGCTACATTTTTGGATTTCAACTGGCTATATATTTCAGCGGACACATATAAATCCCCGTTTTCAAACAGCATCTTCAGATAATAGGTTAAAGGAGTGAGGTCGTAATCTGGGTACTTTAAAAACTCATCAAATTTACGACAGATTATGCCAAATGCGTATTTATCATCAAGAACTCCGTTTTTATACGGATATTCATTCTTATTCCATCCTCGCCAAGCCATAATTATGAATTTTTGGTTATATTATTTAGAGTAACAGGTCCCCAAATCATCGGCGAAATATAAACTTCCACCCCGGAATATGTTCCAGCCTTCTGAAACGATGGTGTTGGAGTCTGTAGCTTTTTGGTTAACTGCAATTCTGTGTTAAACAAGTTTTTGAATTTACTAATTCCCTTTTTGTTTGGATTTATAATCTACTTTAGCATAAAAGTCAAAACCTTAACTCATGAGACTATTTCCTTTTCATGAAAACAGGCATCGTGTCGTGCGACACGACGCCTGCCATTTTTGAAGACCATTGATTGTCTCATTACTTTTTGTTTACTTGTTGCTCATAGTAATCAAGCATTTGAGTAAATTCAGCATCAGCACGAAGACTACGGCCCTTCATTAGGACTTGATCAAACTTCGCACGCCATGCATCTGCTCTCTTATTGTAGAGAATTGAATCTTGATCTATAGAAAAACATGCCATACCTCCGTAAAATGCAACACATAGGACAAGTATAAGTCCAGCCGTTGGTCCCTTCTCTACTTCTACTCCTCCAAAAATAATACATAAAACAAATCCAATAACAGCAATACAAGATAGTATTTTGATTCTTCCTGGTATTGTCCCCCACATACCACCTTTCTTTTTAGAATTTGGTGCCGCAAGCGCAAGAAAATCCATTATATCTTCCTTCGTATTTGGCACAGGGAACATTGTAATCGTGTCGATAATCAGTCTATTTATCTCCTTTCTATCGTCATCTTCCTTTCCATTATGTTTGTCCTGTATCTTACTTATCTTATTAGAAAGCAATTCAACAGAAGATTCACGTTTGTCATTCTTGAACTCATAACCACACTCACAGTTAAGAGCAAGTGAAGGAACCTGCCTACCACAAGCAGGACATGTCTTACCAAAATCCTGCTTCTTCTGCTTGTCCAAAGCTGCATACTCAGCATTCTTCTTGTTATCAAGCTCTCTCTTACGCTTCTGTAGGATAGAATTGATATAGATTTCTAACTCGGTAAGGTCAACGCCTTCCGCGGAAGCACGTTTTACGAGGGCTGCCTTCTCGTACTCCTCAAGAACACCATCTTCGAGAGTGGCCTGAATGAGATTTTCCAATTCTTTTGAAAACATAATTATGTAGAATTTAAAGTTATAATTAAAATACAGAATTTTATTACATCATCGATGGCATGTCTGGCATACTACTCATTCCTGAGGATTGTTCAGAGAAGAGCGGTGTGAGCTCCTGCACCTGTCCTGCCTCAGTCCATGCAGCCATTCCCTGTTTCCATACCTGCGACTGATGGGTGAGTTGACCGCCTTGCGCCAACTGCTGTAGCTGCTGCCAGTTGAACGGTCCCTGTGGCTGACCGTTGATACCTACCATATACTGCACTTGGGGAGTCATGCCTGGCATCTGTGACATACCATTCATACCTGGCATCTGTGGCATAGCTACACCTCCAAACATACGGCCTTGTGCCTGCGCAGTACCTACCTGAGCATTAAGGTTTGCCTGATGTGCACTCAGGAAGTTTGACTCCGTGTTAAGACGTGCCGCACGCTGCATCTCCTCACGCTGTATGCGCATGGTCTCACGCTGGTTCTCCAACTGCATGCGCTGCATCTCCTCCTGACCGCCGAGGGACATCTCCTGCATACGGCGCAGACGGTCTCCCTCAAGTTCAGAGGTGACAGACTTCAATTCCTGATAACCGCGGCTGTCATGGTCCACGGTTATGCTGGTGACATCGATGCTACGGATGGTGACACCAAAGAGCTGCTCTATCTTAGGTGCAACAAGAGTCTGGATGAGTTCGCTGATCTCAAGTATCTTGCGCTCTATCTGCAATACCTGCAGATTGTGCTCATAAGGTGCATTGGTGACAACACCCTTGATATATTTTCCGAGCTGACCTTTAAGTTTCTGCTCAAAGACGGCATCGCTGTATGACTCCGATTTGTTAATGGCATTGAACTTCTCTATGTCATCAATGGCATACACGGCAGAGCCATGTACGGAAACAGGAACGCCGAAATCCATAAAGCGAGGATCATAGACATCAAAATAAGGAACGGAGAAGGTGACCTGACTACCCTTGCCGAGGTTACCGAGGCTTGACTGCTGACGGTTGATGACACTCTCCTCGCCTGCTGCGAAACCAGCGCTGCGACCTTGCGCACGCGCCTGTCTCTCTTTCTCTTCTACCTCTTTCTTTGTACTGAATCCGAAAAATCCCATATTGATCTTGTTTTAAGGTTAAGTAATCATCATTATTTAGGCATTGGCGGCATATTGCCCATGCCTCCCATACCGCAGAGAGGGTTCATCTGCGCCATCTGGTTAAGCTGGTCAAGGAACGGATTAGCAGGAGGAGTGTTAGGCTGCTGTGCCTGCATCTGAGGCATGGCAGGTGCTATCTGCGCCTTCAGTTCGTTGACCATGACGAGGTAGTTCTTGTCCGACTCAGGCCATTCCACCACCTTCTCTACCTTTATGTTAGGGTTCTCCTCGCTGATAAACTCCAGCAGATGCTGACCGACCGGAAGCTGGGTCTTTGCCATAGCACCAGCTTTGAGAGGTACATCCACAAACTCGCCATCACACTGCATCATGCAGTCGGCATCCACACGGATGGTAATATTTGCCATGCCGCTGGCCTTCACCTCTGGCTGAGGTGCCTCCTCCTTAGGAGCATTCTGCTGAAGGAAATTGAAATCTACTGCCATAATATAATGTCTTTTTTATTGTTATCAGATATTAAGTTTATGCTGAGCTGCCATTCTGTTAAACTCGCATTGCTTCTTGGAGTAAACGGAGAGTTTGAACAGAGTCTCGCAGGTACCTTTCACCTGCTTTATTATCACATCATTGAATATCTGGTGAAACTGCTGGAACTGGGAGTCGGACCAGTTCTGTCCTATCTCGTCAGTCTTGCTCTTCAGCTTATTGAAGATCTGCTCCACCTGCTTGCTGCTTGTCTCAAGTTCACGGGCATACGCCTCGACCTGAGCAATGTCTTTCATCGAACTATCTGATGCCATAGTCTTATATGTGTATTTATGTAGGTTAATGATTTTCTATAGTGTATTTTCCTTTATGATGTAAGGGGTAAAGAGTTTAGAGGCTCCGCCATCCGGATAGTAATATGCCCTCAGATGATCCTCGTCATCGCTGAGTGCCTCAACGTCTATGTCAACACTGAGACGCATAGGGAGGAGGTATTTGTTCTCCGAACTGAGTATCACCCTGTGCTTGAAGAATGCTACCGTCTCACTAGGATAGTCCTCGAAGAGGATGTTGTTCGGCTTATCGACCTGAAGCAGCACATGGACACCCTGCGTAGGTCCTTCGTCGAGTATGAAGCGTAGGGCTTCCGGGAATGTCCTTACTACGGACTCCTCTTCCCCGCCTTCCGCCGTGGCATATTTCTGTGCCTGCTCTTCTATATCCTTCTGATATGCAGAGGTATCTCCGTCATCGTCACTGAAGAAATCCATGTTCACCACTCCGGAGGAGATGCTGAATCCCTTGTCTGCGCCGATGGTGGCTGCCTCATGTACCAATGACGAGTTACGCTTCATCTCGGCAAAGCGTTCGCAGCCCAGTATCAGCAGGACTGTAGGTCTGGCCTGACGCTTGCTGATATCATTGGCAAGGTCTCTAAGCAGCTGTCCGCTCTGCTGGCGGTCCAGCATTTCGCACAGGCGGTTGTACTGCAGTTTCTGCAGCATGTCCTGATAGTTCGCGCCGGCACTGTTGTTACAGTCTATGACCTTGAAGTCACAGTCCACTCCCTGCTGACGATAGGACAAGATCAGAGACAGGAATGAGCTCACGGCAACGTTGGAGGTCTGCCACTCCCTGTTGGCACCAAAGAAGAGGACATTCTCACAGAAGTCCTGCGGCAAAGGCAGCGATGTCAATGACCCCTGCATACCGATATCATGACCCACGTAGGCTGTAGGTGTGTCGGTGTCCATACTCTTGATGACGTTGCGCTCTGCCTCATCGAGCATAAAGACAGATGAACCACAGAAGTAGTGTTCTCCATTGCCCGGCAGACCGGCAGCCTTCTTTTTGGAATCCGTGATAGCCTTTTCCAGTTCATCATTGGTAGCAAAGAATGTCTGCACCTGGCTCTGTAGTTCCTTCTTATGATAGTAGCAGGCGAGACCTGTCATCTGCTTGCTGGTCATGTCGCTGCTGTCTGGCACCAGGCGCTCTGAGTCGCTTGGCGCACTCATGAGGAGGAAGCACTCGGTGAGGTTCTTGAGTATCTGACCGGAGATATCAGTCTCATCCAGCTGCTGGGTGGCGAGGAGCATGTGTATGCCCTGGCTTCGTCCCTGTGTGGCTATGATATTGAGTATCTCCTGTATCTCCTGCTGTATGATGCGCTCTGTACCGTTGGCAGACTCCTTGAACATCACCTGACATTCATCGGCCACGAAGAGCACCTGTGGCAGGCGGTTGTCCGGGTACTTCTTGTTGTAACCGTCTATATTGCTGACGCTTTCCTTCTGCCAGAGCTTCACTCGCTTCTTGTTCTCCTCCTTCAGTTCACGCAGCACCTCAAGGGTCATCTGCGGGTCACCATTGTCAACGAGGACTGCCTTGGTGTGCTTGACACCACGATAGCGGTTGAACTCCACACCCTTGAAGTCCATGAGGTACAGCATGAGGTCCTTGGGCGAGTACTTGAGGATGGCGGTGGTGATAATGTTATTAAGAAGAACGGACTTACCAGAACCTGACTGTCCGAGGATGAAGGCATGGATATAGTCGCCGGAGTTGAAGCGGAAGGTGACGGGTTTCTTGTCTCTTACGTCAAGACCTACCGTGACATTGATCTCTGACATCACCGGTTCGTATTCCTCATCGCGGATTGTCTCAAAGTCCTGCTTGAGGATGGTAGGCTTCATCTTCTTCTTGGCAGTCTCTACCTGCAGGTCTATAAAGGACGCCAGCGCCGTGTATTCATCGCCTGAGATTTCATAGTCGTCTATAGAGAGGTCATACCTATTGAGGACATCGTCATAACCGGACCCTTGGAAGTAATAACGTCCGTTCTGAGGGAAGAGCATCTCCATGCCTGCCAGCATTGACTGTGGATTAAATGGTTCGGCATTCAGGTTGTCTTCAAAGTCGGCGTTCATATCCCACGTCATCATGACATATATGCCGGCATTGCTGCCCGAGGCTATTATGCGCGACAGTTTCTTAGCCATGTCTGTTGTAAGGCGGTGAGGGAAATCCGTCAGGAAGATGAACTGGTACTTCAGGCATGCCTCATTGCCCATGGAGTCATTATACTCCACAAGGTTCTTTCTTCCAGCGCACTTGATGGTGGACATACGCTCAAGTATGTCGCTATAGATACTGTCAATGAGGAGTGTGAATTCCTCCTTTAGCGAATCGAAATAGACTTTCTCTGCCCTGCCGTCAAATAGGTATTTATTGATGAGGGTATGCGTATTGAATGAGTCGCCTGCATTGCCGCCATTATATATAATAATGTCGCAAAGCTGGGATGGCACGGTAGCTGCAACTCGCCATACGAGGTTTTCTATGCAATGATTGACGCGACTGCGGTCCTGCTCGTTATTGTAAAAGAAGCAGAGCCCCTTGACAGCACTCAGGTCAACGAGTGCCGGCATATCCACGTCACCACCTGTAAGGTGACCTATATACAAACCTTCCTCCGGGAAATGCTGCTCAGCGTCATCTAAAAGTATAAACTCCCTGTGATTGGCTGATGTCGGTTTATTGTTATCGTAATAGTTTGGCATGGCAGATAACGTTTTAGTTGCCTACGTCCTTCATAGCGATTCGGCTTTTTCTGTTTAGGTGGATAGTCTTGTTTTGCTGGGCATTTGCCCACACAGTTTTAGTTTTGTACGGCAAAGGTAATAATTCTTTTTGAAACGAGCACTATACAAATCAGGTCAATTGTTGGTTCAAATCAGGTCAATTTTGTTCCAGTACTGGAACAGTGTGGATTACGGGGGAAAAATGATTGGCAGGGTCATCAGAAACGTTGATGACCCTGCCAATCAATAAAGAGGAGCGATATACGAATGGTTGTACTATTTTTGTTATGTAGAACCTCTGGGGGGTATGGTTAGAGGGACTGGATTATATCAGGAGGTAGCTGTGTCATCTCTGATATTTCCTTTACTGACATTCCTGCATCTTTCATTACTTTAGCACTAAGAAGAAGGGCTTTTTCTTGCTCTGCAATCTTCGTGTCTTGTTGTGCGATCTTCGTGTCTTGCTCCGCAATCTTCGTGTCTTGTTGTGCAATCTTCGTATCTTGTTGTGCGATCTTCGTATCTTGCTCTGCGATTCTTTGATCCCTCATCATGATTGCAGTATCACGGTTTTCTATAGCCGTGAAGAATTCTTCTTCTACATTCATGTCCTGACGTACCTTGGCATCTGTAGCAGCGGACTTCAGTCTTTCGAAAATGCGTCTTATCTCAATATCATCAGAGTATGCGTTCTCATCGAGATTTATTACCTGACGGTTGTATTTGTCTTTGTTTGTCTGGTCGAAGAAACTAAGAACTTCATCCAGTCGGTTTCTCACCTGACCATTCAGCAGAGGTATCTGGACTATGATGCTGTCATGGACAAGACTCTCTACGAAAGGATCAGGAATGCCTTTTGTGACTTCTTTTCCATAATAGTCGAAAGTCTTGTGACGCACATATATCACAGGTTCGTCAATATCGCCAACTCTGTGCCCCAAGAGATAAACGGTAACCATAGGAATGCCGTAGCCTTCAGGGGTATCGTCTTTTATAATATTGTCAGGATTGGCATATTGCGTACCAAGATATTGCCTGAAGCGAAGTGTTTCTGTTTCGAGCCATGTCTTCTGTAATTCTATCAGAATCAATCGCAAAGAACCATCGTCCTGTCTGATATGTGCTCCGAAGTCGATACGGAACATGGATATTTTGTCTCGCGTACCGTTGGTGTATTCGTGTTTGCGGACATCAACATCCACTACTTCGCATTGAAGCAAAGCGGAGAGAATGGTTTTGACTACACGGGTGTCTTCCATCAGGTATTTGAAGACTGAGTCATAAATAGGATTTGCTAATGATGTCATCGTCTTGTCCTTTTTCAGATTAATATTTTTTGCAAAGTTAATAATAATAGATAGATTATGCAAGGAAAAACGCAAAAAACAGTCAAGAAGCCCTCACACTCATTCCATTCTTTGTGGTACAAGGCAAGTGGTTTGCTGGCTGTACGAAAAGAGTTCAAAAATCATGTCATTTTAGTTCAAATTGAGTCATAAAACTGTTGATAGATGTTAAATATCACTGGTATAAAGGTGATTTCATACTGTTTGTTTCTTGTATTCAGAATACTTTTAGTAACTTTGCATTGTCACTTTGGAGGAGATTCACGATATTGTGGATTCACAGCCTAGGTGACTTTCAGAGGCTTGAATTGCTCTATCCACAAACTTCAGAATCGCCAAATTCTAAAAATAACATATAGGACAGGACAATACAACGTGCCTACGTGTATGTGTATGCCATGACTCTGCCTGCAGATGTCATGTTGAGCATAGTGCGTGGGGATATTGTATCTATTTCTTTTTGTGTTACAGTGTTTGGCGATACTGGAAGTTTGAAGGACATGCTACATGCCCCATGCCTCTGTGTATCTATAATTCACTTATGCAACCAATGAAACACGATGAGACTGTAAAACGACGCATCGACGAACTTAGAAAGGATGTCTGCGCATTCTGTGGCTTTACACCACATACACCAAAGGACTTTGTACGCCTTTCGGAGATAGTATTCGCAAAGACGCACTGCAACGTCAGTGCCTCTACACTGAAGCGTATGATGGGGTATCTGCATGACAAGGAGTACAGCGTCAGCCGAAATACGCTGGACATCCTCTCACGCTACGTCGGATGCTCTTCGTTTGATGAGTACCCCAAGCTGGTCACTACCAATAACACTCTTCAGAACCTACGTATGCAGGTGGTGTCCATACGCACACAGCTGGAGAGCGTCACTGAGCAACTTATCAAACTGGAACAGGAGATTTGAGCTTGCAATATTTATTTTATTCGTTAGGGGGGTCAGTTCTCGTTCTTTTTCTGTCAAGAATTAGAGAACGATTGAATTAATGAGAAATATAGAATGGAGCTTTGCTCCTGCCAATCACTCGGTTTTCCAATGCTACGTCAGTAGCAAATAATCTCAAATTCTTATTCATTCAAGTTAAAATATCGCTCCAGCTAAAAAATTCTCTAGTTCTTGATAAATATAAAATAAAGGCTTATACAATATAAACACTTTGATAGAAAATGAGATAAACGTATTTACCGGGCAGCAATAAAAAATAATATAACAAACTGGACACTCACACAAATATATTTTTGAAAATTTGTGAAAAGAATTTATGCGTATTCTTGCTCTGGCAAGCATCCCGTTGGGCTGAGCGGGTGCGTATTTGTTTCTACATATAGGTGCAAGAATAGCTTATAAAACTTTATTCGTTTCATTTGTACAGGTCGAATTTATTCGTGTAATTACTTCCCTTTGGTCAGTGAGTGCAAGCTGAAGCGGTAAACCGAGCGGCTAGCTTTGCGCCTTTGCGTGAGGTTAAAACTTGGGAAAGGTGAATTACTTATTGTAATACTCATCCCACTCTTTCATAGCCTGTTGCCAGTCGGTGGTCTCTTCCTCTGGCGAAATCTCGCCATTTGCAATGGCCTGTTGGCGGGCAGCAGCGGCTGCCTCGGCATCACGCTGGCGGGCACGCTCACGCTTCGCCTTCATATCAGCGATGGTGGCATCATCGAGTATCTGTATGGCGCGACGGTCAATGGCTGCATACAGTTCGTCGGGGCCAAAAGAGTGCCCCGGTTCGTTGAAATCAGAGATGTTAAACTCGTACTCTGTGCGGAGCTCATGGCGGATCTCCTTCTGCTTAAGTCTGTTTGCCTTGCATTTCATGCGCAGCAACTTGGCAATCTGCCCTATTTCAGTTTGTGAATATTTATTTCTTCCCATATTGTGAAGAATTAAGAATTATGACTTGCGAATAACTAATAACTATGAATTATGAACTATGAACTATAACACCGCCACGCCTACTATCGCGGCGAAGATAATCATGCGGATAGGATTTACCTTGAACACCTTCACACCGATGAAGGTGGCGGCGAAGAGGGCGATGGACACAAAGAACTGTGTCTTGTCTTCTGTGGGACTGCCGAAATTCTCCTCGTTTACCAGCAACAGTGTGGCGGCCAGCAACAGACCTACTACGGCAGGTCGCAAGCCCGAGAACACATTCTGCACCATCGGCGACTTCATGTGCTTCAGGAACATCTTGCTGATCATGATCATCAGTATGAATGATGGCAGGACAAGGGCGAAGGTAGCAATGACACTGCCACAGACCCCCATAGCCATACTCTCGTAGGCATGCTGCGCTGCTGTATATCCGCTGTATGTAGCGGTGTTGATACCCACCGGGCCAGGCGTCATCTGCGATATGGCGATGATATTGGTAAACTCAGCCGATGTCATCCAGTGATGCTCTACCACCACCTCATGCTGTATGAGGGAGATCATGCCATAGCCTCCACCGAAGCCGAAGATGCCTATTATAAAGAAGGTATAGAAGAGTTCGAGGAATATCATGCCTCACCTCCTTTCTCCTTACGGGTAAGCCCATAGAGATAGCCCCCCAGTCCGGCCGCGATGATGATGTAGATAGGATTGACACCCAACTGCCATATCAGCAGTGCCGAGAGTACAGGTATCAGCCATGTATATCTGTTCAGTTTAGCCCTCACGGCAAGGTTCCATGTAGGTACGGCAATGAGAGCCACCACCGCCGGACGTATGCCGCGGAACATGGCTTCCACCAGGGGCACTTCACAGAACCGCTGGAAGAACATGGCGATGGCAAGTATTATCAGCAGCGACGGCATGGCAGTGCCCAAGGCAGCCATCAGCGCTCCCTTAGCCTTGTTCAGCCTGTAGCCTATGAAGATAGATATATTGATGGCGAAGACGCCAGGGCATGACTGCGCCACGGCGATGAGGTCAAGGAACATGTCCTTGTCAATCCACTTCTTCTTGTTAACCACCTGATCCTCTATCAGCGGTATCATGGCATAGCCTCCACCGAGGGTGAAAAAGCCTATGCGAAAGAAAGTGGTAAACAGCGATAAACCAACACCTGCCCCCCTTCCGTCAGGATGAGGAGCAGATGCGGTTTGTTGTATATCAGTAGTCATCTATCTGATAGGTATAATCATTTACTTGTTCTTCTCGATCCACTTGCGTGCATTGACGAATGCCTCGTGCCAAGGAGTAACCTGGTCAGTCAGGCGGCGCTCCTCAGGGTAGTAGCCGCACTGCCATGGGAACTGTGTACGCTCCGGGTGTGGCATGATAGCGAGGTGACGTCCGTCCTTGCTGGCAAGGGCAGCCACATTGTATGAAGAACCGTTAGGGTTGGCAGGGTACTCAGAGTGGTTGTACTTAGCCACTACGTTGTACTCCGACTCAGCGAGAGGCAGGTTGAACTTGCCTTCTCCGTGTGCTACCCAACAACCGATCTTCTCACCAGAGAGACTGCCGAACATTACAGAGTCATTCTGTGGAATCTGCAGTGTCACGAATGTTGACTCGAACTTGTGAGAGTCATTGTGCAGCATCTGTGCATAGTCGCGTGCATTATTTACAGCATGGTCATTGTTGATGAGACCGAGCTCAATCATCAGCTGACAACCGTTACATACGCCGAGCGAGAGAGTGTCCTTGCGGGCATAGAACTTGTCGAGGGCCTCCTTAGCCTTAGGGTTGTAGAGGAAGGCGCCAGCCCATCCCTTAGCAGAACCCAGTACGTCAGAGTTAGAGAAGCCACCGCAGAATGCCACGAGGTTAACCTCCTCCAGAGTCTCGCGACCAGTGATGAGGTCGGTCATGGTAACGTCCTTGACGTCGAAGCCAGCCATGTAGAATGAGTAAGCCATCTCGCGCTCAGAGTTAGTACCCTTCTCACGGATGATAGCTGCTACTGGACGCTTGCCCTCTGGACGAGCAACGCGCTTGAGCTGATCAGCCTTGAATGTGCACTCGAGAGGCACGTTCTTGTAGTTCTGGTAACGCTCTGCAGCCTTACCGTTGAATGACTGACGACGGTCGAGGAGATAAGAAGTCTTGTACCATGCATCGCGGAGATCGTCGATGTCGAACTCGAGAGTGAGCTCACGGTTAGCAAGTTCTGAGTTTGGCACCTGAGCATTGCTCTGGTGACGCTTGATAGTGATTGTGCGCTCAGCAGAAGGAACACCGATCTTAGCGTATGCGATACCAGCATCCTCAAGAATCTTCTTAGCACGTGGTGCATCAGCATCAGCAACCTGAATAACGATACCTGGGTTCTCAGCGAAGAGTACCTTAACGATGTCGTCACCATTAATCTTATCGAGGTCGAGTGCAAGACCGCCCTTAGTGTTAGCGAAGCACATCTCGAGGAGAGTAGTGAGCATACCACCGGCACTAATATCGTGGCCAGCGAGGATGAGATCCTCCTTGATAGCCTTCTGTACTGCCTCGAATGCATCAGCAAAGTACTCTGAGTTAGCCACGGTTGGAACGCTGTCGCCCAACTTATTGAGCGTCTGAGCCAAAGCCGAACCGCCGAGACGCATCTCACAGAATGAGAAGCCAACGTAATAAAGTGTGGTGCTGCGATCAAGCTGAACAACTGGAGAAACTACCTTGCGAACATCAGTTACCTCACCGCCACCAGAGATAATCACACAACCAGGGCTGATGACCTTCTCTGAGGTGCCGTCTGGCTTGTTATACTGCTGAGTCATTGAGAGAGAGTCCTTACCAGTTGGGATGTTCACACCGAGCTCGATAGCAAAGTCTGAACAAGCCTGAACAGCTGAATAGAGACGAGCATCCTCACCAGCGTTGCGACAAGGCCACATCCAGTTAGCTGAGAGAGATACACCCTCAAGACCGCCCTCGATTGGAGCGAAGACGATGTTGGTGAGAGCCTCGGCAACTGCCATCACTGAACCTGCA
>JAZLIN010000163.1:0-1723 GCA_045617365.1 Prevotella sp. | reverse complement strand
TAGTAGTTGTTGCCGAGGAAATACATCATGGGGTAGAGTATGTCCTGGATGTTGTCGCGCAACCAGCCCTGCGGGTCCTGATATACTGCATTGTAGCAGTCCCAGCCTCCGGAACTGTAGCGCGTGAGTGTCTTGTACTTGCCTATTGGGCTGCTGCTGAGCCGTACCCACGGTTTGATGGGTTTCACTACATCGTGTACCTTGCGCACGATTCTCGTGATGTTGGCTCTGCGCCAATCTGCAAGGGACATTGATGAATGCTGACTCTTATAGAGTGCTTCGTCGTTGAAGCGATATTGGCTTTCAGGGTATCTGATGTAATCGAGACTGATGCCGTCCACGTCGTAGCGTGTGACTATCTCACGGCATAGATCGGCTATGTAGTCGGCTGTTCCGGGGAGTCCGGGTTGCATGAATACTTCTCCGCCTACGGTCTTGCATAGTGATGGATGGTGGCGCATGATGGATTTTGAACCGTATGCTTTCTGGCGTGATGTGGTTCCGAGGGGTATGCTCACGAGCCATGCATGCAGTTCCATGCCGCGTCGGTGGCATTCCTCAATGGCATACTGAAGGGGATCGTAGGATGGTGCCACGCCTGAACGGCCTGTGATGGATTGATCCCATGGTTCTATGTCTGATGGATAGATTACGCTACCTCGTATTCTTGTCTGCATCAACACTACGTTGATGTTTGCCTTTCGCAGTTGGTCCAGTATCTTGCAGAGTTCCTGTTTCTGGCGTTCGGTGCTGCGTGCATCCGTAGCCTTTGTCCTTGGCCAGTCTATTCCGCCTATGGTTCCAAGCCATACTGCACGTTCTTCATGCTTGGGATAGTCCTGTACGATGATTTCGCTTGGTTGGGCTGCTGCGCTTAATGAGAATAACGATAGTAGTGTGTATATGAATATTATGTGTAACTTCCGCACTTGCTGTCTGTTGTGGTTTAGGGGTGTATGTCTTTCCCCGCTAATTCGTAAAGTGTGTGATTTAGTAGTTGAATTCTCCGAACTCGCTCTTTATGGTAAGTGATTTCTTTCCTTCTTCAATCCTACCGATTACCTGTGCTTCGATGTTGAATGACTTGCAGATGTCGATTGCTTTCTGGGCATTTTCAGGTGAGAGGTATATTTCAAGACGGTGACCCATGTTGAACACCTTGTACATCTCTGCCCAGTCTGTACCGCTCTGCTCGTGGATGGTCCTGAAGAGTGGTGGTACGGGGAACATGTTGTCCTTGATTACACGGCAGTTGTCGCCTACGAAATGGAGTACTTTCGTCTGTGCTCCTCCCGTACAGTGTACCATACCGTGTATGTCGTTTCTCATCCGGTCGAGCAACTGACGTACTACAGGGGCGTATGTGCGTGTAGGTGACAGTACGAGTTGACCTGCATTCACTGGACTTCCCTCGACGTTGTCGGTAAGCATGTACTTGCCGCTGTAAACGAGTTCCTCGGGTACGGAGTGGTCGTAACTTTCCGGATATTTCCCTGCTAGATATTTGCAGAACACGTCGTGGCGGGCACTGGTGAGTCCGTTGCTGCCCATTCCTCCGTTGTACTGCTTCTCGTATGTGGCCTGACCGGTGCTGCTTACTCCTACGATGACATCTCCGGGACGTATGTTTGCGTTGTTGATTACATCGGCACGTTTCATGCGGCATGTAACTGTGGAGTCTACGATGATTGTTCGTACAAGGTCGCCTACGTCGGCTGTTTCT
>JAZLIN010000162.1:0-1255 GCA_045617365.1 Prevotella sp. | reverse complement strand
ACACTCCCATCAGATAGTAACCGACCTGTCTCACGACGGTCTGAACCCAGCTCACGATCCCCTTTAATAGGGGAACAACCTCACCCTTGGCTGCTGCTGCACAGCCAGGATGGAAAGAACCGACATCGAGGTAGCAAGCCGCCGGGTCGATATGTGCTCTTGCCGGCGACGACTCTGTTATCCCCAGGGTAGCTTTTCTGTAGTCAATAGCCCTCACCAAAAAGGCGTATTGGTTCGTTAGACCCGTGTTTCCACTCGTGATTTCTTGCTAGGCGAAATCACGTCAAGCCAACTTATGCTCTTGACACTCTCCTGTGAGTTGCTGACTCACATGAGTTGACCATAGGGCACCCTTGATATGTTTTCGAGGGTGTGGCGCCCCACCCAAACTGCCTACCTACCGATGTCCTCGAAATAAATTCGAGTGAGAACTACAGCAGAACAAGGATGGTGTCTCAACGTTGACTCCCCTTATACCGGAATATAAGGATTAACATCTACCATCTACGCTGCGCATGTAATACCGTAATTCAACGACAGGCTGCAGTAAAGCTCCATGGGGTCTTCACTTCCCGATGGGAGTCCCTTGCCTCTGCACAAGGATAAAAGGTTCAACGGATTTGCGGTAGGGACAGTAGAGCCCTTATTAATCCATTCATGCAAGTCGCCAATTAAGCGACAAGGTACTACGCTACCTTAAGAGGGTCATAGTTACCCCCGCCGTTTACGGGTCCTTCGTCCGATTGTACTCAGTGTTCAGATACCCGCACTGGGCAGGATTCACAGACTATACTAGTCCTTACGGAGTTGCAGTCTGCTATGTTGTTGTTAGACAGTTAGAGCTCCCTGGTCACTGCGACCTGCCTGATCACCAGGCAGGCACCCCTTATTCCGAAGGTACGGGGCCATTTTGCCGAGTTCCCTTACCACAAATAATTCCGACACGCCTGAGTCTTTTCAACTAGGGGCACCTGTGTCGGTTCTCGGTACGGTCAATGCGTTACCTTTTCACGGGCACCAGGTATGAACATACTTACGCCATTACGATTTCGCTCAATTCTCACCATTACGATACTCCAAGAGCTTATACGATTGGACGGAACGACGGTTCCGCTGTGTGTAACCCGATGCGTCAGTATATCAACGCATGGTACAGGAATATTAACCTGTTTCCCTGTCGCTGTATTCAAATTATGATACAACTTAGGACCGACTAACCCTCGGCTGACGAACATTGCCGAGGAAACCTAGCCCC
>JAZLIN010000161.1:0-31994 GCA_045617365.1 Prevotella sp. | reverse complement strand
GACATGGGTGTCAACATGGTGGGTTTCTGCATCAGTGATGACGATGCCTGCTGTGAGGCATCGAAGGATGAGATCATCCGTCGTTACTATGACGCAACAAATAAGTTTGCCAATGGTGAAAACAATGAGGCGGAGGTGCAGAAGATACAGCTGCTCTTCAATCAAGCGAAGATAACAACCGACTTCCGTAAGGTTACGGTGGAGGCAAAGAAGCGTCGTGATGCCTGTGGTAAGCCATGTGCAGCCATCGAACTCGCTGACGGTACTATCATCACATCTGAGTCAAGCGATCTCCTCGGTCCAAGTGCTGCGCTCATACTTAATGCTATCAAGCATCTTGCCGGTATTGACCATGACGTGAAGCTCATCCCTCAGGCAATGATAGAGCCAATCCAGAAGACGAAGACGGAGTATCTCGGCGGACGTAATCCACGTCTGCATACCGATGAGGTGCTCGTGGCACTGTCTGTACTCTCTCAGGCTGATGACAACTGTCGCAAGGCTCTTGCCAAGCTCCCAGAGTTCCGTGGCTGTCAGGTTCACTCTACCGTTATAGTATCAGAGGTGGATCATAAGATATTCAAGAAGCTCGGCGTAGGCCTCACCTGCGAACCAGTAAAGAAAAAGTAATAGTTGTCTGGTGGTTTAGTTGTTTAGTGGTTTGGTTACTGCTAACAGCAAATGTCAGGAAAGAAATTATCCAGGAGTTAATCATGTGATTAATTCCTGGATAATTTCTTTTTTTGTTTTACAAGATTTCGTGTGGGGCACTTCCTTACTTATTATTATTTTGCCTTACCCACACACTTTCCCGTAGCCCCCTTTTTTAAGATAATGGGGCTTCGAATCTCCTCCCCCCTAGGGGGAGGCTGGGAGGGGGCTTAAAGGTTACCCCTCTCCTTATCCAGATAATACTTGTATGTACCTACGGTGAGTTCGTCACATGCAGCCTCGTCACATACTACGATGGCGCGGCGGTGCATCTGGAGCATAGAGGCCGTCCACTTATGGCTCACCTCGCCATCTACGATGTGCTGGAGGGCACGAGCCTTGTGATGGCCGTTACATACCAGCAATACCTCCTTGGCAGCCATTACGGTGCCTATGCCGACAGTGAGAGCCTGCTTAGGTACGAGGTCAAGGTTTCCGTCGAAGAAACGTGAGTTGGCGTGTATGGTATCAGTAGTGAGAGTCTTGATACGTGTGAGTGAAGACAGCGACGAACCAGGTTCGTTGAATGCCAGATGTCCGTCAGGACCTACGCCGCCCATGAAGAGGTCAATGCCGCCGGCATCTTCGATGGCCTTCTCGTAAGCCTCGCACTCAGCAGTGAGATCCTCTGCATTGCCATTGAGGATATGCACATTCTCTGGTTTGATGTCGATGTGTGAGAAGAAGTTTGTCCACATGAACGAGTGGTACGACTCTGGATGATCCTCAGGCAGGTTGACATACTCATCCATATTGAATGTGATGACATTCTGGAATGACAGTTTGCCAGCTTTGTGGAGCTCAATGAGTTCTTTGTATAATCCGAGAGGAGATGATCCTGTAGGGCATCCCAGTTTGAATGGTTTCTCAGGTGTTGGGTTAGCCTCAATGATTCTGTTTGCTACGTAGTGTGCTGCCCACTTGGACATGGCATCGTAGTTAGGTTCAATAATTACTCGCATATTTCTTTTATTGTTTAAGTGTTGTTTGGTTGTTTAAGTTGTTGTTTGGTTGTTTAGTTGTTGTTTGGTTGTTTAGTTGTCTGGTTGTTTGTTTGGGTGGTCCTTGGGGAGAATCGCAAGGAACGGTGGCAGGTTGTATGCAAGCCCCCAAATAACTAAACAGCCAAACAGCAAGTCCATCAGTATCCAGCCCTGTATTTTCCTTCCTCCTTGTCTTCCAGCATGGAGAGGTAGGACTGGTACCTTGATGCGGAGATATAGTGCTCCTCCACGGCCTTGAGAACCGCGCATCCTGGTTCGTGGGTATGTGTGCAGTCAGAGAAACGGCACTCCTTGGAGTAGTGGAATATCTCCTTGAAGTAACTTGTCAGTTCCTCCTTCTCGATATCAAAGGTGCCGAAACCTCTGATGCCTGGTGTGTCAATGATCCATCCGTCATTGTCCAGTCTCAGCATCTCGCTGAATGTGGTGGTGTGAGTGCCCTGGTTGTGCGCATCGCTGATCTGAGCGGTACGCAGGTTCGCTCCAGGTATGAGTGCGTTTATGATTGTTGATTTTCCCACGCCGCTATTGCCGCTGAAGAGAGTAATCTTTCCCTTCAGCTGCTGGCGTAGTTGGTCGATGCCCTCTCCCTTTTCGGCAGATATGGCGAGTGATTCGTAGCCTATAGTTTTATATAAGGTACGCATCATGTCAAGGTAGTGCAGTTCCTCCTCAGAGAGCAGGTCGGTCTTATTGAATACCAGTACTACTGGTACACGGTAAGCTTCAGCCGATGCAAGGAATCGGTCTATGAAAGTGGTAGAGGTCTCAGGGTAGTTGATGGTGCATATCAGCATAGCCTGATCCACATTGGCGGCTATGATGGAACTTTGCTTGGATAGGTTTGATGACTTGCGTATGATGTAGTTGCGTCTGTCTTCAATGTCTGTGATCCATGCATTGCCCTCTGCGGCCATGCGTTCCTCCTTATTGCCTTTGTTGGGTATGGCAGTGGATATCACCACCCTGTCGCCTACAGCCACAGGATTAGTACTGCGTATTCCCTTGAGTCGGAAGTTTCCCTTGACCTTGCAGTCAACGGTCTCTCCCTCGTCAGTGAGTACGGTGTACCAGAATCCGGTATTTTTTATTATGAGACCTTTCAACTTTCTCTTTTACGGTTTTATGGTTGTGTGGTTTTACGATTTTGGGGTTGTACGGAAGGTACGAATGATTATCGATAATCTCCGCCTTGTATAATCCGTAAACCCCCAAAACCATAAAATAGCTACACAGTCATGATCTCCTTGTTCTTCTCTTCGAGGAGAGACTCAAGTTTTGCGATGTACTTATCATGAACCTTCTGCAGATCGTTCTCGGCATCCTTCTCTATGTCCTCAGAGAGACCGTCCTTGATAGCCTTCTTGAGTTTGTCCTTGAGGTCGCCACGTACGTTGCGCACCTCCACCTTTGCCTTCTCGGCGATCTTGTTGCACTGTTTGGTGAGTTCGCGACGGCGCTCCTCAGTAGGCTGTGGTATGGCGAGACGTATCACCTCACCGTTGTTATCAGGAGTGATACCCACCTCTGAGTCCATGATGGCCTTCTCGATGGCGCGGATAGCCTTCTTGTCCCAAGGCTTGATCGCTATGGTGCGGGCGTCAGGAGTGCTGACGTTAGCCACCTGGTTGAGAGGCACCATCATGCCGTATGACTCTACCTTGATACCATCGAGGATAGCCACGTTTGCACGTCCGGCACGGATGCGCGAGAGTTGCTCCTCCAAAAACATTGCTGCCATCTCCATACGCTCCTCGGCGTCCTGAAGAACTTCTTTTACGTCTATCATAGTTGTTAAGTTTCGTTTTTATTCTTGTTTATGTTTTGCAAAGGTAATCAGAAAATCCGAAACGGCAAAGCATTGAAAGGTTAACAAACCTTAAAATGCTTTGCCGTCACTTACTTTCTCTTTGAGAAATATGTATCGCGAAGAGGTTTGGTGACCTTTTCACCAGTCAATTCTACATTGTCCTGAAGTTTTATGTCCTTTGACGATGCACCTATCTTGATGGTGTATTTGCCCGGAGCGATGTTCCATTTCTTGTCAGCATAATAGCCGAATTGCTCTGGTGCAAGTACGAAAGACATGGTCTTCGTCTCTCCAGGTTTAAGAGATACGCGTCCGAATCCCTGCAGCTGTATAGGGCGGATAGGCTGGTTGGCTGCGGTAGGCGAGAGGTATATCTGTGCTATCTCGTCAGCCTCCACCTTGCCGGTGTTCTTCACGGTGAATGATACGTTCATCTCCTTGGCATCAGTCTTCACACTCTTGTCTATGGTGAGGTCAGAGTATTCAAAAGTAGAGTAACTGAGACCGTAGCCGAAAGGCCACTCTATACGCGAATCTTCCTTGTCAGAGTAGTTGTAGCAAACAGGCTCCTTGATTTCTACGTTAGGATAGCTGACACAGAGTTTTGCTGAAGGCGACACGTTACCATATATAATATCAGCTACGGCATTGCCACCCTCTTCGCCAGGATACCATGCCTGAATGATGGCAGCACACTGGTCGGCTATGCCTGAGATGATCTGGGCACGACCGCCGAAGACCACGAGTATAACAGGTTTTCCTGTTGCGATAAGGCTCTTGACATACTCCTCCTGTCTGCCAGGGAGTTTCATGGTAGGACGCTCACGGTTCTCACCAGAGAGAAGTACGTTCTCGCCCATTGCTGCTATGATGATATCGCTTTCCTGTGCCATCTTCAGTGCAGCGTCATTATCAGCAGTCTCAGGATGCTTCACCTTACGGTCCAGTATTTTCCTCATCCATTCGGCGCGCTGGTCGCCGCCGTCTTCGATCCATGTCTCTACGATCTCTGTCCATTCGCATCCGCGACTATATGTCAGGTTCATGCCCTTAGGCAGTTTCTTCTCCATGCCCTCCTTGAGTCCCACGATCTTCGGGTGCATGTCATCCTCTGTCTTCAGTTGCCAGAAGTACCTCATGGCCTGGAAGGTGTAGTCGCCCAGCATTGCCCACATGGTGTTGGCGTTAGGTCCTGTGAGGAACACCTTCTTCTGAGGTGAGTTTGCATTGAGAGGCAGGATGCCGTTGTTTTTGAGCAGTACGATTGATTGTGTGGCGAGTTCGTATGCCGTCTGTCTTTCCTCCGGGGTGTCAAACTCAATCTTGCCTTCATCATACAGTACAGGTTTTTCATCCAGAAGACCCACACGTGCCTTGTATGTCAGTACATTCTTCACAGCCCTCTCCAGGGTCTCCTGCTTTACCAGTCCCTTGTCAATGGCCTCCTGCAGGAAGGCGTAGCTCTCGCCGCGAGGGAAATCCACGTCGTTGCCGGCATTGATGGCTGCCACGCCACGGTGCATATTGTCTTCGTATCCTGGCACCTGGTCTATGGAACCATAGTCGCTGACCATCATGCCGTCAAATCCGAGGTAGTCGCGCAGTATGCCCTGCTGTATATGGTAGTTTGCCACGCAGTTAGTGTCGTTGATGGCATGGTAGCCAGTCATCACCACCTTGTTGCCAGCCAGGCGTATCATGGTCTCGTGAGGCAGGAGTATCTCCTCCATCAGTTCTTTCTCCTCAGCATCGCCGCCGCCGCCGTAGCCCAGGAAATGCTTGCTGCAGGTGCCTACGCCCTTGCGCAGGTCGCCCTGCTGCAGGCCTTTGACGAATGCCGTTCCGAGTACGGCAGAGAGGTAAGCATCTTCACCGTACGACTCCTCCAATCTGTTGAATGAAGGTGTGCGCACCACATCAACCATAGGCGACAGTGACAGCAGACCGCCTATCTTGCGCAGCGTCTTGCCCGTCTGCAGCGCTTTCTTTTCTGCCAGTTCGGAGTTGAATGAGCATGCCATGCCTATCTGCTGCGGATAGACCGTAGCATTGCGTGTGCATGCACCCGTGAGCACCTCTTCGTGAAATAGGGCAGGGATGCCGTTGGGAGTATTCTTCATAAGCCACTCCTGCATCGCGGCCACCTTGTCGCGTGTCAGCTCCGTTTCTTCACCCGTCTGGCTGGCAAACTGTGAGAAGTGTCCTATGCCGTTAGCCATTTCCTTGCGGCATTTTGCAGTATCGAGGTTTCCTTTTTCGTCGAAATAGTCATTCAGGTAGGTGCTGCGCAACTGTGCTATGCGTTCTTCCTGTGACATGCGGTTGTAGAGATCATCCACCTGTTGACTGGTGGACATCTCATTGTGTGTGCATCCTGCTAACATAATAGATAAAAGTGTGATAAATGTGATTTTCTTCATATTGCTTGTTGGTAGATATTTTTTCCAAATGCAAATGTAATGATTTTTCTTCAAATAAAAAAATGTTTTTGAAAAAATATTAATAACGTGGCATTTCTCGCCCGATGCGCGTGTACACATTTATGATGCGGTCTGAAATATTTCTTCTGTGGAAATTCCTGCATCCCCAAGTTTTATTTGCGCAAATCGAAATTAATTTGTAACTTTGCAGTTGTATTTGAACTTATACTATCGCTAACTAATAATGATGATGAGAATATTTCAAGATGCCTATTGGACGAAAAGTACAGTAATGAGAGTCTGCACTATGGCAGTGTGCATCATGGTGTCCGTTGCCAAGACAGAGGCAAAGGACTTCTTCTCTGCTCCGCAGGAAAAGAATCTGCTGACATGCAGCGATGGCACCGTGCTGAGAGGCATGTACTACGAGACGAGCAGGAAGGTTAAAGGCTTTACGGCGAGTCCACAGTACAATAGCATTATGGTGAAGGACGAAAATGGTGTTTGCAGAATATGCGACTATAAGACGTTGGAGGTTATGTCCGAACTGAAGTCGGAACCGACGGTCGTACGCGATGGATATTTCCTGGTTGAGCAGGGCAAGGCATCCTACTATAGCTGTAAAAATGAGAAACTGTGGACTGCCAACGGAGCATATTTGTATTACACAGATACCTTGGGCATAGCAGTGTGTATGAATGGTCGTAGTGTAAACAACGGACATCTGGAGGGTTGGGATGTGAAGACTGGAAACATGCTTTGGAAGGCGACCGTACCTTATAGATATCACAATCCATGGAATGATAGGTTTAATGTGAAAGATAGTCCGAACAGCAGGTTCCTGATAGCAGACTCCTTGTATCTGTTGGACACAAAGACAGGAGCATTGACAGTTCGTGCATTCTATCCCAGTGTGAAGGGATTGCTAGGCAGATTGACAGGTACTCATAGCCGTTTGGTGCAGAGCGGTGACAGCCTGTTCATAGCTGATGCCAAGAACCTGTACTGCTATAATCTGTCGCTGGAGGAGATATGGCGCACACCGTTGCCCGAAGGGATGGGCAGCAAGTCAGAACTAAAGTTGCGTGGTGACAAACTGTATCTTATGAACTTCGGCGTAGGATACCAAAAGGATTTTGCGATACGAACAGGTAAAGCATTCTATGCCACGTATGATAAATCAACGGGCCGTCAGCTGCAGCTTGGCGTGCCAAAGATGGACAAGAAAAAACTGCGTGGGGTAAGGTATGTGCCTGGAAAGGTTTATCTGTATGACAGACCTGACATTTATTATGTAGATGAGGGTAGCGAAGAGGCGCATAAGATAGAGTGGACTCCGAAGACTACAGGCATGGCACTGGATGACATGGATTGGGGTGTGATCTATGACACCGTCTATGTGAAAAGGAATGGTATGCTTGAACCACTGGCGACGAATGATCAGCAGTTGGTAGTGGAAGTGAATGACTACGATGTCAATGTGGTGAATATCGCCAGTGGCGAGGTGACGAAATATCATGGTTCGCAGGTGTTCTTTCATGACTATCGTAATGTCTATTCTACCAATAATACGAAGGCGCACAGCTACGTCATCGTTGATGACAAGACAATGAAGATACTCTATGACTTTAACTATGAGGGTATATGTGGCTTGATGCCCAATGGCGACATCTGGCTATATGACAATCATGGCGTTGGGGTGATCAGGGCCAAGTAGTTCTTTCTTGGGGTTATACACAGAACTCACCGAAATAAAAGTAAGATATGTTAAAGAAAGTATTATTGTCGCTTATGGCGATGATGTCTGTGATTGCGACATGCAAGGCGCAGACGGCAGACCCAGAACTGGAGTTCGTATTGGAACTGCAGGTGAAGCTGGGACAGAGTTTTAATGTAGGAAAGACCGTGCAGGGCAACCGCTTTGTCATCCCTATCACTGGCGGTACCTTCAGCGGTCCTGATATCAAGGGCGAGGTGCTGAGCGGCGGTGCCGACTATCAGTTGCAGAATGGTGACAAGGGACGTACGGACCTGGAGGCCATCTACTGCATACGCACCGATGACGGCGTCAGCATCCATGTGCGCAATATGGGTATCATAGCAGGCAACTACTTCTATTGTTCGCCAAAGTTTGAGGCCCCTATGGACAGTAAGTATGCATGGCTCAACAATGCCATATACGTCTGCCGCCCATCAGGATTCTTTGACGGCGGCATCAAACTGAAGGTGTGGAAGGTGCGCGACGCATACAACTTTGAGAGCACCATCAAACCCATCATGCCGATTCCTGATGCTATGCGACAGCCTGCAGCCCAGCAGGGTAGGATAGAGACCTTTACATATACAGCGCATAAGGGAGACAGAATCATAAAGAAGCACTGCCGCGTCTATCTGCCATACGGATATAAGGCGAAGGACAAGAAGACAAAGTATGACGTGCTCTACCTCATGCATGGCGGTGGCGACAATACTACCTCATTCCTCACGCCGCCAAAGGACTGGTTGCCACTGCGACAGATTCTCGACCACCTTATAGCAGATGGCAAGATGCGCCCTGTTATCGTAGTGACCCCAACATTCTATGATGACGATGAGAATATCGGTGCCAACAAGATGAATGATGCCATCGCTATGACACGAGAGTTTCATAAGGAACTGCAGGGTGACCTCATCCCTTCGGTGGAGAAGGCTTACAACACATATCTCGACGGTAAGGACAGCGTGGCAGTGACACGTTCGCGTGACCACCGTGCCTACGGCGGATTTTCCATGGGTGCCCTCTCCACATGGTATCAGTTGGCATACGGTGTCAATGCCGTGAAGACATTCCTCCCTCTCAGCGGAGACTTGTGGATATACAATGACAAGGGGGAGAAAAAGCCTGCCAAGGATGCTGCCGAATGGATCAATGCGCAGTTGGAACAGTCTCCTTTCGCCCATGATTTCCAGGTATATGGATATACCGGTACCAAAGACATTGCAGGCAATCCGCAGAAGGGACTCATAGAGGCTCTTGACCAGCATGCACCGCTGTTCCGCTATAATACCCCTGATGCCAACCTCCGCTTTGCCATGAAGGAAGGTGGCCAGCATTACTACGGCGACATCAATGAGTACCTGTACTGGGCTCTGCAGGAGATCTACGGGTTTTAGTTGTTTGGTGGTTTAGTTGTTTGGTGGTTTAGTTGTTTGGTGGTTTAGTTGTTTGGTGGTTTAGTTGTTTGGTGGTTTAGTTGTTTGGAGCTACGATGGATTACCACAGTTCCTTGCGATTCTTCGCAAGGCTCTGCCCCAAACCCCCAAACCCCAAACCCCCAAACCCCCAAACCCACCACCAACCGAATGTTAAAAAAGTACTAAAATCTATGTTGTATAGTCTTTGTTTGCAAAAAAAATAGTATCTTTGTGGCATAATAATACAATTTGGTTATATCCTAAGACTAAATAAAGGCAAGAAAAGCCGCAAACAATGATACAATGAAGAAATACTTACTGACAATTGCTAACCTATTCGCCATCGCAGGTGCGATGACACTTTCAGCCCAGCGCACTACATTGGACTTTGACGCAGACTGGCGCTTCCATTTCGGTAATGCATCCAGTCCTTCACTAGACTTTGGATGCGGCACGGAATATTTTAACTATCTGACCAAAGCCGCCTCCATACATAATGAAGGGCCTTACTGTAACAAATTCAAGGACTCCCTATGGACGAAGGTGGATCTGCCACACGACTTTGTGGTGGACCTGCCTTTCGCATCTGATGCCAGCCATTCGCATGGTTACAAGATGGTGGGGCATAAATATCCTGCAACATCAGTGGGATGGTATCGCAAGACATTCCGTATGGATGAGGCAGATCGCGGCAAACACGTAGAGATACTCTTTGATGGTATCTTCCGTGACAGCCGTGTGTGGGTCAACGGATTCTATTGCGGAGGAGAGCGCAGTGGCTATCTGTCGCAGAACTATGACATCACAGACTACATTAACTGGGATGGAGACAATATAGTATGCGTGCGCAGCGATGCCACACTCGAGGAAGGATGGTTCTATGAGGGTGGTGGCATATACCGCCATGTCACGATGAACGTCACAGATCCTGTGCATGTGGTGCAGGATGGTATGTGCATCACCACATCGCTTGCCGATGGCTATCGCCGTGCGGTAGTGACTGCGAGTGCGCAGGTGCAGAACGGTCGCCATGAGGCGGTGGAGTGCCGTGTGCGCTACACAGTGAAGGATGCGCGAGGCAATACTGTAAAAACTGCTGATGGAGCAGCGATGAATCTGCGTGCCATGGATACATCGGCAGAGAATGTCGGTGGGGTAGAGATAGAGGTGGCAGATCCTAATCTCTGGAGCACTGATACACCTTATATATATACATTGACTGCTGAGGTGATGGTCGATGGCAAGGTGGTAGATACCAAGACGGAGCGTTTCGGTATGCGCGAGGTACGTTTTGACAAGGACCAGGGACTACTGGTCAATGGCAAGAATGTAAAACTGAAGGGTGTCAATATGCACCAGGATCATGCCGGCGTGGGTGCAGGCATACCCGATGCCCTGCAGGCATACCGCATACGTCAGCTGAAGGCATTCGGATGTAATGCCTACCGTTCGTCGCATAACCCAATGTCGCCTGCCATGCTTGACGTGTGCGACTCGCTTGGTATTCTTGTGATAGACGAGAATCGCCTCTCCGGCATCAGCGAATATGAGATAGACGGTTTGCGCCGCATGATACGCCGTGATCGTAATCACCCAAGTGTGATACTCTGGAGTGCCGGCAATGAAGAGTGGGGAATAGAGTGGACAGAGAAGGGTGAAGCCATAGCGCGCACCATGCGTGACTACTGTCATATCTTTGATCCGTCACGCGAGATGACATTCGCCACCAGTGGCGGTCCTACGGTAGAGGTACCGGTGGATGTGGCTGGCTACAACTATATCATGCAGAATCCTGTGGAGGAGCATCGCGCCAAGTATCCGGAAAGAAAATGCTATGGTTCAGAGGAAACCACCGGTTGTGGTACCCGCGGCATATATTATGATGACCCAGATGGACGGTGGATGGCTGCCCTCAATCGCAGTAAGAATGGTAAGGACAGCATCATGAACTGCATTGAGCGCGGATGGAAGTTCTATGCTGAGCGCCCATGGGCGGCAGGATGTTTCTACTGGACTGGTTTCGACTATCGCGGCGAACCGAATCCGCTGTCGTTCCCTGCCACAGGTTCGGAGTTTGGCATACTCGACTACTGCGGATTCCCTAAGGATGAGGCATATTATCTCAAGGCATGGTGGACGGACGAGACAGTGTTGCACCTCCTGCCACACTGGAATCTGGCAGGCCATGAGGGAGAGAAGGTCAGCGTATGGGCATACTCTAACTGTGATGAGGTGGAGCTCTTTGTCAATGGCAAGTCGGCAGGCAGGAAAACGATGCCGCGCAATGGACACCTGGAATGGGATGCCGTATATAAGCCAGGCAAACTCGTTGCGGTGGGTTATCGCAATGGCAAGAAGGTGAAGACGGAGACAGTGGAGACTACAGGCAACGCGGTGTCGGCATCCGTAACCGTTGACCGTGCCGCTATCAAGGCTGATGGCAAGGACGTGGCAGTAGCGACAGTAGCACTGAAGGATGCCAAGGGTAGGGTAGTGCCTACTGCCTGCGACAATCTCTCGCTGCATATTGATGGTCAGGCACGCATCCTCGGCGTAGGCAACGGCGATCCTGCATACAAGGATACAGAGCGTCCGGCAGACAGTGAGGCTCGTGACTACAGCGTAAAGGCTTTCAATGGATATGCACAGATACTCGTGCAGTCGCATAGGAATGCAGGAAACGCAGTGCTGACTGTCACAATGCCAAATGGTAAGGCGGCGAAGATCGCAGTGAAGGTGGAGTGAGATAAGGGTAATGCGCAAAGCTCGCAAAATACTGTTAACAGAAAACTATGAACGACGTAATTTCAGAAATCACGCGTCTCAGCGAGAAGGACTGCTACCATCTCGTTGAGCGCCATAAGAAACAACATACGTATCCCCTGCATCGTCATGCGGAGTTTGAACTAAACTTCGTGGAGAATGGCAAGGGTAACCGCCGTGTGGTGGGTGACAGCATAGAGATAATAGATAACTATGACCTCGTGCTGTTGGGGAAGAATATAGAGCACACTTGGGAACAGTATGAGTGTACCTCGGCTGACATACGAGAGATCACGATTCACTTCTCGGCAGACCTCTTGCCGGCACCGTTCCTCGCCAAAACCTATATGAGTCCTATCGCCGAACTGTTTGACAGGGCTGACATAGGCATCGCCTTTGGTATGAAGGCCATCATGCGTGTGTATGACCGTCTCAATGAACTCGTGACCATGGAGCCGGGCTTCCATAGTCTGATAAAGTTTCTGGAACTGATCTATGAACTGGCTGTCAGTACAGACTATCGTCCTCTTTCCACGAGTGCCTTTGCCCATACTGCGGTGTCGGCAGACAGCAGGCGTGTGCAGAAGGTCAAGGACTTTATTGACGCCAACTATAAGGAGGAAATTCGTCTGCAGGAGTTGGCTGATATGTCATCCATGACGCCAACCGCCTTCAGCCGCTTCTTTAAGTTGCGTACCTCGAAGAGCATCTCTGACTATATCATAGATGTGCGTCTGGGACATGCGGCGCAGTTGCTGGCCGACAGTACCATGGCGGTGGTGGAGATATGCTATCACTGTGGCTTCAACAATATATCTAATTTCAATCGTATATTTAAGAAACGTAAGGGATGTACCCCGACGGAGTTTCGTGAGATATACCATAAACGGCACGTGATAGTTTAGTTCATAGTTTAGTTCACAGTTCACAGTTCATATTCTCGTTCCCATTCCTATTTCTCCCAATGAGAGACGATAGGAGTGGGAACGAGTCTTTTATAGTTCATAGTCAATTCCTAATTCCTACCTCCTAATTCCCAATTCCTCCGTTGTATAACAAAAGGATAAAATAGTGCAAGGCGGTTTTCTTGAATCTGTGTAATTTTGCAGTCGTAACACTACTCATGCTAGACAATGAAAAAACTAATAACCTCTATTGCAGGCATTATGGCAGCAATGAACGCCAATGCCATCGAATTACCAGAGATTTTCGGAGACAACATGGTACTTCAGCAGCAGACCCAGGCAAAGCTTTGGGGATGGGCTGAGGCAGGTCACTATGTACAGGTCACTACGAGTTGGGACAACAAGACTTATGGAGCAGTGGCAGACAAGGACGGCGCATGGCGTGTGGAGGTAACTACTCCTCAGGCAGGATACACTCCTCATACCGTGACATTTGAAGAGATGGGGAAGGCGCCTGCCAAGAAGAAAGAACCTGTGCTGGACAAGGTGACGTCGTCTGGCGTATTGATAGGAGAGGTGTGGTTCTGCTCAGGACAGTCAAACATGGAGATGCCGATCGGTGGTTTCTGGAACTGTCCTGTGGAGGGAGCCAACGAGACCATACTTGCTTCGGGCAAATACAGCAAGTCGATACGTGTGGCAACGATAGCTAAGGATGGCAAGCTGGAACCTCAGAAGAAGGTGGCTGGCGGTTGGGACATCGCGGGACCTAAGAATACAGCCAAGTTCTCTGCCTGCGGATATTACTTCGCGACAACTCTCGTGGACATGCTCGACATTCCCGTTGGCATCATCAACTGCTCATGGGGTGGATCATGCGTGGAGGGATGGCTGCCTAAGGAGATTCTCCTTACCTATCCTGACGGACTGACACCGATGGATGATACCGACTATCACGCCAAGATGGTGATGTATAACGGTATGCTGGCTCCGCTGGCAGGTTACACCATCAAGGGATTCCTCTGGAATCAGGGCGAGTCAAACGTTGGCAAGGAGAAGGAATATATCGACAGATTCTCTACCATGACACGTCTGTGGCGCAAGATGTGGAATCAGCCGGGTGACAAACTGCCTATATATACAGTGGAACTGCCTCCTTACCGTTATGGTGACATAGAGGGTACATGGGCTGCTGATTTCCGTGCAGCACAGCATACCATCGCTCATACACTGGAGAACAGCGGTTGTGTGTCAACCAGCGACCTCTTCTATGACTATGAGATAGACCAGATACATGGTTGCAAGAAGCGTGAGATCGGTCAGCGTCTGGCATACCTCGCTCTCACACGTGACTATGGCATAGAGGGTATCGGCAGTGATGCACCTGAGTTTGAGTATATGCAGGAGGTGGATGCCAGCAAGGACGATCAGGCTGTCATCGCGGGCACTGCAGTGGAGAAGAATCCTGACGCTGTGGGTAAGGTGATGCACCTGTATTTCACCAACAGCACTGACGGCTTTGACCGTATGAGTGGCATAGAGGGCTTTGAGGCTCAGGATGCTGAGGGCAAATGGCATAAGGCTGTGGCATGGTCTTCATCCGCTTGGCAGAATGTGGAGCGCCAGGGCTGCTTCATCTCTCTGGCTTGCCCGGAGGCTAAGGAAATAAAGAATGTACGCTACTGCTACAAGAACTTCATCATAGGCAAGCTGCACAATATGCGCGGACTGCCTGTGGTACCTTTCACTACTGAGAAGAAATAGGCTGATAGTTTGAGGTCTTGCCACATTAATTATCATTAATAGGGCCATTAATTAACCATTATTTTTTAATCATGTAATACCTGACAAAAAGATAATTAATGAAAAATTAATGTTTAATTAATGGAAATTGATGTTAAAAAATAAAATCACGTAAGTTGAATTATTGAATGTTTAATTACAACTTGAATAAAAATGCTTCATAAGTTATATATTAAGAAAAGATGTATCATGGTTTTTCTCTGCTGCGTGCTTGCCGGGATGGCAAGGGCAGCAGGGAATGCCTCTTTTGTCACAGTGCGTGACGGACGCTTCTATCTTGCTGACAAGGAATACCGTTATGTTGGCACCAACATGTGGTATGGTGCTATACTCGGCAGCGAAGGACAGGGAGGCGATCGTAAGCGTCTGGTCAAGGAACTTGATGACATGAAGCGCGTGGGCATAGACAATGTCCGTGTGCTCATTGGCGGTGATGGTCGTGATGGCATACCAAGTCATATAGCACCTAAGTTGCAGTCGGAGCCTGGCGTGTATAATGATACCATACTCCGTGGTCTGGACTATATGATGGCCGAATTGGAGAAGCGCAATATGCGTGCCGTGCTTTATTTCAATAATGCATGGGAATGGTCCGGCGGTTATGGCGCATATCTGGACTGGGCAGGATTCTCGGGAGACGTGCAGGCATCCGATGGTTCGGGCATGAAGCACTTCGACCAGACACCGGTGCCTACCATTGACGGATGGTGGGAGTATATGCAGTACGTGTCAAACTTTATGCTCAATGATAAGGCTAAGGAGATGGCGGCTCAGCATGTGCGTAATATGGTGACCCGTGTCAATACCGTTACAGGACAGCCTTACAAGGATAGCAAGGCACTGATGGCGTGGGAGATAGCCAACGAGCCACGTTGCTTTGTCAATGACTCTTTGCACAAGGCGAAGTTCGTGGAATGGATCGATGCACAGTCGCGTATGATAAAGTCCCTTGATCCTAACCACCTCATTACTACGGGTTCGGAGGGTAAACATGGATGTGAAGAGGATATGCAACTCTTCAAGGCTATCCATACACTGCCTTGCATAGACTATGCCTGCATACATATCTGGCCAAACAACTGGGGATGGATAGGTAAGTTCAATCAGAACTACGATGCTGACAAGACTATCGCCAAGGATGCTCCTGACCCTATACAGGATAATGTGCAGGCTGCATGCGACTCTACCTTGGCATATATTGAGGAGGCTCGTGCCGCACTCTCGTGTCCGATAGTATTGGAGGAGTTTGGCTATCCACGAGACAGGTTCCTCTTCGGCGCTGGTTCGCCAACCAAGGGACGTGACACCTATTATAAATATGTGTTCTCCATCATCCGCGACTCCGGCAAGATTGCTGGTTGCAACTTCTGGGGATGGGGTGGCAGCGCTAAGGTGAAGCACACCATCTGGCAGCGTTGGGATGACTATGTATGCGACCCGGCACAGGAGGAGCAGGGACTGAACTCTGTCTTCACCGTGGATAAGTCAACGCTGAAGATTATTAAAGACATGTCTAGACAGTTAAAGAAATAGATTCTGTTGTTTAGTTGTTTGGTTGTTTGGTTGCTAGGTTTTAGTTTTGATGCTTGAATAACCACCGTTCCTTGCGATTCTTCGCAAGACCCAACCAAACAACTAAACAACTAAACAACCAAACAACCAAACAACCAAACAACCAAACAACCAAACCCCTATGAAACAGATTCGCCATTTGGCAACCGTAATAATGATGCTCTGCATCAGCATCTTTGCCTCTGCTCAGATCAAAGGCACTAACATCACCGTGACCGTGACACCAGACCATAAGGACTGGAAGTATAAGGTAGGTGAGAAGATAGGATTCACTGTCTGCGTACTCAAGTCAGGAACGCTGCTTGACAATAGCGAGGTGACATACGAGATGGGTCCGGAGATGTACCCAGAGATAAAGAAAGACATGACGCTGAAGACCGGCACCACTACCCTGTCAGGCAAGATGAATGTGCCGGGATTCTACAAACTGAAGGTTACGGCACATGTAGGCGGCAAGGACTATGAGTCATGGTGCTCTGCCGCTGTGTCACCTGAAGAGATACAGCCAAAGGCACAGTGTCCTAAAGACTTCGACGAGTTTTGGTCGAAGGCTATAGAGCAGGCACGCTGGACGGCACTCGAACCACACATGACTTTCCTGCCAGAGCGTTCCAATAATGAGGTGAACACATACCAGGTATCGTTCCAGAACGATCGCTGGGGCAGACGTGTATATGGCATACTCAATGTACCAACCAAGCCTGGCCGTTATCCTGCCCTGCTGCGTGTGCCAGGCGCAGGAGTGCGTCCATACGGTGGTGATGAGTGGACATGTCGCAAGGGCGTCATCGTACTGGAGATTGGCATACACGGCATACCTGTCATCAATCCGCAGGAGTATTACGACAACCTCTTCACCGCGGCGCTCGCAGACTACTGGCACAACGGTGTCAACAACCGCGACCGCAACTACTACAAGCACGTAGTGACCGGTTGCATACGTGCCATCGATTTCATTGAGGCCTTGGGCAAGGGCAGCGCAGTTGTCGCAGGTGTGGAATGGGATGGCAAGAACCTCGGCGTAACGGGTTCGTCACAGGGTGGATTCCTGACTCTTGCCACCACAGCTCTTGACAAACGCGTCTCATGCTATGGCGCTGTGCATGCAGCCATGTGCGACCATGAAGCTTCGCTCAAGCATGTAGCTTGCGGTTGGCCACACTATTTCTATGATGAAGCCAAGCAGGCTCCGCTCGACAAGGTGGATATGAATACAGTGGAGCAGACCCGTTATTACGACGGTGTGAACTTTGCTCGCCGCATCACCGTGCCAGGCTACTACAGTTTCGGATATAACGATAATGTAGTGCCGCCAACGACAGCCTACGCCACATACAACGTGGCTGGTGGCGAAAAGACCATCTCGCCATATCAGCAGACTGCTCACTTCTGGTATCAGGAGCAATGGGATGAATGGCAGGCATATCTGCTCAAGCATTTGGGAAAATAGACTCCAGAATGTCTGGTATATCCGGATTTACCGGACAATCTGGACAATCTGGACAATCCGGAAAGTCCGGCATCCCGGCAAAATAATGACAATCAACAAAAAACAACATACTACAATGGAAAATAAAGAATACGGCTATTTCGATGACGCTGCGCGTGAGTTTGTCATCACCAATCCTGCAACCCCGTTCCCTTGGATCAACTACCTGGGCAATGAGGATTTCTTCGGACTTATCAGTAATACAGCTGGTGGATATGACTTCTATAAAGATGCCAAGTTCCGCCGCATAACACGCTACCGCTACAATGGTGTACCTATGGATAACGGTGGTCGCTATTTCTATATCAACGACAATGGCACAGTATGGAATCCAGGTTGGAAACCATGCAAGACTCCTCTGGACAAGTATGAGTGCCGCCACGGCATGAACTACACTCGCATCACTGGTGCCAAGAATGGCATTGAGGCTTCAGTGCTCTTCTTCGTTCCGCTGAAGACATGGGCAGAGGTGCAGAAGGTCACACTCACCAATACCACTTCTGAGAAGAAGTCCATCAAACTATTCTCGTTCGCAGAGTGGTGTCTCTGGAATGCAGCTACCGATATGGAGAACTTCCAGCGTAACTGGTCAACAGGTGAGGTGGAGATTGACGGCAGCGTGATATACCACAAGACTGAGTATAAGGAGCGCCGCAATCACTACGCATACTATTCTGTCAACGTTCCTGTGCAGGGATATGACACAGACCGAGAGTCTTTCATCGGACTCTATAATGAGTTTGCTGATCCACAGTGTGTCATGGCTGGCAAGCCTGCCAACTCACTCGCACACGGATGGAGCCCTATAGCATCACATTATATAGAGGTGGAACTCATGCCTGGCGAGAGCAAGGACTACATCTTCCTCCTCGGATATGTAGAGAACGAACAGGATGAGAAGTTCTGTGCAGAGGACATAGAGCGCAAGAAGAATGGCACTCTGATTTCTTCACAGGACTCTGACCGCACTCTTGTAAACAAGAAGAAGGCACAGGAGACCATCCAGCGATTCTCTACCGTAGAGGCAGTGGATGCTGCATTCGCAGAACTCGCTGCTATGTGGGACGGTCTGTTGGATAAGTACGTACTGACATCAGACGATGAGCGCCTGAACCGCATGGTGAACATATGGAGCCAGTATCAGTGTATGATAACCTTCAACTTCTCACGCTCTGCCAGCTTCTTCGAGAGTGGCGTAGGTCGTGGCATGGGATTCCGCGATTCCAACCAGGATCTCGTAGGTTTCGTACACCAGGTGCCAAGTCGTGCACGTGAGCGAATCATCGACATCGCTTCCACACAGTTCCCTGATGGTGGATGCTATCATCAGTATCAGCCACTCACCAAGCATGGCAATAACGACATCGGCGGTGGATTCAATGACGATCCTTGCTGGCTCATCTTCGGTACCGTGGCATACGTCAAGGAGACAGGTGACTTCTCTATCCTCAACGAGATGGTGCCATTCGATAATGAACCAGGAACAGAAGTGACACTCATGGAGCATCTCCGCATATCGTTCAACCACGTAGTGGAGAATCTCGGTCCTCACATGCTGCCACTCATCGGTCGTGCCGACTGGAACGACTGTCTCAACCTCAACTGCTTCTCATGGGATCCTAATGAGTCGTTCCAGACCACGGAGAACAACAGCGAAGGTTCAAAGGCAGAGTCGCTGATGATAGCAGGACTCTTTGTCGTAACAGGTAAAGACTACGTAGAGCTCTGTCGTCAGACAGGAGACAATGCCGAGGCTGACCGTGCACAGAAGTGCATCGACTCTATGGTAGAGGCTGTAAAGAATCATGGCTGGGATGGCGAATGGTATCTCCGTGCGTATGATTTCTATGGCAATAAGATTGGTTCCAACGAATGCGAAGAGGGTAAGATCTTCATCGAGAGCCAGGGCTTCTGCACCATGGCCGGTATCGGTCTCGAAGAGGGTATGGTTGACAAGGCCATCGACTCTTGCCGCAAGTATCTTGACTGTGAGCATGGCATGGTACTCAACTGGCCTGCATACACCGAATATCACGTAGAGATGGGTGAGATTTCATCTTACCCAGCAGGTTACAAGGAGAATGCCGGCATCTTCTGTCACAACAATCCATGGGTCATCATCGGTGAGACTGTAGCAGGACGTGGCAATGATGCCTGGGAACTCTTCCGCAAGATCAGTCCTATGTATCTCAAGGATCAGGCACTGCACAAGGTAGAGCCATACGTGAACTGCCAGATGGTGGCAGGTAAGGACGCTGCCAAGCCTGGTGAGGGCAAGAACTCATGGCTCACAGGTACCGCTGCATGGATGTGGCTCACTGTCAGCCAGTATCTTCTCGGTATCAAACCAACATACGACGGTATCATGGTAGATCCATGTCTGCCTGAGGATGTAAAGGGATATAACGTGAAGCGTGTGCTCCGCGGCACAGAGTTTGACATCACCGTAAAGAATCCTGACGGCAAGCAGAAGGGCGTCAAGCAGGTTATCGTTGATGGTGTTGCCATCGAGGGCAATATCATCAAGGCAACAGCTGCCAAGCACGTCGTTGAGGTGATAATGTAATTAATGCAGAAATCGAATCATCGAATCATCGAATCATCGAAAAATCGAAAAATCGATGATTCGATATTTCGATAATTCGGCAAAAAATCGCATCAAACAATGAAGAAAGCATTAACAACGTCAGTCATGGCAATGCTTGCTGTCACAGCGATGGCTGGCAGTAATATTAAGGTAAACCAGGTGGGCTACTACCCTAATCATCAGAAGGTGGCAGTGATAGAGTCATCTGCACGCCAGAAGAGATATACCCTGAAGGACGAGAAGAACCGTGTGGTATGGACAGGCGGCGCAGTGCGCACGTCGGTATCTCCTTTCACACAGAAGCAGCGTGACGTCGTTGACTTCTCCAAGGTCAATACTCCTGGTACATATACCCTCTATGCAGGCAAAGAGAAACAGACCATCATCATCAGCAATAACGCCTTCCGCGATATTGCCACCGCTGCCATGAAGTCATTCTACCTGCAGCGTATGGGAATGCCTATCGAAGCAAAGTATGCAGGAAAGTATGCCCGCCCAGCTGCACACATGGATAACCATGTACTTGTGCATCCGTCAGCTGCCACGGTGCAGCGTCCTGCCGGCACCGTCATATCATCACCTTATGGTTGGTATGATGCAGGAGACTTCAATAAATACATAGTCAACTCCGGTTTCTCTATCGGAGTGATGCTTCAGGCATACGAACTCAACCAGTCTTACATCGACAAGATGGACCTCAACATACCAGAGTCGGGCGATGATATGCCAGATTATCTTGATGAGATAATGTATAACCTGAAGTGGATGCTCACCATGCAGGACCCTAATGATGGCGGCGTATATCATAAGCTGACCACGCCAAACTTTGAGGGATTCATCATGCCTGCAGACTGTAAACAGCAGCGCTATGTAGTACAGAAGAGCACACAGGCAGCTCTCGACTTTGCTGCTACCATGGCCATGGCATCGCGTATCTATGGTCAGAAGGCACAGTATAAGGAATGGGCACAGCAGGCTCTTGCCGCAGCCGAGAAGGCATACGCATGGGCAGTGAAGCATCCTAATGTCAATTATGACCAGAACGGCAACAATAAGAAGTATGAGCCAAAGGTCAATACCGGCATGTATGATGATACACAGTCAGGCGATGAGTTCTTCTGGGCATCAACCGAACTTTATTTCGCCACCGGCCAGCGTGGCTATATGGAGCAGGCAAAGCAGTTCGCACCAGAGAAATATACCGTTCCTACATGGGGCTACGTGGCAGGACTGGGCGTGCAGGAATGGTTCAATCAGTCTATCCTTGGCAATATCAAGGGTGACTATAACCCAGTGCCGGAGTATCGTAAATCCCTCCTTGAATACTGCGATGGCGTAGTGGCAGGCATCCCTACATCCTCTTTCAACTCACCTCACGGCAACAAGAAGGAGAACTTCGGCTGGGGCAGCAACAGTGAGGGATGTGCCGGACAGGGCATCGCCCTCGTCTATGCCAAGATGTTCACAGGTGACAGCAAGTATCTTGAGGCAGCCCTTGGCAATGCAGACTACCTCATGGGACGCAACGCCACAGGCTATTGCTTCATCACCGGATTCGGCACTCAGCAGGTGATGCACCCGCACCAGCGTCTCTCTGCAGCCGATGGCATAGAGGCACCGCTGCCAGGATTCCTTGCCGGTGGTCCTAACCCAGGCCAGCAGGATAGGGCAAATGTCAAGACATATCCTTCAAATGCTGCTGACGAGTCATATACTGATGATGAAGCCAGCTATGCCTCCAATGAGATTGCCATCAACTGGAACGCGTATCTCGTAGGTATGCTCACACTGCTTGATGCACAGCTGTAGCCCCCTATCCCCCTAAGGGGGAATTTTTGAGGCCCCACTTGCGAAACCTGAATAAATAAGTGCCATAAGTAAAGAATTCTTCCATACTTATGGCACTTCCTTATTATAGCCTTATACTCTTACAGGCAGATTTTATCGATGAAGTATGCGCATTTTAAATGTTTTTGCATGAAAGTATCATACAATGATAAAATAATACACCTTTGTTTAATAATATTAACGTAACTTTGCATTCGATATGGAATCTCCATATAGATGCTAAGGCTAAACCATACTATTTTGCGCTAACTGATTAACCAGTAACTCCGCTTACCAATAGTTAAAATATTACTGAATTTATTTATACTAATCAAAAATTAAAAAACATTTATGCTATGAAGACTGAAAAGAATTTCAGCATGAGACATGCATTACTGTTACTTTGTATGCTGTTCTCCGCAACGATGATGGCGCAGGTGAGCATCACCGGTACCGTTATTGATGAGGACGGAGAAGGTGTATTTGGTGCTACGGTAATGGAAAAAGGTACTCAGCATGGTGTAGCTACCGACATGGACGGTCAGTTTACCCTGAAAGTGAACTCGGCTAATTCGCAGCTGACGGTATCTTACGTAGGTTATCAGACACAGACGGTGAAGCTTGACGGACGTACGGATGTCAGAATCACCCTGAAATCTGACATCGCATTACTCGACGAGATGGTAGTCGTTGGTTATGGTTCGATGAAGAAGAGTGACCTCTCTGGTGCATCTACCACCGTAGGTGAGAACACGCTCAAGGGCTCTATCATCACCAACATCGACCAGGCTTTCCAGGGTCACGCTACTGGTGTGACAGCCATACAGACATCTGGTGCTCCGGGTTCATCATCATCTATCCGTGTCCGTGGTATCGGTTCCATCAACTCTAACCAGGAGCCTCTCTACGTTGTGGATGGCGTGATCTTCCAAGTTTCAAGCCAGTCAGGCGCAAGTCTTGGTCTTGGTGACCGTCTTGGTAACGGTAAGTCATCTACTGTATCCCCACTTTCTACGCTCAACCCATCAGATATCGTAAGCATGGAGATTCTCAAGGATGCTTCTGCTACGGCTATCTACGGTGCACAGGGTGCCAACGGTGTTGTGCTCATCACAACAAAGCGCGGTAAGGCTGGCGAGGCAAAGTTCAACTATGATGGTATGCTTGCTGTAAATCGTCAGATGAAGCGTCTCGACATGATGAACCTCCGTGACTATTCAAAATACTATCAGAGTTTCGTCGATGAAGGTTGGATACTTGCATCGCAGGCTAACAAGCGCTACTCGGATCCATCTATCCTCGGCGTTGGTACCAACTGGCAGGATGCAGTATTCCAGACAGCTATCCAGCACCAGCACCAGCTCTCTGCTCAGGGTGGTTCAGACAAGGTACAGTACTATATCTCTGGTAACTTCATGAATCAGGAAGGTACTATCATCGGTTCTGAATTCCACCGCTACTCTGTACGTGCCAACATCGATGCACAGCTCAAGCCTTGGATGAAGCTCGGATTCTCTGCAACATACGCAGACACATTCGATGACCTCAAGAAGGCTGACGGTGAGGATGGTGTCATCAGATACTCTCTCACAACTCTTCCTGACATTCCTATATATGACGTTTACGGCAACTACTATTCAGAGGCTCGTGAGGGTTACTCAAACCCTAACCCTGTAGCGCTGGCTCAGCTCAACAGCTACACCCTGAACCGCCGCAAGCTCACAGGTAACATCTTCACAGAAGTAAACTTCATGAAGAACCTCGTATGGCACGCTGAACTCGGTTACGATATCTCAGGTTCTAACGCAGAGACCTTCGAACCTTCTGTAAACCTCGGCGGTTGGATCAAGCAGGGTAACTCTGATCACTGGCAGAGCAACGACAGTAAATTCTGGCAGCTCAAGAACTACCTCACCTACACAGGCAAGATTGACAAGCACAACTTCACAGCCATGCTCGGTCAGGAGTGCTGGGAATCTACATACCAGTACCAGGGCATCACTGGATCTGGTCTTCCTAAGAATGACGTTCAGAACCCAAGCCTCGTAGAGAAGACCGGTAAGGACTTCACTTCTGGTTTCGGCAGTTCATCAATGGCTTCTTTCTTCACTCGTGAGACTTATAACTATGATGAACGTTACTATCTGACATACACATACCGCTATGATGGCTCTTCCAACTTCGGTCCTAAGAACCGTTGGGCAGGATTCCATTCATTCGCAGGCTCTTGGCGCTTCACCAACGAAGAGTTCATGAAGGATATCAAATGGCTCTCTAACGGTAAGGTCCGCATTGGCTGGGGTCAGACAGGTAACTCCAATATCGGTGCATACAAGTGGGGCGTAGCTCTCTCGACAATGCCTTCTGCACTCGGTCAGTCATATCGCCCAACAGGTCTTCCTAACGAGAAGATCAAGTGGGAGACTCAGGAGCAGGTTGACCTCGGTCTTGACCTCGGTTTCCTTGACAACCGCATCAACGTTACTCTCGACTGGTACCGCAAGGAGTCAAAGGACATGCTCATGATCATGCAGCTCCCTTCTTACCTCGGCACGCAGGGTAACCTTTCTTCTGCACTAGAGGCTCCTAATGGCAACTATGGCGACATGGTCAACACAGGTTTCGAGATTGAGATCAAGACTCGTCCTATCCAGACCAAGGACTTCACTTGGGACAGTGACCTCCAGTTCTCTTTCAACAGTAACAAACTCAAGTCGCTTCAGGGTACTTCTTCTGCTGCGCTCATCGGATATGGTCAGTGGAGTGACGTAGTATCCATGTCTTCTATCGGCCGTCCAATGTATGACTTCTACGGATATCAGGTAGAGGGCGTTTACAAGGATTTCGATGACATCCTGAACTCTCCGGTAAACACACTCTATGCAGGTTCATGCATCAAGAACGATGATGGTACATACTCACACCAGACAGATGCTTCGAAGTATAACAAGGCAAACACCGTATGGCCTGGTGACCTCAAGTACAAGGATGTAAACGGTGACGGTATCATCGATGAGAGCGATAAGACTCAGATCGGATCACCACTTCCTAAGTGCACATTCGGTTGGACCAACACATTCAACTACAAGAACTTTGACCTGTCTATCTTCATCAATGGTTCTCTTGGTCACAAGGTAATGAACTACACATCTATCAGCCTTACTTCTATGTCTTCTACATGGACAAACCAGATTCAGGAGAAGGTTTCAGGCCGTGCACATCTCGCAGCAATCGATCCTGGCAAGGTTTATGCCGACGGTGGTATGTGGTACAATGATATTACCAATGTTTATGTGACAAATCCTGATACGAAGACTCCACGTGTTGCCATCGGTAACACATACAACCAGAATATCTCTGACCGTTACATAGAGGATGGCTCTTATGTTCGCCTTAAGAATATCTCTCTTGGTTACACATTCCCTAAGAGCATCATAAGTAAGCTCTATCTCACAAACCTTCGCGTATATGCCAATATACAGAACCTGTTTACAATCACAGGATATGATGGTTACGATCCTGAGATCGGTGCTTCTACAACTGATGCCAATGGCTATGTATTCGGTCTTGACAATGGCCGTTACCCATCGCCAACTACATTCTCATTCGGTCTTAATGTATCATTCTAAGTTTTTTAACTCGAAACATCGATAATTCGAAATATCGGAATATAATTATGAAACTAAAATCATTAAAATATATTGCAGCAGCCGCAACGCTCGCACTTGGAATGACTTCATGCGAAGACTTCCTTGACCGTCCTACAGAGGACAGCTATGTAGCAAGCGGTTACTATAAGACAGATGCAGAGTGTCTTTCTGCTGTTGACTATCTGTACAATTCACCTTGGTATGACTTCCAGCGTGGATTCTTCAAAGTAGGCGAGGTCCTCTCTGGTAACTACTACTGGGGTTCTTCTCCATACCTTGATTTCTCGCTCACCTCTAACGATGCAGACCTTCGCAGCATGTCTTACTCTCTTTGGGCTGTTAACGGTCACTCAAATGTCGTTCGCAAGTATATATCAGCAAGTGGTGCTTCACAGGCTGTCAAGAACCAGACAATAGGTGAGTGCCTACTATGGAAGTCTATGGCTTACTTCTTCCTCGTTCGCACTTTCGGCGATGTGCCTATCGTTCACGATAATGCTGCCATGATAGAGTCTAATTTCTACAATGATCAGTATAAGGTAGAGAAGTCAGACGTCTATGAGTACATCGTGATGACACTTGAGAAGGCCATCGAACTCCTCCCGGAGAAGTGCACAGAAGGCCGTCTTGACAAGGACTGTGCAAGAGGTCTCCTTGCAAAGGTTTATCTCCAGAAGGCTGGTGTCAAAGGCACACTTGACAAGAAAGACCTCGAGCAGGCTGTAAGATACGCCAAGATGGTAAAGACTGGTGTCGTTACCAAGATTATCATAGAGAATGGCATGGAGAAAGAAGTTGTCGAAAGCACACACGAGCCACGCCAACTTGAAAAGAACTATGCTGACATCTTCAAACTCGAAGGCAACAAGTCTCCAGAGAACATGATTGCATGGCGCTGGGTTGTAAGCTCACAGTGGACATCTCAGAACTCCCTTCAGTCTGACCTCGGCATGACAGGTATCGATGAGTTCGGTGACGTCTGGGGTGAATGGGGCGGTCCTTCGGTTGACCTCCAGGATGCTTTCAACTTCAACATCCTTGAGTCACCATCGAGCCGTATCTGCCCTGATACACGTCGTATTGCAACAATGATGACAGTAGGTGACGTTGTTCCTTACCTCTGGCGCGACAAGGGTGGCTTTGACTTCATGCGCTTCGAGTATGACAAGGAATACAACGAGGCTGCTTGGGGCGAGCACCGTTCGCCAACAGGCTGTAACGTTGTCAAGCATATCTATGGCAGCAATTCTGACCACATTGCAGCTCTTGGTACTGCTGCTGACCGTATGGCAAACTCACTCTGTACTCCTATCCTCCGTCTTGCTGACGTTTACCTCGTTCTCGCTGAGGCACAGTGTCTCCTCGGTGGTGGCTCGACAAATGACGAAGAGGCTTGTGATGCCTTCAACCAGGTTCACATTCGCGCCATCCCTACAGCTGTAGAGAAGAAGAACATCACGTTTGATGATGTATGGAAGGAGCGCCGTCTTGAGTTGGCTTGTGAGGGTGACCATTGGTACGACTTCGTTCGTCTCGCTTACTACAACCCTGACCGTGCTATCAGCGAACTCGTATCGCAGCGTCGTAACTCTTACTGGAACCTCAACCTCATGTTCAAGAATTATTACGCAACAGGTCAGTGGGACATTGTGAACAAGGACGATGATGGTAAAGATCAGACTACCCAGTATGACAACGAGACCAAGGCTCCTAACGTGACTGTGGCAAACTTCACCATTCCATTCCCAATGGAGGACCTCACGTTCAATCCACACCTCAAGGAGGAACCTATCCACGTGGATATCCGTGCAACTTATAGCTATTAATAATACGCAAAACATTAATATACATGAAAAAGATATATAATCTTCTCTTCTTGTTTGCTTCCATCGCCACAGCTGTAGGTTTTACTGCTTGTGCTGATGAACCAGACAAGTATGAGGTTGCAGATGGTACTCCAACCATCAGTTATATCCGTCCTGTTGATAAGACCAAGGCAGATTCACTTCTCACCGGCGCTTACATGGACAATGAGATTTGTATTGTGGGCGGCAACCTGCGCAGTATCGTTAAAATGTACTTCAACGACCAGAAGGCAGAGCTCATACCATCTCTCATCACAGACAACACTCTCCTCGTGACAGTTCCAGGAACTATACCTGGTGAGGTATTCGATAAGATCTTCATGATCAATAACGCTGGTGATACTACCACATACGACTTCAAGGTGCTTGTTCCTGGTCCAAAGATTCTTTCTATGGACAACGAGTGGGCTCCTGCTGGTGACAAACAGAACATCTACGGTAGTTACTTCATCGATGATCCTAACGTACCTCTGTCACTCAAAATCTCTGGTCAGAATGTGAAGATCAACGAGTTCACAGACAATACCATCACATTCGATGTACCGGCAGGTCTTGAGGAAGGTCCTATTGAGATTACTACAGTCTATGGCACACAGAAGGCATACTTCCGTTACAAGGACTCACGCGGTATGATCACAAACTTCGATAATCCTGACGGATTCGACGCTAACTCTGGTACGAAGGGTATCGTTCCTCAGGGATGGAACCTTGCAATGACATACTCTGCAGAGAACGGTATTGACGGTTACTATGCTCAGGTTGGTGATGGCAGCCTCGAGATGCCTGCTGACGGTGGTTGGACTGAGGGCTTCAAAATCTCTTGGTGGTGCGGTAACTGGAGTGGTGACCCAATGTCTATCACAGAGGGTGCAGGTGTTCCACTGCGTAACATCATGCCTGCCGGATACTTTGCTGAGCCTGCTAAACTTGCTCTGAAGTTTGAGATGTGCATTCCTGCAAGTAACCCTTGGGAGGCTGGTGTACTCCAGGTTCTCTTCATGAACAATAAGGATTGTGCTAACGACTCATGGCAGAACAACACTTACATCCAGACAGAGAATGGCTTCTGTCGTGGTATGTATGCTCCATGGAATAATGCTAAGGGTACATTCGACACCAATGGCAAGTGGATTACAGTTACCATGCCAATCGAAAACTTCACTTACAATATGGATGGTACTGCAGGTACTAAGGAGATCACTCCTGAGAGCTTCGATAGCTTCACCATCTGGCCTTTATCTGGCGGTATCGAAGGCAAGGCATGTAAGCCTATCATTCGTTACGACAACATCCGTATCGTTCCTATTAAATAATAAGTTGACATATTAATATGAAAAAGATATTCAATTACATAATGCTGTCTGCGGTGGCCCTTTCGGGCCTCACGCTGACAGCGTGCGACGATGAGCTATCTACCGATCAGTATGACAAGGGCGGTGTGAATATCCTTGCTTTCGGTCCGATGCCTGCAACACGTGGCGAGACAATTCGCCTCACAGGTACACAACTCAACAGTGTCAAGGAGGTGCTCTTCCCTGAGGGTAACCAGAAACTTGTAGAGTCAAAGACCTATCTCCCTGCAGACTTCGTTCTCAGCAACTCCCAGGAAATGCGAGTTGTTATCCCAGACATGTGTGTGCCTGGTAAGCTCCGTCTTGTAACAAACAACAACGATACTATCGTTTCTGCTTCTAACATCACATTCTCTGAGGAGGTTAAGATTGACGGCATTACCCCTCTGAGTGTTCATGCTGGTGACATCGTTACCATCTCTGGTGAGTTCGTATGGAACATTCAGAGCGTGACATTCTCAGCAGGTGTTAAGGTGGAGGCAGAGAACTTCGTAAAGAATACTCGTAAGGAGATTCAGATAGCTGTGCCTGCAGAGGCTGTCTCTGGCGCTGTTACATGCAGCATAGGCGATGATTCTGAGGATCTCCCTGTGACAGAGAGTCTCATGGTTGATGTAGCTGTTGCTGCATCAGTATCTGACGCAACACCTGACTTCGGCCAGCAGATCACTATCTATGGTGAAAACCTCGACCTCATTTCTGAGGTTGATTTCCCATCTGTTCCAACGGTTGAGTTTATCACCGCTACTGATGGCAAGTCTATCACTGTAACAGTACCTGCTACTGCAACATCTGGTGACATCGTACTGATTTCTCCATCTGGTCTCACAACATCTGTCAGCATCGCTCTGCCTCTCATCTCTTATGAGGCTGGTTCTATCACTCCTGTAGAAGAACTCAAGGTTGGCGATAAGGTTTCTCTCAAGGGTACTCTTTTGAACAGAGTTGTAAAACTCGTTCTTCCTGGTGATATTACTTTGGAGAAGGGAGAGTTTGAGCAGAGTGCTAACGAAATCTCATTCATAGTTCCTAAGGGAATGGGTGATGGCAAGGTAAAGCTTGTTCAGCATGATAACTACTCTGTAGAGACTGACAAGATTGCTATGCACCATGACGGCGCAGAGAAGGTTATCTGGTCAGGTAGCAATACTATTGATAATTGGTCAGGTTGTCAGGATCTCGCATGGGGTGGTTATGACTGGTCAAACCTCAAGGCTGGTGACGAAATCATCTTCTATGTTGACTTCGTAGATCCAACAGCAGGATGGGCTTGCCTCTCGCCTCGTATGGGTAAGGATTGGGGTGGTCTCTCTGTAGGACAGATTGACTTCACACCAGGCACTGAGACTCAGCGTGCAGTACTCAAAGTGACAGAGTCCGATGTTGAGAACATCAAGAACAATGGCGGTCTTGTAATCACTGGTACTGGTTTCATCCTTAAGCAGGTAGCATTGCCTATCCCACAGATCATTGCTTGGTCAGGCAGCTTCAATATTGATAACTGGTCGGGTTGCCAGGATCTGGCATGGGGTGGCTACGACTGGTCAACTTTCCAGGCTGGTCAGAAGATTATCTTTACAGTTGGTTTCATTGATCCTACAGCAGGTTGGGCATGTCTCTCACCACGTATGGGTAAGGATTGGGGTGGCCTCTCTGTAGGTCAGATAGACCTCACTCCTAGTGCTGATGAACAGACTGCTACATTCATCCCTACAGCAGATGATATTGCACACCTCCAGAACGATGGCGGCTTTGTTATCACAGGTACAGGCTGTATCTTGAAGCAGGTTGTCATTCAGTAACAGTTCTGATGATAGAGTAAATATTCAAGGAAGCCTGCTCACAAGCGTGGGCAGGCTTCTTTTCCTTTAGGTGGGTTCTGTAAATTAACAAATCGTTGTGAGATTATCTTTTGTGCTTTCGGACTCTCACTTGCATCTTTCTTCTTAAGTCTTTGGGCAGTAGCACGCTACCTTTGCGACTCTGCGTGAGAACAGCCCTGCAGCCTTAAAAAGGAATCTGCGGCGTAATAGCCTCGAAATCATCAAAAGCGAATTAATAGAACCCACCTTAATAACAATTTCCGTTTATTTAATGAAGTATTACATTAAGATATCCATCTTTATAGCAGTGGCGCTCACTGTATTCTGTGCATGCAAGAATCAGAATACCAAACAGAGATTGCTGAGCGAGATAGAGAACTATCAGATAGACACCGTCAAGGCGAAGCCCGTTGACATGGCTAATATGAGTCGTGCTGACAGTTGTCGCTATCGTGCAGACGAGGTGCTGCGTAAGTACCCGGAGATGTACCATGCCACCGACGATGTCACCAAGACATACAACCTGTGGATGGAGAAGGAGAGAGACTTTATCCAGAAAGTCTTTGTTGGCAAGGACTCAAAAATGCAAGCCATATTCACCAAGAATAAAGAGAAACTGGACCGTCGCCTTGAACGGCTCAACTTCATAGAGCCGATGACGGCTATTATCATAGATGGTGCTGATGCATCAGCATTCGCTGATACAAAGATATCACCCCCTGACGAAAGCGCTATTACCGATTGCTACCGTAAGATTATGTTCCGTATCGGTAGTGGCATAAAGAGTTCCAAAGACGAATACTCTTCAGACGAGATGCGTTCTGCCTGTGAAGTGGCACGCCGCGCTTGGCTGAACTATATAAAATCCGTTGACAAACTGATGGGCACGCTGCCTGCAGAGTCACAGGATGTCATGCAGCAAGGCATACACAACATCATCTGCCTGCATGCCATTGACCTCCATAACTGTTACATTCAGTATTGGAAAGCCCCTGTTCCAGGCTTTGTCCTAAAAGACGACTGTTCACCGGAGATGTTTGAATCTTCAACTTTCGAAGCACTTAACATGTGCAAAAATATGGATAAGAAATAAAGTATTTCAAGTTTCGCAAGCTTCACTTGTTTAGAAGTTAAGGAGTTCTCTGCAAGCAGAGCGTCGCAAGCGCCGAGCGAAGAAGTTAAAGAAGTTAAGACATTAGTTTTTACGCTGTATTAAGTATTGTCTTTAACTTCTCAGCG
>JAZLIN010000160.1:0-6877 GCA_045617365.1 Prevotella sp. | reverse complement strand
TCCATTTCTCATGAATTGCAGAGAACTCAGAAGGGGTGCATCGGCAAAAGTCATCCAAACTCATCCCAATACACCCCATACCTATACCAAGCAGAGTTTCTATGTCAACAGAAGCTCTGCCGTCTAATTCGTCTTTTTTTTTGACTCGCTTTCCATGCCACCATAGAAGGTGTTTAGATCGTTTGCGTCAATCTTATCGCAGAAATCCTCGAAGCTGTCACCATACTCAATGCCGTCAGCTTTGCAAGCACTTACCACACAGCACCACAAGAGGAAAGCCAGGTCTTCGAGGTCTTTGTCAAGCTGACTCACGTCCTTTCCCTTCTCACGCTTGAATTTGAGCATTGCGCCCAGAGTCATTCTGCATGGCAGTTCCTTGCCACCGATTTTTATCTTCTTCATTTCTTCCGCTTTCTATTTTCAATCACCATCTACTGGCTTCACTGCTCCCGAGTTCTCGAATGTCACACTCCATTTAGCGTCATCACCTGCATCACCAGTCTCTTCAAGGCTTGTGATGATGAACTTACCAGTGTATGCTGCCGTTACTGAAGTGCCATTGTTTGCATTCGCACGATACGAATAGCTGAGCGTAACTGGCTGTGCCGAATGCATGAGCTGCTTCAAGGATGGATAACCCATCGAATCACCCTCGTAAGCGAATCCTTCGGCTGTTACTGTCTCAGAAAGACTCTTCACGTACTTCTCCTTCCACTTTCCGGTCTGAGCCTCCTTTGTCACACGCTCGCCGGTTTCTGTGCTGTCGCTGATCTTGCAAGTAGTGCTGTGACCAATAGCCGTGCCGTTAACACTGAGTATAAGGTCAGTGCCGTCTCTGTAGCCACCTGTTTCTTCCATAATTATTTCTTGTTTTTGATGAATATGATTGTTAACACTATACCTATGATGAAGCCTGCGAAGAAAGTTTTTATAATAGACGAACGTAATTCCAATGCCGTTCGTTTCCACTCCATTGACTCTATCGTCAGACTTTCATTCTCTTGCCTGTATTTCCTCCACTCACGCCCGTACCAGCCAACAAGGCGTTCAAGACTGTCGCATGAGGCATACACAATGATATTGCCTTCATCACGGCTCACTTTTGCATTTGCCTGCCCCTGTTTAGCCGAGTATGAAGCAAGAGGGGGGAGTTTAAGGAGGCTGTCTATGGGAATGGTCATCTGCACCTCCGACATCGGGAACGGTTGCATCTGCACCATCCATTCCACCGCAGCCATGCTGTCCAGCTCTACTGTCTTCACAGCTTCTTCCCGCCTCATTTTCTCCGTCTCCTTTCGGGAGGTCGCGCAGCTCATAGAGCACAGGGCAAGAACTGTGATACTCACAAGCATTAGCATGGTCAAGAGCCTTCCTGAGCCGTGCCATTTCTCTGCGTGTTGCATTTAGTTCTTTCTTTAGAGGTTCTACAATGTTTTCTATTAGGATTCGGGTGGCGTGCTCAGCATTGTCAATGCGCACTGTTTCGGCTTCAGCCTTGGCGCGTTCTGCCTCAGCCTTCGCCTTCAGCATAGTCTGCTTGATTGTTATCAAAGCAACAAGGCTGGCGACAAGACCGCCACCGAATATCAAGTTGAGTATCTCGCTGAGTACCATCTTTCTCCTTGTTTATTGGTGTATGCCTATTTCTTTCAGCCATTTCGGCACGTCAAACGACGGACATGCCTTGTTGGCTATCTGGTAGTGACCGATTATCTTGACGGATGGGAAACGGCGGTGGAAGTCCAGAACGTACTTCTTCAGAGCCTCTTTCTGCGCTGGAGTGCGAGTGTCCTTCGCCTTCAGCTGTTTGTCACAACCGCCTACATAGACGACGTGACGGCTTACGCTGTTATAGCCCTTTGCACCGTTCGTTACTTCCCAAGGATCGACATTCGCGTCCTCGTTGTTGTTCACCAGACGTTCCACTGTTCCGTCAAGATGAATCATGTCAGTATAGCCTACCTGCTTCCAGCCACGGCCACCCTTGCTTATCGGGTTCGTATGCCATGCTCGTATTTCTTTGGATGTTACTTCACGGCCTTCTGGCGTGGCTGTGCAGTGTAGGACTAAGTATTTCAGTAGTGCCATCAGCGTTAAGCCGTAGCCTTGTATCCGCTCATCATAACCACGCCGGCATCCTCCTTCTTAGGCATGCAGATGAAGTAGTGGCGGAAGTTAATCTTGTTACGCTGATATTCAGGATCGGTCGATGCCTCGCTATAGTACATTTTGGTTGAACCTGTCGCCTTGAATACACGCTGAGTATAGAAGGCAAAAGAGCAATGGAACTCACCTATTCCTGCTGTTGCGCCAACAGACTTCTTCTTGCCTGCAGTAGTATATACAGGGTTATTGGCAAACTCATAAATGTCGAATCCATAGAGACGACCAACAGTGCCATCATTGCGATTGATGTTGTACTGCTCCTTAAAGTTCTGGTCAACCTCTAAAAGATCGTTCACATGGTCAGTGCTGAGCACAAGGCGACGCCCCTTGGCTGGAACCTTCAGGCTGTCCATCTTTCGCTTCAACTCTATTATGTCAGCAGGAACAAGTTTCAGGCGGCCGGTTACAGCATCACGAGGGCCTGTAGTTGTCAGCACAGGGGTCTTCGCCGAATTCTGAGAAGCACACATACTATGCGCAGCCTTCATTAGCTTTGCATCATTGATTGAGTTGGCATGACTTTCCTTCACACGACCCATCTTATCATAACTGATAGCATGGAGCTCATCGTCAGTAATAGGTGTCACCTTTGTTTGGAATTTGTCAAGGCCTATAGGAATGTCATCATCGTCCAACGCCTGAATGTCGATAGGATAAGTGGTGTTGTTTATAAGAACGTCAGGGTCAACGCCCACATCAACAAGGTGAATCACATCGTTGTCCACAAGGGAGCTGTTGTCTGGGATGCCGTCAAGCCAAGTAGCTTCCAATCCAGCTCGGAGCGATTTCACAAGTTCACCAGTCCACACTTCTTTTAGAACGCCGACCTGCGCAACTCCAGAAGGCACAACTCCGCATTCACCCATAATTACGCCTATTGCATTAGCGCCGACGCAACATTCGGCTGGAGACAGTCCTGTAACCATGGCAAATGCCACCCCTGTCATGCAATTGAATGCAATTGCAGAAATTAATCTCATAAATTTCATAATAATTCAGTAATTTAGATTTAATGTGTTATTCAATGTTGCATTCCATGCCATACTCTGCCTTGTAGAGACGGGCATACTCTTCACGATTGTTCTCACGGAGGTCCACAATCATGTTTGCGGGAACCTCGCTAAGCTTTGAATAGGTGACAGGAACCGCCACAGGCGTACCTGAATTAGAGCTTATTACTGCAGAGAGCTTCTGCTGAGGAGACATGGCAGCGAAGATGTTCTTTAGCTCTTCGATGCCGGTAGTCTTGCCAAGATTGATAAACTGTTGCTTGCGATCTGCATTGATTCGCTTCTCGCTGACAGCAGTCTCTACCACCTGAGTGATACTTGCAAGCATGAGCTGCTCTTTCTCCAGAAGCAGCGTGTTGGCATTCTTCTTTGCAGCCAAAAGCACGTCCACTTCAGCGCGAACAGCAGCTTCATCTGCTGTTTCCGCCAAGCCCAACATTAGGGCAAAATCTTTCAGTTCCATTTTTTCTGTTTTTTGATTGTTTGTATTAAGGAGTGGAATCTGGCAGGTTCCATCTTTCCCAAGTTCTATTGTCGCACCGTCTTTGGTCAGTCTGATGGCATCGTCATTAGCACCGACGTCAACAAGGCTAACCTCAAATAGCTTACTCCTGGTTATAGTTGGTCGTGTCTGCCCCTCTACAAGATGCTCAGGGCTTTCGCTCATTTCCTTGATGTCGATGCCAACGCTTACCATTCTGAGGCTGCCGAACTCGTATTGCTTCTTGCACCGTTGACTAAGCTCTGAAGCTTCGTCAAACATAAGTTCGCCGGTGATCTCATCACCTTCAACCTTCAAGTCTTTCACATAACCGATGACATTGCCACGGTCATGCATGTAGAGCAGCACAGGGTTCCTGCAATACTGCTCCACGTCCATCCCAGCTGTCAGCACTCGAGTGCCATAGCTGTTCAGGCTGTTGTTTGTGATACGTACTCTTTTGCTCATGATTTTGATGTGTATTTTGCGATTTCGCACTGCAAAATAAGTTACTTTTTTCCACCCTTCAAAATATGTGTGCAACGGCTGCACACTTCTATGAAAGCACTGCATACTAATTTCTTTAACTCATTGAAATTATAGAACTTTGCATTGTTTTCAAGCTTTAGACACTGCCTTTATTACAGCATGTTGACACTTGACTGTTATCACAAATTTTATCATATATGACAAAAGCAGAAACTGAAAAAAAGAAAAACCTTGCCAGAGCGCTTTATCTCTCTGGGATGGAACAGACAGAGATAGCCGACAAGGTGGGCGTATCTCGAGTAACTATTTCGAAGTGGAGTACCGCGGATGGATGGAAGGAGGCACGAGCTGCAAAGAACATCACACGCCCGGAACTCGTAAACAAGCTCCTTCTTACCATTGACAGGCTCATAGAGCAAGTCAACAGCTCTGAGGACCCTGCTATGATTGCAGGTCTGGGCGACAAACTCGCCAAGCTGTCCTCTGTCATAGAGAAACTTGACAAAAAGGCTAATGTGGTTGATGCCATCGAAGTATTCATGGCATTCTCAAAGTGGCTTGAATACCGGGCACAGACTGACAAGGAGCTCACTCCTGACCTTATCAAGGCTATCAACAAGTACCAGGACAAATACATCATTGAGTCCATGGGCGCAACATTAGGCAAATAGTATGGCTGCAAGTGCGGAAATAAAACAGCGTTATGCCGAATGGCAGGAGCATTGCAAACGCATCCAGTCGCTGACAGGCACATCTTCTTTAATAAAAGAGGATGCTGTGCAGAAGGAGAAGCGTATCATAAGGCTCCTAAATAACTATGCCGAGTTCTGCGAATACTATTTCCCCCACTTCCTTACATTGCGCGACAAGACCACAGGCGAGGTCATCCGTACAGTACATAATGCGCCATTCCACAATGCAGCTGCTTTGAAGGTTAGGAACACTCCAAACCTGAAAGCTGTTTTCAAGTGGCCACGAGGGCACGCCAAATCCACGCACTTTGACATATTCGTGCCTCTCTGGCTGATGTTCCAGCCCAAGCGTCTCATCAATGTCATGGTCGTTGTCGGCAAAAGCGAGGACAGCGCTCGCGGACTTTTGTCTGACATTCAGGCTGAGCTCGAATATAACCAGAGAATAATTGCTGACTTTGGCGAGCAGAAGAACCTGGGCAACTGGCAGGATGGAGAGTTTGTCACACAGCAGGGAGTCGCATTCTTCGCCCGTGGCCGAGGTCAGTCGCCTCGAGGACTCCGTTACAAGGAGGCACGACCTGACTACATAGTCATTGATGACCTTGATGATGACGAACTTTGCCGCAATGAACGTCGTGTGCGTGAGCTCACTGACTGGGTGAAGGAAGCTCTCTTTGGTGCTCTTGATGTTGGCCGTGGTCGTTTCATCATGGTTGGCAACCTCATATCTAAATGCTCAGTGCTTGCCAATATAGCAGCAACCAAAGGCGTGCATGTTTCCACCATCTATGCTGTTAACAATGACGGTGAACCTGTATGGAAAGACAAGTGGACCAAGGAGGAAGCGCAGGAAGCTGCTGCCTTTATGGGTTATCGCTCCTGGAATAAGGAAATGATGCACAATCCTATTGTTGAAGGTACTGTGTTCCGTCAGGAGTGGATTCGCTGGGCTAAGCGTCCAAAGTGGAAAGACTTCTCGGAGTTCGTCCTGTATATCGACCCTTCTTGGAAGTCAAAGAAGACAAATGACACCAAGGCTGCAAAGCTCTGGGGAAAGCATGGTGCAAACCTCTGGCACCTGCGAGCATTCGTGCGCAAGGCTTCAGTTCTGGAGCTGGTCAGATGGTGCTATGATCTTTATGAGTGGAGCATGGAGATAGGCATATCTATACGCTTCGCAATGGAGGCTTCTTTCATGCAGGACATCATTCTGGACGACTTCACCACCGAGGGGAATATTAGAGGCTATCAGCTGCCAATTACAGGCGACAAACGCAAGAAACCAGACAAATTCCAGCGAGTGGAGGCTATCAGTCCACTCTGGGAACGTGGCTTCACCTTCTACGACATCGACCAGAAGGATGATCCAGACATGATTGCCGGTGTAGAGCAGCTGCTTGCTTTTGAGAAAGGCATGAGTGGCAACGATGACGCACCTGATGCCGACGAAGGAGCCATCTACATCTTGCAGAAGAATACACGAATACAAACTTTCAAACCAAGGTTTGGCAAACGTCCAAGCCCTAAAAATCAATGGTAATATGATTGAACTCATCAAACGCTGCATCTTTGCTTTCAATTATAAGCGTGCCGTGAACAAAGCCATAAAGCTGCACAATGCTACTGGCTTGAAGTATTATGTCATCTATCTCAACGGCTCAATCAAGGTGGTACCGAAGAAGGCTGTCAAGCAGCTTATTTCATATCACCGTTTCAAGAAGGGTGTCCGCATCGAGGACATTGAGAAGCACGCTCTATTCGTAACAAAGTAAATCAAGTATCATGTTTCTAACAGAAGAAGATTACAGGGTTGTCATTGGCGAAACCGCCCTCAAAGTTATCTCACAGGTAAACGAGGCAAACAAGACCAATGCAGAAATGGAGGCACAGGAAGAAATATCTGGCTACTTGCACCCTAAATATGACTGTCAGGCTATATTCTCTGCTACAGGCACAGAAAGGAACAGCCTCATTGTCATGTACACATGCGACATTGCACTTTATCATCTGGCTGCCTCTATGCCTCAGAAGATGGG
>JAZLIN010000159.1:0-4639 GCA_045617365.1 Prevotella sp. | reverse complement strand
ACAGCTGAATGTTGCTCATGCACTCGAATGTGCCTTGAATCTTGGCAATGCCTGCTATGAAACACGCCACAACCAATACAGGCATCGACTGGCCGTGCATGGTGATGATGTTGCAGATGCCCATGACGATTGCAGAGGTACACAGTAGTTGCTGGTTGGTGAAACGGAACTTCATCCTAAACAGCATAGGGAACCAAACCGCCATACCTGCCAGTGTGGCATAGAGTAGAAACATGACATCCTCGATCATGAAGTTCGTGGTGCCACGAATCTCATCCAGCGCACCCAGATACATGCCTCCCGAGAACTGGAAGCACAGAGCCGTAAGGACGTAAATCCACGGTTGCAACCTGCGGGGCACCCATCCCTTCATCATCGGCATAGCGAACCCCATGCCCTTTGGTGGCGGTGGCACCTTCATCAAGAATTCTGTCAGTCGTCCCATTACTCTTCTACCTTACAAACCACATTATAACCGCCATGCAACTTCTTCAGTTCGTCGCATGCGTCAATCTTCACACGTACCGTCACACGCTGTTCCACCTTCACGAAATTGCCTGTGGCATTGTCGATAGGAATCAGCGAGAACGCACTTCCTGTTGCGTCAGAGATACGCTCCACCATACCTGTGTATTCCACACCAGGAACGGCATCGGCAGTGAAGCGGACCTTATCGCCCACCTTTACGTTCGGCATCTGCGACTCCTGGTAGTTCGCCTCCACCCATTTCTCGTTCTTGTCAACGATGCTGACTATCGTCTGCCCAGGGTTAACCAACTGACCCACATGAATATCCTTGCTGCCAACCACACCGTCGCAAGTGGCTATGATGTAGCAATACGACAAGTTCAGTCGGGCAATATCCACCTGTGCACGAGCCAGTTCGATGGCTGCCTCTGAAGCCGAAAGATGATGACCTTGCTCTGCCACTACAGCCGTCTGCGTGTTGCGCGAGCGGAGTGCCTGCTGATATGCCGCCTTGGCACTCAGATAAGCGGTGTGGACATTGTCGTACTGCTGCTGGGTTACAGCATCCTGTGCGAGAAGTTTCTGAAAACGAGCATCTTCCCTCTGAGCATTCTCCATCTGCACGCGTGCCGCCTCAATGCCGGCATCAGTCACGGTGATGCTGGTTTTGGTGGTATTGATGCTGCTTGCCGTACCCTGCGAACCACGTTCAGCACGACAGAGATCTGCCTCTGCCTGCGCCAGACGAAGACGGAACTCTGCATCCTCGATAACGACAAGCGTATCACCCTTCTTCACCTCCTGAAACTCCGAGAAGCGCACCTCGCGAATGAAACCTTGCACACGGCAGTTCTGTGGCACAATGTTCTGACACACACGGGCATTATCGGTCACTTCGCCACCGCCAAAATGCATAAACTGACTTATGGCATAAACTGCGCCACACGCTATGCAGACAATCACGATAGCGTTATAAATGTATGTTGAAATTTTTTCCTTATTCATGTTCTAAAGCGTATTTGTTATGTATTTAAGTTTGAAATAGTTGTAAAACATATTGATGCGTGCGTTGACAAGAGCCATGTCGGCAGAGAGTTTCATGTTTGAGGCATCAAGCATATCGGTAAGGAGTGCAAGATCGTTGTCGTAACGGTTCTTGACCACCGAATAGTTTTGGTCGGCAAGTTCCACCTGCTTCTCCTGAGTGCTTACCTCTACCGAACTGGTCAGCAGATTGGTGTAGTTTGCCTGCACAGCATCCTCTATGCCTTCACGAGCCAGCTGCACACTTTCGCGTGCTTGGGTGCTTTCATGCTTTGCCTTCCGAATGTCGTGCTTGTTCTTCCAAAAACTTGACAGATTGTATTTTACGCCAATCCCCACGAACCATACGTTCACGTTGGCATTCTTTGGAATCAAATCGGAAGCATAAGGGCCAAACAGGTTGTTTTCGGCAACTACTGCCACTGATGGAAGCGATGCCGCACGGGTGTTTCTGAGCTTTTGTTCGGACATTTCTGTGGCGAGTGAAGCCTGACGGATGTCGACGTTGTTTTCGGCAGCCGACTGTTGCCATGACTCTTCGGAGGTGACTGCCTTGAGTGCCATGCCTTCCTCTTCGAGCGACTTTGCATCTATCTCAAAATCTTCTCCCTCAGGCAGATGGATCGTTGTACCTATCTGATGACGGATAATCTTTTGTGCATCATCTACTTGTGTCTTGGCAAGCAGAAGACTTTGCAGCTGCAATTCGTATCGGGTAATGTCATTCTTCAGCACCGTTCCTTGTTCCTTGCGAGCTTTCATCTGTTCGATTACCTTCTCCGTCAGTTCTATATTTTTCGCAATCACCTGCGACTGGTTCTGCAACTTATAGAGGTCAAGGTAATAGCCGGTGAGCAGGAAACGCACCTCCTGACGATTCTTCTCCACGTCGAGTTCTGCCAACTGATGCCCCAGCTTTGCCATCTCTATTCCAGAACGGATGGCACCACCATCGTAAATCACCTGACTCACCTGAGCCGTGAAACTATTGCCCCAATGTGGTGTCGGTTGTTTGCCATTCGGCACCTGCTGAGGACCAAGTCCCGGCACGATGTATTCCGTTGTGCCACTGGTCGAAAAACCTCGCGACATCAGGAAGGCATTGCCCGTGTAGGACCCCTGCACGCTCAATTCAACACTCGGCAGCAAGGCAGATTTTGCCGATGCCACCCCTTCTTCTGCCGCCTTCAACGCCACCTCGCTAACCTTGATGCGCTGACTCTGTTGGTCGGCAAGGTCAAAAAGCGACTGAAGACTCATCCGCTGCTGTGCACACACTGGTACACAGCAGCTTGCTCCGACCATCACCGAGACAGCCAGAGCACAAAGAAACTTGTGATCGTTCATAAAAAATGTAGATGTATTGTTACAGTTCATTATTCGTTAGAATTATTCCTTCCCCCGGAAATACGAATAATGAACCGTCATGGCTCGGACAAACCTTACGTTTGCCACAATGCGCTACAAACCTCTCTGATTAGGGAACAGATCAGGAGAAGAATTTCGAGCACTATTAATTGCGAAATCCAAATTCGAGTGCAAAGTTACGATTTTTTTTGCAAATTATCAAAAAAAAAACTTTAGGACATGTTTGCTACGTTTTTTTTGATGTACCTTAATTCCGTAAGTTGATAATTAACAAATTGAACAACAAATTATTGAAAACTTTAGCTCCATTTCAGTCGCTGACCACAGTTCAGAGCAACCTGTCGCTCTTGTCACAAATTGTATTTGCAGAAAAAATACATAATTTAGGAGTGCAAAGATACAAATAAAATCTGACTTGGTAGGAACCTTCGGGATGTCTAAGAAGCAACAGACAGGAATCCGTCCGACCCCTCGACAGGATAAAGGCATGCCATTCGCTCATTGTGGAAATGGTGTTGTGCATGGGGCTGTTCTTTGTATTCGTCAGCAACTTTTCCATCACCGAGAGGGACTCGTTCTCCGCCATGCAGATTACAGGCCTAATGATGGGAGTAGACCTCGTCGCACTATTTGTGGGACTGTTTTTTGGCCGTATGATGAAGAGTCTGTCAAAGATAATTCGATTCCTTCCGCCAACAGCATACCTCATTGCATTCATGCTGCTATCGGCACCCCATGGCCTTTTCGCCACCATCACTGCCCTTGTGCTGATAGGATTGGCCAATGGTGTGGGGGTACCCTACCTGAACATAGCGGCCAGCATCAAAGGCGGCAAGGATAGCGTGAGCCAAATAATGCCAATAATGTCAGCTGCACTATACTTTGGGCAGTTTGCCTCACCACTTGTCATAGGCCTGATTTCCTCATACCTGCCCGCTGACGCAATGGGCCCATACGGGACAGCCATCATCTTTTCCATAATATACCTTCTGTATGCGGCTTCCCTTTCGCGACAGACTCGCAGCCAAGACTTACGACGATAACGCCCCCTCCCGACCGCGAGCCCTGGACGCACGCGCACTTCATCCGATAGGCACTCCTGCGGCATAGGGGTGACCAACTGGCAGGCAATCGCCGCCCTCTTTAGTGGGAGAAACCCCGCAGAAAGGCCGGCAATTGTCCGCAGTTATTCCGCCAATAGCCTGCCCTACCCCCAACAATACCGGCTGGCGGCAGTTCATTTTTGGGCAAAACAAACATAACTACATATAAAATAAAGACTTACAAACCAATCACAACGCAGTTGACGAAAAGTTAACGAAAAAATATGCCGATATTTTTCGTCAACTTTTCGTTAACCTTTCGTAAACCATTAGCAAAATACTGACAATTAGAACTATAACAAATTATTCATCTAAAAACCATAGTACCTCTGACGAACATACAGACGCAAAAAAGAGTGTTTCCTCGCCACATCTCGCCATTTCCTCGCCAAAAAATGGATAAAAAATGGCGAGGTTTGGCGAGGAACAATTGCCAACAGAAGACTCTGTTTGGGTGGTACTGTGGGGAGGGTCAATGGGGGCTTCGATGGTGTCGTTTGGCGGGTTGAGGAATTGTGTGTACTTTTGCAGCGTGAAATCATCACACATGTCTAATCTTTTAAATATATCTATTATGGAAAAGTATGTTTGCGACTTGTGCGGCTGGGAGTATGATCCCGCCGTGGGATGCCCCGAAGCGGGCATCGCTCCCGGCA
>JAZLIN010000158.1:0-12141 GCA_045617365.1 Prevotella sp. | reverse complement strand
TATCTTGCGGATGTTCTCATTATAGGTGTCAAGGGAGAAAGCAGGGAAAAGGAGTTCTCCTTCAACATCCTTGTACTTTTCGAGTATCGCTTTTGCCTTATCATTCAATGGTACACGTATCGTGCGTGGCTGATGACTCTTTGTCTTTTGGGCAATGTATTCCACTACGCCATTGATGATGTTACTCTTCTTCATTGCCATCAAATCACTGACACGACAGCCGATAACACTTTGAAACACAAAGATGTCACGGAAGATTTGCATCGTCACCGGACAATCAGACAGGTCTGCTTCATATACCTTGTCACGCTCCTCAAGGTTGAGGTAGAACGGGGTGCCATACATCTGCTTGGGTATTTCAAAGCCTATGAATGGATCGTTCGTAGTGTATTTGTTCTTGAGACACCAGTTGACGATTGTGTTGAGTTTGTGGAACAACGTATTGAGGCTATTGTCAGACAACTGACGTGGGGCATACTTTGAAGCCTTATCCTCAAAGACCTCAGGATGTTCAACGTAGATTTCATGTTCATTTCTGAGATACATGCAGAATCTCGTAAGCGTATCTGCGTTCATCGTGTCTATGTTCATCTTGTAGCCTCTATGCTTGTTAACCATCTGCTCATAACGTTCAAAGTGTTCTATCTTACGTATGTAATAGTTGAAATGGTCAACGGACGCTTTTGCCAACTGACGTGTTCCGATATACTCTTTTATACGTTTTACTAGATTATTCTGCTCCAACTTACCATTATACTTATTGATATTTGGATGATAGTACTCTTCTATGACTCCTTTCAGCCAGTCACCATTGGCACCACGATAGTATTTCTCTGCAATGATGTCACGGAGTTCGTGTACGGACTTGTCAAACGCCATGCGCTTCGTCTCTGAAACAAGTGATACACGTGGCTTATATCCCTGAAGTTCTGCACTCCAATGGTTAGGATTGATGGCAAGTTCGCTGGCAGCCTTGATGTCAGTCTTGCCGTCACGCACACGAAAATAAACGTGTGCCATATTCGTGGTATTGTTCTTTGCAACTTCCTTGTTGCGTATGAATGCTGTTACTTTCATGATTGTCAATGTGTGTATGGTTAGTTTATCATGTTCACTAATTCTTGCTTTATCTCATCATCGATAGCACGATAGCGTTCAAAAGAGCGACTGCCGTTAACGTGACCAGTCATTGAACCTATAAGAGATGGATCTTTCACCTTCTTGTAGAGATTGCCGATGAATGTTCTTCGTGCCATATGACTTGATGCAACTTCCCAGATAGGTTTCTGCTCGTTCTCCTTTGTGTATTTATTGAGTATGGTTACAGGTCTGTCTATACCGAGGTCACGCAGTATGTCCTTTATACCATTATTATAATGTGTCATGTCGCGTTTGGGGAATAGTTTTCCTTTTCCTTCCATACCGTCATATTTTGCAATAATCCCCTTAGCTTTTCCCGATAATGGTACCTCAACAGGTGTAGGATTCCTATTCTTCGTTTTTTCGGGAATGAAGATTAGCATATCCCCTTGGACATTGTCCTTTGTGAATCTGAACAGATCACCAGAGCGGCATCCTACTAATGATTGGAAGACGAAGAGGTCTCTGTAAAGTATCAATGATGGACGATAACTGAGGTCTGCCTCGAATACTTTGTTCCTTTCTTCGATAGTTAGGTAGAATGGTGTACCGAATGTAGGCTGTGGTATAGAGAACTCATCGCATGATTTGTTGTTGCTATACCCCATATTATTGCACCAATGCTGGACGATGCGTAGGTGCGTCATGATATTTCCGACTCTTGTTTGAGAAAGTTGCTTTGGCACATCCTGTGGTTTGATGTGAAATTGAGCAAAGAACTCTGGCAACTCCTCATACAACAGATATTCATTTACGAGGAAATCACGAAAGTCTTCCAATTCCTCTACTGTTATAGCCTCAACCTTCAATGCAAAGCCTGTCTTGCCATCTATGTCTCTTTGATAAGCGTCATACCTTCTGACTTTCTTTGCTGTCATCAGATAGTTGTATGCTGTGCCATCTGCCATCGGGTGCTCCATTGCATATTGCTCAATGCGCTCAGCAAAAGATGGCGTGATACTTGGTTTGGGATATAACCAACGCTTTACAATGCCTCTTACCCAATCAGCATCTGCTGTTCCTTTTATTGCTTCATCGTAGAACTCATCACTGATAGTTTCCATGATATGCTCTACAAGCTCGTTTGTCTTTGTGCGCTGGCACTTTTCAACCTTTCGCGTCTTTGCGTAAGAGTTAGTATCACAATCCCAGAACTCACCGACTACTTCAATCTCTGTCCTGACTTTGATATCAACACCCTTGCCTCTAACACGAAATCCAAGATATGCCATGCCGTCAAAGGCATCTTTCTTTTTCTTCTCTGAAATGTACGTTGTTATCTTCATGTCGTTTTACCTATATTATGTTATTGAATACTCTTTCTTGTGTTGTGAATGTGCCTGTAGTATCTCACAAACGTCACAATACAATTTGTGCTTGAAAACGGAGTGAAGAATTGTTCCCAACTCCACGGCTCCATTTTCAAGCACAAAGGTAAAACTTTTCCCAGGAATGTTCCCGATAATCCCGAATTTATTACAATTCTGTTAGCATCTTTTAATATACCGTCTTTTCCGATATTTACCTATATTTCAGTTGTTTATAAAACGAAACAATTCAATATTGTCCATCGTCAATCAGCATCATTTTGCCCCATAATGTTCTTCTGTATGTTATCTCCTCCTGCTGCGTCGCCAATAAAGTGTAAAGAATACAGCAAGTATCATCCATGCCAGTATTTCGCTGATGTTGTTTGGGTGATACCAATGTATGAAGTCTCTGATCTGAATGCAGTATGTGGCAGTCAGGATACATTTTAGACTGCATCCTATGGCTGACAGTAAAGCTAGAATGTGTATGTGCTTCGTATTTAGGTATATTGTCTTTCTGTTATCGACTATGACATAGTAGAACAGAAAGAATGCCATCAGTATGCACCATACGTAGGTATATACAGCCTGACGCGAGATGTAGTATCGGGCGGCAAGAGAGTATATGTCTGTAGTTTCCCTCAGCACCATGATACGTGATCCTACCAATACTATCAGCAACAGAAACATCATCAGGGTTATGATACGCAAGTCAAGGCCTAACTGTATCTTCTTTTTCTTAGGAGTATCTTCTTCCTCCTCCTGACTGTGAGTGTGATGATGGTGATGGTGATGCGAATGCCTCCTACCGTCAACGGATGAGTGATGGTGGTGGCGATGGCTACTGCCATCAGAGTGTGAGTGGTGATGGTGTGATTCTTCTTTGGACATGGTCAATGTTAGTTGGCCGATTCGAATTCTTCGAGGAAACGCTTGTCGTTCTCAGAGAACATGCGCAGGTCTGATACCTGATACTTCAAGTTTGTGATACGTTCTACGCCGAGACCGAATGCGTAGCCGCTATATTTCTTGGAGTCGATACCACAGAGTTCGAGAACGTTAGGATCAACCATACCGCAACCCAGAATCTCTACCCAACCAGTGTGCTTACAGAAACCACAACCTACACCACCACAGATGTGGCAAGAGATATCCATCTCGGCTGAAGGCTCTGTGAATGGGAAGTATGATGGACGCAGACGAATCTTGGTGTCAGGACCAAACATTTCTTGTGCGAATGTCAGCATCACCTGCTTGAGGTCTGTGAATGACACGTTCTCGTCAATGTAGAGACCCTCAATCTGATGGAAGAAACAGTGTGCACGTGCAGTGATAGCCTCATTACGATACACGCGTCCTGGACAGATCACGCGGATAGGTGGCTGTTGCTTCTCCATTACACGAGCTTGAACACTTGAGGTGTGACTACGGAGAAGGATGTTCTTTGTTACATCGTTAAGCGCACTCTCTTCTACGAAGAATGTGTCCTGCATGTCACGTGCAGGGTGATCCGCTGCAAAGTTCATCTTGGTGAAGATATGAAGATCGTCTTCTACCTCAGGACCGTCTGCCAGAGTGAATCCCATGCGTTGGAATATCTCTACAATCTCATTCTTGGTGATAGAGAGAGGATGGCGTGTACCGAGATTTACAGGGTAAGGAGTACGTGTGAGATCAAGGTCATCTGCACCTGTGTCCTGAGTCTCTATCATGTCGCGGAGCCCGTTGATCTTGTCAAGAGCAAGTTGCTTGAGCTCATTGATTTTCATGCCTACGGTCTTTTTGTCCTCAGGAGCGACATTGCGGAAATCTGCCATGAGGGCATTTATTTCACCTTTCTTTGAGAGATATTTCAGGCGGAGAGCTTCTATCTCCTCTGCGTTGGTAGCCTGGAGGGCGTTAATCTCTTTAATAAGATTTTCTATCTTCTGTAATAACATTTCACTATATGTTTATAAAAATTTATGCAAAGTTACAATTTTTTTTTCAAAAAGTGCGATAAATTAAAGATTTTATTGTACTTTTGCATAAAATTGATAGGATTTTTATGAAACATAGTATTATTACGCTCGTTATAGTCTTTATTTCGAGTTTCTTCTTTTCTGTGGGATGTACTGACAAGAACGGTTCTTCTAGCGACTCGCTGGGCGCTGATACACTTGGCGGGGATTCACTTCCATCGGACACGCTCTCTGAACTCATAGAGCAGGAAGAGATGCCTGTGGCAGCTGATGAACTATTTGACGATTTCTTCTTTAATTTTGCAGGAAGTCGTAAGGTGCAGTATGACCGTATCGCTTTTCCGTTGAAAGTCGTTAGTTTTGGAAAGGTTACGATGCTGGAGAAACCGCAGTGGAAGAAAGAGAGATTCTTTATGGGACAGGGATATTATACGCTGATATTCAATAATGTAAAGCAGATCTCGCTCATGAAGGATACCACTGTAAGTGCTGTTACGGTGGAACGCATTGCCATTCCTCAATCTAAGGTCACTAGATGGTTCTTTGCCCGTAAGCGTGGTCAATGGCAGATGGACAGTATTACAACTGAATCTCTGAAGAAACACCCTGATGCTTCATTTCTAAGTTTCTATCAAAGGTTTGTGCGCGATTCTACTTTCCAGATGCATTCGCTTGCTGACCCTATAACCTTCACGGGTCCTGATCCAGAGGATGATTTCTCTACTATGACAGGTGACATTATGCCAGAGCAGTGGCCGGACTTTGCACCGTGGCTACCTTCCGGTACTATATATAATATAAAGTATGGCAATGGTGTATATCCTGTTTCTAATTCACGATATTTTTATGTAAGAGGCATTGCTAATGGACTTCAGATTGATATCGTATTTAACAAAATAGGAAAGAAGTGGTATCTAAAGAAGGTTAATATATAATGGAATCTCTACTTCATTACAATACATTCGGCATAGATCAAAGTTGCCGTGAGATTTATGAACCAGAGACTGTAGAGGAACTGCAGTCCCTGCTTCCTGTATTGCGTCAGGCTCCTCTGCTCATAATCGGTGGAGGTAGTAATCTCTTGCTCACCAAGGATTATGAAGGTAATGTGCTGCATCCCAAGATGAAGGGCATCAGTGCCTTTGTAGAACAGAACTTTGTGCTACTGCGCTGCGGTGCCGGTGAGGTATGGGATGATGTCGTGGAATATGCTGTAGGTCAGGGTTACTATGATATGGAGAATTTATCGCTCATACCAGGTGAAGTTGGTGCCTCTGCTGTTCAGAATATAGGTGCCTATGGCATGGAGGTGAAGGACCTTATATACAAGATAGAGGCAGTGGAGATAGCTACTGGTGAGTCTGTCATCATTGACTCACAGGACTGTGACTATGGCTATCGCTACAGCAAATTCAAGGGGGAATGGAAGGATAAGTATATCATCACCGCCGTAACATATGTCTTAGGACTTGATTTTATTCCTCGTCTGGACTATGGTAACCTCCGTGTAGTTTTAGAAGAGCGAGGCATTACTGAACCAACAGCACGTGATGTGAGGAATGCTGTCATAAATATCAGAGAGGCAAAACTGCCTGACCCTAAGAAAGAGGGAAATGCCGGTTCTTTCTTCATGAATCCCGTTGTTTCAGAGGAAAAGTTTCGTGCTTTATTAGCAGAATATCCTAATATGCCACACTATCCTGTGGAGGATGGTGTGAAGATACCTGCCGGGTGGATGATTGAACAATGTGGATGGAAAGGAAAGTCACTTGGTAATGCCGGTGTGCACGACAAACAGGCGCTTGTACTTGTAAACAGGGGTAATGCGACAGGAACGGAGATTCTTGCTCTCTGCGATGCAATACGCCGTGACGTCAAAGAGCGTTTTGATATTGACATACATCCTGAAGTGAATATTATATAACTCAACTTTCGCAAGTTAAAATCTCACGCGAAGTCGCCAAGCCCTTCGCGAGTTTTGTGTCTTTGCGTGAAACAAATGCTAGCGGACGTTCACTATATAGCAGTTTATGAACTTGCGAAACTCTTGTATTATGTAAAGTGATAAAAATAACTTATAAAATTTTTGCAGACAAAACAAAATGAAACATGATATGGAAACAAATACGCGCCAATACGCATAAATTCTTTTCACAAATTATAAAGAAATATATTTGTGAGTTAATTTATGCGTATTGGTGCGTATTTGTTTCCTTAAATTCTCCTGTAAGGATAAATTGTTATAAGTTATTTTTTTATGTTACTATATAAACAACTAAACCACCCAACCGCAAAAATATGAAATTGACTTTTCTTGGTACGGGAACTTCCATTGGAGTACCTTGCATAGGATGCCAATGCGAAACGTGTCAGAGTGACGATCCACGTGACAAACGTCTCAGGACGTCGGCGCTGCTCGAAACTGATGGCGGACTGAGGATTCTCATTGATTGTGGCCCGGATTTCAGGCAGCAGATACTGCCGCATTTTGGTAAACTTGATGCGGTGCTCTTCACTCATATCCATTATGATCATGTAGGTGGGGCAGATGATCTACGTCCGTTCTCTCATTTTGGCAATGTGGATATCTATGCACAGAAAGACGTGGTAGAGGGATTGAAGTCCACTATGCCATATTGTTTTAAGGAGTCGTTGTATCCAGGTGTGCCACATCTTAGTCTGCATGCAATTGAGGCAGGCAAACCGTTTGTTGTGTCACGTGACCACGAGATACTGGTAGATTTCCCACCCAGTGGTTCTACGCTACGTGGCACATTGATACAAGAGGGTAGGCGCATTGTGATACCGAAGGTGGAGGAGAAGTTTGCTATTACCCCTATTCGCGTGATGCACGGCAAACTTCCTATACTCGGTTTTCGTATGGGCAGTCTGGCTTATATCACAGATATGAAGAGTATGCCGGAGGAGTCACTGCCTTTGCTTGATGGTGTCAAGGTTCTGGTGGTTAATGCCCTCAGATTTGAGAAAACGCATCATAGTCATCAGCTGGTTGATGACGCAATATTGCTAGCACAAAAAGTGAAAGCTGAAAAAACATATCTTATTCATCTAACGCATGATATAGGTACTCATTCACAGGCTAACAAGCGTTTGCCCGAGGGTGTGGAATTTGCCTATGATGGGCAGGTTTTAAATGTTGTGTGTTGATGTTGGTCAATTTTTGTGCGTTATAACAAAAATATAGTACATGAAAACTTGCACATGTGTAAAAAAGTAACTAACTTTGCATCGTGTTTTTCATAGTATTAGATTTAAGGTTAACAAAGATTGGGGCTCAGCGGAGCCCTTTTTTTGTGTCTGTAGGTCATCTTTACTAGTACTGATACAAAAATACTAATGAAGTGACGATGTGTCAACGAAGTTCCTGAAATCTTAGGATATCATACCATAAAGGGTTGGCCTGAAGTCGATGAGTGTCAACAAAGTGACATATATCCTGACTCAGAGTGTCAATATCCTGACGGTGACAGATGTGATGCCACGTTACCGTCACTTTCAAAAGGAGGTGTCACCGCGCCAGAGCGCATAAATTCTAGGGGTTTCAACCCATTGGTGTCACTTCGTCACTTTTCAGAATAAAATAGAGAGTATATCACCTTTTTTATTTCAAAAGGGAACTGTAGCGCAGTTGAAGGGGCCCTTTAGCAATGTTAAAGGGGCCCTTCAACATTGCTAAAGGGCCCCTTCAATGAGCAATTTTCGCGAAAATTGGTTGTGTCACTCACTTACAAAGATGTATTACACATCAAATACTTTACCTTCGTCTGTGAGGTATGTATTTGGAAACACCTTTCTTGCTTCATCCTGCAGCGGTGTCTCATCCAGATAGCGTTGGCTGAAATGACCTATGAGGAGTTTCTCTGCCTTGGCATCCTTAGCGGTCAATGCCGCTTCGTGGGCTGTGGAGTGCAGGTACTTTACGGCCTTGTCCTTCATATCCTCACAGTATGTAGCTTCGTGGTATATGGTTGTCACGCCTTCCAGTTCCTTTCCGAGAGAAGGCAGGTATCGAGTGTCTGAGCAATAAGCATAAGAGCGCACCTTGTCAGCATCAAATGTCAGCTTTTCGTTAGGTATGGTCTCACCATCAGCGTTAGTCCAGTCCATACCAAGGCGGAGATTGTTAATCTGTGAGCGTGGTACTCCATAGAACTCCATGGCAAGCGGATTGATGTGTCGCTCACCAGGTTTCTCTTTGAAGAGGAACCCAGAGCATGGCATGCGGTGATGCAGTGGTATGGTCTCCACGGTCAGTGAGCGATCCTCATATATCACTTTGCGTACGGAGGTGTCCACAGGATGGAAAATTATGTCATAATCCAAAGTGGAGCAGAACATGTCAAGTTCCATGCGGAAGAGCGCATCATACTCCTTTGGAGCATACACGTGAATTGGGGCAGTACGTCCTTGCAGACCGAAGGTGCTGAGCATGCCTATAAGACCCAGTACGTGGTCACCATGCAGATGGCTGATAAATACGGCATAGAGTTTGGAGAATCCGATCTTCAGTCGTCTAACCTGTCCCTGTGTGCCTTCGCCACAGTCTATCATGAAGTATTTTCCCCTTATCTCAACTATCTGTGATGAGGGTTTATGGTGGTGGGTGGGCAGTGCCGAACCGCATCCGAGGATATGTATCTTGAATGGTTGCATAGTTATACGGTTGTACGGTTGTACGGTTATACGGTTGTACGGTTGTACGGTTGAACGGTTGTACGGTTATACGGTTGTACGGGTTGTACGGTTTACCACAAATCAATAACTTCAGCCTTAGGATAGTCTTTGGCATTAAACTGGAATGCGCTATCGCTGAGTTTGGCAGCGCGGAAGTTGGAGATGTTGATGGTGATCCATTGGTTGCCCTGCTTCATCTTCACCTGTTTGATGACAGAGTTCTTGTCAATCAAGATGTACATTTCGCTGATGCTCTTGCCTTTGCCTACGAGGTGTACCTGATCTCCGCTTGCTGTAGATGCGTACGACATGGTGTACCCTTTCTTGTAAAGTGTGAGAAAAGTATATGGGTTCATACTCTGCTGCTGAGCTGCAGAAGGAACGGATATGTTTACCTCGTCACTGCTCTTGTTGTAGAGCCACTGTGTCTTGCCGTTGTACCATATTATGGCTTTCGGTATGCGGGCATTGAATTTGTTGCCCTTGATACTGATGCTACCAGACTGTGTGCCTAATTTGCCACCAGAGATGGTAAAGTTGGCAGTGGCTCCCGATTTGAGATTGACTTTGGCAGCAGCCTTGTCAAGTATCTTCCTCGCCTTTGCTGAGGTATCAGCAGCGTTGACAGTGGTGAATGTCATCAGCGCTATGAGGATAAAGAGTATTTTCTTCATATAGGTAGTTGTATTAGTTTATATTCAGGGTGTTGAACAGTGACTGCAGAGTGTTCTCATCCTGTATGAGTACTTCGCGTGGTTTGGAACCGTGAGCCTGACCTACCACCCCGGCTTTCTCCAGTTGATCCATCAGACGTCCAGCACGGTTGTAGCCGATGGCAAACTTACGCTGTATGAGAGAAGTACTGCCTTGCTGTGTAGCGACGATGAGTTTTGATGCTTCCTGGAACAGAGGGTCAACATTGCTGAGGTCTTCAGCATTGTTTGATCCGCCACCGTCTTCTGTCATAGGTTCTGGCAACTCAAATGGTCCTTCGTATCCTTGCTGCTGAGCTATGAAGTTGTTGATAGCGATAACCTCAGGAGTATCGACGAATGCGCACTGGACACGTACCGGTGTACCCTTGTCAAGGATAAGCATGTCACCACGACCGATAAGCTGGTTGGCTCCAGAGCCATCGAGGATAGTCTTGGAGTCGATCTGTGACATAACCTTGAAGGCCATACGACCTGGGAAGTTAGCCTTGATGGTACCAGTGATGATGTTGGCAGTAGGACGCTGAGTCGCAATAATCATGTGGATGCCGACGGCACGGGCTTTCTGGGCGATACGTGCGATAGGCAATTCTATTTCTTTGCCAGCAGTCATGATAAGGTCGCCATACTCATCGATTATAACAACGATGTATGGTAGATAACGGTGACCATTCTCTGGGTTCAGCTGGCGGTTCATGAATTTCTCGTTGTACTCCTCCAGCTTACGTACATTGGCAAATTTAAGTAGATTATAGCGATCATCCATCTCCTGACATACAGAGTTGAGAGTGCGCACCACCTTGGTGACATCAGTGATGATTGGTTCGTCAGCATCGCTCTCTGGTGGTATCTGTGCCAGGAAGTGATTGAGGAGAGGTTTGTAGATAGAAAACTCGACCATCTTAGGATCGACGAGTACAAACTTCAGCTCGGCAGGATGTTTCTTATAGAGCAGCGAGGTGATGATGGCATTGAGGCCTACCGACTTACCCTGGCCTGTCGCACCAGCCACGAGAAGGTGAGGAATCTTAGCCAAATCGACCATGAATATCTCATTGCTGATAGTCTTACCAAGAGCAAGTGGAAGAGCCATCTGTGACTCCTTGAACTTACGTGAGTTGAGTATAGACTCCATGCTGACAACCTGGGCGTTTGCATTAGGAACCTCGATGCCTATTGTGCCTTTGCCAGGGATAGGAGCAATGATACGTATGCCCAGCGCTGCGAGCGAGAGAGCTATATCGTCTTCCAGTGAGCGAACCTTGGAAATTTTGATGCCCGGTGCCAGAGTTATCTCATAGAGAGTGATGGTAGGACCTACGGTAGCCTTGATACTTGCCACCTCTACGCCAAAGTTGCGCAGCACCTCAACGATACGGTTCTTGTTGCTGTTCTGTTCCTCCATATCAATGAAAGAGTTGCCGTCCGTGTCATACTTCTTGAGCAGGTCGAGGGTAGGGTACTGATATCGTGATAGCGTCTTCTTAGGATCGTATGGAGCCATCTCCTGTCCGCCTACCATGATGGTGTTTCCACCGGCTATCTCTTCCTCTACGCCCTGTGCTATCTCAAATCCGGTCTCATCCTCCTGTTGTGCTGCACTTTCTACGATAAATCCATCGTCATTGGCTGCGGTGCCCACGTTGGCAGAAGGTTCGGTATAAAGAGATTCTGTGACAGAAGTAACGACAGGTTGTTCTGGTTCCATCACGAGAGGTTCGTCGGACTTAACACCAGCAGGCTGCTCCGTTTCGATGAGTTCACCATTGTCATCGACGTTGGTCATCTCCATAGGAATCTTCTTTATCCATCCCTGTGGGTTGAGAATCTTGCGTATGATTATGATAGTCTCACTTGACAGATATGTCAGGAAGATGATGGCGGTGAGAGCTAGTATGCCTGTCAGGCCTGGAGGACCGATGACATTCTCCAGTTGTTCGCATACAAAGGCACCATGATCACCTCCGGCATTGTAAATCATGTCGGGGAGCATGGGAGATATGAACTTAGCGAATGTTACGCTGCTCCATATCATGATAATGGTAAGCGAGAAGAACCATTTCCATAGGTTAAGGCGACAGATGCCCATGAGACTTATGGAACAAAGTAGCAGGAACACGGGTATGATGAATGCTGGATAGCCGAAGCATACAGAGATAAAGAAATGAGCCGTGTATGCTCCCCATGATCCGCAGTAGTTGTGAAATTCCCTACCTGTATTGGCGAAGTCGCCAGGCATAGGACTCATTACGAGGCTCTGGTCATCGTTGCAGTTGTTGAAGTAAGAGAAGAACGATATACATATCATTACGGCAAAGAACA
>JAZLIN010000157.1:0-8678 GCA_045617365.1 Prevotella sp. | reverse complement strand
CGGACTGGTAATAACGGAAACCTATGGGCGAATGAACTTAAAAACTTGACCACTCCACTTTTCACTTATAACTTCTATACTCATGGCACTTCCTTACTACATTATTTCACCTTACCCACTCACTTTCTCGTAGAACCCTTTTTATCAAAGGAGATTTGTGCTTGCACCCACTGACCAAAGGGAAGTAATAGACGGAAATCACAGAGCATTTTGATCCGTGACAAACTGGGTAATTACGTTACTGTTCGCAGGAAATAAAATGAAGGGAAAATGAAGGAAACAAAGGGCAGACAAGGCATCCCAAAATCGTAAATTATTGATAATCTGCAATATCTCAAAATTTGACTATCATCAAATAATTATGCGAAAATAGCAATTAGACGCTGTAAGGTTTGGTCATATGGCAAAATATGGGTAACTTTGCACCGTCAAAAGTCAAAGATATGGTTTTGTGTTAATCAATCCTTGATAAAGTATTAACTGGAAGTCAAGGTTGTCTCAACGTAACACAGCAATGGTGTCGCATAGTAGCGTATGCGCTGGCGAGGTCATTGTACGAAGGCATCCTATGAGAGCATTAAAGATCTGCTGCTCATTTACCGCTGCTCCGCAATAAGCAATGGTACACGGGGTACATAATACCCAGTGGAGTAAGACGTCAGTAATGTAAGCACTCGGGCTTCTGAAACTCTAACATTATGAATTTTATCAGAATTGCTAAGATCGTATTTATTATCGGATTTATTAACTTCAGCGTAACAAACATCAGTGCAAGAGAAACCCTTTCAAGTGGTTTTGATTGGAACCCTGTGATGGACGCCATCGTAAAAGTAGAGAGCGGAGGTGACCTCAAGGCTAAGAATGGCATCTATGTAGGAGCCATGCAGATAGCCCCTATCGCAGTCAAAGAGTGCAACGTGATACTGCAACAGAGAGGTAGTAAGAAGAGATACACACTGAATGACCGTTTCAGTCTTACCAAGAGCAAGGAGATGTTCATACTCATCATGAGTAAATACAATCCTGACAACAACGTAGAGCGCGCCATACGTATCTGGAACGGCGGAGTGAGATATAACCACAAGAAGACTCAGGGATACTACAGAAAGGTTATGTCACACATCAACAAGGGAGAAATTTAATTTAGTTCATAGTGCATAGTGCATAGTGCATAGTGCATAGTTGCTATGCTTTAAATAACATACAAGGTATGCTGACCGAGGTCAGCATACCTTGCTTTTTTTACCCCTCCCACCCTCCCCAAGGGGAGGAGCCGAGGTATGCGCCTTCTGATTTATGGTGTTGCTATAAAGAAGGCGCGATATTAGTAAGGAGTCTTAGAGATTTCCGTATAACCCAACAACCGCAAAATTTGAGTTTGCTAAAGTCAGATTATCTTTTGTATCTCAGCCTCAAACATAGGAGTGAAGACCTGCTTGCCAATATTGTCGCGTATCTCTTGCATTGACCAGAAGCGGCCGCCCGAAGTCTCTGTATCACTGGGATGCACCTCTCCGTCATACGTGGCAGTATGCACATACACCATCTCGCGCTCACGGTCACTCTCGTAGATGTACTTCTTTACGAGGCGTGCCTCGTAGGCATCAGGCAGTATGCCCAACTCCTCATAGACCTCACGTGCCAGTGCCTCACCCATCGTTTCGCCAAGGTCTATATGTCCTCCGGTGGCAGTGTCCCATTTGTCAGGCTGTATATCCTTCCATGCAGCACGATGCTGCAGATACAGTTCGCCCTTGCTGTTGAAGAGATGCAGATGGACTACGGCATGCAGACGCTTGCTGCCATCATGCGCTTCCTTACGTGACATACTACCGATGACATTGCCATCCGCATCAATCTCAGGGAACAATTCCGTACCCTTATCTTGCGTGACGAGCGTTCTCTCACCAAGATTTACTGTTGTTTTATTGTCTTCTATATTCATATTTGTCACAAAGTTACACATTTTTTGTTAAATAATAATGTAAACTCAATTATTTTTTGTAATTTTGTAGCAATTATACTGATACTAAAATGAGGAAAGACATACATCCATTGATACTTATATCCAATGACGACGGCTATCAGGCCAAGGGCATCAACTGTCTTATAGATATGCTCCGCGGCATGGGCGACATCATAGTCTGTGCTCCAGAAGGGGCACGTTCCGGATTCTCACGCGCCTTCAGCACATGCACGCTGAGCATGAAACATCGTAGCCATGAGGTCGCAGAAAATGATACTACCATAGACGTATGGAGCTGCAGTGGCACACCTGTGGATTGCGTAAAGATGGCATACGCCAAGGTTTGCCCACGCAAACCGGACATCGTAATCGGGGGCATCAATCATGGTGACAATGCCAGCACCAACCTGCACTATAGCGGTACGGTGGGAATAGTAATGGAAGGCGCACTCAAAGGCATCCCGAGTATAGCATTCTCACTCTGCGACTATGATGAAGATGCAGACTTCGAACCTATGCGTCCACTGGTACAGGAGATGGTAACGAAGGTTCTCCGCAAAGGATTGCCTCATTATGTATGCCTCAACATCAACGTACCAAAGGAATGGAACGGTGACGTCCGTATCTGCCGCATGGCACACGGTCACTGGCGCAATGAGGTGGACGAGCGCAAGCACCCTGGCAAGGGAACGACATATTACTGGATGACAGGATACTACCAGAACGACGAACCGGAAGCCCAAGACACTGACGCATGGGCCATAGCCCACGGCACGGCTGCCATAACCCCACTCACTGCCGAACAGACATACCAAGGGGAATTCTTTTTAGATGAATAACGCCCCCTCATTAACTGTTAACTATTCCCTGTTAACTATTCCCTGTTAACTGAAAAATGAAATACTACCTCATAGCCGGAGAGGCATCCGGCGATTTACATGCCTCACACCTGATGCGAGCCCTCAGAGAGAGGGATGCGCAGGCACAGTTCCGTTTCTTCGGAGGCGACAACATGTCTGCCGCCACAAATGGTTGCGGTGAGCGTGTGAAGCACTACAAGGAACTGGCTTACATGGGATTTATCCCTGTGCTGATGCATATGCCCACTATACTGCAGAACATGTCACGATGCAAGAAGGACATCATGGCATGGCAACCAGACATAGTAATACTCGTGGACTATGCCGGTTTCAACCTCTCCATAGCCAAATACCTGCGACAGGTACGTGTCAATCTGGAGACATCTGACAATAACACATGGCGCGGACCTGCCATATATTACTATATCTCACCAAAGATATGGGCATGGAAGGAATACCGCATAAAGAACTTCAAGCGCGACATTGATGAGATGTTCTCCATATTGCCATTCGAAAAAGATTTCTTTGAAGGAAAGCACAACTACCCTATCCACTACGTAGGAAACCCTACGGCCGATGAGGTGAGGACATTCCGCAATACCTACAAGGAGTCATACAGCGAGTTCTGCCAGCGTAATCAGTTGGATGCCACCAAACCTATCATCGCTCTGCTCTGCGGCAGCCGCCGTCAGGAGATCAAGGACAATCTGCCTACTATGCTCATGGCAACGAGGGGCATGGATGGCTATCAGCGCGTGATAGCAGGTGCGCCGGGCATAGAGCGTGAATACTACGAGCGATTTACCAAACGCACCAATGCCAAACTCCTGGCATATCAGCCACTGGGTAAAGAGACAGGAGTCGAGGGAGGCAGTTCCACATACTCCCTACTAAGCCAATCGACTGTAGCACTGGTGACCAGCGGCACGGCAACACTGGAGACATGCCTCTTCGACATACCACAAGTGGTATGCTACAAGACACCGGTGCCCAAGCTCTGCCGATGGGGATTCAACCATATATTAAAGGTGAAATACATCTCCCTGGTCAACCTCATAGCCGACAGCGAGGTGGTACCAGAGCTCTTCGCCGACCGCTTCGGAAAGGAGCAGATAGAGGAATGCCTGCGCAACATACTCCCTGGCAAGGAAGGACGCGAGCGAATGCTCAGCGAATATCGCATAGTGCGCGAACGTCTGGGAGAAGACTGCGCACCAGAGAATGCTGCCAGGATTATGACAAGCCTACTCCCGACCTCCTCTAGCCCCCTCCCAACCTCCCCCTAGGGGGAGGAGAGCAGCCTCCGACAGCGCCGCTAACCACCAGACAACCAAACAACCAGACAACCAAACAACTATATCAATATGAAAAAAACTTTACTAACATTACTGACCTTGGGACTGATGACCCAATCACCAGCCCAGGCGCAGCAAACAAAAGAGAAACTGAACCGCGCACCGGTGGCGGTACTTACCAGCGACGGTGTACTCGTGTCATGGCGCTCGCTGACCACCGACCCGGATGGCACCACATTCAGCGTCATGCGCAACGGCACCTCCATTGCCTCAAACCTTTCCACCAAGACCAACTTCCTGGACAAGACAGGAAAACCCGGTGATACATATCGGGTGGTGACCAGTGGTGGCGAGACATCTGAGGTGAAGGCTTGGGACAATATGTACAAGCGCATCAAGGTGAACCGCCCTGCACAGGGAACCGTGGCAAGCGGTTCTGCCAAGGGCACTTACTATCCTGACGACATCTCCGTTGGCGACCTTGACGGTGACGGTGACTACGAATTAGTACTGAAGTGGATACCTGACAATCAGCAGGATAACGGCACCAACGGTTACACCTCATCGTGCATACTCGATGCCTACGAACTCGACGGCACCCAGCTGTGGCGCATAGACCTCGGCCTCAATATCCGTTCGGGCAACCACTACACACAGTTCCTGGTATATGACTTTGACGGCGATGGCAAGGCAGAGGTGATCTGTAAGACCGCTCCTGGTTCAAAGGATGGCAAGGGCAACTACGTCTCTGATGCTGGCGACGCTACGATAAAGGCCACCAACAACACCAAACTGTATGTCAACTCATCGGGCAAGCCTACTGGAGGCGAGGAGTTCCTCACCGTATTCAATGGCATGACAGGTGCTGCCATGAATACTATATGGTATAATCCTCCACGCTCTGCCACTCCTAATGCTACGGGCAGCACATCATACGGTGCGTGGGAATCGGAGATGGGTAAAAGCACAAACTACAACCGCGGCGAGCGCTACTGTGCAGCGGTGGCATACCTCGACGGTACCGACAAGCTCCCTTCTGCTATCCTGGAGCGTGGCTACTACGGCATGTGCTTCATCTGGGCTGTCAACTGGGACGGCACCCGTCTGTCACAGAAGTGGCTGCACTTTGGTGATACCAAGAAGTCATGGAAGACTTACAATGCCAAGCAGGAACTATACAGTGAGGAACTCAACGGACCAAGCAGCTGGGGACAGGGCGTCCACGGCATCTCTGTTGGCGATGTTGATGGAGACGGATTCGACGAGATCGTGACCGGTAGTGCTACCATCGACCATGACGGTACGCTGCTCTGCTCTACCGGACTGGGACACGGCGATGCCATCCATCTCGCTGACCTCTGCCCTGACCGCAAAGGTCTTGAGATCATGATGCCTCATGAGGAGAGTCCATACGGATATGACGTGCACGATGCCACCACCGGCGAACTGCTCGTATATGTCAAGTCATCGGGCGACAACGGTCGCGGACTGGCTCTGGACTTCATACCTAGCAACCGCGGATATGAGTTCTGGTCAAGTGCTGACAACTATGCATACGACTGTGCTACGGGCAAGCAGGTGATGGCGAAGAAGTCGGACACCAACTTCCGCATCTACTGGACCGGCGACCCTTACGACCAGTGTTTCGACGGACGTTACAACAAGGACAACAATCAGTCCAGCCCTCGCATCTGCAGCTACAACTCAGCCAAGAGCAGCATCATAACATTCCAGGAGTTTGCTGACTATGGAGCTCCACAGACATGCAATACTACCAAGGCCACTCCATGCCTGCAGGCAGATATCCTGGGTGACTGGCGTGAGGAACTCATCATGTACGTGGATGGCGGCAATGCCAAGTCTGAGACCATGGACCTCCTGATATTCTCTACCCCTGAGGAGACAAAGTATAAGTTGCCTTGCCTCATGGAGGATCATCTGTACCGCATGGGAGTGGCATGGCAGAACTCTGCATACAACCAGCCTCCTCACGTAGGCTACAGCCTTCCTGACTACCTGGGCATAGGCACATCATATACCACACAGACCGTGAGCCATGCTCCAGCTCCTGTGACAGAACCTGTTGACCCTGACAAGGAGCAGACTGAGAAGGTAAAAACTCCTGGCGAGGACAAGGCTGCCGTGTCTGGCGTGTCATATACTGCTGGCGAGGCTGGCGAACTGACAGCTTCCACCTCTGGCAACTACACCAAGATACGTACCAATATCAATGACCAGATAGTCATCAGCGTCAATCCTGGATATGTCATCACAGGCATCTGCATCGAGGGTCGCAGTAATAACACCTCTACCCAGGCTGACCGTTCCATCGACCTCGTCGGCGTATATGTGGATGGCGCAGAGACATCGGTACTGCAGAGTGCAGTGAAATTCCCTGGCGGCACCGCTGGCAGCACCAATGTTACAGCAGAGGTCACAGGCTTTGAGGCAGCGAAGAGCATAGTGCTCTCATTTGACAACTCTCGCATCACCAGCAGCGACATCGACTCTGCCGGCAAGAACAAGCAGCTCTATGCTCTCATCACCGTGACATACAAGGAGGCTGGCTCTGGCGTAAAGAATGTCATAAGCATCCCTGTGACTATGCAGGGCAAGATATACAACCTTGCAGGTCAGGAGGTAGGCGAGGACTACCACGGCATAGTAATCTGCAACGGCATGAAGTGCGTAAGATAAACTCTCCGTGAGATTAGCATAAACGGAAAGGCAAGGAAGCAATGAAGTGCGATTCATTGTTCCTTGCCTTTCTTGCTAAGTTCGCATGAGACTGTACCGACCCAACGCCTTAATATGATTTGTGTATCAAGCAATCTAATGGTGACGCTTCCCTTTTCAAAGTGTCACTGAAGTGTTATGTGCTTTCAGTGCCCTATCAAATATCGCTCTTTCAGAGCTAAAGAATATACAATCTGTCAAAATATAGCAACACAGCCGCTGACTTACGGAGAAGTCAGCGGCTGCTGTTATTGTATTGTCAAAAGGTTTACTTCGTCTTTTTGAAAAACTCCTTATCAATGACAAGCTTGTCTGAAATCTTGACATACGCAGGAGTACCCTCGTCATACATCAAACCAAATCTTGCATATATAGCAGGCAACCTTTCCTGCATCTGATTCGAGTTGAATTCTACGGTAATAGAGTAAGCCTTACAAGTACCCTCGTATGTACCAGCCTTGATACTTTCGACATCCTTAGGAACAACGAGCGAACCTACCTTGGTGCCATCGCCGGCATCCTTGTCGGTATAGGTAAACTCCCAGACGAGGCCTTCGCTATCTGTGTAGGTATAGGTACCATAGGTAATAAGTTTCGCAGCCTGCGTGTATTCATACTTGTAAATCGGTTCGAGCTGATCTTTAATGATTAAATGGAATGCAGGAAGGGAATACTTCTCTGCAATTGCGTCGAGATCGGCCTTATACTTGCCAAAATCATTAAGGAGAGTTTTCACTGCGGTCTTGTTTGTGACCACCATCGAAGTACCTTCTATCTTAACAACATAAGTTCCCAATTTCTCCTTTACAAAATTAAACACTTCTTTAATGGAGCTTTCAGTTCCTTGAACATCAAGCGTGTAGCTTCCACCCTGAGTATTGGATGACGAGTTATTGCCACCCTGAGTGCCAGATGATACAGTATCGTCGTCATCACCGCAGCTTACGAGACAGAGAGGGATGCACAGCATTGCCACGAAGGCAAACATTGAAAGAATTTTCTTCATCTTGTTTTGTTTTAGTTAAAAAATTATCAATTAAATATTCGGATGCAAAGTTAATCATTTTTTTTCAAAGAACAATCATTCTACCGAAAAACATGCAAGCCAAACCATGATTTTTACATAATTTCATTGATTAGCCTATCTTATGGTAACAATATGAAAACGAGATAAAGGATGGAGGTAGATAACATAAAATTGATGTACCTTTGCAGCAAGGAATCGACGAACGGTTCCACATAACACTTTAAAAAATTACAGGATATCATGATTAGTAAGAAAATGATCGAAGACATCAACGCACAGATCAATGCGGAGATGTGGGCTGCACAGCTGTATCTGGCAATGTCTATTGATGCATGGCGCATGGGATGCCGCGGTATGAGCCACTGGCTGCGCAGACAGCATGAGGAAGAACTGCAGCATGCGTACAAGTTCATTGACTATCTGGAGAGCCGTAATGTAGGCGCTGCACTGGCAGACATCACCGGGGTACCCAAGACATGGAAATGTCCCAAGGACATGTTCGAACAGGCTCTTGAGCATGAACGCAAGATAACAGGACTCATCGACGACCTGTGTCACACCGCCACGAGTGACGGCGACTATGCCACGTTCCATTTCCTGCAATACTTTGTTGGCGAGCAGGTGGAGGAAGAGGCTTCTGCCATGGAGATCGTAGATACGCTGAGATGCCTTAACGACGACATCGCTGCTCTCTACGCCTATGACACTTCACTGTTGGCAAGAGAGTAGAGTCCCCTGGCCCCCTCCCAGCCTCCCCCTAGGGGGGAGGAAATGATGGGCTAAACTCCTCCCCC
>JAZLIN010000156.1:0-77422 GCA_045617365.1 Prevotella sp. | reverse complement strand
GTTGAAGGCAAAAGTGCCGTATGTATCCTTTGATTTGGAGTCTGATGGAACAACAATAAGCCAATTCGCATTTCTTTCCGAAGACAATTTAAAGTCGGAGGCCAAGCGGTCTTAGGAAGACAATGTAAGAGCTCAACTCCTTGGCCCACAGAACGACATGGCTACGATCCGACTTGTTGAAGGCAAAAGTGCCGTATGTATCCTTTGATTTGGAGTCTGATGGAACAACAATAAGCCAATTCGCATTTCTTTCCGAAGACAATTTACAAACATACGATGGAGAGAATCAGCTAAACTCCCTTATAAGAAAACTCAAAAAACAGAAGATTATTGTAGGTCATAACATCAAGCAATGGGATCTGCCTATACTTGAAAGTAAAGGACTGAAGACATCTGCGTTCATATGGGATACCCTTGAAATGGAGATTCTGCTGAATCCCTGTCGTTATGCATATTCTCTTCATGCGACACACAACGCCGAGGATGACACGATGTTAGTCAATGATTTATTTTGGAATCAGTTGCATCGACTCTCTATAGATTGCGAGTTGGTGGAGCAGTTACGTCCTGTTTTACCTTCTCAAATCAACGGCATCCTTCATAGCCTCCAGGTTGAGTACTTTGCTGAATATTTTAAGAATACTGCAAAGAAACATCAGCAGTTCTTCCAAGAACTACGTCCGCTAAGCAATAAACTTCAAAACAAACTTGAAAAAATAGATTCTATACCTTCTAGTGAACCTACACTGATTGTTGCACCAGAGAACTTGTGGGCACGTATTGCGCAGATAGTACATGTTGAGTTCCCGGTAGTTGACGATAGACAAAAATATCTATGCATTGATGCAAAAGCGTTAGTAGAAACCCCATTACAGTCTATTCTAGAACAGAAAATTCTAGAGCGATTTTGCGTCGTATCAAAGACTCCTCTTCTCGATAACCTTGCCCAATATCTAAGGACTGAGGATGCAAGCAGTAACAAAATCACTTTCACTTCGGATAAACTTTCGTGTTACTTAACCGACTGTAAAAGTCATATTGATTGTATTGATATCAATGCTTTTGAAAATCAGAATGTAACAGATAAACAATATAAACATATATACATTATTGGTGCAGAGCTGCACGATCGCGTACATAAATGCAAGGCTACAAGTGACAAATCATTTGCAGATCTTATTGCATCTGGTAGTAAGTTGCCTTTTGTAATGGCCAATACCAATTTTGCTCCTGTCAAGGAAAAGGAACTAGACCTTTTGGATATCAAGAAACCAGAACTCTCTGCAAATATTTGGGTCGAACGTCAACGAAACGGCATGTTCTCCTTCTATCTCAATTATCAGTATCAGACATATAGAAATCGTTTCCTTAGTCATTTCAAAGCAAAACCTCAAATTATTAATTGGGACATAGACGGTGAAGACAAAGATAGAATACATCTGACTCAGGTAAGTCGTGAGCGGAGCAATGCCGATATTGCTCGTGTTAATATTTCCACTACGGAAAGAAGCAAATATTGGTTATTCCAGATGGAGATTCTTGGTAAGATTCACGCAGAGAATCCATCACTACCATTGGTTTATGTTGTTAACGACCTTACAGAACATGAGGAACTGACAGCATATGCTACGTCCTTGGGGTACTACATACCGAATCTGGGTACTGGCTTCCGCAAGTTGGAGCATATCGGTAATCACCCTCATGGCATGATAATTATCAGCAAGAAACAGTTTGAAGAAGGAATAGGTTCCTATCGTACCGATAAAGCATTCTGCTATGTTTGGGATAATATGGATATTGATCGATACATGCTAATGTGGGATAAACTTCCTTTTGAGGATGACCCAGTAGAAGATGCTGATGCAGAACGAGATGACAAGGTAAGTCATACAACAGCACGTCAGTGTATTCATGCAGCTTGGCCAATATTTGAGCACTATTGCTCACTTGTTATGGCAAATAGCAAGGATACTCGTTTCTATGTTTTAGACCCTCATTTTGATGATTATGATGATATTGCGAGCAGCTGCAAAGCACAATCCTTTAAGGTTAAATTGTGGTGTGACAATGATTCATACGAATCTGCTTTAGCAAACGCTAAAGAGCATTTTGCTGACAGTAGAGATACTGAGCCGGATGTTGATGTAGTACATCAGAAGTCTATGATTCTAGCACAATGGGGGTTCGATGGTTGGAGAAACAACCAGGAAGATATTGTAAACCACATGTTGGAGAAAAAAGGGGATTGCATAATATCTATGCCTACTGGTGGTGGCAAATCAATCCTTTTTCAGGGACCTGCCCTAAGTCGTGCAATGATGACAAAGCGTTTAACACTTGTTATTACACCTCTGCGTGCGCTCATGCAAGACCAAGTAGAAGAACTTTGGAAACGAGGTTTTGTCAATAATGTTGATTATTTGAGTGGTGATCGTTTGTATCCAGAAACGCAAAGCATATACCGAAGAATACGGTCTGGTGAACTTGCACTGCTCTTCATTACTCCAGAGAGATTCAGAGTACGATCATTCATTAATGTTTTGTATCAAAGAATGGAGATGGATGGTGGCTTAGAATATGTGGTGTTCGATGAAGCCCACTGTATATCTCAATGGGGACAAGATTTCCGTCCAGATTATAGAAATGCTGTATTAGCGTGCATAGATTTTCGTCAGAAATACGATTTCATGTTTGCGATGTTCTCTGCAACAGTTACAACACAAGTAGAATCAGACATCCGCTCTTTCCTTCCTGAAATACAAAGACTTGGTCAAGCTCCAGAAGATTATAATCCTATAAGGCAGCATATCGGTATTTCATTTAAACTTACTGAACATGAGGATGAAGCAAGAATAAGGAATATCGTTCAATACATCAACGAAAAAAAGATAAACTTTGACAATAGTTGCATGATTGTATTCTGCCGAACTCACCGCGAATGCGAGGAAACGGCAGATGCATTGTCTGCTATTTGTGCTAGTAAGGATTCTGGAGAGACATTATCCAAGTGTTATGACCATATAGGCTATTATCACGCAGGACTGGATGCTGATCATAGAAACGATATCTATGAGAAATTCAAGAGAGTTGCAAGTGTTGAACCCATTTATATCCTCTGTGCTACAAAGGCTTTTGGTATGGGTATGGACATTCCCAATGTACACTATGTAGTTCATTATAATCCACCTTCAGTTTTAGAAGATTATCTTCAGGAAGTTGGACGCGCAGGCCGAAGTGCAGAAATGTATGAAAGGGCATTCCCTGATGGCTCTCAAATTCCTGCTTTGTGTCTTGCATCAAAGGATGACTTCAAAAAATTAAAGGATCTACTAGTGAAGAGTCAGATGAGTTGGTCAAACCTATCTGATGCCAAAAACAAGATTCTTGGATTTATTCAACAATTTCAGACTATTGAGAAGACAATAACAGAACCTGTCGTTGTTCCATTTAGTGTGTGGGTAAAGAATGCGGAAGAATTCAATGATACTACAGCTTCACGTCTTGCTTTCCATTGGCTTGACCACATTGGTTACATAAAGCAACGATATCTAGGACAGACATGTCTCGATATTACCCTGTGCGAAGAGCAAAGGGGATACTATAATCGTCCATATACAAGCGTTGTATATCAGCATCTTTGCAATCAAATTAAACAGAAAGAAGCGAGGACTCTCGTATCCATCAAGGACATACGTGAAGAATTGAAACTTTCCTTGCCCAAGATTGTCAATGAGATTATTCGCGGTATGGAGAAGGGGAAGATGCGCCTAAACAACACAATGCAATGTCGCTTGATTCCTAGACGTTATTGCGAAGCTAAGTATATGATCAAGCATGATGATAATCGCTTTGCTTTGCATATCATCATGAATGGACTTCGTAACTTACTATATGGTTGCAAAAAAAATATTCCATCCTACTTCGATCCTAACCAGCGTGAAGAAATATATAAGCATCTTCTTGATGATGTACATTATGAAGACCTTGTTAATGAGAATAGAACTGTGTATATGCCTTGGTATGGTGATGAGGATATAAATGCTCCACGCGGTGCCGTAACAAAAGAAGAAACATTCAAAAAGAATATCATAACACGCATGGGTGCACAGATGTTCAATATTCTTCATTACATCCCAGGTATAAACTACAAAACAAATAAAAGTGAGGATGATGTTATAGCCGAGGTGATTGTTCGAAATGATGATTGGACTCAGTATCTCGATACATTAGAAGAGGACTGCATAAAGGTTCTTAAGTTTGTTTGTGAACAAACTGGTGAATTCTGCTGGGCTAAAAAGATTATTGACCTAGGCTGGTTAAACAAAGGTGTAAGATATTACGAAGATGTTCTTTCTATTCTACAGCACTTGCAATATGTTGAACATTCGCCTCTAATTGAAACTGGCATAGAAGTTCTTACCACAGAACTGTCAGACTCGTCAATCGATGATGGTATTGACGAGCATTCTCCTATGTATAAGTTCCGTCAAGATTTCGACAATCAAGAGAGAATCAAAAAGGTACGCTTGGCTTGCATGAACATTTTTTCGTCTGTCGAGAAGGATGCTCAAGGAGCGTTTATTCAGCGATACTTCCAAAGTCGCAATTATGATGATTATCTTTCCCTTGCTGTTGAGTATGAACCGAAAGGCTCTGGCATAATGAAAGAGCTTACGGATGAGGCCTTGAAACTAGAAAAGGAAAAAATGTATGGCAACGAAACCAAGAAGATACCTGTAAATCAAGAGCAAATGAAGATATATGAGCAGCCCAAGAATACCCATATCAACGTACTGGCAGGTCCTGGTTCTGGTAAGACCCACATGCTGACAATGCGTTGTGCGAAGTTGATATATGAAGAGAAAGTAAAAACTTCTCATTTATTGGTACTTGCTTATAACAGAGCAGTGGTAGTAGAGTTGCGCAACCGTTTGAATGATCTATTCTCACGCTTGGGCATGAGTCGTATAGCAAACCAGATTCATGTATATACATTCCATGCTTTGGCAAAAAAGTGTATGGGAAGAAAATTAGACAAACTTCCAACAGAACTTTGGGAAAGAGCATTCTTATACTATGTAAAAAACAATTCTAATGACTTAAAGTATCATCTTTCAAATATTGAATTTATACTTGTCGATGAATTTCAAGATATTACATCATCAAGACTAAACCTTTTACTTGAATTTCATTCAATCTATGGGAATCCTAAGTTTTTTACAATTGGTGATATTAACCAGAGTATTTATGGCTTTGATCGTGTTCCTAAGAATAGATACAATTATAATGAGATAAAAACAATAAGGTCGGAACTCTTATTACTATTCCCCACAATTGGAAATAATGATATTGACAAAATAATAGGATTGAGACAACAGCAATCTCCTGAAGAATATGCAGAGGCATTGAATCCCCAACAATATTATGAGATGTTGTATTCAGCATTGAATCCAACTCGATTAACTATGTTCACCAACTACCGTTCGTATCAAGGAATACTTGACAAATCAAAGGAGTTCTTGCCTCAAGGTACAGAAGTGCCAAGGGCAGCTTCATGTATTATGGAATATGAGCCCCAGGAACAGTATGTATATGAATATACTGGCAAGCAATGGTTTAATGAATTACCTAACGTGATTGCATGGGCACAAGAGCAAAATCTTTTTGCAGCAGGTATTGTTGACAACGACCGTCTTCGTAACCTCCGTCATATTGGCACGATTGCAATATTCTTTCGTAGCAATAACGAAGTATATCGTGGCTACTCAAAGATTAAGAATAAAATGCCTGAAGGCGTACGCATTCGTATCCAAGGAGAAAGCCTTTGTGAATTATGGCGCGAACGTGAGGTTTATTATCTCATAAGTACACTCATGAAGCACAAAGACCAGTTGATAGATCTTCATAATAACAAGACAGTAAATGGAATCCGTGGGTTTATCAAGAAGAAAATGACGGATTCCCCAGCATGGGATGCCTTTATGTTGGATGTTACTTATACGCTTGTCTTAAACTATGTGGATTCTATACGTGCAGATTATCAAAGTCATACATGGAAAGATATGGCTGAGTACATAAAGGAAATTGCGAGCCGAGACGATGGTGGTCAAGTGTATAAGATATACGACAACTATCGTAATGAACGAATTTTGCAAGATGATAAACTGACTATTGTGCTGACCACTATGCACAAAGTCAAAGGATTGGAGTTTGATGTGGTAATAACTACTCCATCATTCTCTAATCTACCTCTCGTGTTCCATCGTGAATATGAAGAGGGGCAAACGCCACTCCCTAAGGCAGACGACCTTGCCGACCTGGAGGAAGAAAAACGCCTGATGTTTGTTGCATATACACGTGCAAAGAAACGACTATACATCTTTAAGGGTGATAGAGAACAAGCTTTGTTAAACCATTCTATACACATCGCTCCTGATTACGAAGCGTTAAGATATACAGAGCCGAAAGCAGGTATGGATAAATACTATTTGTCCTATACAGCCCAGAATGGATTATTCTCACGAAATGATTATATTCTAAATAACATCAAGAAAGATGATCCTATTGAAGTAAGGGTTGGCGACCAATGGGGCAACTACTATATTGTTCATAATAGTACATATATCGGTAGGCTTTCAAGTCGAAGTACCATTATGGCTAGAGCAAGAAACGATGAAGTCATTAACCTGAAAAATTTCTTTGTCAGCAATGTATTTGTGTGGACATATGAAGATACCCTCAATTCAGATGCTGCAAATAATAGCGACTTTGCTAATCGGTGGAGTAAAGAAGCAAAACAAAAAGGTTTTATATATGTAGTACAAATAGCCGGATTCGGCACAAAGATATAATATATGGAGCAAATCAAAGAAAGTTTCAAACACGACTTTAACCTTGCGGTTAGATCATTCAATGAGAAGGATTACAAATCGTTCTTTCGTAATATTCGTCCAGCAATGGAATTGTTGGGACAGCTCTCCATCTACGATATTCTTGGTGAGAGTGATGCTGTAGATCTCTTAGAAGGTGATACATCCGTTGAATGGAAACGAGATGCCAAAATCTATAAAATATCTCAGTATCCATCACGCCATAAACCAACTGGAAGAGAGTTTTGCGAACTTGTACCACATGTTTTCTATTCAAAAAATACCGAAGTTACTACGACACGCATAGATGAGAAGAAAAAACGCCTAAAACGCGGATTGGATAGTTGTGCTGGAGCTCTTTCTCGTTATTATAGCATTGCGAGTGAATTCGGTAGCCATACAGGAGGTACAGGCATGGATGTGAAAGTTCAAGCCATAGGTTGTGCATCTTTCTTTGTAGGGTATTTTGACTTTATGAAGAGCAATAAGGTATTGTCTTCGTCGACCATAACTTTTTTGTATCAATTGGATGCTTTTCAATACGAAGATCCAGCTGTGGCCGAAGAGTCAAAGCAGAGGATAGAGGAATTAATAGTCGAAATAGAGGAAAAAGAGACAGCTCTGTTGACTGCTCAGAAACTTCAGGCAGTAGCTGAACAACAGCGTCTTGAAGCTGAACAACGTACAACAGAGGTAGAAACACAACTTGAAACTCTACAAAATAGAATTGTTGAACTGCAAGAGCAACTTTCAAATAAAGAAACCGTTGAAACTGCGAACACAGAAAAACAAGATTCTACTATTAGTGATACATCCATTCCTACAACAAGTCAGGAGATTACCTGTCACTTCAAAGATATTATGCGCGGAGTGGCCAAGGGCAATAACGTGGATGAGGAATCAATGGATGACGACCAGCTAGATCTGATTGAATATACAAGTGATAAATCCATGTTGGTTGCAGGATGTGCTGGTAGCGGTAAATCAGTTATTGCCATGCATAAAGCTGAGCAATTATATTCTGAGGGTAAAGATGTTATCTTGATTGCCTACACCAAGTCGCTTAATGGGTTCATGCGCGTAGGAAAACCAGATGCTTCATTCAGATTTTACTATCACTATCAGTGGAAAAAAATGATGATGCCTAAAGCCGACTACATAATAGTAGATGAAATTCAAGATTTTACTCGTGAAGAGATTCAGGAATTCATTAATGCGGCAAAGAAATGTTTCCTTTTCTTTGGTGATACAGCTCAGTCTATTTATCGTCAGTATGGCAAGCAAACTATGACCATAGCACAGATTGCTGAAATGACAGGATTGAACACACTGCAATTATTCAACAACTATCGTTTGCCTCGTCCTGTAGCCAAGATTACTCAGAATTATGTGGGTGTAGATGTTGCAGAATATAAGGAGAAGGTGTACCAAAACAAAGAAACAGAACTACCGAGATTTATTCACACGAATACGCCTGAGGATGAATTTAAAAGTATAATTCAGATCATATCATCGCATCCAAACCAAAGCATAGGCATTCTCTACCATTCAAATGAATCAGTTCTTCAGATGAACAAGCAGATGATAGAACGAGGAATACGATGCGAGTTTAAGTACAATGACACTGATGGCGAGAAACAGAACGTCAGCAATCTAAACTTTAATACTCTTGTTCCTAAAATAATGACTTATCACAGTGCAAAAGGACTTCAGTTTGACATCGTTTTATTGCCTCAATATAATGGTGCCTCTGATGCTGAGTCAAAGAAGGCTCTCTATGTTGCAATGACACGTACGATGCATAAGCTATATGTTTTGTACTCAACACCAGAACTCTTGTCTCCACTAAAAGAAGTCCCTGAACATTTATATCTCAAAAGCATGTAAAGTCATTTTTGAAAATGAATAAAGTATTATCCTCCATAAACGCCCTCACAACCTTCATGCAAACAGAGGTGTACGCTTCGTTGGACGACATGACGAAGGTAGGACTTGTGCGCAAGAAGGTGGAGTTGTGTGGCAATTACTTTCTGGAGATTGCCAGCAATCTGAACCGCAACAAGTTCAAGGGATGCTATGCTCCTCATAAAGCTGTGATGGTCATGGCTATCATGGAACTCGTGGAATCGGGACACATCACAACCAACGTCATTCATCTGGACAAGGAACTGAAGGATAAGTTCAAGGAGGTTTGGCAGAGGGTGGTTCCAGTAGGATGCCCATTCAAATGCGAGTATCGCAATCCGTTCACCTATATGGATAGCGAACCATTCTGGGATTTATCCACCGATAAAGACAAGGCGTTCATTACCTGGGAGGCACTTTATGCTTTCTCACATGATGCTTCTCGCTCTGCAATAAAGAACTATCTGATTCGTTCTATTAAGGATGATACCATAAGCGAGCAATATAGTACAGATCACCCAACAATCAACTGGATGGTGGCAGAGGATATAATGGTAATCATTCCATTGATTAGTTTCATTGGTGCGGTATAGAATCCAAAGTATGTAATCCCAATATGGCAAATATAATAATAAAATCATGAATGATAATAAAAGCATAACTCAATATCGTCACGCAGTCAGCGTGATAAAGTCGGCTATACTGAAGAGTCAGGCTCGGGCAGCTCAGGCTATTACACATGAACAACTGGCACTATACTATGGTATTGGACGATATGTGTCACAGAACTCACGCAATGGTTTCTGGGGGACTGGTGCTATTGCTATAATCAGTAAGCAACTAAAGTACGAGTTGCCTGGACTAAAGGGCTTTTCTGAGAGTATGATAAAACTCATGAGAACCTTCTACGAAGAATGGCAAAACCTGGAATCAAATTCGCTAATCCCGATTAGCGAAAATAGGCATGAGGAATACGACAAGGATAATTCGCTAATCCGGATTAGCGAATTGCAAACAAAAGAAGAACCTAATTTGGCAAGTACACTTGCCAAATTGCAATCTGCTGATATTGAAGTTGATGAGATTACTCCTTTACAGCTAACAGGATATGAAGATTTCCCTCTGACTGCTTTCCTCAATATCAGTTTCAGTCATCATTCTGCAATTCTTCGTCGAGTCAAGACTCTGGACGAGCGCAAGTACTATATACAATTGGCATACGACCAACGTCTGAAGGTTGATGACCTTGAAGAGATGATGAAGGCGGGTGTATATAACCACCGTGGCGAACTGCCAAACAATTTCTTCAAGACCATCCCAGACAAACGACTGGCAATGCAGACGCTGAAGATTCTGAAAGATGAATACCTCCTTGACTATATCAATGTAGAAGATATAGACGAGATGGATCCAGAGGATGTTGATGAAAGCGTGGTTGAGAAACAGATAGTGATGAACATCAAGAACTTCATCATGACTTTCGGTAAAGCCTTCACTTATCGTGGGCACCAGATACACTACGACAAACTTGGTCACGACCATTGGATAGACCTTCTGTTCTACAACCGTCTGATTCGTAGCCTTGTGGTGATAGAACTAAAGAAAGGTACATTCAAGCCTTCTTATCTCGGTCAGCTTGCGGCATACCTTCGCGTGCTTGATGACGAAGAGAAACTGCCAGACGAGAATCCTTCTGTAGGTATTATCCTCTGCAAGAAGGCAAACAAAGCATACGTTGAGTATGTCCTTCAAGACTATATCAAGCCAATGGGTGTTGCAACATACAAGACAACTCTCAACAAACTGAAGGAACTGTTGCCGCCAGAGGAAGACTTAAAGGCACTGATTCCAGAGGATAAAGACAGTGAGCCGGGAACTTCTATTTGATATTTAGAGTAATATGTATTAAAATTCTTGTGTAATTCAAGAAAAAGTAGTACCTTTGCATTGCATTTCTGTAGCCAGTCTTTAAATGATAGGCTATGGAGATGCAAATTTCGCTCTTGAAAGTTAATGATATTGTGGAGTGTAAAATAGGGTATCATTTCAAAATGTTCCACCAATGTTCCACCAATTTGAGGTCTAAAAATAGACTAAAAATTGCTAAGTTATTGATTTTCAAGGAAAGCAGCGGGGTGTAGCGCAGTTGGTAGCGCACTACGTTCGGGACGTAGGGGTCGGGCGTTCGAGTCGCCTCACCCCGACTGTTAAGGGTGAAGTAATGCTTTGTATCACGGCATTACTTCGCCTTTTTTGTTGACTGCTGACAAAATGTTGGAGGAGAATTTGGACGTTACGTATTTTTTTGCTAACTTTGTACCAAATTTTTGTTTACCCTACTTGTTTTTATCTATAATTAATATTAAAACTAAACCAAAAGACAATGAAAAGTAAAGTGTTTTCTTTTCTCTCTATGCTGGTAATGTTGTTTATCAGCATGGGGGCTTGGGCGGACACTGTCGTTCTGAGTGCACCAGCACCAGCAGACAAAAATGTCCTCTCAGATGCTTCGGGCATTGTCACGCTGACTGACAAGGCGGAAAAGGGTGGTATTCAGGATGGTTCGGGAACTATCCAGGGCAAGACCCCACTGAAACTTTCCGGCTCTCGTCAGTTTATCTTGACTTACTCGAGCAGTGTTACTATCAACAGTGTCAAGGTATATGCTACTACCAATAGCACAAGCGCCGGCACTGCAGGTAAAACAACTGATGACAAGACTTCTTATGGTGCTGTAAGTGCCAAGGAAGGAACTCCTGTTGAGTTCTCGCTTACAGGCGTAAGTGGTGAAGGATTCACATTCTCTACACAGTCATTAGCAGTTATCGTTGTTGACTACACATCCAATGGCGGTAGTCAGGACGGTGGCGACACTGGTGGCAACACTGGCGGCGACACTGGCGGTAACGAACCTACCATTACTGGCAACATCGCATTTAATGCTGCAGACTTTGCAGATGCTAAGGACCTTACTACTGGTACTACCGTGATAAATGGTACTACTTGGTATGGCGGTGGCGGTGCTGCGTATGCAGCAGGCAGCCAAACCTTCGGCGACGATGTAAAGTGGGACGGCCGCGTGAAGTTTGGTGGCAAGAGTACATTCCAGTCAGGAAGCACCTTGTCACGTGTTATCTCATTCAATGCACCATCTGATGGTACTGTCAAGGTGTATGCTGTAACAGGTTCTTCAGGTAAGGATCGTTATGTGTATGTGTCACAGTCAATGACAAAGACTGCCCTTGACGAGACTACAGCCCTTGTAAAGGCAAATACAAATCCTGAATGTATAGCAACAGCAGAGGTTAAAGCCGGCGTAGTTTACGTTTGGTCAAATGACAACATCGGTATCTATGGCGTTACATTCGAAGGTAGTGCTGCCGGCGGCAACGAAGGCGGCGAAGAGAATCCTGGCGGCGAACAGGGTGGCGAACAGAAGCCAACACTCATCACTGATCTTGCAGACGTGACAGCTCCTACTACTTGGGACTGGACAAAGACAGGCGAGACAGCCATCCAGCTAACAGATGCGACAGACATCAAGAAGAGCGACGAGTTCGTACTCAGCAACCTTATCCCAAGCACAGAGGCATTCAATTCTGCCGCTCTCAAGATACAGGCAGAGTATGCAGTTCGTGACGGCAAGTACATGCAGGGTGGCAAGGTAATGTTCCACACAACGATCCCTGGCACCATCAAGGTTAAGTTCTCTAACACAGGCAACCGTTTGCTTGAAGACAAGAAGACAGAGGACGAGAGCCTCCGTCGTTGGCTCTATGTAAACGGTACCAAGACAGCCTTTGGTTCATGCACAGCAACAGCCATGGAGACAGAGGCTATCGAAGTAGAGGCAGGTGACGTAGTTCTTACCTCTATGATTGACGGCGACGACGCTAACCAGTATCTCCGTATCTACTCTATCGAGTTTGCAGAAAAGGTAGCTGGCGGTGAAGAGAATCCTGGCGGCGAGCAGGGCGGTGACGAGCCTGCAGTTGACCCAGCAGATGCACACCTCATCTGGGATTACACCGAGGCAGCTCCTTCAGCTAAGCCTGACAACGGCCTCTCATACGACCAGACCATCAACGATGCTGCAGGCAAGAACAACGGTCTTAAGGGTGTCAAGATGAACTCGTCAGGCTACGCTTACTTCACAAAGGCATCTGTAGCAGGTACACTGAAACTCACATTCGGTCCACGTACAGGCAACAGTGCTACAAAACTTGCAGTCTCAACCTACACATCAGATCCTAAAGCTGAGACTCTGATTGCAAACACAAAGGAAGTGACAGAACTTTCTACTGATGCCATCGAACTCACAGCAGAGCAGAACAATATCTATATCAACCGTGCAAGCGGTGCCGAGGCAGCGCTCACCAAGATAGAGTTCGTACCTGCAGTACAGCGTACATTCCAGGACTTCGAGATGGTACTCGGCGGTCTCTCGAAAGAGTATGACGCTTCTGCACTCCCTGCAGGTGTAAAGTTTGAAGGCACATACAATAGTGACTCACACGGCTACCGCAATGCAGTAGTCACAGTACCTGTTGACGGTACAGTGAAGTTCACTTACAGCTCATGCTCATACGGCAGCCAGAAATTCTCAGTTAAGGACGCTGACGGCAACGTAGTAGCAAGCGACCTCTCACTCACACTTGGTGAAAATAGCTGTTATCATCAGAAAGCAACCAACGTACTCACATACATCTACACAGGTAAGCCAACAACACTCACATTCGGTCCTATCCAGTACCTTGCATACTTCAAGGCAGAGGCTGCAGAGGTAGCTCCATGCAAGGTAACCTATAAGGATCAGAACGGCAACGTTATCGGCACAGTAGATACCTTTGAGGGTGAGGCGCTCGGTGAGATACCATACTCAGCAAAGGACATCACAGTACCAGCAGGTTCTGCATTCCGCGGTTGGGTATATGCATCACAGGTTAAGGCAAAGGCTGCAGACGTTCTCTCAGGCAACACCACAATCACAGCACTGGTAACACCTATCGAGAGAGTATCAAACGGTTCTGTACAGACATACAACCTCACAAGCAACATCTTCTATCCAGAAGATCACGAGACAATCAGCATCACAGACGGTTACTACCACGATGGTCAGCATGGTTGGGCAGTAGCTACAGGCGGCGAGGTATCAGTTGACGTAGCAGGCAATGCACAGGTGGTACTCTCACTCTGCCAGTACTCTCAGGAAGCAGCCATCAGAGTAACAGACAGTGAAGGCACAACCGTAGCCATTATCGCTTCAGGCAAGGCAGCAACCGACGGTGCACTCGCAACAGTCAACTACCAAGGCCCAGCTACAACGCTCACATTCAAATTCACAAAGGGAGAGTCTTATCTCCACAAGATGACCGTATATAATGTGAACAACTTCGTAGAGAAGGACGCAGCTACAGGTTGGTACATCGTACCTGCAGGTGATGCAGCAGCATTCCTCCTCGCTCTCAACTCGGCAAATGCAGAGACAGGAGCAACAATCTTCCTGCCAGACGGCACATACGACCTTGGCGAGACAACAAGTACTACCATCTCTGGTAAGAACCTCTCTATCATCGGTGAGTCAATGGAGGGCACCATCATCAAGAATGCTCCTAACGTGAAGAGCGAAGGCCTCGGCAAGGCAGACCTCTTCTACAACACTTCTACCGGTCTGTACATGCAGGATCTCACACTTCAGAACGACCTTGACTACTATGCAGCAGGCGCAGCAGGTCGTGCTGCTGCACTCCAGGACAATGGTAACCAGACCATCCTGAGGAACGTAGCACTCCGCTCTTACCAGGACACATACTATTCTAAGTCAGGCAACTACTACTTCGAGGGTGGTCTCATCCAGGGTACCGTAGATTACATCTGCGGTGGCGGTAACGCATTCTTTGAGAATATCACACTGCTCAACAAGAGCCGTGAGGCGGGTAAGAAGACAGGTGACGACACCATGACAGCCTACAACGGTACAGGCAAGTATGTATTCAACAACTGTTCTGTTGAGTCAGAGTGCTCTACCTTCAACTTCGGTCGCTCATGGGCAGACGCCTACGTGGTATATCTCAACACCACAATCAAGAGCGGCAAGATTGTTGACACTCGCTTCAGCACTTCTGACATGAACAAGAAGCCACGCTTCTTCGGTGAGTACAACACCACAGACCTTTCAGGCAACGGTAAGAACACTCCAGCTTCCAACAAGCTCACCACTTCACTGGGAGCAAGCTTCGAGTCTGTTCTCACTAAAGCGCAGGCAGAAGAATACTCTTACGATAACTTCTTCAGCGGTTGGGATCCAAAGACTATCGCTGCTCAGGCAAATTCAATAGACGATGGTCATATCTACCTCGTTGACGGCGTGGTTACAACCGAAATCCCTGCACCAGGCAGCGTAGTACGTGTTGCAAACGCTCGCGGTGGCTTCGGCGAACCATATATGATACCATTGCCAGAGACCGTAGAGGTTTCTATCGAGGAGATTGGCTATGCTACACTCTGCTCAGACAAGGATCTCGACTTTACCGGTTCTCCAGTCAAGGCATACATCGCTATATCTGCAGAGGGTAACACCGTAAAGGTGAAGAACGTAACCAAGGTTCCAGCTTATCAGGGCGTTCTTCTCGCTGGCGACAACGACACTTACGAAGTAACCGTATCTTCAGAGCCAGTAGCTGATTTTGCTACAAACTACTTTGTGGGTTTGCTCGAGGAAGATCATATTTATGAGAAGACAGGAATCTATACCAACTGCTACCTCGGTGTAGATTTGGAGGGTAAGAATCCTGGTTTCTACATGGTTAACGGTGAGCAGTGGATTCGTGCAGGCAAGGCATACCTCTCAGTACCACTCTCTGATGCAGACGTTACCAGCCTCAAGATCGTATTTGAGGAGGATGAGGACGATGCTACAGCGGCAGACGTAGTGGAGGCAGCTCCAGCAGATGAAGCAGCAGACTGCTACACCCTCACCGGTGTCAAGGTAGCTCGCGCATCTTCTAACGGTATCTTCATCATCAACGGAAAGAAGGTGGTTAAGTAGCCCCCTGGCCAGCCCCCTGGCCCCCTAAGGGGGAATGCTGGACAATACATACATTATTTATAAAGGATGTCACGGAAATGAAAGTTTTCGTGGCATCTTTTATTTTCCCCTTAGGGATTATGGGACTCAATTATGGGTGGTTTTGTTTCAAATAGTGTATTTAAAAAAGGAAAAGTTTTGTCGTTACGTATTTTTTTGCTAACTTTGCATGAAATTTCACTCATCAAATAATAACTAATTCTTTTACAAAAACAATGAAGAAAACATTCAGAACATTTCTGACACTGTTGCTGCTCGTAGCAGGAACAGTGATGTCATGGGCTGACTTCAAGGACTTCAGTGTAATACTGAACAATGCTTCAGGAACACTGCTGACCGCAGAAGAGCAAGTCCAGGGAACAGAGTTTACGTTCGGTGTTGCTGTTGACGAGGCTGGTGCCGTGTCACGCGTTGATGCTGCAGACGCATCAAGTGTGGCTACCATCAGCGGCAAGTACTGGAACGATCACGGTTCGGTGAACGTAAAAGTCACTGTACCAGTCAAGGGCAACACAAAGGTAGTCCTCGGCAATTGTACCTATGGCGGTCACGATGCCCAGATTGCAACAGCTGAGGGAACCGTGACATCAGTGACAACAGCCGAGGCATGCTGGAAGAACGATCACTCCAGCGTCACAGAAGCCGTTTACGAGGGTAAGGCAACAACCCTGACAATTACAGGTGCAGGCTATTGTCCTTACGTAGCAGTAGAGGCTATGCCAGTATCTCACACATGGGACTTCACAAAGTGGAGCGCTACAACAGTTGCCAATCTCGCAGCAGCTACAGAGTGGAGCAACGACGAGAAGAACAACGGTACTACCGTAGAGGGCTGCTACTGGCAGGTAGCTCACGGCACCCTGACAGCCAACGGTGCAGAGATCGCAGAACTCCAGGGTCTTGAGTTCACCAACACCAATGACCGTGCTCTCGCTCTCGCTACCAACTACCCATCGACCTCACTCGGCGAGTATGCAGGCCCACAGTATCTGTGGCTCGGTGGCAAGAACATGGCTTACTTCACCATCAAGAACGTGAAGGTAGGCTCTACCATCAAGATGGGCGTAGAGTCACACAAGCCAGCTGACCCACGTGGCGTGACACTCACCAACGTAGCCGAGAACCCTGCCGTTCCTACTACATACACAGAGCAGGAGTGGACAGTGACAGGCGAGGGCGACGTCGTTGACGTAACCGTAACCAATACCAACGGCTGCCACATCTACTGGATAGACGCAGAAACAGTACAGCCAGAGCCAGAACCAACACCTGGCGGCGCTGCATACGATAACGTAGAGGCACAGATCACATGGGCTGTAGGTAATGAGACACGCGGCGCAGTATCAGAGGCAGTAGCCGATGCAGTGCTCGACACAAAGGTAAGCGTAGGTACAGACCTCAATGTCACAAGCACCAATGCTACATACACACTCGGCGACGTTGCTGCCGGTCCTTACGTTACATATCAGCCACTGACAGGCAACCCTGGCACCGTACCAGGTGATATGATCGAATACTCTATCACCATGAAGAAGGGTCTTACCTTCAAGCCTACAAGCGTAGAGTTTGACGCTGTAAAGGAAGGTACCGACGGTGCATACTTCTCATGGAGCTACACTATTGACGGTGTTGAGGGCGAGATCGTAAAGTACAGCGATCCTAAGACTCAGATCCGTCGTAACAACAATGCCAACCCTACTGCTCCTCTCACACACCAGGAGACCATCACAGCAGAGGCAGGCCGCAAGGTAACACTCCGTTTCTACATCTCAAATGTTGCCAGCGACAAGAAGATGTCTATCGGTAACATCAAGATCAATGGTGAGGTCAGCGGTACAGAGGAAGTACGTTCATTCAAGAACTTCAAGATCGACTTCCGCAGCGAACCTTATACTGTTGTAGCTCCTGAGGCAGGTCTTCCAGAAGGCGTAGAGGTTATAGGTGGTTCATTCCATGGTACACAGCACGGCTATCAGGGAAATGTGAAGATCAATGTTCCTGTTGACGGTCCTGTAGCGTTCACATTCGGTGGATGCCGCTATAACAATGGTATCAATGTAAAGGATGCAGAGGGCAATGTCCTCGCAACAATTGACGTTAAGTCTGCTGACTGCGACAATACCTTCGGACTTTACACCAAGTCTGTAAGCTGGACATACAATTCTGAGACTGCACAGACTCTCACTATCGAGGGCGGAGACTACCTCCACTTCCTTTTCGCAGAGGCATGTGAACTTCTGCCAATGGTTAACGTAGAGTACTACAACACCAACGGCAAACTCATCGGTTCTGAGGAGATCCAGGGCGGTTCAGCACTCGCATTCAAGTACGGCGAGGCAGACGTAACAGTCGGCGAAGGCAAGAAGTTCCGCGGCTGGTTCACATCAGACCAGGCCACAGCGCTCAAGGTTGCTGAGGGTACAATCGTACAGGACAACATCAAGCTCTATGCTAAGGCTACTCCTGTTGAGGTGGCAAAGGTAGGCTCTATCTTCACATACCCACTCAACAGTAATGCTTTCTATATTGAGGATCACGAGTGCATCAGCTCTACAGGTAAGTTCCACGACACTCAGCATGGCTTCGAGTTCGGTGCTGACCAGAGCATCTCCGTAAACGTTGCTGGCAACGCAGTTCTCACATTCGGCAAGTGCTGCTATGGCAACGAGGGTACCATCGTCGTTACAGACGCTGAGGGCAACCAGGTAGGCGAGGCTATCGATATTCCTATCGAGAAGGCATCTGATGGTGCTGTATCTTCTGTTTCATACAATGGTCCTGCTACAACTCTCAACATTACTCTTACCAACGGTGGTTACATCCACAACGTAACAGTATATAACGTAGAGAAGACCCCTGCAAAGAACGCTGCCGGCTACTATGAGATAGCTCCTAACGATGCTGCTAGTCTTCAGCTCGTGCTCGCTGCACTGCAGGATGGCGACAAGGTTTACCTCCCTAACGGTACATACGACTTCGGCGAGAAGGTGCTCACAACTATCTCTGCCAAGAACGTATCTATCATCGGTGAGTCAATGGAGGGTACCATCATCCGCAACTGCCCACCAAAGGAGCAGGAGGGTATTGGTACCACAGCAACATTGCTCAACACCTCTGACGGTCTCTATCTCCAGGATCTGACCATCCAGAATGCGCTCGACTACTACGCTACAGGTTCTGCCGGTCGTGCGGTATGTCTCCAGGACAAGGGTTCCAACACTATCTGCAAGAACGTGAAGATGCTCTCTTACCAGGATACATACTATTCTAACAAGGCATCCAACTTCTACTGGGAGGATTCAGAGATCCACGGTACAGTTGACTACCTCTGCGGTGACGGTGATGTAGTATATAACCGTTGTAAGTTCGTCAACGAGTCACGTGCCAAGGATTCCAAGTCAGGTTCTGACGTTCTCGCTGCACCTTACACATCAGCACAGTGCACATGGGGTTACGTATTCCTTGACTGCTCCGTAGAGAGCCAGTGTAAGGACTTCACCTTCGCTCGTTCATGGGGTGGTGAGTCTAAGGCACAGTTCATCCGCACCACTATCCTTGACGGTTCGCTCAATGCAGCACGCTTCACCGTTGGTGGCATGAACGTAGCAGCTTACAAGTTCACTGAGTTCGGTACAAAGGATGCGAACGGCACTGTTACAACTCCTGCATCTAACGTCATCAAGTTCACACACTCTTCTGGCGACAAGGAGTACGAGACAGTACTCTCAGCTGATGAGGCAGCCAAGTACACCGTGGCAAACATCTACGGCACATGGGCACCAGACGTAACCTGTCAGCAGGTAACAGAACTTGCCAAGGGTCAGACATACCTCGTAAACGGCGCTATCACTACCACCATCCCTGCAGAGGGCAGCGTAGTACGTATCGCAAACTCACGTGGTGGTTTCGGTCCAGAGGTAACAGTAACAGCAACATCAGTCAACTCAGTAAGTGCTGATGCAGCAGTTGCATCTCCAGCAAAATTTGTCCAGGGCAGCAAGATTGTCATTGCCAAGGACAATAAGTTATACAACGTTGCAGGTGCAGAAATCAAGTAACCGATAGTTATTATTGATTCACCTGTATGGATTTTTATCTCATACAAGGGGTAAAAAACAATCAAACAGAAAAAAAGGGGGATGGCACATACGTGTCATTCCCTTTATTTTATTACCTTTGCACTCAGAAAACACGACGCCGACATTACAACTGATCGACCTTATTAACATTAATACTACAAAATAATCAATCCTATAACTAATGTGGTGGGACGCTTCCTCGCAGGAGGAGCGTCCCACATTACGTTTTTTATCAGCGGAAAGCACGGAATACACGGAAATTTTATGTGGTGTACGCGGATGAATATTAATTATTGTTGAGCCACAACGCATAAAGTGGCGAAGTGTCACCTGCATTATTCCTGCATGTATGGTGACACATGTAGCGGCACTTCACCGTCACTTTTCATCCAAACATTTATGCCAAGAAACCTCCAGTATTGCTAAAGGGGCCCTTTAATACTGCTAAAGGGGCCCTTCTACACTGCTAAAGGGGCCCTTTAACATTGCTAAAGGGGCCCTTTAACATTCAATTTTCGCGAAACCCCTATACAAAATACAAACAAAATCTGATTAATTTCTTTCGTTTGTACAGGTCAACTCGTTACTTGTAGTCACAGTGCTGGCAACTACTCAGTTAGCCACCTGGGGCCTTCCCACGAGCGAGACAAAGAATAACAAATTTTATTTTAAACAACGAATTACACGAAAGACACGGATTTTTTTTCTTTTCCGTGAAATTCGTTGTTTTAAAAGACAACTCGCGATGTTGTTATATAGGAGCACCCTATGATATAAACCAAAAATTACCAGTGATTATCCAAAAATTTTATTTTAAATAATGATATCTTTGTAAAATTTTTGGTTCAACAAGAAATAGTGTGGGTAAAAGCTCCAAAGGAGCGATATGTAGAGAGGGCACTGAAAAAGTCCTGAAGGGACGACATAACACAGCATAGGGTGTAAACCCTATGTAATGAGATTCCTCCCCCCATATTCAAGCGCCGAACCAAAGGTCGGCGGCCGTAGTAGGGAAAGCCAAGGTGCGACATAACCTATAACGGTTTGTAAATGAGTTATGTCGCACTTACAGCGCTCTAGTAAGGGGGAGACATTTAATAACGGGGGCTTACGCCGCCCGCCTATGTTATGCCGTCCCTTCAGGACTTTTTCAGTGCTTACGTAGAAGAGCTGTCCGTGAGGGCTGTTATCAAATGTTGATGCAATAAATAGTAATGAGCATCCACACTAAATCTTGTAGAACCATTTTAAACAACGAATTTCACGAATTTCACGGAAAAGAAAAAAAATCCGTGTCTTTCGTGTAATTCGTTGTTTAAAATAATAATTGTTATTCTTTGTTTCGCTCGTGGGAAGGCCCCAGGTGGTTAACTGAGTAGTGATCAGTGTTGTTAATAAACGTTAATTGCTTGGTTAGGTTGGAGATTTTTGGTAATTTTGTACCGAAATTGCAATAAGTGTACACTTATGTCAAATAAAACAAAAAAGAAAAGAAATAAAGGACGTGGCATCCAGATAATTACACTATGTATCAGCACGTCGCTCGTACTTATTCTGCTCGGCATGGTAATATTTACCGGACTCACCGCGCAGAACCTTTCTGCATGGGTGAAGGAAAATCTTACCGTCACCGTGATGTTTGACGACAACGTCACTAACCATGAGGCGGCAGTGATATGCCGTAAGCTACAGTCGAAACCATACGTGGCACATCTGGAGTATATCTCGCGCGACCAGGCACTGCAGGAACAGACCAAGGCGCTCGGCACCGATCCGTCGGAGTTCCTGGGCATGAACCCTTTCACGCCATCCGCAGAGATCAACCTCAAGGCTGACTGCGCCAATGCCGACTCCCTGAAATGGATCATCAAGGAATTGCGCTCGGAGAAGAATGTGGAAGAGGTGGGCTACCAGAAAGACCTTATGGACAGCGTCAACAGTAACCTGCGCAAGATCTCCCTCGTGCTGCTGGTGCTGGCAGTGCTGCTGACATTCGTGTCGTTCTCGCTTATCAACAATACGGTGCGCCTGACTATCTACGCACGCCGCTTCACCATCAACACCATGAAACTGGTGGGTGCCTCGTGGGGATTCATACGCAAGCCGTTTATCAAGACGGGCATAGCAGAGGGACTCATGGCAGGTATCATAGCAGATTCGGTGCTCGCCGTAGGTGCCTATGCTCTGTACAACTACGAACCGCAGATCACGGCTGTCGTGACATGGCAGGTACTTGCCATCACCGCCGTGTCGGTGCTCCTGCTCGGTGTGCTGATCTCCACCATCTGTGTGTATTTCTCGGTTAACAGGTATCTGAAGATGCCGACGAGGAATTTGTATAAGGTGTAGCCCCCTAACCCCCTAAGGGGGAATAAAAAATGGGGATGCGGATTATCAGGATGGACAGGACATATGTCTTCGCTCGGCTTGCCGCTTTGCTTGCAAAGAACTCCTTTAACTCCTTAACTCCTTTAACTCCTTAATTCCATAACTCCTTTAACTCCTTGACTTCTTTAACTCCTTAAATACAAAACTTCTTAATATCAAAAATATGGACAACAAGAATTTCGCCTTTGGCAAAATAAACTTTATCCTGATAGCCATCAGCATGGCTATCGTAATCATCGGCTTCGTCATGATGACAGGCGCTTCATCAGACAATACTGCGTTTGACAAGGAGATATTCTCTGCTACACGCATCAGCATAGCACCTATCGTATGCCTCTTCGGATTCGTATCCATCATCTTCGGCATCATGTACAGAAAGCCAAGCGCTGACAATAACGCAGAAAACATCAAGGAGGAGCAGGATTAATGAACGAGATACAGGCACTCATACTCGGACTGGTGCAGGGATTGACAGAGTATCTGCCAGTCAGTTCCAGCGGACACCTCACCATAGGTCAGGAGATACTCGGCATCACAAGCGAGGACAACCTGACATTCGACGTAGCCGTACACGTAGCAACGGTGCTGGCCACACTCGTGATACTGTGGAAGGAAGTGGTATGGCTCGTGGCAGGCATACTTAAACTGAAGTGGAACGATGAGATGCGCTATGCAGTCAACATCCTCGTGTCAATGATACCGGTAGGCATCGTCGGCGTATTCTTCAAGGACAAGATAGAGGAAATCTTCGGCTCAGGCCTGCTGATAGTGGGCTGCTGCCTGCTCGTGACCGCATCGCTGCTGGCATTCTCATATTACTACAAGCCAGAGCAGAAGGCAGAGATAGGCATGAAGGACGCCTTCATCATAGGTCTGGCACAGGCCATAGCCGTACTGCCGGGACTCAGCCGCAGCGGTTCCACCATCGCCACCGGTCTGCTGCTGGGCAATGACAAGGCAAAGCTGGCACAGTTCTCATTCCTCATGGTGATACCGCCTATCATGGGTGAGGCACTGCTCGACGTGATGAAAGCCATAAAGCATGGCACCGAGGCCGTAGCAGGCGACATCAGCATGTCAGCCCTTGCGGTAGGTTTCATCGCCGCCTTCGTCAGCGGATGCGCAGCCTGCCAGTGGATGGTCAACATAGTAAAGAAAGGTAAGCTGATATACTTCGCATACTACTGTGTCGTGATCGGCATAATAGCTATAGTCTATGGACTTCGTTAAAGGCGAGATACTCCACATCAACAAGCCCTACGGCATGTCCAGTTTCGGAGCGCTGGCATTCGTGCGCACACGCATCTCGAAGGCGATGGGTGTAAAGCGCGTCAAGACCGGTCACGCCGGTACGCTGGATCCTCTCGCCACGGGAGTGCTCATACTCTGCACAGGCAAGTGCACGAAGATGATACCGACCCTGCAGTATGACTCCAAGGAATACACCGCCACACTGCAGTTTGGTGCCACCACCGCCAGCTATGACATGGAGCACCCAGTCAACCAGGAGTACCCAGCCGAGCATATCACCGAAGAACTGCTGCTGGAGACGCTGAGACAGTTTGAGGGAGACATCATGCAGGTGCCGCCGGTATATAGCGCCGTACATGTCAACGGCAAGAGGGCATACGACCTTGCGAGGAAGATAGACCCGTCGGCAGAGAAAGAGAAGAGCGAGCATACGTACAGCAATGCCAACAAGGAAGCCGCAGACAGCGTGCTGATAGAAGAGGCGGAGAAGGAGATACCAGCCAAGCCAGTGCATGTAGATGAGATAGAACTGCTATGGTTTGATGCCGAGAAGAAGCAGGCACAGATACGCGTGGCATGCGGCAAGGGCACATATATCCGTTCGCTGGCCAGGGACATCGGCAAGGCTATCGGTTCCGGCGCATACCTCACCCAGCTATGCCGCACACGTCTGGGCGATGTCCGCATAGAAGACTGCATCACGCTGGATGACTTCCCAGCATGGCTCAGCAGCAATAGCCATTAGTGGTTTGGTGGTTTAGTGGTTTGGTTAATGGTTTTGTAGGTTACATACAAAACGACCAACAACAGTAACAACCAAACAGCCAGACCACCAGACAACAAAACAACAAACGACAAAACAACAAAACAACAATACAGAATATGAAGCTCTCACAGTTTGATTTCACCCTTCCACCATCACAGGTGGCATTGTATCCTAATCACATCGAACGCACCGTCGTGAACGATAAAGGCGAGGAGACAACCTTCCGCATCAAGCGTCCTGACGAGTGCCGCATGGTGGTAGTGCACAAGAAGTCACAGACAGTAAGCCTGTATAAGACTGATAAGAAAGGAAAACTTATCAAGGGAGAAGACGGCAAGAAGCAGTTTCTTACACTTCCTGACATCTTCAATTACTTTGACGAGGGCGATACCTTCATATTCAACAATACGAAAGTCATCCCAGCCCGTCTCTACGGTACCAAGGAGAAGACCGACGCACAGATAGAGGTATTCCTGCTGCGCGAACTCAATCAGGAGATGCGCCTGTGGGACGTACTCGTAGAACCTGCACGTAAGATACGTATCGGCAACAAGCTCTTCTTCAACGATGACAGTTCGCTCGTGGCAGAGGTCATAGACAACACCACCTCCCGCGGACGCACACTGCGTTTCCTCTACGACTGCCCACATGAGGAGTTCAAGAAGCAGCTCTACGCTCTGGGTCAGGCACCGCTGCCTAAGTATATCATAGACCACAAGGGCAAGGATGGCAAGGACAGGCCTGTGACAGAGGAGGATCTCGAAGATTTCCAGTGTATCTTCGCAGAGCATGAGGGTGCTGTCACCGCACCATCTACCGGACTCCACTTCACACGTCAGATGATGAAGCGTCTGGAGATAAACGGCATCAACCCTGCCTTCGTCACCATACATACCGGTCTGGGCAACTTCAACCCTATCGAGGTAGAAGACCTCTCCAAGCACAAGATGGACTCTGAGGAGATGCACATCAATCAGGAGACCTGCGACCTGGTCAATGAGACCAAGAAGGCCGGTCACCGCGTATGCGCCATCGGTGCCAGCGTGCTCAAGGCAACGGAGAGCAGCGTAGGCACGGACGGTTTCCTCAAGCCATACAGCGGATGGACTAACAAGTTCATCTTCCCTCCATACGACTTCGGTCTGGCAGACAGCCTCCTCATCAACCTCTACGAACCAGTCTCTACCATGCTCATGTCAACATGCGCATTCGGCGGTTTTGATGTTGTGATGGATGCCTACAAACAGGCTGTCAAGGCAGGTTACCAGTTTGGTTGCTTCGGAGACGTGATGCTGATAGTCAACGACTAGTCGGCATTACTGCTGTACACATTAGCTAGACTATATTAACATTATTCATCTTTCGCAAGTTATCATCTCACGCGAAGGCACAAAGTCCGCAAAGGGCTACGGCCTGCAAAGGACAGGCCTACGCACTGCGAGGGATTGTTTAAATATTTTTGTTATAGCAAACTGTGGCGCGTAGGCCTGGCCTTTGCAGGCCGTAGCCCTTTGCGAACTTTGCGCCTTTGCGTGAAACAAATGCAAGCGAACAGCCACATACTAAACAAGTTATAAACTTACGAAACTTGAATTAACATTACTAACCACGATGGAAGATACGAAAGAAAAAGGATTGGAAGAGCAGCAGACGATGCAACGATCCTGTGACGAACAGAGTGAGACCCTTGTGAACGGTGACAGCCACGTGCAGAGTGGCGGTCATGAGCATGGCAGTCATCACCACCATCATCATCACCATCATCACCATCACAGACGTCATTCCAATATGGACAGGGATGGTTACAGACTGGTACACGGTGCCAGAAACGGACAACTGACGATGAAGGAGGGTATCGTACTCATCGTTACGATATTCATCACACTGTTATTTGTTCTCATTTGCTTCCTCAACTACGAATAGTCAGTATGAGCGAAGAGAAGCACAGAGCCTACTTAGGATTAGGCACCAATCTTGGAGACAAGGAGGCCAACATCCTGGAGGCATACCGTCTCATAGAGACACATATAGGCAGCATCACCAAACGGTCTGCCATGTACCACAGCGAACCATGGGGCTTTGAATCAGACAATGCCTTCATCAACACCGTGATCGAGGTTGAGACATCACTATCCCCACTGCAACTGCTCGCTGCCACGCAGGAACAGGAGCGCATAATGGGCCGGACGCACAAATCCACTGACGGGGTGTATCATGACAGGATCATAGACATTGACATCCTGCTCTATGATGACATCACGATGCAGACGCCCGAACTGACCATCCCGCATCCGCTGATGGAACAGAGGGACTTCGTGATGCAGCCGCTGAAGGAGTTAGGAATTAGAAATTAGAAATTAATACAAACCGCCCGCATTCCCATACTAAAATCTTCCTCCCTTGGGGAGGGTCGGGGAGGGCAGGGTCTCTCTTTATTATGAAATACTTACTGACACTCTTTACCGCCATCGGCATATCTGCCAACAGTATGGCATTCGACAAATCCATTCAGGTGAACCTCACCAATCCATCAGGCGCCCGTAAGGCAGTGCCTGTAGTAATACCTGTCAGCCCTGACATAGTATCTGCGAAGGTATGGCTTGGCGATAAGGAGATACCATGCCAGTTGGATGACCTCAACGATGACGGCATATTCGAAGAACTATCCTTCCTGACAGATATGGAGAAGAAAGCGAAGATGACCTTCCGGGTCGTCATGTCAGACGAAGGCACGCAGCAGCAATATGAGGCCGGTACATACGGCTACCTCGGCATACGTGACCGCCAGAATGACCCTAAGAAGCAGAAGCATCAGAAGATTACATCCGTGACATTCCCTAAGGAGACCAATCCTTACAACTATATTTACCCTCACGGAGCCGTAATGGAGAATGATATGGTGGGATTCCGCGTATATTGCGATCACCGTCAGTCACTGGACTACTACGGACACCGCAACTATAAGATGGATGTGTCAGAGACGGCATTCTATACCACACAGGAACAGCGCGACAAGGGCTACGGCGAAGACGTACTCTATACCGGTTCGACATACGGTTGCGGTGCCTTGCACGGATGGAACGGCGAGAAAGCGGTGATGTTTGAGAACGTAAGAAACCGCACACAGACCGTAGTCTGCGAAGGTCCGGTACGCACCATCCTCGACATCACCAACAAGGCATGGCAGCCATACGAGGGATGCAAGCCTGTTGACATACGCACACGCTACATACTATATAAAGGTCACCGTGACGTAGAGGTACAGGCACAGTTTTCACGCACCGTGGCAGACATACCTCTCTCTACCGGTATCGTGGATATCGTGGAAGGTTCGGAGGAATTTAGCGACAAGGCAGGACTCCGTGGTGACTGGGGTAGGGCATGCGCCGGCAACAACCCAAGCGTGTATGACACCATCACCGTGGGTCTTGGCATATACACACCAAAGGAATACTACAAGAGCGACTCGCACTTCACCAACGGCAAGGAGCGTCTCCCTGACCAGGCATACGTACAGGTACTCGCTACCGATACGGACTATGTTCGCTATTGGTTTACCGCCACATGCGACATAGAGACCTTCGGATTCAAAGGCAAGGACGAGTGGTTCGACTATCTCAAGGACTGGAAGAAGGAACTTGACCGTCCTGTGAAGATCGAGATAGAAGCCCCCTGATCCCCCTAAGGGGGACTCTTAGTCCACGCCTCCTGACCCCCCTAAGGGGGGGGATTTTACTACGCATAAAAATACTCGCCCCATTTAGGGACCAAACACCTACACATACCTATGAAGACTACTATTAAACAACACATGACGTCATTGCTGTTTACTGCGACAGCTCTGATGACGGCGAATGTCACTCCCGTCGATGCACAGATAAAGACGGACCTCCTGGACCGAGGTCTCGTGGCAGTAAAGTCCGGTAGCGACGTCTTCGTCAGCTGGCGCGTACAGTCTGACGAATACTACGGCGTGAAGTATAACCTTTACTGTAATGGTACCAAGATAGCATCCAATCTGGAGACCTCCAACTATGTACATAAGAATGGTAGTACCAGCAACACCTATTCCGTAAAACCTGTCGTCGGAGGCATAGAGAAGACTATGGCTACCGAGGACGCATACGGTGTGCAGAGTGTCACTGTATGGCAGAAAGGTTATCTTGAGATACCGATGGCTAATGTGCAGGCAAATAATGGTGTGACCGTGTGGAAATTTAGCGATCCGGCTGGAAGTATGGCCAACTACACCATCAATGATGTCTCACTCGGTGATGTGGATGGTGATGGTAAGATTGACTTCATCGTCAAGCGTAAGAATCAGACGGATCAGGACAATCTCTTCCCTACAAACAACTATACGATGTATGCGCATATCGAGTGCTACGCATCATCTATCAACTACGGACGTCTGTGGTGGATAGACTGCGGACCAAATACGTGTTATGGTGCTGACGAACAGTGGGATGCCGTGGCATTCGACTGGAACGAGGACGGCAAGTGCGAGGTGCTCTACCGTGGTACTGCCAATACGGTGCTGCATCACAATGATGGCACCACTCAAGTGATAGGCAATGCCAGTGAGAATATCCGTGGCGGCATCACGCATAGTGCCAATCAGACCTTCACCAATTCGGGTGAGGAGTGGCTGATATACATTGATGGCAGCACCGGCAAGGCATACGATTGTATAATTTATCCAATTCCTCGTGGCAAGGCCTCCGATTGGGGAGATTCCTATGGTCACCGTTCAAGCAAGTACTTCATGGGTGCTCCTTACCTTGACGGCAAGACTCCGTATATCTTCCTCGGACGTGGTATCTATACCAAGATCGTGGCTTGTACCTATGCTGTCAACAAGTCAACAAACAAACTCTACAAAGTGGGCAACACATGGAATAGCAATACCAATGCCGGATGGTACGGACAGGGCAACCACAACTTCAATATAGCCGATGTGGATGAGGACGGACGCGATGAGATAGTATATGGCTCGATGGTCCTTGATTGGCATGAAAGCGACAAGAGCCTTCACGGCATGTCATCTACCAGCCTCGGACATGGAGACGCCATCCACACCGGCGACCTGGACCCATATCGCAAGGGCTTGGAGACATTCGCATGTAACGAGGATCACCCAGGCAACAACTTCCGCAATGCCTCTACGTGTGAGATCTATTCGCGCACTACAGCAGGCGATGATGACGGTCGCGCCATGGCAGGAAATTTCAGCAATGAATACCCAGGCGGTATCGGTGCTTCCACCTCTTCCGGTCTCGTGCCTCTCAGTTATGTGCAGCCAGACCCATATAACCCTACATACATCAGCGGATGGACCAATGACTGGAATAATTCCAAGACTCCTAACCCTATAGCACTTAACTTCCGCATATACTGGGACGGCGACTTGCTCGACGAGACCATCAATGGTCCTGGAGCAAGCGAGGGCTATCTGTATGTGGATAAGCTTGGCGCACGTATATTTGATACCGGTCACGGCAACTACGAAACAACGAATATCAATGGTACAAAGAAGAATCCATGTGCCACTGGCGATATCTTCGGTGACTGGCGTGAGGAAATCGTAATGCGATCGTCAGATAATAAATATCTCCGTGTATATACCACTACAGTTCCTACGGAGTATCGTATGCAGTCGCTGTGGTATGACCATCAGTACCGCCAGGCTATGGTATGGCAGACAGAGGGTTACAACCAGCCTCCACATACCAGTTTCTTCGTAGGCGAGCTGGAAGGTTTCACCCAGGCTCCTCCTGCAAGAACTCTTGCGGGACGTACCGTAATATCTGACAACGGCACCATAGACAAGACCTGCAATGCCAAGGAGGTGATAGTAACACCTGACGGCAACGGTTCTGAATACACCGTCAACGTAGCTGAGGGTATCAACCCTACAACGATATACCTCGTGGCTAATACTACCATAGAGGGTGGTGACCAGGTGGTATATAAAGAGACAAAGCACACCTTTGACCGCATACGCCTTGTAGGCGCAGACCTCAGCAAGCAGACCAACATCTGTAAGCAGGGTGATGCTGCTGTTCACCTGCCAAGCGTCAACCACAGCTACTACGGCAAGACGGACGTATGGGCCGGTGCTCTCATATCATACGGTGGCATACAGGCCAGCCCTATCTGGGCTAACCGTTTCACCGAACTCTATTTCGGTGCTACAGCCAGCGAAACGAATCCTATCTATAAGTCTATCAAGATGGAGTATGGCTCGCGACTCTTCATCACCAATTCAAGCATTGACGTGCCATACCCTGGCAATACAGGCGTAAGCCAGATGCAGACAGACGACCTGACCCTCAATGAGGGTGCCGCCGTGGAGATGGACATCAAGGGTACAGGCAATGCTGATGGTGATAAACTGAATATCAGAAATATCAACGTGAGAAAGAGAGTGTGGTCATACGGCCCGCAATACGATGCTCCTATATTCCGATTCACATCATCAGCACCGCTGGCTGACGGGCAGTATCTCCTGGGTACTATCAATAATGTGAAGTCAGGAGATTTGTCGGATATCATCGTGGAGTGTAATGCTGCAAACAGCAGTTCCAAGAAGGCTATCATCTGGAATGCCTCTACTCGTGCGTACTACCTCTTCATAGGTAGCGAGATACCTGACCTCACTAACCAGGATGTGGTGGAGCATCCTGTCAACGCTACCCTGGTAGGTTCGGAGAAGAACAATGCAGGTTTCCACACCGCATTCTCTCCTGACTATGTGATAAACAGCGGAGAGAAAATACACCTGGAGTACCGCAACTACAATACCGGCAATGGCAAGTCATGGGAGAATGGTGTCTTCATCCTGGCTAACAATGTCGATCGTAATTCTACAGGTGCACAGGAGTTCTTTGCTATCAGCGCCAACGACCATGTCTGGGGACCTACATTCGACTCCAACGGCGGTTACCTCCCTGCTTACTGGCTCCATGAGTATAACAGTAACTGGAACGATGAGGATATGTCTGCCTTCATGAACGGTGCATGGGTGACAGTCGATATAGAGTTTGATAACCACGTGGCTACATACTATTCTACCGTCACTTCGCTCGATGGCACACACACACGTACCGACAAACTCATAGCCAGGAATATCAATGCCGACGTTGTACGCGCTCGCTTTACAGTGGAGAACAGCCACATCGCCATTGATAACGACAAGTATAGCAAGACCGTCATCAACCCTGTCTTCACACTCTATGAGCAGGACTTCGAAGGCGATGGATGGGAGAATGAATGGTACATAGCTCAGACCGGAAGACTCGGTGCAGAAAAATACCAGACAACGGGTGGCAACAATGTACTTTGGCTGAGGAATAAACTCTCTACCTCTAATAATGGTACCACAGCCACATATACATTCCCTGATTTCTATGACTTGGAGCATACACAGGAGTACCAGCTCGACTTTGACTTCGCACAGACATCCATCAGCGGTAGTGCTGGCACTACACGTGCCGGTAATTTCCAGTTGAAGGATAATACGGGCAAGGTGTTGATGGAATTCAAGGCTGGTAATCAGGCAGAAGTAGGTCAGGTAATTATATCAAGTCAGGAAGTGACAACATACGGCGTGACGAAGGGCGTATATTTTACGACAGAGACAGAACCACTCGTATATAACCATGTTACCATCAGATCGACATCTGACGGAAAGACCGTCTTTCAGATAAACGGCGAGGCGGAGAAGATTATCTCGCTGTCATCACGCAACTTTGTAAAGCAGATTGTGTATAACACTGACCGATATGCAGGACAGCTGATATTCGACAATATCAAGGTGACGGCTAGGTTCCCTCATACATTCGCTGTCACTACAAATGCCAACGGATATGCTACGTTCGGTGACCTGCACTTCAACTTTGACCTCACGGACATAGCATACGAAGACGGAACCAAGACTCCGGCAGGTGAATTTAAGACTTACATCATCAAGGCAAAGGATGACAAGGCTCTCTGGTACACCAGCACTACGGTGATGTATCCTGGCGAGGGCATACTCATCAAGGGTAAGCCTAAGACCACATACGTACTGACATCGAGCGACCCACAGATCAATACCCGTGCAGGAGTAAACCTCCTCCATGCCGGTGACGAGAAGGCTCACAGCGGTTGCTTCGGTCTCAGTACCAAGAACGGTATCACAGCATTCTACCGCTATGACCCAGGTGTGAAGGTATGGCTCAACAAGGCTTACCTGCAGTTGCCTGCAGAGATGCAGAGCCTCTCCGTTATCAGCATTGAGCTGGATGAGGACGAGGCTACCGGCATCGGAAGACTGATATTCTCTGATGAGGATGACGCTCCTGATACAGACGACAAGCAGTACACTACTGGTGGCAGCAAGGCAACCAAGAACTACCGCGGCATCGTGGTAGGACGTAACAGGAAGAACGTCAAATAAGTTCATAGTTCATAGTTCATAGTTCATAGTTTTTAGTTCATGGCTTTTATCCAGAACTTAAACATAAATGCATAGATACAATGAAAAAGGAATATATCTCACCTGACATAATAATTACAGAACTTGTCGAACACTTCATGGGAGTGTCCGGAAAGGTAGAAGAGGATCCTACAGAGAAAGTACCGGGACTCGAAGATGATGACTGGACTATCGGCGAGGGAGACATACAGGAGTAAGCTAACATTATTAATATAAACTAATCAACAAACAAAACGTGGAAGCTGTATTTTCATACATCATCGGCCTTGGCGCCGCTGTCATGATGCCTATCATCTTCACCATACTCGGTGTGTGCATCGGTATCAATTTCTCTAAAGCTCTCAAGAGCGGACTCTACGTAGGTGTAGGTTTCGTAGGCCTCGGTGTCATCACCGGTCTGCTCACCTCTGCCCTCGGTCCTGCACTGCAGGATGTAGTGACCATCTATGGTCTTGAACTCCAGGTATTCGACATGGGATGGCCTGCTGCTGCTTCAGTGGCTTACAACACTCTCGTGGGATCATTCATCATCCCTGTGTGCCTCGGTGTCAACCTCGTGCTGCTCCTCCTTGGATGCACACGTACCGTAAACATCGATCTGTGGAACTACTGGCACTTCGCATTCATCGGAGCCGTAATCTACTTCATGACCGGTTCGGTGGCATGGGGATTCTTCGCTGCCATCATCTGCTACATCATCACTCTTGTGCTGGCAGACGTGACAGCTAAGAAGTTCCAGTCTTTCTATCCTGGTATGGAGGGTATCTCTATCCCACAGCCATTCTGTCAGGGTTTCATGCCATTTGCTGTTGTCATCAACAAGGTGCTTGACTTCATCCCTGGCATCAACAAGGTAAACATTGACTCAGAGGGCATGAAGAAGAAGTTCGGTCTCTTCGGCGAGCCACTCTTCCTCGGTGTCATCATCGGCATCATCATCGGTTGTCTGGCTTGCAAGGACTCTCAGGAACTCGTGGATAAGATTCCTACCACACTCGGACTCGGCATCAAGATGGGTGCCGTAATGGAACTCATCCCACGTATCACCTCACTCTTCATCGAGGGCCTGAAGCCAATCTCCGAGGCTACACGCGAACTCATCGCCAAGAAGTTTGGTGAGGACAAGGAACTCTATATCGGTATGTCGCCAGCACTCGTTATCGGACATCCTACCACTCTCGTAGTATCACTGCTCCTTATCCCTGTGACACTCGTGCTCGCTGTTGCCCTCCCAGGCAACCAGTTCCTGCCACTGGCATCACTCGCAGGTATGTTCTATGTATTCGTGATGGTACTGCCTTATACTAACGGTAACGTGCTCCGCTCATTCATCGTAGGTCTCGTGGTAGTAGCTATCGGACTGTACTTCGTTACCATGATGGCAGGCGACTTCACCATGGCTGCTCATGATGTGGCTACTGCCCATCCAGACGACAAGGCTGTGCAGGTGCCAGAAGGATTCCAGGCTGGTGCGCTTGACTTTGCATCATCACCTATCGCATTCCTCATATACTCTTGCATCAAGTACATCTCATACATCGGCGCTGGCATACTGACTGTTCTGACAGTAGGTCTCGTAGCATGGAACAGAGTACGCATCAATAAGAAGTAAAGCCCCCTAACGAAGCCCCCTAGCCCCCTAGGGGGAATCGTTGGCGCAATATATCGCAAATAAAATATAAAAAAATAATGAAGAAAATTATTGCTATTGCAGCACTTGCTGTAAGTGCACTCACTGCCAATGCGCAGGAGGCTGACCGCTATGTAGGCCGTCAGCATGTGAAGTTCCAGACAGCTTGTCATCCAGCTGATGTCAAGGGGTATGATACCAAGACACTCCGTTCACGTTTCGTGATGGAGAAGGTTATGGAGGCAGACTCTATCCTCCTTACATACTCACACTATGACCGTTTCATCTTTGGCGGCGCCATGCCAGTAAACCAGACTCTGAAGCTGGAGAACTTCTGGGAGCTCGGTCTCGACGTTGACAAGACTATCACAGAGAAGTACTTCCTCTACAACCGTGAGATAGGTATCGTAAACTGTGGTCAGGGCAACGGTGTCGTTATCGTTGACGGCAAGGAGTATGCTCTATCACCAAAGGAGGCTCTCTATGTAGGTCGCGGTCATCAGGGCAAGGACAAGAAGGGTAACTCTATCGATGTCAACAAGTCTGTGGAATTCAAGTCTGTGGATCCAAAGAATCCTGCAAAGTTCTATCTCAACTCAGCAACAGCTCATCAGCACTACAAGACCCAGTGGATCACCCTCGACGGTCGTAAGGGTTCGCTCAAGGCTGCTGTATGGGGACCTGTAGGCACCACAGAAGAGGCTAACAACCGTACCGTATATAAGCTCATCGTCAACGATGTACTTGAGGAGGGACCATGCCAGCTCCAGCTCGGCCTCACCCAGCTCAACCCGGGTGCAGTATGGAACACCATGCCACCTCACACACACGGTCGCCGTATTGAGGCTTACTATTACTTCAACCTCCCACAGGAGCAGACTATCTCTCACGTGATGGGTCAGCCACAGGAGTCTCGTAACGTATGGCTCCACAACGAGCAGGCTATCATGTCACCAGAATGGTCTATGCACGCTGCTGCAGGTACTTACTACTACACCTTCATCTGGGGTATGGCTGGCGAGAACCTTTACTACAACGACAAGGATAACATCCCTGTGATTGACATCCGTTAGTTAAGCTAACAGTTAAAGTTAACTGTTGGCGGTACTGCTTATAGAAACAAATACGCGCAAATGCGCATAAATTAACTCACATATATATTATCTTAATTTGTGAAAAGAATTTATGCGTATTTGCGCGCATTTGTTTCTTTCATTATTATCAAGCCTCGAATAAATCTTGTTTATATTTTGTTCAATTTTCTTTCTGAAATCGTTCCGGCATCACAGTTGACTGTTAACTGTTAATTGTTAACAGATGCAAGGAAACCTTCTTTTTTGTACCATTTTATAGTGAAAATATCCTTAATTCGTATCATTTTTCACAAATTTTGTAACATTATTATTGTTTTTTGAGTAAAAATTTGGTAAAATAAAGTAAAGGGTGTAAATTTGCATCTGATTTCTATGTGCATTTTGTGTAATAACCAAAAACAATATAATTTATTCTATTAACTTTTAATCCATTTAAACAATGCAAAAACTAGAAACAATGGGAAAATGGTGTAGGTCATTCCTCCTCCTTTCCTTCCTCTGCTTCGTGGCAATCTGCGCCAAGGCTCAGGAGATCTCGGGTGTTGTAAAGGATCAGTATGGAGATGCGGTTATAGGCGCTACCATTAAGTTGGAAGGCTCGAAGACCGGTACTGTTACCGATTCCGACGGACGCTTCGAAATCAAAGCTCCAAAGGGTTCGACACTCAGTTTCAGCTATGTTGGTTACGTTACTAAGACAGTACGTATCCATGGCGACGAACCTTCACTCAATGTTGTTCTTGAGGAGGACAACACAAACCTTAACGACGTTGTTGTAGTAGGTTATGGTACTCAGAAGAAAAAGCTCGTTACAGGTGCTACCGTACAGGTAAAGGGTGACGAGATTGCAAAGCTCAATACTACCAATGCACTTGGTGCTATGGCTTCGTCAACACCAGGTGTACAGATCACACAGTCTTCTTCACAGCCAGGTAAGGGCTTCAAGGTTTACATCCGTGGTATCGGTACCATCGGTGACTCTGCACCTCTTTATGTAATCGACGGTGTAGCAGGTGGTAACCTTGACGACATCAACCCTAACGATATCGAGAGCATCGACGTGCTCAAGGATGCTGCTTCTGCAGCCATCTACGGTTCACGTGCTGCAAACGGTGTCATCCTCGTTACTACAAAGCAGGGTAAGGAAGGAAAGGTAGAGATTACCTATAACGGTTCTGTGGGTTGGTCTAACAGCTACAAGCGCCCTCAGCTCCTCAATGCACAGCAGTACATGACCATCATGAACGAGTATTCATTCAATACTTCTGGTTCTAAGCTCGACTTTACATCGTATGTTCCTGCTGACGTACTTTCACGAGTACAGAATGGTTGGTCTGGTACAGACTGGTGGGGAGCATTCATGAACAAGAATGCTGAGCAGCAGAATCACTCTGTAACAATGACCGGTGGTTCTGACCGTTCTAAGTTCGCTATGTCTTACACCTATACAGGTAATGAAGGTATCATGGGTGGTGATATGGCATCTTACTACAACCGTCACACTGTACGCCTCAACAGCGATCACGTAATCCTCAAGGGTAAGGGCTTCGACGTAATCACTTTGGGTGAGAACTTCTCTCTCGGCTACAACAAGAGCCATGACCTCGCTGAGGACGGTATGTACTGGAGCTACATCCACAGCCTTCTCCAGACTTCTCCACTCGTACCACAGTATGCATACAGTGGCAACAATCAGACTTACAACTTCGTTAATAATGGCGCAGGTTGGAATGACTATTGGTTCAGCAACCCATGGGAAGGTCTTACAAAGGGCGGCTTCAACTCACTTGCTGAGAGCCGCAGCATAAACGCAAGAGCAACAGCATTCCTTACAGTTCAGCCAATCAAGGGTCTGAAGTGGCGTACACAGTTCAACTACTCTTGGGGTTCTGGTTCATATCGTAACTTTGGTCTTCCACGTTCACCATCATCAGGTGCTGGTACAGTAAGCTCATACAGCGTTAACCAGAGCGCATGGTTGAACTCAAATTGGTCTATCGAGAATACCATCACATACGATCTTCCAGTTTTCTCAGAACACAAGATCAGTGCATTGGTTGGTCAGTCTTTCCAGAGCACAGCTTGGAGCACAAACGTAGGTGGTTCTAACAAGGTAGCAGATGGCGAGCAGCTTGCAACCCTCAGAGGATGGGAGTCAGCTTATCTTTCGAATATCAAGCTTACAAGTGCAACTGATGCTACTCTGACAGGTAATCCAAATGACGAAGAATATCTTGCTTCTTACTTCGCTCGTTTGAACTGGGACTACAAGGAGACCTATATGGCAACAGTAATTCTCCGTACTGACGGTTCAAGTGTATTCAACAAGGGCAAGCGTTGGGGTACATTCCCATCAGTATCTGCTGGTTGGGTAATAAGCAACGAGAACTGGATGGAGAGCACAAAGGACTGGATGGACTTCTTGAAGATACGTGCATCTTGGGGTCAGAACGGTAACAACCGTATCTCTAAGTACCAGTACCTTGCAACTATCGCACAGTCAGGTGCCTCAAATGATAGTGGTTATAAGTTCGATTCAAGCATGAGCGCTTCTACAAGTGGCACACCACACGTTGGTGCTTACGCTGACATCGTACCAAACCCAGACCTCACATGGGAGACTTCAGAGCAGATTGACCTCGGTTTTGACGCACGTTTCCTCAACAGCCGTCTCGGTGTAAACTTCGACTGGTATAAGAAGACAACAAAGGACTGGCTCATCGTAGGTCCACGTTATTCTCACCTCGGTACAAACCCTGCATTCATCAATGGTGGTGACGTAGAGAATACTGGTGTTGAACTTGCATTCAGCTGGAACGACAAGATTGGTAGCGACTTCTCTTATAACGCAAGCGTTAATTTCTCAACCAACAAGAATGAGGTAACACGTATCGCTAACGAGAACGGCTACATCAACGGTACACCTTCTGTTCTCTCACAGAGTACAGAGTATGTATATCGTGCAGAAAAGGGCAAGCCAATAGGTTACTTCTATGGCATGTCTTACAGCGGTATCTGGCAGAATCAGGCTCAGATTGATGCAGCTAACGCAGAGTCACTCAAGAAGCATCCTGAGCTTTCTAAGCCTACATGGGATGGCGCACAGCCTGGTGACTGTATCTGGGACGACTATAACGGTGACGGTGTAATCACATACGCAGAAGGCGAAAACTGTGACCGTCATGAGATTGGTAATCCTAACCCAGACGTAACCCTCGGTATCAACCTTGGTTGCTCATACAAGGGCTTCGACTTCTCTATCAACGGTGCTGGTGCATTCGGTATGCAGGTAATGCGTTCATATCGTTCATTCGGCGACAGCTGGATGCACAACTATGACACAACAATCCTTGATCGTTGGCATGGTGAGGGTACATCAAATACTCAGCCACGTATCTCTGCTACTGGTCACACTAATACTACATATGTTTCTACCCGTTACATGGAGGATGCTGACTACTTCAAGATCAAGGCTGTAACTCTTGGTTACGACTTCAAGAATATCTGGAAGACATGTCCATTCCAGCAGCTCCGTCTCTATGCTCAGGTAACAAACCTCTATACATTCACAGGCTACACAGGTCTTGACCCAGAAGTTGGTTCTGCTGGTGGTGCTGACGGTTGGGCTTCAGGTATTGACCTTGGTCTCTATCCTTCTTCACGCACATTCACTCTTGGTGCAAGCATTAAATTCTAATTTAGGAAATAAGTTATGAAAAAATATATTATTTCAGCACTTGCTGTTTTGTCAGCTGCAACTATGTTTACGTCTTGTGATGACATGCTGGACACTGATCCACGTGTTACCTCAATGACTCAGGCTACATTCCCTGGTAAGCCTGCTGATGTGGAAGCATTGAATGCTGCTACCTATAGTATCATGAATACCATGGGAGGTGGCGATGCCGATAGCCAGAACCCATTCTACTGGTGGGAAATCATGTCTGACAACTGCTACGGCAGTGGTGGTCTTCAGGACGATAAGGTAAAGTCACTCCACTATCTCGTTCAGATGAATTCTAACCAGTATGAGCAGGTATATACGCTCCTCTTTGGCGGTATCTCTCGTGCCAACAACCAGATTGAGACTATTGACAACTTCACATGGAAGGATACAAAGAAGCGTAACCAGCTCCTTGGTGAGGCTTACTTCATGCGTGGTCTCTATACTCTCTGGCTCACACAGCTCTATGGAGATGTGCCATTGATTACCTCTACCACTATCACTTCCGAGATGGAGACACAGGTTAGTGCAGAGGAGAAGATCTATCCACAGATTCTCTCTGACTTCGTATCAGGATCAAATCTCATGGGCAACAAGGCATACGCTGGTGACGGTCATGCAAACAAATATGTAGCAGAAGGCTTCATCGGTCGTGCATACATGTTCTGGGCAGGTTTCTATAAGAATGTCAAGGATCTGTCAACAGGTGATGCATCTCTTGAACTTGTTAAGCAGGAAGGTTGTGAAGGCGGCACAATGGCTAAGGAAAACGTAGTCAAATACCTTAAGGATGTAATTGACAACGGTGGTTATAAGCTTTGTGATGACTATCGTTCACTCTGGCAGTACTCTAACAGTCTGCTTTGGGATGAGGCTCACGACGGTAAGGGTCATGCATATGAGTTCATTGCAGACATGAAGCGTGAGAATTGTTTCGATATGCCTGGCATGGGTAACGGCAATACAGAGGAGATGTTCCAGATTCAGTTCTTGAATGCTTCTAGATGGGGTATTAATGGCGCTAACGAAAACGGTGGCCCATACTCATCAGCTCGTATGTACTGTAACTACCTCTCAGTATTCTGGGGACTTCGTGTAAACGGTGACAACGGTAAGCAGGATGCAACATATCCATTCATGCAGGGTTGGGGTCAGGGTACTCCTTCATGTAACATCTGGGATGATTGGACTCTTGCTGAGAATGCTGATCCAAACAATCCATATACAGACATTCGTAAGAAGGCATCTCTGATTGACTGTAACAATGAACTTGCTAACTATTCTTATGTGAAGGATGACTGTGAGGAGTCTGGTTATGCAGTTAAGAAATGGTGTGGAGTAACACTGGATGTTTTGCCTATCGATGAGCCTTGGTGGACTAAAGCTCCTGGCTATTCATCAAGCTCGCTTGAGAATAAATTCCAGGGTGACCACTTTGAGGATTTCTATCTGATGCGTTATCCTGATGTACTTCTCATGGCTTCAGAGCTTACTGGTGACGTTCAGTATATGAACCGCGTTCAGGAGCGTGCTGGTGTTCCTCTTACTAAGGAATATTCTTTGAAGGCTATTCAGAACGAGCGTCGTTGGGAGTTTGCATTTGAAGGTATTCGTTTCAATGATATGCGTCGTTGGACAGGTAAGGGTACCAAGGATGGTTATGCTACCAAGGCACTTCAGGCTCAGTCAGGCAAGCAGGTTGTATGCTACGGTGACGTAGCAAACAAGAAGACAATGCAACACATGCACCACGACACATCTTCTTGGAAGGATCGTTACGAGGCTACAGATGGTTTCCTTGCTAAGCCACAGTCGCAGATCAACCTGATGAATGGTAAACTTCAGCAGAACCCAGGATGGGATGGTTCTGTAGAGACATTATACAAGTCACTTTATTAAAATGTATCTAATTAAGTAATCAATATGAAAAAGATATTAATGCTTTTGGTCGCAGTGTGCGCATTCTTTGCCTGTGAGCCTATTCATGAGGATATCAAGAATGCCGGACACATCGCTGTTCAAGAACTTAAGGCGATGACCTCTATTTCGCTTGATATTGACCAAGCTACTGGTAAGACTGGTAACGTTCTTACATGTAACACAGGTGCTCCTGTCAATGCAAGATGGACTGTTGACGGTAAGGAAATCAAAATTGGTAGCTATGCATGGAAGAAACTGAAATTGGGTGAACATAAGATTGTCCTCGAAGGTCTTTGTGCAGATGGTAGTTTGATTAAGTATGATACTACTATCACATGTGATGTCATTACTAATCCGCTTGAGCGTTACTATATCTATGGTGTTGCTGACAAGAACAATCCGAATCATCATATGATTGGTGTAGAGGGCGCTCCATTCATTCCAGGAGGATGGGATGCAGCAGCTATGCGTTTCAGCGCAAATGAGGGTAAGTTCACTGACGTCAATGGTAAGCAGAATTCTCTGCCTTATCTCACAGATGCAATTTACTGGGATTTCAAGACTCTTATCTTCGACATCACCGATGCAACACCAGACTGTGCAGGTCGTATCATGAATGGTTGGTGGAGTGCACGTTACGATGGTGACAAGGATGTAAAGTTTACCAACGGTCAGTGGGAACTTCAGCTCACAGAGGCTATAGCAAAGGACTGTGCCCAGGGTAATGGCGGCGGTGGTAGAGACCTCGACATCATGGTTACATCTGGTAGCTGTAAGATCAATGCTATTTACTACGAAGAATAGTAGATTCATGTATGTATAATTTTTAAAAATACGTCATAATGAAAAATATATTGAATTTTAGTAAGCTTGTCATTGCCTCTATTGCTGTAACAAGTGTATTCTCTGCTTGTAGTGATGAGATCAGTGAGAATTCTTACTCTACACAATATGTTGCAAATGTAAGCAACATCACCAGTGCTGGTGAAGCAGTAGATCTTGGTCTTCCAAGCGGAACCAAGTGGGCAAGCAAGAACGTTGGCGCTGCTTCGGAGACAGACAATGGCATCCTCTTCGTATGGGGTGATGTGACAGGTACACAGATTCTCCCTAAATCGCAGGAATATTCTGTAAACCCTTCTTCGGAAGCTGAACTGTTTGAGAAGTTTAAGGGCGAAACAAAAGAGACTGGATACCTTTATGATACAACAAAGGTCTATAACCTTGACATCAAGGTTGTGGCTGACGTTGCTGAGAAGTCAAAGGAAAAGGTTGATTCCATTGTTGCTGCTAACCTGAATGCCTATCAGGACAAGGTTAAGGGCAAACTGGTTGTAGCTGTTGATACAACAGACCTCAAGCTCTGTATCAGCATTGATGCTATCGACTCTACTGCTGTTCAGTATTTCTCTACCAAGGAGGGTACTTTCGATCAGGCAAATGGTGCTGACATCAAGGGCATTGCTCTTGACGATTTGATCGGTAATGTCAAGTATGACCCTGCTACAGCAAACTGGGGCGCAAGTTGGACTATGCCAACAAAGGCACAGATTGATGAGCTGATCAAGGAGTGTACGTGGGAGTTCACAGGTGCTGGTTACAAGGTAACTGGTTCTAACGGCAATAGCATCTTCCTTCCTGCTGCTGGTTTCCGCTATGGTCAGGATCTCGTAGGAGTTGGAAATGCTGGTTACTATGCTACAGGTTCTATTATCGGTGACTATCGCTTCCCTTCAATGGCAGAACAGCTGCAGAATGGTGTAGGTGAAACCTCTAACTCAGACAAGACACCTAATGTCCTGGTATTCCAGCATGGCGACTTTGACAACTCTATAAAAGTTATTAACAACTTTACAAGCAACTTCGCATTCTCTGTACGACCAGTTACAAAGTAAAATTTGAAGTTCGTGTATAACTACTATTATAGAGTAGTATAAATACTAAATGATTAAATAAAAGGCGGGCTCAGTTTCATGGGCCGGCCTTTTATTGGTAAAAGTACTAAACATATTTTCATATATGGGAATTATCTCGAAAATTAAATCAACAAGGGTAATGTTAGGTCTGAGTATTCTTGCATTTCTCTCTTTCGTTGTTTATATTTTAAATATTAACCAGGAGGTGCTATATACCGCCCACGGACGTTCAGAATTCATCTGTGGCATTCAGTACTTCCAAACTCTTATGTCCAAGCCTTTCGGCCTGATGCAGTATGTCGGGGGATGGTTTACGCAGTTCTTTTATGAACCAACTTTGGGCGCAAGCATGTTGTTGGCCATTTGGATACTGATATTCATTGTTGGTGTAAAAGCATACCGGTTACAGGGAAGTGCCTCGGCGCTGATGCTCTTGCCTGTAGCTTGTCTGTTCACATCCATAGTAGATTTAGGCTATTGGATCTATATCTTCACCATCAGAGGTTATTGGTTCTCCCAGTCATTGGGCTATCTTGCTATGCTCCTGTTGTTATGGGCTGCTAGCCGTACGCCGCGTCGTTGGCATATAGTATGGTATTTGTTTGCCTTTTGTCTCTATCCATTGATAGGATGGTTCGCCTTGCTGTTTGTTCTTTGTCTCATGCTGGTCGAGAAGCCTTCATGGCAAGAGATTGCTGGCATTGTTGTTATTTTGTTTTCTGCTGGTATCTGGCGTACATTGTTGTACTCCAATGTGAAATTCGAAGATGTGTGGTTTGCGGGATTTCCTCGTTTTGATACCCCATCCGACAAGAGCGAATTGCCTTCTGTACCGTTCTGGATGTTGGGGATGGTATCATTACTCATAGTCTTGCTTAAGCGTTATTTGTTACAGTGGTTTGTGCCGTTGCTGTGTAGTGTTGTAGGCATTACCTTTGTTGTCTCGTTTATGTACTATGATAAGAACTACATCAACGAAATGCGTATGGCGCATCATGTCGAGAATGATGAATGGAAGGAGGTACTCAGTATTTACGAAGAAAGTACCAAGCATACTGCATCGATGGTCATGTTCAAGAATCTGGCATTGATGAATGAAGGGGGATTGCTGGACCGTTCTTTCAAGATGGGTAATGAGTGTGATGATATTTATAGTCCCGATACCATTCATGTATCCTTTCTGGAGATAGCGTCGCCAGTAGCATATTACAACTACGGCATGATGAATGAGGGATTCCGTCTGAATTTTGAGTGTGCAGAGCAGTCTGGTTTCTCGCCTTTGTATCTGAAGATGCTGTGTCGTACAGCATTTGCCAATGGAGAGCGTGAATTGGTTAAGCGCTATGTTACTTTGCTGCATGGGCATCCGTTCTATCGTGACTGGCAACCAGCACCTGTCACAAATACGGTCAGAGAGTTGCAGCGTTCCTATTCGGACGAACTCAGTGGCGTAGAGAATAGTTACAGCTATATAGTAAACAGTATCAGTCTCTGGTATGAGTCAGACAGTAAGGTGGCATCCGAGCAGGCACTGTTCTTTTCCATGATGCGTTGTGACTCCCATCGTTTCTGGCCGTCACTGCGAAATTATCTGAAATGCCATCAGGGAGAAGAATTTCCTATGCATGCACAGGAGGCATACATCATGTTCCTTGATAAGGCACCTGAAGCCAGAAAGATGAAGATACCGGTTAGTGAGGAAGCCTTTGGTCGCTATAAGTCGTTTTGGACTACTTTGGAAACCAAGGCAAAGAGTGGTATGAGTAAAGAATCCATCATGCAGGAGATGCGTATGGCATTTGGAGATACATACTGGTATTACAATATATTCGGAAGAAAGATACTCTGATGGATTAAGTAGGTGAGCAAAATTATTCTTAAACTATTTATAGACCGTTTTTGATGAAAAGATTTTTCGTTATATATTTGCAGATGTTGGCAGTAATGGTGCTACTGTCGTTCTATTCTTGTCAGTCTCATCCTGACATACCCGCATCCAGTCGTGATGCAAAGTGTCTGCCTGCTATCTATCCTGATTATTGCGATGTCACCGTGCCTTGCAATATAGCACCGCTTAATTTTATGCTCCCTGTTGAGGAGTATGAGGAGTGTGTGGCTCGTCTTACGGCATCCGATGGCACGCAGCAGATATACGGTGAAGGTGTCAAAGTGCTTATTCCTGAGGGTGAATGGCATGATATGCTTGCTTCCTCAAAAGGTAAGAGCATAAAGGTTGAAGTATGGGGTAAGAAAAATGGTGAGTGGTTGTCATATAAACCGTTTGAGATACGTGTGGCAGAGCAACCGATAGATGAATATGTGTCGTATCGCCTTATAGACCCGACATACGTGGCATGGAGTTATATGGAGATAGCCCAGCGTAATGTTACCTCGTTTGAAGAAAGTCAGATTTTCAATAACGAGATTACCAGTACGGACAGGGAAAAGGGACAGTGCATCAACTGTCACAGCTATCAGAACTACAAGACGGACAATATGCTCTTCCACGTGCGACTCTCCAATGCAGGAACCATCATAGTGAATGATGGCAAGGTGTCAAAGGTAGATCTCAAGCGTGACTATACCATCTCGTCTGGTGTATATCCTTCGTGGCATCCTACAGCTAAACTTGTAGCGTTCTCTACCAATCTGACCCGTCAGGCTTTCCATACCGCCAATCATAATAAACTGGAGGTGTTTGACCTTGCAAGTGACCTGATACTTTATGATGTGGAGAAAGATTCCGTGACTGTTGTGAGCAATGACTCCACACTGCTCGAAGTATATCCTGCATGGTCACCAGATGGTAAGTACCTTTATTACTGTAAATCGGTTCCGTTGCCAGAGGAATTGTGCGACAAGGATATCAGATCAACATATCAGAAGGTGCAGTATAACCTCTACCGCCGTGCATTCGATGTTGCTACCCATGCCTTCGGTGAAGAAGAACTGGTATATGATGCTGCATCCAATGACAAGAGTGCAACCCTGCCTCGCATAAGCCCAGATGGCAAATTCTTGTTGTTTGCCGAGGGACAGTATGGTTGTTTCCATATCAGGCATCATGATGGTGATGCAGTATGCTTGAGACTTGAAGGTATGCCGCTGCCACTCGTCAAAGACTCTTCTACCGTTATCAATCTTGCCAATCTTAACAGCAATGGATATGCCGACAGTTATCCTACGTGGTCAAGTAACGGACATTGGATAATGTGTTCCAGCCGCAGGGGGGATGGTAACTACAGTCGTTTGTATTTCTCTTATTTCCACGATGGAAAAGTGGAGAAATGTTTCCTTCTGCCTCAGGAGGATCCTGAGTACAATGTCTATCGTCTCAAGTGTTACAACCGTCCTGAGTTTATGGTAGAGCCCGTCAGCATCAGCGTAGATGAGTTTGCTCGTGCTAAATAATAAAAATATCATCAATGATTAAGGATATCAGAACATATTGCACTCTTTTGTTTTGCGTGGCAGTGATTCTCTTCTGGGGTATGGCATATCCCCATCACCTGCATTATCAGGAGCAGTATCAGCTGTTCCTCTTTGATAGTGCATACGTGTGGGAGGTCATCAAATTGCCTGGTGGCATTGCCGACCTGCTGGGACGCTTCTGCACGCAGTTCTTCCTCTTTGCCTGGGTGGGAGCCGTTATCGTCGGACTGCTGCTCTCGGTGGTGCAACTGCTGACACTGCGTCTTGCGGAATGGGGGAAACTGTACGGTCTGAGCTACGTGCCACCGTTCCTGCTATGTATGTATCTGCTCGATGAAAACGCGTTGTTGGGCGGTGTGTGGGCGGTATTGCTTACGCTCGTGGCAACATGTATCTTACGTAAGGCTTCTGAAGGCAAGGCTCGTACCATAGCAACCGTCATTGCCATCCCGCTGCTTTACTGGGTGGCAGGCCCCGTCAGCATCGCCCTGCCGCTGTTGCTGGCTCCGCATCCCAAGCGTAATCCCTGGTATTATCTCGCGTTCCTGCTCTATACAGTGATGCTTCTTCTCCTGGCACATCTTATACCTGTACCTGCCGGCAGACTCTGGACAGGCATACACTACCATCGTTATCCTACGGTGATTCCTGAGTTACTGTGGACTGCTGCACTGTCGGTGTTCCTACTTGTGCTTGCCGTGCGTATGGTGCGTGGCTGGACCACAGCTGCACATCGCTTCGTCTTTCCTCTCTGCTCCTTTGCCATTGTGGCGGCTGCCATGGCTTGCCTTGTATGGAGAAATGCAAACTTCAAGGCGGAGACGGCGATGATGTATGACTTCATGGCATATCATCAGCAGTGGAACCGCATATTCGACACCATCAGCAAGGAGAAACCAAACAATCAGATTGGCGTGACGGTGCAGAATCTCGCACTGGGCATGCACGGTATGCTGGTAAATAATCTGTTTGCATACAACCAGAACGGCATGCTGGGTCTCCTGCCCGACGTGCAGCGTGATGCCACCAGTCCGATGCCAACGGCGGAGGCATTCTATCAGCTGGGAATGATATATGTGGCACAGCGAACGGTGTTCGAGGCACAGGAGGCAATACTCGACTTCCAGAAGAGTTCACGATGCTACAAACGTCTGGCAGAGACCAACCTTATCATCGGTAGCTATGAGGTATCGCGAAAGTATCTCACGGCATTGCAGAAGACCCTCTTCTACAGTGACTGGGCCAATGAGACCCTGCAGCTGCTGGGCAACGAGAAGGCTATTGCCAGACATCCGGAATACGGACGCCTGAGAAAGATGGCATACAATCAGGATTTCTATTTCAGTGACCATGCAACCCCCGAAATGCTCAAAGACCTGTATCTCACCAATCAGGAGAACACTCTGGCATACCAGTATATGCTGGCATCGTTCATGCTGACAGGCGACCGTGAGAGTTTCATTCAATTCACTACTCCCCATAACCGATGAAAAAGATCATATACATACTATTGTCGCTCTTGATGCTCTGTGCTTCATGTACCACCGAGACGGTCAGGGATGCCAAGCAGGAATCGTCCCTGCCGCGTATCTATCCCGACTATCTTGGCGTCACCATACCGGTGAACATTGCTCCGCTATGCTTCGGCATGGCTGACGAAGAGGCATCACTCGTTGACGCTGTCGTTACAGACCGTCATGGCAATGCCCTTCACTGTCAGGGTGAGGAGGCGGTGAACTTCGACATTGATGAGTGGCACGAACTCCTCGCGCAGAATGGTGGTGACTCGCTCTCCGTCACCGTCTCTGCCAAGTATGCGGACGGCTGGCATGCCTACAGTCCGTTCACGGTATATGTCAGCAAGGACAGCATAGACTATGGTATCTGCTACCGACTTATCGAACCGGGCTATGAGGTGTGGAGCAAGATGGGTATCTATGAGCGTGACCTCTCATCCTTCGACGAGCGTGCGCTGATAGAGAATACACAGTTTGAGGGCTGTGTCAACTGCCACAGTTTCAACCGCGGCAACCCTTCAGATATGAGTCTGCATATCCGCGGAGCTCATGGTGCCACGCTGCTGCGCCATAATGATAGCGACATGGAGGCATACAATACCAAGACCGACCAGACCCTGGGTCTGTGTGTCTATCCTTACTGGCATCCTTCGGGTCGCTATGTGGCATATTCCACAAACATGACGAACCAGCTCTTTCACAGTGTCAGTCCCAACCGCATTGAGGTGTTTGATACCGCTTCCGACCTTCAAGTGTATGACACGGAGAAGAACGAACTCATTCTCTCGCCACTTCTCAAGCGCGACTCTGTCTATGAGACATACCCCGTATTCTCTGCCGACGGTCGCTCGCTGTACTTCTGCGCCGCTCGCGTGCTGCCAGAGGACAGCCTGAAACTTGACTCCATACGCTATGACCTCTGCCGCATAGACTTCGACCCAGCAACTGCCATCTTCGGCGATCGCATAGATACCATCGTCAGTGCCGCAACCGTGCATAAATCCGTATCCTTCCCCCGTCCTTCATACGACGGACGATTCCTTTGCTACACACTCTCCGACTACGGACAGTTCAGCATCTGGCATCATGAGGCAGACCTGTACCTGCTTGACCTCTCAAATGGCGAAAGTCGTCCTATGTCAGAGGCAAATTCCCCCGATACGGAGTCGTTCCACAACTGGAGCACAAACTCCCGCTGGCTGGTATTCAGTTCGCGCCGTGACGATGGCCTCTTCACGCGTCCTTATTTCTGCCATGTAGATGCCAAGGGCAATGTCGCCAAGCCTTTCATGCTGCCACAGCAGAATCCCCGCTCTTTCTACCGTGACCGTTTCCTCTCGTTCAACGTTCCGGAGTTTGTCATAAGACCAACAGACTTTGACAGTCACCAGGCAGCACGACTCATAAATGATAAATCACGTAAAGACATCGGGGTGAGGAATTGACACTCTATATCCGAAAAACAAAAAAACATCCAAAACATCTAACTCATTGCGCCTTTATGGCGAAGTGCTTTAGATGTTTTGGATGTTTCGTTTGTGTGAAAGTAGGATGTATAGGTTTCTACTGCACCTTTGTGAGCAATGGAATACACTGGTTGCGATTTTTGGATAGGTCTATACGGCAGCTGACGTGTATCCAGTAAGTGGGAGAGTTTGGAGAAGAGCGTTCCCAGATGAGTTGGTCGTGTGGCAGGGACTTCAGGTGTTCAAACCATTTCTTGCCGAGGTCGAGGTCCTGTACCTTGATGGTCTTGCTGCCTTCCTTGGTTTCCTTGTATGGTATGTGTATGTCGGCAGCTTCGCCAGTCATGTGCTGTGAGTTCGATGCTCCTCCCACTGCGGCGTTCAGTGTCTTTGACCTGTAACCGCTGCTGATGACTATCGGCTGATTGGCGAATCGGCGGAGAGGTTCGAGCACATTGTGGCAGAGAGCTGTTAAGCATATCGTGGCGGCGAGAGTTGGGGTGTTAGTGATGCCGCGCCGGGTGGCGGTGTCGCTGTTAGTAAACTCAGAAAGGGTGAAGTGTTGTGATAGTTGTACTTTTGTCATTTGTTTTGTTATATATAAAGGTGAGATTGGTGTTTCGCAAAAGTACAATGGTCTCGTTGCGGTCTGAAAGGAAAATAATGTGAAATGATGTTTTGACTTGATTTATGTCTATTAGTATAGGTATTTTATAAGGAAAAGATGTTTTTTGTGAAAAAAGTTGAGAAAATGTTTGGTAGTTTCGGAAAAAGTTCGTAACTTTGCATCGCAATTAAGAAATAACTCAGTTATCAAGCTTGATTAGCAAATGGTGCCATAGCTCAGTTGGTAGAGCAAAGGACTGAAAATCCTTGTGTCACTGGTTCGATTCCCGTTGGCACCACAAGAAATCCTTGGAAGTATTACTTCTGAGGATTTTTTTTATTCCTTGTGTAAAAGCACAAGTAGCGGTGGCTATGTGGAAGATCACAAGGAACGGTGGCTATGTGGAGATATACAAGAAATGGTGGCGGAGCGGTGGCTCCGCTTTTTTTGTGTGTTACGATTGGTGGGTGGGGAGTCTCATCAGGGCTAGGCCTATGATAATCCATACTATTTCGCGGACGCGGTAGATGATGCTGGTGAATATGCCGAGTGCGGCGGAGAGACCGAGTGCGGCTATGGAAAGTACGAAGCCACCTTCCTGTACGCCGAGCTGCATGGGTAGGAAACCTACCAGATTGGCGAAGAGGCTGGTGAAGGCAAGGATGAGGAATGAATGAAGAAAGGTGAGCAACATGCCCTGCATGCCGCCTCCGCAGTCTATACCGAAGAGGAGTAGCATGAACATGATTTCGAAACTCTGTGTGACACGGGAGAAGTATTCCAGTGTGGCACTGCTGTAGAACGCGCGCTTGTCCTGGCTGTGTAGTGTGCCTATCTGGCGGTCTATGTTCTCTAGGGCCTCATGATGCTTTTCCTGGAAGCGATGGCTCCAGCCTTTCAGTCCCGGTATCTTACCAGTCCATCCAATGATTTTTACTACAATGCCATGCTTGTAGCCTTTTGAGAAGACGTAAAAAGCAAGCAGGCATAGCGCGGTGATGAGTGACAGTATCACTGCCATGCCTGAGTTCATGGGCAGGTCGCCTATGACGGCGAGTATGAGGTAGATGATGATGGCGGTAAACCAGAGCCAAAAGTGGGTGAAGATGTGCATCATGGCATAGAGTATGACGGAAGATGTGGCATGCTCAGGGTCGATGTCCTTTGAGAGTTCCATGATGCGGTATGGTTCACCGCCGAGTCCGCCTACGGGGGTGGAGTAGTTGAGGGCATATCCCGTAATGGTTAGTCGGTATATGCGCCAGAAGGATACTTTGTGTCCTTCGTCGCTGTTGCCGCGTATGATGCACATCCATGAGAGGGCGTTGAGGCCGTATATGGCTATCCATACGCCGATGATTGGTATGAGCCAGTAACCGGCATGGCATAGGTGCTGCCATAGTTCGACAAAACTGACGTCGAACGTAAACATCATAACGATGACGGCGACGATGCCGAAAATGAAGAATAGATTGTTTACTCTTTGTCGGGTCCAGGTCATGCTTGGTAGAAGGGACGGGCGGGGCATTCAATGCCCCTTGGTATGAACGGGAAATGTTTTGCGGGGCATTATGCCCCTTGGGGTGGTGTTTCTTGTTAGCTTTCGCCCTCGATGTAGTTTTCCATGAACATGTGCTCTCCATCGAATACGGCGTATGTGAATTGCCATATCCAGTCGCCCAGAATCATAAGGCGTGACTGGCGGGTGAGCATAAGGTCCAGTTCGATGTGGCGATGTCCGAAGATGAAGTAGTCTATGTCGTAATGGGTCTTGAGGTATTCCTTGGCGTAGAGCACGAGATGCTCCTTGTTCTCGCCCATGTAAGGAGGTTCCTTGCCATCCTTGCGCTTGAGGCGCGAATGCTTTGCCCAGTTGAGTCCGAATTTCACTCCGAGATCAGGGTGCAGCCATGAGAACAGCTTCTGGCATAGTTTGCTGTGGAAGATGGTGCGTATGTATTTGAACTTAGGGTCAGGGTCTCCCATGCCGTCGCCGTGGGCGAGGAGGAAGGTTTTGCCGTGCAGTTCCAGCGTAGCCATATTGTGGTGTATGATGACGCCGCACTCCTTTTCCAGGTAGTCGTAAGCCCAGATGTCGTGGTTGCCGGTAAAATAGTGTACCTCAACCCCGTTGTCGGTGAGTTCGGAGATTTTTCCTAGGAAGCGGGTGTATCCTTTTGGTACGACCTGTGAGTATTCGTACCAGAAGTCGAACATGTCGCCGAGGAAGAAAACAGCTTCGGCCTTATCCTTTATCTCATCCAGAAATCTTACGAGTCGTCTTTCCTGTGTCCGGCGGTGTGGTATGGCCAGCGAACCGAGGTGTGCATCGGAGATGAAGTAAATCATTGTAGTTTGTGATTGGGCGGTTATTTTATTCAAAGCCTAACTCTACGCGTGCTTCTTCAGTCATCATGGATTTATCCCATTCAGGCTCGAAGACCATGTTGACTTGAGCTGATGTCACGCCGCTGACAGCGCTGACCTTAGTGCGTACGTCCTCGATGATGAAATCTGCAGCAGGGCATGATGGAGCTGTGAATGTCATGTCCATGTCCAGGTTGCCGTCCATGTCGAGATCTATGCGGTATATGAGTCCGAGGTCGTAGATGTTGACTGGTATCTCAGGGTCATATACGGTCTTGAGTACTTCGATGATTCTTTGTTCGGCTTGGTTATGTTCTTCTTGAGTCATTGTTTTTTGTTCTTTTTGGGGGAGGTTGGGGTAGGGTAGGCCAGGAAACCGAGTTTCCTGGAACGGGAACTGCTGCGCGGGTGCTTTCGCTTGGCTCTGCCGCTGCTTGTTATGGCGCTGCGCGCTGTTTAGAGTTTTCCTTCTTCGGCGTAGGAGTAGTAGTCGCCATCGGTGACGATGATGTGGTCTGCCATGTGTATTCTCATAGTGTGGCAGGCATCGCTGACCCTTTTGGTTAGCGAGTCGTCGTCGCGACTGGGACGTGTATTGCCACTGGGGTGATTGTGTGCCAGGGCTATGATGGTGGCGTTTGCCATGATGGCATGCCTCATTATCACGCGTACGTCAACTGCGGTCTCTGTAATGCCGCCGTGTGATATGCGAATGGTGTCTATGTGTTTGAAACCCTGGTTCATGAGCACTACGTATGCCTCCTCTACATCCAGATCGCGCATCTTGGGCCAGAGATGATCATAGAGAGCCCTTGCCGAGGAGAGATCGTCACGCTTAGGTAGTGTGGCCTGCTCACGTCTCTTTCCCAGTTCGCATGCCGCGGTAATGGTGATAGCCTTTGCCGTGCCAATGCCTTTGTATGCCATGAGTTGGTCGATGGAGCGTTTGCTGAGCACTGCGAGGTTGTTGTCGCAGTCCTGCATCAGTCGCTTCATGAGGTCCACCGCACTCTCGTTGGGTGTTCCCGAACCGATGAGTATGGCGAGCAGTTCGGCATTGGATAGAGCCTCTGCGCCATGCTTCATGAGTTTCTCGCGAGGTCTGTCATCCTCGGCCCATTCGGTGATGGCAGATTTTGGTGTGGCAGGTACGAATATTTCCTTAACGCTCCAGTCAGTCATGTGGATTATTTGTAGAAAGTCTTTTCGAAAGCCTGGAACTCGTCCTGTCCGCGTACGCATCTCTTCCACCATGCCTCAAGGAATCCGAATCCGTAACCCATTAGCTGCGTGAATGCGGCAACCACGCTCAGTGCACCGATTTTAGGCGAACGATACTGTATGGTGGCAGCGGTGAATATCAGTAACGAATAGATGACGATAGGCATCAGTGAGGCAATGCAGAGCCAGTACCACGTCCAGAAATTATCCGGTGCATAGTGCATCAGCGAACGGAATACCGCAGCAGTCAGTATGAGAGTTATCACGCCCACGGTGAACACCATAGGCAACAGGTGTACCAGTTTTGTGGTACCAGGGTGGCGTTTGCCGAGGTTTATGCGGGCTATGCCGCTGTTATATACCTGTCGGAAGAACTTGCGGAAGTCAGTGCGTCGCTTATGCCATACCCATGCCTCAGGGAAGAGACGGCTGGAGTATCCTGCCTCGATGATGCGGTAGGAGAAGTCGATGTCCTCGCCGAATCGCATCTTGCTGAACCCGCCAAGTTTCATATATACGTCCCTCTTTATACCCATGTTGTATGAGCGTGGGAAGAACTTGTCCAGTTTCTTCTTGCCGCCACGTATTCCACCCGTGGTAAAGAATGATGTCATGCTGTAGCTGATGGCTTTCTGTATAGGGGTGAATGACGGGTGAGAAGCGTCAGCACCGCCAAAGGCATCACAAGACTCCAGAGTCAGTTCTTCGTCTATTGCCTTCATGAATCCTTCAGGCAGCACCACGTCGCTGTCCAGTATGATGAGATATTCGCCTTTAGCCTTTTGTGCGCCGTAGTTACGGCTTTGTCCCGGTCCTGAGTTTTTCTTATAATAGTAATGTAGGGAGAGTCTGCCTTCGTATTTCTTGCAAACCTCCTCGCATCGGTTGGTAGAACCGTCTTCAACGATGATAATCTCGAAATCGGTATAGGCCTGACGGGTGAGACTGTCAAGTAACTCGTCCACCTCGTCAGGCCTATTATATACAGGTATGATTATGCTATAGTCCATTACAGTTCACAGTTCACAGTTCATAGTTCATAGTTCATAGTTTTGAACCTAGCTCAATCATGAATGCATAGTTCATGGTTTAGGACGGAACGGTCACAACAACTATGAACTATGCACTATGAACTATGCACTAAACCAAGTGTTATTCCTTTACGCGCTGCAGGTAGCTACCGTCGCGGGTGTCAACCTGTACGAGTTCACCTTCCTCGATGAAGAGAGGTACGCGTATCTCAACGCCAGTCTCGAGAGTCGCAGGCTTGAGAGTGTTAGTAGCAGTATCGCCCTTGACGCCTGGCTCAGAGTGAGTAACGCGGAGGATAGTCTTTACAGGCATTTCAGCATAGAGCACTGTCTCTGTATCAGCATCGCTTACAACCTCAACGGTATCGTTCTCCTTCATGTACTCAACGCCAGTTACGAGTTCTGCAGCGATAGGAGTCTGGTCGTAAGTCTCAAGGTTCATGAAGATATAGTCCTCACCCTCCTTGTAGAGGTACTGGTAAGGGCGACGTGTGATAGATACTTCCTCAAGCTTCTCGCCGATGTTGAAGCGGCGCTCGAGTACGCGTCCGTCAGTAACGTTCTTCAGTTTGATGATCATGATAGTGTTACCCTTACCTGGCTTGCGGTGCTGGAAGTCGATGCAAACCCAAATGCCGCCGTCCATGCGAACAGCAACGCCTTTCTTAATGTCCTGTGAATTAATCATTTTTTATTTTGTTTTAATTTGTTTGTGCGCATATAACACTGCAAAGTTACTAAAAAAAGCCCGAAAAGTATGCTTTAATCAAGAAATTTACGGTATAAATGAATTAAAATTGCTACTTTTCTTGCGTAATTCAAAAGAAATGAGTAACTTTGCACCTCGAATTGCGTAATACGCCCTTTTGGGTAATATCGTAAGTGCTTCAGCATAACATAAAATTAAGATATCTTTAAAAAATGAAAAGAACATTTCAACCACACAACCGTCGTCGCGTGAACAAGCATGGTTTCCGTGAGCGTATGTCAACAAAGAACGGTCGTCGCGTACTCGCAAACCGTCGTGCACATGGCCGTAAGAAGCTCACTGTAAGTGACGAGCATCACGGAAAATAAGTCACCGACTTAATTGAAGTGTAAGCGCCCGAAAATGACAAGGTTCGTTTTCGGACGCTTCCTTTTTGCCAGTTTGCGGGGGGACGGGATGTTTTTTTGTGTGTATTAACATTTTTTTTAAGGAAATATGTGTGTATATCACGGAATTTTAGTATCTTTGCAAACGAATAGACAATTGCTCCTTATTTATCAAAGGCATACTAACAAATAACGCCTAGGCAGTATTACAAAACTTATGGAAAATGTTATAATAGAGAATGGTGTCGATATGATACTTGAATCGTCACGCAAGAACTACCAGACGTATATATATTGTTCTGGTGGAACGTGCCGCATGACGTATAATGGTCAGGTGTTTCATGTCAAGCAATCTTCATGTGTTGTGATTCTTAATGTCAAGCTGGTACAGCAGTTGAAGCCTTCGGATGACTTTGAGTGTATGGTAATCTCCATAGATGAGGCCTTCCTTCGCCAGAGCCAGCCAAGTAATCCGTATATGATACAGGGTATGCTGTCCCTGCAGACCAGTCCGGTGATGGACCTTGATGTTCAGGAAGATGACCTCTGCTACAATCTCTTCCGCAATTTCAAGTTGCGTTTGGATGACCGCAGGCATAAATTCTACGATGACATATTGCGTACCTCTACCCGTATGTTGCTCCTCGATCTGTATGACATTCACTCAAAGGTATCCAAGAGTGACAATATGTCAAAGAGTTCGGCAAATATCATGACGCATTTCATTGATATGCTTGCAGCAGGTGAGTATCGTAAAAACCGAGAGGTGGCATACTATGCCGAGAAACTCTGCGTAGTGCCAAAGTATCTCTCAGAGGTGAGCAATAAGATTAGCGGACACTCTGCTTCGTACTGGGTCAATCACTATACAGCACATGAGCTCAATGAGCTGTTGCAGGTGAAGAAGATGAGTTCGGCAGATGTAGCCAAGATGTTCCACTTCACCTCAACCTCGTATTTCAACAGGTATGTGAAGAGATACCTCGGAGCATATCCTTCGGAGTTGAGAGGGCAGTAGCCCCCTAGCCCCCTAAGGGGGAACTTCTAGAATGGTCCTGCAAGATTTAGTGTGAGGCATTTTAGTCAGGAAGTGCCATAAGTATAAAGTTATAAGTTGGGAGTTAAAGTGAACAAATGGTCAAGTTTGTCGCGAAGAACTTTTCACTTTTATACTTACGCTTTTCACTTTAAACTTCAATACTCATGGCACTTCCTTACTTCTTCGGATTATCGTAATTATAATGGTTTTTATCATGAGTTATAACAATTTATGATTTAAATTATTATAATTACGATAATTTGTTTTGTGTGATATTTGCTCGTATCATAGATTTTTTGTAATTTTGCACATTATTTCATGCATACGCATACACGTGTAAATATAACCCGATATATCATGATACAGGTAAAGGTAATCAACAAGGGCAAGCAGCAGTTGCCATCATACGCTACAAGTCAGAGCGCAGGCATGGATCTGCGTGCTGATATAGAAGAATCGTTCATACTCAAACCCCTCCAGCGCAGACTGGTGCCAACGGGTATATATATGGCCCTGCCTGAAGGCTATGAGGCACAGGTGCGTCCACGTAGCGGACTGGCACTGAAGCATGGCATCACCGTGCTCAATACCCCGGGCACCATAGATGCAGACTATCGTGGAGAGATAGGAGTAGTGCTCGTAAATCTCTCTGACACCGACTTCACGGTCAATCCTGGTGAGCGCATAGCTCAGATGGTGGTGGCAAAGTACGAGCAGGCGCAGATGGAGTTGGTGGAGACACTCGACGACACAGAGCGTGGTGCCGGTGGTTACGGACATACAGGCGTGAAGTGATGAGGAGATCCAGAATAATCATGTTCCTGGCGGTGGCATTGCTTGTCGGTATGGCAAAGGCATGGGCTGACCAGAAGGGCGACGCATGTCTTCAGTCAGATGAAGATGCCCGTTACCGCTATTACTATGTCGAGGCAGTGCGTCAGCAGGATATGGGCAACTACGAGAATGCCTTCGAGATATTCCGCCGTTGTGAGCAGATAAAGCCTGATGCAGCCGAGACGTGCTTCGCGCTGGGCGCATTCTATATGGCGTTTGATCAGGACAGCATAGGCATGTATTATCTCAAGCGTGCGGTGGCGCTCGAACCGGAGAATGCCGACTTCTGTGAGCGACTGGCACGCACCTATCTGTACAAGGATCGTGTGAAGGAGGCTGCAGAGGTGTATGAGAAACTCGTGGCACTGACTGACGAACCATCGCAGTATCTCGATGTCCTGATACGTATCTATGAGCAGCAGCGTGACTATGAGAAGATGCTCGCCACACTCAATCGTCTTGAGGTACAGGAGGGACAGCAGGAGGAGATAACGCTGAGCAAGATGCAGGTGCTCTCATTCATGGGTGATGAGGACGGTGCATACAAGGAACTCAAAAGTCTCGTGGATGCGCATCCGTTTGACATGAACCTCCAGGTGATGATGGGCAACTGGCTGGTGAGCAATGCCCGTAAGGACGAGGCACTCGCCACATTCCGCAAAGTGCTGCAGGAGGAACCGGACAATGCACAGTGTCAGATGTCGCTCATGGACTATTACAATGCAGAGGGCAATACGGTGCAGGCGGACAGTCTGCTCTACACCATGCTTGTCAATCCGCGTACCGAACCGCAGACACGTGTGACGCTGGTGCGCAACTGGGCCAAGTCTCTTGATGCTGACAAGGACTCGCTCAAGATGATGCAGATGTTTGACAATGTACTGGCGCTGCCTCAGAAATCCTCCGAACTCATGGAGATGAAGGTGCAGTTTCTCAGTGCCTTGGGAGCACCTAAGGACTCCATACGCAACGGTTGGGAGAAGGTGCTGCAGATCTCGCCTGAGAATGTGCAGGCACGACTCAACCTGATACAGTTGATGTGGGAGGACAGCATAGACGACAACGTGATACGCGAGTGCCGCAAGGCAGTGGAGTATGTACCAGACTCTCCGCTCCTGTACTACTATCTCGGACTGGCAGAGGCTATCAATCAGCATAACGAGGAGGCTGTGGCTACGCTGCGCAAGGCTACCGCATATATAGAGAAGGACACACCTCAGCGCATGTCGGCAGAGATGTACATGCTCCTGGGCGACTGCCTGCAGAGACTGCACCGTTCCAAGGAGGCGTACTGCGCCTATGACAGTTGTCTGGTCTATGAACCTGACATGGTGATGTGTCTCAACAACTATGCATACTACCTCTCGGTGGAAGGCATCGATCTGAAGCGTGCGGAGAAGATGGCGTACCGTGCCATCACCGCCGAACCGAACAGTGCGACATATCTCGACACCTACGCCTGGATACTCTATAAGCAGAAGCGCTATGAGGAATCGCGCATCTACATAGACCAGGCGCTGAAGAGCGACACGGATTCGGTTCATCTCTCAGGTGACATCATGGAGCATGCCGGCGATATATACTATCGACTGGGCTATGTGGATAAGGCCAGGGAGTTCTGGCAGAAGGCACTGCCGCTGGGAGTGGACAACCAGGCTCTGCTGGAGAAGAAAGTAAAGAAAGGAAAATTGTAGATTATGAGGAAATACATTACAATATTAGCCCTTGCAGCACTGATGGCATCATGTGGCACATCACGCAAGGCACAGGATGGTACCGATATAACCAAGACTGTACAGGCGGCAGGCGAGAATAGCAATGCTGCACGATTGAACTATGTGCATAAGGTCAACGATAACGCCGTGTATGCCAAGGATATAGTGTCCAAGATGGATCTCACCATTGACGCTATGGGTAAGCATATCACCGTCGATGGCAAGATATACATGCGTAAGGACGAGGTCATACGCCTCGTCATCTCCCCACTCGGACTGATGGAAGTGGGCCGACTGGAGTTTACTCCGGACTACGTGATGATCGTCAACCGTCTGGAGAAAGAATACACCAAGGCAACATACAGCGACCTGGACTTCCTGAAGAATAACGGCGTGACATTCTATACCCTCCAGTCACTCTTCTGGAATCAGCTCTTCATGCCAGGTAAAAACAGCCTCGGTGAAGCGGACATAGCGAAGTTTGGTGCTGACATGACACAGACCCAGCAGCGTCACATCACCCTGCAGCAGAACAGTCTGCTGCTTGACTGGACCACCGAGGTGGCACGCGCACTCATCAGCAAGGCTGCCATCACCTACGGTAAGGGTACGTCGCAGGCATCCAACATGGACTTTGACTATGCGGACTTCGTGCCTGTAGGCTCAAAGATGTTCCCGTCAAAGGTGTCGATGTCATTCAACTCAAAGGCGGTGAACTCCGGCAAGATGACGCTGACGGTGAAGATGAACAAGGTGACCAATGACTCTGGTTGGGAATCGAAGACCACTCTCTCTGGCAAATACTCAGAGGTGAAGGCCGAGACTCTCTTCCGTAAACTTGTGAATATGTAAGTTAGTTGTTTGGTTGTTTAGTTGTTTAGTTATTTGGTGAAATCCCTTTCAAATGCCACTGGTAATAACTAAACGACCAAACAACTAAACAACCAGACGACTAAATCCCCAAACAATGAAAAGACTTCTCATTATATTATTGTCCCTCATGCTCTGTGTCGGGGTAACCGATGCACAGAGTAAGAAGGCGGCGCCCAAAAAGACGACGACTGCCGCAAAGAAGACCACTGTCAAGAAGGCTGCGGCGAAGGCAAAGCCTGCTAACAGTAGCGCTACCAGCGTGGAGAAACTGCAGAAAGAGAAAGAGCGCATACGCGAGGATCTGAAGAAGAAACAGCGTGAGCTGCAGGCCAACAAGAAGGCTGTGCAGGAGAAACTGCAGAATCTGGAACGCATCAACGGCGATATGGTGCGCCGTCAGCAGTCGCTGGACTCTATCAACTCTGACATACGCCACCTGGACAATAATATCGGTATGCTCTCATCACAGCTCGACGTACTCAATCAGCAGCTGAATGAGCGCAAGGCCAGCTATGTGAAGTCTATGCGCTATATGGCAAAGCAGCGTGGCATACAGAATCAGTTGATGTTCATCTTTTCTGCCAAGAATATGACACAGATATACCGTCGCTTGCGTTTCATGCGTCAGTATGCCGCATACCAGAGGGCGCAGGGTAAGTCAGTGCAGGAGAAGCAGATGCAGGTAGATACCAAGCGTAACCAGTTGCACTCCGTGCGCGGACAGAAGTCAACCATTCAGTCCAAGGCTACCAAGGAGCGTAACCAACTGGAGGCAGAGAAGACAGAGCAGCAGAAACTCGTGACCTCCCTGCAGAGCCAGCAGAAGACCATCCAGGCGGTGATAGATGAAAAGAAGAAAAAGGATGCTGCACTGGACGCACAGATCGAACGCCTCGTTGCCATAGAGGTGGAGCGTGCCCGCCAGCGTGCCATAGAAGAAGCCAAGAAGCAAGAGAAACAGGCTGCTGAGGCCAAGCGCCGCGCAGAGGAGTTGGCTCGCCGCAAGGCAGAGGCAGAGGCTCGCAACCGTGAGAACCAGCAACGCATCGCGGAGGCAAAGGCTGCGGAGGCAAAGGCAAAGGCCGAGGCAAAGGCAAAGCATAATGCAGAGGAGCGTGAGCGTGCCGAGCAGATGGCGCGTGAGGCTGAGGCTGCACGTATAGCGGCAGAGCGCAAGGCGGAGTCGGATAAGCTGAAGGCTGAGAAGGAAGTGGCTGAGGCAAAGAAGGCGAATGATGATGCGGTGATGCTGAGTAGTGCCGACAGACTGGTGAGCGGCAGTTTCGAGAAGAACAAGGGACGTATGCCGTCGCCTATCGCTGGCGGTAGGATAGTCAGTCATTATGGTCAGCATAATGTAGATGGTCTGAAGGGCGTGGTGCTTGACAATAAGGGCATCAACATACAGGGTGCGCCGGGTGCTGCCGTGTGTGCTATCTACGATGGTGAGGTCAGTGCAGTATTCAATACCGGTGGTGTGATAGGTGTGCTGGTAAGGCACGGTGCATACATCTCCGTATATTGCAACCTGCGTTCTGTCAGCGTCACCCGTGGCCAGAAGGTGTCTGCGCGTCAGCCTCTGGGTATCGTAGGCAATGACAACATCCTGCAGTTCCAGTTGCGTAAGGAGCGTGCCAAACTGAATCCGGAGCAGTGGATAGCCAGGTAGCTTTCTTTTCTACGGAACTTTTCCTTGGCGAATGTTTTTTGTCAACGGAAGACACGGAATTCACGGAAAATCATGTAGAATTTAAATTATTACCAAAAATCTTTTTGTGTTACGACCCTTTTTGTTAAATTTGCAATATATTTACTTTTTAGTATGCCCTATGAGGGTTTGCTGACCAAGTTTATGTAGAATTAGATTTTATCACGCACATATTCTATGACTCTTCAGAAACGTAAGAAACTCTTCGAAGTACTGTTATGGAACTAATGTAGGATATTTTCTAAAATATAACTCTTGACTACTATGTGTATTATTGATTTAAACTAAAGAGGTCTTCGTATTGACCTGAGCTTGCGAAGGTCAACACGAAGACCGAGTCGTACGATGCGGCGCACCCCACTCATATATATTATGGGGATTCCCTCCCCTCCGTTTTTTTATAGTACTCAATTGAAACTCAAATAAATACGAAAGTGAGATTTCAAGTGCAAAGGTACAACATTTTAACGAAATTACCAAACAATTCAAAGAAATAATCCGGATGGCTTTAGCTTTCCGTAGGAATTAGGACAACATAATGAAAAGACTGTTTCTAATATTTGTTGCTTTCTACACAATATTTTCATATACATTTGCAAATCCTACTTACATAAAGTTAGGTATTGCATATAAGGTTGTTGATGAACAAACAGTTATCGTCGGTGCATGTGATAGTATTGATGCCAGTTCTGTACATATGGACTCTATCTTGGTCATTCCTTCAAGTGTGGTACTTAATAGGAAAGAATACAAGGTAAGTGGCATAGAAAAGGAAGCGTACGCAAAATGTTGCTGGATAAAACATGTCGTAATATGCGAAGGAGTTGAGGAGATACAAGATGCAGCATTTGAGGCTTGTGCAAATCTTGCAGATATCGAGATACCTTCTAGCATAAAGGTTTTGGGGACAAATGTATTCTCGTTTTGCCTAAATCTGTCATCTATCAGAGTAAATAAAAACAATGCTCGTTATGATAGCAGGGGAAATTGCAATGCAATTATCCAAAAAAGTGACAACACTTTGATATATGGATGTAAGGACACGAAGATCCCTTCATCCGTCAAGCGAATCAAAGAATTTGCTTTTCATGGCAGTATGATTAAAGCTATCGAGATCCCTGAGGGAGTAAAGGCAATCAGTGAATATGCTTTTTGCGAATGTCCTTTCCTGGAACAGGTAAGGGTATCTTCGACTGTAGAAAGTATTGGCGTATCAGCATTCTATTATTGTGGCAATATCAACTCCATCATTGTTGATGATAGGAATAAGACTTTTGATTCCAGAAATTGCTGTAATGCAATCATAGACAAAGACTCCGAAAGACTGATATTGGGATGCAGTAGCACAGTCATACCTGCAGGAGTGTCAGAAATAGGTGAATCTGCCTTTCTAGGTTCTACCAATCTGCAAAGCATTGATATCCCTGAAGGAATAACTACAATCCATGACTGCGCCTTTTTTAGATGCTCCGCACTCAAACGAGTGACACTTCCAGCATCGCTCACTTCTATTGAGGGACATTCAAACTTTGGGTATTGTGTATCTTTGGAAAGCATGTTTATACCTCAAAAAGTCAGAAGTATGCCTAACGACATCTTTATGGGATGCGTTTCCTTGCAGGAGATAAAGGTCGATGCAAACAACCTCACATACGATTCCAGGAACTCATGTAATGCTATAGTTCTGACACACAAGAACAAATTAGTTGCCGGGTGTAAAGGTTCTATAATTGTTGACGGAGTAGAAAGCATAGATGAAAATGCATTCTTCAAAAGCGGTATTACATCTGTCCACATTCCTGCTTCGATAGAAAATATAGAACCAGCTGCTTTTCGTTCATGTACATTATTGAAAAGTATAACAATAGATAAAGGCAATAAGTATTATGAAACAGGCGGGACGAACTCTGTCATTGACAAAGAAAACGGGAAATTGATTCTTGCATGTTCCAACTCTACTTTTAGTTCAAAAGTATCAAGCATAGGTTCTTATTCATTTGCAAATACACCAGATCTATTGATATTACCCTCGGGAATAAAAAGTATAGAAGGCTATGCTTTTGCAGACTGTCATGCCTTGTGTCAGATATTCGTTCCTCAATCTGTAACGTTCATAGGAGAGCATATTTTTGCTGGCTGTAAGCAATTATCAAATATCATTGTATTGGGAGACTGTCCCATGAAGTAAATCCTCTAAAATTAAAACACATTGAAGTGGGGTATTGTTTCTTTGTCATAGATTTGGTTTTGAAAGAATATTTCCATCGGGGTACTTGCAATCGGTGCTGTACCAAATTGATTTCTCTCGTTATGAGATGCTACATGAGAAATGAAACATATACACATTCCTACATTTGTTAATTTGGTATGCTTTTGTCATTTTGCATTCCTATCAGCGTATATCGTGCGACTCAGACAGGGGGAAGTAAACAAATATCATGGACGTTGCTATCTCTTCTATATGGTATGTTTATCATTCTCTCCGATTCACGTACCGCCATTCTTTCTTCCGTATGCGGCATTGTTGTCATCCTTGTCATAGAGTTAGAATCATTGCATAAACTATTTTGTTGTAAACGTTTTATGTGTATTGGCTTAATGAGCACTATTGCCATTTGTCTTGCTTTGTATTTGTACAAGCGGAATTCTGCGGATGGAAGACTCCTTATCTGGACAGTATGTCTAGAAATGATAAAGGAAAGGCCATGGTTTGGATGGGGATTAGATGGATATATAGCTCAATACATGAACTATCAAGCAGACTACATGAATGCTAATCCAAAGTCTCCATTCACTTTGCTTGCAGGAGAGACACAAAACCCATTTAATGAATTTCTACATATTGGTATTTGTCAACGGAAAGCACGGAATTCACGGAAATAAGTTTGCTCTGCTAATCATGAGAATTTCCGTGTATTCCGTGCATTCCGTCGACAATCCTCCACTTATCCCAGCAACTGCATGTATTTGCTGATGGCATCATCTATCTCAGAGAGGCAGATGTATTCGTCGGCACTGTGCGAACGACTGCTCTGGCCTGGACCTAACTTGAAGGAAGGGAAGCGCATCAGAGCCTGGTCGGAAAGGGTAGGCGAACCGAAAGGTTGCATGCCCATGGCGAGACACTTCTGTATCAGTGGATGCTCGCGGGAGATAGACGAAGAGTGCAGATGGAAAGAGCGAGCCTTAATGTCACTCTTCAGACGTGACTGCAGGAAGTCGAAGACATCCTCATTGGTGTAATGCTCATTAGTGCGCACATCGATGATGAACTTGCATTCGTCAGGCACCACATTGTGCTGAGTGCCGCTGTTGACCACGGTGCACTGCATCTTAGTAGGGCCAAGGAGCTCCGACTGCTTCTCAAACTGGTATTCGCGTATGAAGAGCAGGTCGTCAAGAGCCTCGTAGATGGCGTTGACACCTTCGTTGCGGGCAGCGTGTCCCGATTTTCCGTGCGCAGTACCGTCGATCACCATCAGTCCACGTTCAGCAATGGCAGGCTGCATACCGGTAGGTTCGCCGACGATGGCTATGAGGTCTTCGGTCACAGGACCCAGCGGCGAACTCTCAGCGTCGCCGCCGTAGAAGGCAGGAAACAGTACTGGCAATACGGAGCGTATGCCCTCGGCACCGCTCACCTCCTCTTCACATGACGCCAGATACACCATATTATAATTACGCTCCTGCACGTCCAGTTGGCGGAATACCTGCAAGAGACTTACCAGACCGCCGCCGCAGTCGTTGGAACCTAGACCGAAGAGCTGGTCGCCCACTATGTCAGGCGAGAAAGGGTCACGAGTCCATGTGGCTACCGGCTTCACGGTGTCGATGTGCGCATTGAGCAGTATTACGGGACGGCCGGCGACCCAGTCCGTGGAGCGCACCCAGACGTTATTGCCTATGCGCTGTGGTGAGAGACCGTAGTCGCAGATGGCCTGTTGCATGATGTCGGCAGCGGCGCTCTCATCGCGGCTTACCGAAGGAGTGGATATGAGTTTCTGCAGCAGAGAGACTGCATCCTGTGTGTATGTATTCATAATCTTCTAAGGGGTTAAGGAGTTTTCTTTAAGGAGTTAAGACATTAGTCTTTGTGTTGAGGAGTTAAGGAGTTAAAGGAGTTAAGACATTAGTCTTTGTGTTGAGGAGTTAAGGAGTTAAAGGAGTTAAGACATTAGCCTTTTTGTGTTGAGGAGGTATTGTCTTAACTCCTTAACTTCTTCAACTCCTAAAACCCTTCAACTCCTGAAACCTTGATTGATTTTTCGGAATTGTGACCAAAATTACAAATATTTATTTGATTGACCAAAATTATTTACGTTAAAAAGTTGTCTATGTAAAATATTTTATATATTTTTGCAGAGAAAAAAGAACAATCTAATAAGAAGACAGCTATGCAGAAGATATGTCATCTTGCCATGATGCCTTACGAACAGGCTAAGAAATATGGTGACAGGACAGTTTTTGAATACAAAAACTTTGGCGGTACGCAATGGAAGAAAGCCTCATGGAACGATTTCGCTCGTGACGTGGAGCGTATCTCGCATGCCCTGCTCACTCTTGGCGTAGGAGTGCAGGAGAATATCGGTGTCTTCTCACAGAACTCGTTGCCATATATCTATACAGACTTTGGCGCCTTCGGCATACGTGCCGTTTCCATACCACTGTATGCTACGAGTTCGGAACAGCAGTTGCAGTATGTCATCAATGATGCCGGCATCCGCTTCTTCTTCGTAGGCGAACAGGAGCAGTATGACAAGGCACGCCGTGTGCAGCCACTCTGTTCTACACTGGAACGCATCATAGTCTTCGACCATACCGTGGTCTTTGCTGACCATGATGTGACGTCCATGCATTTCGATGATTTCCTCAAGATGGCCGACGGACTGCCACAGAAGGAACAATTGGCAGAGAGACATGCAGCGCTCAATGCCGACGACCTCGCCAATATACTATACACCTCAGGTACCACAGGTGATTCCAAGGGCGTGATGCTCTCATGCGGACAGTTTGGTGCCGCCGTGGAGGCAAACATGGAGTGCGTGCCGGTATCAGATACAGACCGCGTGATAACATTCCTGCCTATTACCCATATCTTTGAGCGCGGATGGGATTTCCTCTCGCTCTATCAGGGCGCTACGCTCATAGTCAATACCGACCCCCGTGAGATACAGCAGTCTATGCGCGAGACACATCCTACGTGTATGTCGGCAGTGCCACGATTCTGGGAGAAGGTGTATGTGGGTGTGAAGGCTAAGATAGATACTGCATCTCCTATGAAGCAGAAGCTCTTCCGCGAGGCGCTGAAGGTGGGACGCATGTATAATGTGGACTGCAAGTCTAAGGGCAAGAAACCTTCGCTGGCACTGTCCATGCGCTATACCTTTATTAATAAGACGGTGCTCTCGCTGGTAAGAAAGCAGTTGGGACTGGAGAATGCCAATTTCTTTCCTACTGCCGGTGCCTTCGTATCGCCGGAGGTGGAGACATTTGTCAACAGCATAGGCATAAGGATGATCGTAGGCTACGGCCTGACGGAGAGTCTTGCCACCGTATCGTGCGACCATCGTGACGAGCCATACACCATCGGTTCGGTAGGCAGACCTATCAGTAGTATCGACATCAAGATAGCCGAGAACGGTGAGGTGCTGCTCAAGGGACCTACCATCACAAAGGGATATTACAAGCGTGAGTCGCTAAACAAGGAGTCGTTCACGGAGGATGGCTATTTCCGTACGGGCGATGCGGGATACCTGAAGGATGGCGAACTGTTCCTCACGGAGCGCATCAAGGATCTGTATAAGACGTCGAACGGTAAGTACATCGCACCGCAGGCGATAGAGTCGAAACTCCTGGTGGATAAGTATATAGAGCAAATAGCGGTGATAGCCGACGACCGCAAGTTCGTCTCTGCTCTCATAGTGCCAGCATATAACATGCTGGAGGAGTATGCACGTGAGAATAGCATCCGCTTTGCCAGCCGTGAGGACCTGTGCAGCCATCCGCATATCATCAAGATGCTGGAGCAGCGCATAGAGACCCTGCAGCAGGGACTGGCAGGATATGAGCAGGTGAAGCGTTTCACACTGCTCACCGAACCATTCTCTATGGAGAACGGCGAACTGACCAACACACTCAAGACGCGACGCCCTATCATAGCCAAGCACTATGCGGACAAGATAGCGGCGATGTATGAGTAGCCCCCTCCCAGCCTCGAGCCCCCGAGCCCTCGAGCCCCCTCCCAGCCTCCCCCTAGGGGGGAGGAGATGGCAGCTATGTGGGGGCGATGATTGTTCGATAAGATTGATACTATCTGGCCCTTAGTAAGGAAGTGCCTATACTTATGGCAGTTCCTTACTGTTAAATGGTAAAACCGTAAATATTGAAATGATAACACAAGACCAACAGAAAGATGTGATGGAGAGGGCTGATGCTCTGGCTAAGTACCTTGACATCGACCGTAAAAAGATAGAATACGAAGAGGAAGACCTGCGTACACAGGCACCGGATTTCTGGGACGACCCTGACAGGGCTCGTGCACAGATGAAGGTGGTGGGCGACCTTAAGAAATGGCTTGACGGATATGCGGAGGTGCGTGATGCCGCTGACGAACTGCAGTTGAGCATGGAGTTCTACCGTGACGAGATGGTCACTGAGGAAGAGGTGGATGCTGCCTACGAGCGTGCCATCAATGCCATAGAGAGTCTGGAACTGAAGAATATGCTCCGCCAGGAGGAAGACCCTATGGACGCTGTGGTGAAGATCAACTCTGGCGCCGGTGGCACAGAGGCGCAGGATTGGGCGCAGATGCTCATGCGTATGTACATGCGCTGGGGTGAGAAGGGCGGTTACAAGGTGACTGTCGTGGATCTCCTGGAGGCTGATGATGCCGGTATCAAATCTGTCACCATGCAGATAGAGGGCGGCGAATATCCATACGGATTCCTGAAGTCGGAGAGCGGAGTGCACCGTCTCGTGAGAGTCAGCCCGTACAATGCGCAGGGCAAGCGAATGACGAGTTTCGCCTCGGTATTCGTGACACCTCTCGTGGATGACACCATCGAGGTGTATGTGGATCCTGCACGTGTGTCATGGGACACCTTCCGTTCGAGCGGTGCCGGCGGTCAGAACGTCAACAAGGTGGAGACGGGTGTGCGCCTGCGCTATATGTATAAGGATCCTGACACAGGAGAGGAGGAGGAAATCCTCATAGCCAATACGGAGAGCCGTAAGCAGCAGCAGAACCGTGAGAATGCCATGCGTCTGCTGAAGTCGCAGCTCTATGACCGTGCCATGAAGAAGCGCATGGAGGCTCAGGCAGCCATCGAGGCGGGCAAGATGAAGATAGAATGGGGCAGCCAGATACGATCGTACGTGTTTGATGATCGTCGTGTGAAGGATCACCGCACCAACTACCAGACCACCGACGTGGATGCCGTGATGGACGGCAAACTGGATGGCTTCATCAAGGCGTACCTGATGGAGTTTAATTCGAAGGAATAATTCTCGTTGTTTTGTTGTTTTGTTGTTTTGTTGTTTGGTTATTGGGTTTTGCGGATAGATTAAATTTCCGTGTAGCCAGACATTGAACAACCAAACAACCAAACAACTAAACAACTAAACCATAAAACCACAAAACCACAAAAATCACTATGAGTAAAAAAAGTAACAAAAAGAATGATGCTAAGCGCGCAGCATTTGCTGCTAAGCAGGAGCAGGAAGGACGCAACGTGATTAACTGGATATTCGCAGCCCTCGTAGGACTGGGAGTGCTCTTCGCTGTCTACACCATCATCAGCGTGGGATAAATAGACGATGGAGATAGAACGTAAGTTCCTTGTAAAGCGAGACGGTTCGTTTCGCTCTCTGGCGACATCATCATCAGAGATAGCCCAGGGGTATCTGGACTGCAATGGTGCCACGGTGCGCATACGCCTGCGTGACGATAAGGCATACCTTACCATCAAGGGACCCTCGGTCGATGGCATTTCGCGCTATGAGTTTGAACGTGAGATACCGGTTGCCGATGCGCGTGAGATGCTCAATCTCTGTCGTGGCGGTATGGTAGAGAAGACCAGATATATAGTGCCTTACGGTCAGCATACCTTTGAGGTGGATGAGTTTCATGGCGCTAATGACGGTCTGCTCTTCTGTGAAGTGGAACTGGGCAGTGTGGATGAGGACTTTGAGCGTCCGCCGTTCCTCGGTCCTGAGGTGACGGGCAACAAGCGTTACTACAACTCGCACCTCCTCGTGCGTCCCTATCCGCTGTGGATGCATGAGGTGCCAGAGGAGTACAGAGGCTAGGCGTGCCTCCCTCCCTAAACAACTCGAACACGAATTTCACGAGACTTGTGCTTGCACCCACTGACCAAAGGGAGGTAATGACACGAATTTTTATTGTCAACGAATTTCACGGAAACACTCTTTCGTGTAATCCGTGAAATTCGTTGTTTATTTATATCAACAGAAAGCACGGAAATTTTAAATTCGTTAGATTCGAGAGATTCGTGTTCCCTCCAAAAAACTTGAACACCTTTATCACTTGCATTCAATTTTGTCCGCATGGTACAGAAAACTTTCCGATTGGTGTAATATTATGTATGAATACTTGCATATTTCAAAATTATGTAGTACCTTTGTACGTGCAAAACGCATTTCTTGCTAACATATAGAACTGATTACACTAACCAAATGATATTGAATATAAATAGACTTATTAAAAAATATGCTGTGTTGCGTAGTGTCGTAGCAGCAACTATATTGTTGTCGGTGCACCTGGAGGGAGCACTGGCTCAGTTTAATATGTTCTACTCTTCTGACCATGACCTGCCTAATAACCTCATCAATCAGGTAGTGGAGGCCAAGGATGGACAGGTATGGGTTGCTACAGAGGAAGGACTGTTGCGATTCAACGGTTCGCGATTCATCACTTATATGAATGATGCATCCAATCCTTCATCACTGGCAGACAACTTCGTGCGTACTGTTTGCTCAGACAATAAAGGTAATATCGCTGTGGGCACCAATCGCGGTCTGCAGTTCTATCATAAAAAGACCAATGATTTCTCTCCCCTAATCAGCGACCAGTCACTTGGCATACCGTCTGCCAATGTCAACCAGATAAGGTTGCGTGGTAACGGCGATTTCATCATCAGCGGTTATCCTACGTATATCGTTCGTCTGGACAAGAACGGACAGCCCGGCATCGTAGATTGCGCTCTGTCGCGTGAGAAGCATGAGTCGTATCGTGTGATAGAGGCAAAGCAGGATGAGTTTATCATCGTAAAGCAGCAGAAGGGCACCTACTATATGGATGCCAAGGGTAAGGTGGTACAACTGAAGATCAACGGTGGTGTGGCCTCGGACTTCAACAGTCTCTGTGCTACTCCGGATGGCAGGATATATGCCGGCTCTTCAGTCAGAGGCATATACCTGTTCAATGCCGCGAAAAAATCATTAGACCTCATACCGGGAACGGAATGCGTTGCCAAGATCCGTGATATGATACTGTTGCCTGGTACCAATACTATATGCGTAGCGACCGATGGCACAGGTGTGAAATTCTTTGATTATCAGTTGCGTAGCGTAGTAGTGAAGAACGCCTATGGTGACTCCTTCCTGGATATGTCACATCAGAAGGTGCATTCCTTATATTTAAATAAGGAGGGAGAGATGTGGATGGCGCTTTTCCAGCGAGGCATCATGATGGCGTCACCTACAGCGCAACCTTTCCAGTACATAGGTTACCGTTCGGCAAATTACAATGTCATTGGTGACAAGTGCGTGGTATCGCTGATGCAGACCCATGAAGGCAATATATGGGTGTCAACGGACAACGGCGGACTCTATGGATTCACGCAGGACATGACACCGCTCAGGCAGTTCTTCTCTACCGACGGCGGAGTGATGCCTAATACCATGCTGGGACTCTTTGAGGACTCGCGCCACAGGGTGTGGTATGGTTCGTATATGAAGGGATTCGGCATGATAGACCTCAATACCGGCAAATGCACAATGATACCGTTGAAGGGCAGTGATGGCAGTGCTATCAGTGTCTTCGGATTTGCCGAGGATGCCATGGGACAGATATGGATAGCATCGTTGGGTAAGGGAATACTGAAATACAACGAGGCGACGGGTGAGGCAGAGCCGATACACGTGGATGAAGGCATGCAGTGGCTGACGTCCATTTACTATGACTCCGTATCAAAACAGATATTCGCCTCTACGTACAGCGGCGTGATGCAGTTCTCACCATACGACAAGAAGTGCAAGATACGCGTACTGGAGCATGACAAGATAGTTTTCTCGGTGACCAGAGTGTCAAGCAGTCAGCTGGGCTTTGCTACCAATATGGGCATATTGCTCTATGATACCAAGACAGGTAAGTCAAAGCTTATCACTACCCGCCAGGGACTGCCACGCAACTGCATCTATGCACTCCTGGCGGATAAGGAGGGACATCTCTGGGCGAGTAGCACTGGTGGACTGACACGTCTCGACCTGAAGAGCTACACCATGGAAAACTATACCATGCGTGACGGACTGCAGGGCAATGAGTTCTATAAGAATGCAGCCATGAAGACTATGGACGGACGTATGTGGTTCGGTGGTACCAACGGTATCACATCCTTTGTGCCATCTGATGTCAATCTCCGTCCGAAGACATGCAAGGTGATAATGGCGAGAGTGTTCAATGGTGACAGGGAATACTTTGCAGACGAGGATGGCGTATATGTCATCGGGGACAGTGAGGGACGACTCACCCTGGAGTTTGCCACCCGTCCGTTGTCCATGACCCGTCGTGTGGTATATTGCTATAAGATAGACAACGGTGAGTGGGAAATGCTGCCGCTCTCCGTTAACAGGGTATCGCTGACCAAGTTGGGTTACGGCAAGCATACCGTAAGCATGAAGACCATGATAGACGGCAATGAGATGGAGATCACAGAGACAACCGTCTATATGGAGTGGCCGTGGTATCTGCGCTGGTGGGCATTGTTGCTCTGGTTTGCAATCATAGCAGTGCTCGCATCCCGTAGTGTAATCGGATTCCGTAAGCGTCATAAGATGCGCAGTATCTATATGGCGGAGCGCAGGGAGAAGGAGCAGAACGAACAGAAGTTGCAGTTCTTTATGAACATCGTGCATGACCTCCGCACTCCTCTCACCCTACTCTCTGCACCACTGCAGAAACTCATGGGTGCCGATCTTGACGATACCCGTCAGCATCTCTATGCCATCATGAACCGTAACGTGGGACGTCTGCTGCAGTTGACAGACCAGTTGATGGACCTCCGTAAGATAGACAAGGGCATGATGGACATACAGTGTATGGAGACCCGTGTCACACCTTATATACTTGACATCGTCAATAGCGTGCAGGATATGGCTGACAGCCGTAAGGTCAATCTGCAGTTCGTGGACGAGACAGATGGCGGAGTCATGGCATGGCTTGATACCGATGCCGTGGAAAAGATACTGCTCAATCTCCTGTCCAACGCCCTGAAATATACACCGGAGGAGGGTAAGGTCACTGTCTCCCAACGTGTGGAGGATGGTAAACTGAGCCTCTTTGTGACAGATACCGGCACGGGAATACCTGATGGGGAGAAGTCAAATATATTCAAGCGCTTCTATCAGGTGCGTGGCGAGTCGGGCAAGCATGTCAAGGGTACCGGCATAGGTCTCAACCTGGTGCAGTCACTGGTGCAGTTGCATCACGGCACCATCACGGTGATGGATAACCCTGAAGGACAGGGTACACGGTTTGTGGTGATGCTGCCTGTGGAGAAGTCTGCCTACGCCGAGAGTGAGATAAGCAACAAGGTACGTGAAGTGGTGAAACCTGCATTAGAGAATGCAGGGGCCATAGACGAGATAGCAGAGGAGGCACCTGCAAAGGAATCATCACGCTCGTCAAAGCGTAAGACTGTGCTCGTAGTCGATGACGATGATGAGATACGCAACTTCCTCTGTGAGGAGTTGGCTGGCCTGTATAATGTCATGGACTGTGCTGACGGCAAGTCCGCATGGAATGTACTGAAGAAGTCTTCGGTTGACCTGGTAGTCAGCGATGTCATGATGCCGGAGATAGATGGTATCGAGCTCTGTCGTCTCATACGTCAGAATGTGCGTATAGGCCATATACCAGTGGTACTCCTTACTGCTAAGGTGTCAGATCAGGACAGGATAGAAGGTCTCAGCGCTTCGGCGGATGCATACGTTACCAAGCCATTCAACATCGATCTGCTCTTCACCGTGGTGAGCAATCTGCTGTTGAGGCATGACAAACTCCGCAATACTTTCAGCGGTCATGAGTTGCCGACTCAGGAGATAGAGTTGCCGCAGTTGCAGTCGGCAGACGAGAAACTGTTGGAGAAACTCAACAAGATCATCAATGACAATCTGTCTAACCCTGACCTTACGTCAGACTTTGTGGCTCAGGAGGTCGGTCTCAGTCGTGTGCATCTGTATCGTAAGCTTAAGGAACTGACCAATCAGTCGGCATCCAACTATATCCGCAATATCCGTCTGGCCAAGGCTGCAGAGATACTGCGCCAGAAGAAAGCTACGGTGTCAGAGGTGGCTTACCTTGTGGGGTTCCGTACTCCGAATCATTTCGCTACTCTCTTCAAGGAACTCTATGGCATGACCCCAACGGAATATATGCACAGTGCGTAGTGGCGATATCCTCGATGGATCGATAACTCGGAAACTCTATGTTTCGATGTCTCGCCAATTCGATAATTCGGCGTGTAGATGTTTTGCCATCCCTCCTTATGTTACATATTAGTTTCTCAAGATAACATATAGTAAAATAAAGCGGACAAAACAAAGAATAAATAGAAAAACTTTTTTACCTTTGCAGAGTACTTGCGTCATAGGAATGATGTAAGTGCTCTGCTTTTTTATGTAGCCTTGCACTAAGCAATGCAATTTCTTAAAAATATCAAAACCCAAACAAGACAATGAAAATCAAAAGACATCTGCTCGCTTCCATGCTGGCACTCGCTACACTTTCTGTTTCCGCACAGACTGACGGACGTGGACTCAAGGATGCTTACAAGGATTATTTCTCTGTAGGCGTTGCTGTCAATATGCGTAACCTCAGTCGTCCAGAGGATATGGATATCGTGAAGCAGAATTTTAACAGCGTCACTGCTGAGAACGAGATGAAACCTGCATCGGTACATCCCAAGGAGGGTGTATGGAACTTTGCCGCCGCTGACAGCATCGCTAATTTCTGTCGTAAGAACGGTATCAAGCTGCGTGGCCACTGCCTCGTATGGCACAGCCAGTTTACCGATTGGATGTTTACTGACAAGAAGGGACGTCCGGTAAAGAAGGAAGTGTTCTACCAGCGTCTCCGCGATCACATACACACCGTAGTGGAGAGATATAAGGACGTGGTATATGGATGGGACGTAGTCAATGAGGCTATGGCTGACAATGAGCCACGCCGCTGGGGTAACCAGCAGCCAAGCCCTTATCGTAATTCACGCCTCTATCAGCTTTGCGGCGATGAGTTCATAGCCAAGGCATTCGAGTATGCCCGTGAGGCTGACCCAAATGCCATCCTCTTCTATAACGATTATAATGCTGCCGATCCAGGCAAGCGCGACCGTATATATAATATGGTGAAGAAGATGAAGGACGCTGGTGTACCTATCGATGCCATCGGTATGCAGGGTCACTACAATATCTTCGGTCCAAGCATGGAGGATGTAGAGGCTGCCATCAAGAAGTATTCCGAGTTGGTTAAGACTATCCACATCACCGAACTTGACATCCGTGCTAATATGGAGATGGGTGGTCAGCTTAACTTCTCGCGTGAGGGTATGAAGATTGACCAGCACGTGGAGGCTATGCACATAGACCAGTATGTCAATCTCTTCAAGGTACTGCGTAAGTATAAGGACGTAGTAAAGTGTGTCACCTTCTGGAATGTCTCTGACCGTGACTCATGGGTAGGCGTACGCAACTATCCTCTACTCTTCGATGAAAAGGCAAAGCCTAAGAAGTCTTACTATCAGGTACGCGACTTCAATGCTGCACTCGATAACTTTGTGCCAAAGGAAGACTTCCGTCCAAGCGAACTCAATCAGCCTGGCCAGGAGTACCCTCAGGTCAACAGTGAGGGCTATGCACGATTCCGCGTCGTAGCACCTGAGGCTAAGTCCGTTATTGTCAGCCTCGGTCTCGGTGGCCGTGGCGGTACAGTGCTCCGCAAGGATAAGGACGGTGTGTGGACTGGTACTACAGACGGCCCTATGGATGAGGGATTCCATTACTATCACCTCACCATCGACGGTGGCGTAGTCAATGACCCAGGCGCAAAGAACTACTATGGTTCGGTACGCTGGGAGAGCGGTATCGAGATTCCTGCTCACGACCGTGACTTCTATGCGCTCAAGAATGTGCCTCACGGTAATGTTCAGAAGGTTATCTTCCATTCCCCTTCTACTAATACAGAGCGTGTGGCATACGTCTATACTCCTGCAGGATATGGCAAGACCAAGATGGTCAAGGGAAAGGCCGTTACAGAGAAATATCCTGTGCTCTACCTGCAGCATGGCTGGGGTGAGGACGAGACTGCATGGAGCAATCAGGGACATGCCGGTCTCATCATGGATAACCTCATCGCCGAGGGTAAGATCAAACCATTCATCATCGTGATGACTTACGGCATGACCAACGAACTCAAGTGGGGTCACATGCACGAGTTTGACTGGACAGCGTTCCAGAAGGTGCTGATGGATGAACTCGTACCATACGTGGATGCCAACTTCAATACAATCTCTGACCGTGACCACCGTGCTATGGCAGGTCTGTCAATGGGTGGTATGGAGACAAAGAACGCTACTCTCGCTCGTCCTGAGATGTTCGGCTACTGGGGACTCTTCTCTGGTGGTACATACGCTCCAAAGGATCTTGAGGGCAAGCAGGCTCCTAAGCTCATGTACATGACATGCGGTAGCCGTGAGAACCCTGACGGTGTGAAGTCTGCTGCTGAGGCTCTGACCACTGCTGGTTTCACTGCTGGTTCGTACGTATCAGAGAATACAGGTCACGAGTTCCTGACATGGCGTCGCAGTCTGAAGGAGTTCGCACAGAAACTGTTTAAGTAATCACCGAACGACCAAAAAGAAACATTTGATTAGTGATAAATTATTGTTTGGCCTAAGTAAATATGGCTAATGTAAGGAGTGTTATAACTTTTTTGCTGAGACGGCATGCAAAGTTTATAACACTCCTTTTTTATGTAATTCAACTCTTACCTTTGCATTCGATTATAGAAATTGTTCTAAATGCAAGATGTTAAAGTCTGAAATTTAGTTGCAATAACGGTTTTAATTTTGTAGTTTTGCTAGAGATTATGACCGTAGAGGATGAGGAACAGATT
>JAZLIN010000155.1:0-12152 GCA_045617365.1 Prevotella sp. | reverse complement strand
GTTCCACCTCTTCCCATTCCGAACAGAGAAGTTAAGCTCACTTGCGCCGATGGTACTGCAATGCAATGCGGGAGAGTAGGAGGCCGCCTTCTTTAAATCTTGAGAGTTTCAGGTAGAAATACTTGAGACTCTCTTTTTTTTTGATTGGATAGGGGCCCTGGAGATTATGGAGTTTCTAGATATTCTAGGTGTTCTAGGTGTTCTAGATGTTCTAGATGTTCTAGATGTTCTAGGTATTCTAGGTGTTCTAGGTGTTCTAGACGTTCTTGGTGTTCTAGGTGTTCTAGATTTTTGTAATCTCTACTTGTAATAAATCTTTTTTTTTATTGCTTTTTAGATATTTTTGAGTCTTTTCCGGTGTTTTGTATCGATTTTCTTGTGTATATTTATCTTTTTTATTAACTTTGTACACAATATTTTCGTTTTAACTTAGACAATAACTATTTAATTGTTAATTTAATATTTTAACATTATGAAGAAATTCTATTTTCTATTGCTGGCAGCTGTGTTTGCAGTTTCTACAGCCTTAGCAAATGAGGATTACACAAGTAGTATTGTGAATCCGGAATGTTCAGGCACCAAGCCTGGCAAGGTTGATGGTTGGACTATTACTGGAAATGTTCCTAATCTGGCTTATGTCTATGGAGATTATTTCGAGTATTGGAAATTATCTCCTGCTGATGCTCAATATGATTATTATCAGGTAATAAACAATCTTCCATCAGGAAAGTATGTTATATCTGCAACTGTATTCTTAGACCAGTCTAAGAGTGAGGATGAGAATCAGAGTGGTATTTATGGTTCTACTCTTTTTGAGGAAGTTAGAGGTAAGGCTACTGTTCAGGGAGAGCAGGTTTGTGAAACTCAGGCTATCAATGTAACAGATGGCAAACTCCGCATTGGATTCAAGAATTTTGGTCCTATGAGCTTCAGCTGGACTTATGCCAAAAACTTTCATCTGGAGCGCGTAGGAGATGCAGAGTCAGTTGTGTTGCAGAAGGGACAGGATGTTTCTGCAGCATTTGGAGACTGGGTTCTCGGAGGAAATGTTTATAATGGTGGTAAAGAGCATTACCAAGGTAGTGTATGGACTGGTGATGTATTGTATCAGTCTATCTCAGGTCTCCCTGCAGGTAACTATCTCGTTACTTTTAAAGCTATGGCCAGCACAACTGTTGAGCGAGATAAGGCTTGCGGAGGTAAGGCTGCGACTGTAGAGGATCAGGCTTGTATGATATATGCTAATGGTACTCAGCAGTACATCCCAGTAATAGTTCAAACTGGTTTTGCGGAATCAGATTTCACGGAATACACTCTCAATGCACTTGTCAGTGGTGATGGTGTACTTAAGTTCGGTATCAAGGCAACAGAGTTAGCCGGTAACTGGTTCGTTGCAAAAGCAGTGAGCCTTGTGTATGACGGTGCTGTAGATCTCAGCGTTCTTAAAGCGGCTTATGCTGAAGCCAAGGCTGAAGCTGATGCTATAAAGAACGAGCCAATGAACAGAGACGTGAAGCAGGAACTTGACGATGCTCTCAATCTCCAGCCAGAAAATACTGCTGATTCATATAATGAGGTGATCGGCAAAATCTCAGCAGCAGTAGCAGCTGCTCAGGTTAGTGTTAAGAATTATCAGGAATTATATGCTGCATTCGCTCAAGCCTACACATTTGATCCTCTTGGTCAGATGACATTCTTCGCTGTGCCTGCTGTAGATAGACTCTATAATTATTACCAAAATGCTGCTTTCGTAGCGATGACTGCTGAGGATAAGGCAGCTATCAGTGAAGCAATGGCCATTGGTGCAAAGGCACAGACAAGTAAGGGTGCTAACATGACTGCAGCCATCGTTAACCCAACAATTGATGGTAACGCTGATGGTTGGACAATGACTAAAGATTATGGTGGTGGTGGTCCTCTCAAGCCTTCTGGCGATGCTCTTGAGTATTGGGCAGGTAGTGCTAATCCACGTACATCTGCAGAGTTCACAATTTCCCAGGAGATTGTTGGTCTGCGTGCTGGTATCTACGAGGTAACTGCTGAGGTATTCAACTCACTCAATGGTGAGGGTGGTGCTGTGTTCAACCCTTCATGTGCTGTATATGCTCAGAGTGGTACGGATGTGGGTCTCGGTTTGGTTGATGTAGAGGGCGAAGAATTTAAACCTTACAGCGCTCAGGTTATTGTTGAAGAGGGTCAGTCTCTTATCATCGGTGTCAAGAGCGTTGACAAGATGGGCGCTCGTTGGATTGTTGCCGACAACTTCACTCTGAAGTATCTCGGTAAGCCAGACCTCACTGTGTACAAGGAAAAATATGCAGCAGCTAAGGCTAAGATCACCGAAGAACTTCTGGGCACACCAATGAACGCAGAGATTGCTAAGAAACTGGGAGAGCTCAAGAAGGCTGCAGAGCCAACAACTCAGGCAGCTCTTATTGCTGCTACACAGGATATCAACGATAATCTTGCAGAGGCAGAAAAGTCTGTTAAGTTCTACGAGAACGTAGGTGATGCTCTCACTCTTGATGAGGTCGAGGCTCTCGATGAAGATGGTCAGGCTGCATTCAAGGCTGTTGCAGAACCTTATGCGCAGGCAGTACTGGCTGGTACTCTTGACGAGACTAAGGACTACGTTACAATAATCAAGAATGCTTACATCGCTGCTGTAAAGGCACAGGGTGCAGGAGCTGACATGACAGTACTTATGCCAAATGCATGGGAACTCAGAGGTCCACGTAACTACGGTGCTTTGAATGTGAATGAGCACTATGAGACTTTTGCATACGAAGGTGATGCACTCTATCAGAAGATTGATGGACTTAAGCCAGGCGTATATAGCGTAACATTCCGTGCTGCTGCAAGTGCAACACTTGAAGGCCGCGATATTACGGACGGTCGTCCTGCTGAAGCTACAGAGAAGGCTTCTGTTGTATTTGCTAATGATGCAGAGCAGGGTCTTGAAGTTGTTGATCGTCTCAATGTTGCAGATGCTGAGTTCGCAACGTTTACTGTAGAAGGTGAAGTTGGTGAGGACGGTATCCTGAAGTATGGTATCAAGAACAATGCAAAGGCAGGTAACTGGTTCATTGCAAAGGAAGTTAGCCTGAAGTACCTCGGCGAGGCAGAGAAGGCTCCTGTAACAGAGCCAATGGACATCACAGTATCTCAGATTGGTTACAATACTCTTACAGCTGCTAAGAACATTGACATCGCTGGCAGCGGTCTCAAGGCATACATCGCAACATCTGCATCAGGCAACACTATCAAGCTCACAAGCGTAGAGAAGCTCGTTGCAGGTAATGCTTACCTCATCGCAGGTACTGCTTCTAAGACATATACCGTAACAGCTACAGAAGAGGAGTTTGACGCTCCTGTAGTAAACTACTTCGTTCCTGTATCTGAGACAATAACAATCGGTGAGAAGACAGGTGCTTACACCAACTGCTACCTCGGTGTTGACAAGAACGGTGAGAACCCAGGCTTCTACATGGTAGATGGTCAGATCACTATCTCTGCAGGCAAGGCTTACCTCTCAGCTCCAATCGAGGTTGTAGCAGGTCAGAGCATCGTTATCGAGATCGAGGACGAGGATGCTACCTTGGTATCAGGCGTAGCAGAGGCTAAGAATTCTGTAGAGGGTGCTTACACAGTAGCTGGTATCAAGACCAAGTCTGCTAAGGGCATCATCATCTCTGATGGCAAGAAGTACATTGCTGAGTAAAATTTACTAACAATATAAACTTACTAAACATGAAAAAAGTATTTTCTAAGGCAGATGTACGTGTAGTACGTTTCGCTTCCCAGGACATTATCACTACTTCTGGTGAAGGTGGTACTACTCCTAGCAACCCTTCTGTGTCAGCAAGTATCACAAAAGATGCTAGTGGCAATGTCACAGGTATGGGCATAGGTACTAATGGTGGCGGTTTGGCTTACTAAGCCGCTAAGCGCTAATAAACAAAAAAGGGCAGCCTCGGTGAGGCTGCCTTTTTTTTGTTGGCTAGAGGGGCTAGATATTCTAGATGCTCTAGATGTTCTAGATTTTCTAGATGTTCTAGATAGTCTGGATTTTCTGGATCTCGATTAGCTGAAGATGATGGTCTTGTTGTGGTATGTCAGTATCTTGCGCTCTATGTGCTTCTTTACGGCGCGTGAGAGGACAATCTTCTCCAGGTCCTTGCCCTTGAGGACTAGGGTCTCTGGGGTGTCCTTATGAGTGATGCGTACCACATCCTGTTCTATGATAGGACCGGCATCTAGCTCCGTTGTGACGTAGTGGCTGGTAGCACCTATGATCTTCACGCCGCGCTGGTAAGCCTGATGGTAAGGCTTGGCACCGATGAATGCCGGGAGGAAGGAGTGGTGTATGTTGATGATCTTGTGAGGGTAAGCCTCAATCATCTGCTCGCTGATGATCTGCATGTAGCGTGCGAGGACTATGAAGTTGATGTTCTCCTTCTTCATCAGTTCCATCTCAGCCTGCTCCACCTCCTGCTTGTTGGACCAGTCCTTCTTGATGCTCCATACGTAGTAAGGGATGCCGAACTGGTCTGCTATGTAGCGCAGGTCCTCATGGTTGGACACGATGCAAGGGATGTCAACGTCCAGTTCGCCAGCCTTGTAGCGCGCCAGGAGGTCGTACAGGCAGTGGCTCATCTTGCTGACGAAGAGAGCCATGCGAGGACGTACGTAGTTGAAGTAGAGACGGAACTCCATCTCGTATCTGGAACCATAAAGAGTCTCGATGTACTCTTCGATCTTGTCATCAGGAATAGCGAAATTTTCTGTAACCCATTCCACTCTCATGAAGAATCGGCGGTCCACGTTATCTACGTACTGATCCAGGTAAACGATGTTACCGTTGTTGTCAGTGATAAACTTTGTGATCTCAGTGATGATGCCCAGTTTGTCAGGGCAGTGCAGTAGCAGTATAGCTGTCTTTGCCATTGGTTTGTGTATTGATTTATTGTCTATTGCATTGCAAAATTACATTTTTTTTTTCAATTGTACAAAGAAAATGCTCATTATTAAATAAAAATTGCTACCTTTGCACGGAACATAAACCATAATATCATGATAAAGAATTACCTGATCACGGGAGTGCGCTATACATGCGCTGCTGACGAGTGCCGCGGTGTGCTGGAATATCTGGAGCACGAGAAGCCCCAGGTGGTACTGGCACGTATCATGATGCATGAGTTTGGCGTGACTATTACGGTCACGGAGAGCACTCCTGACGGTCTTGTGCAGCGTGGTGTGGTGAGTCGTCTGGATGTGGATGAGGTGCTGCAACTGATGGACGCTACCGGATATGGCTCCCTAATAGGTCGTGTGAGCAGCGCAAGCGTAGAGGGAGGGTACTTTACCATAGACATCGATGCACCCGCTGATTTCTGTGTTTCCGTGCGCGAAAAGGAGGTGCAGTGGAACTCATGGGAGTGGACAGGATCTCCGCTGATGCGTGAAAGTCGCAGTCAGCAGCAGGTGCAGATGTGCATTACGGTGCTCGATATGGCGCTAAATTGTCCGGGCACGATAACCGACGATATGGTGCGGCAGTATCTCACCATGCTCATGGAGCACGCACGCTATGACGTGACGGGCGAGACGCAGCATGCCCTGAGCCGTCTTCGTGTCAGTGCCTCCAGGTATCCCTCTCCGCAGGTCTCGGCGTATTGTGATGCGCTGGTGACGACGATCAATGATATGGGTTCCCTGCAGCGTCAGAAAGAGTATGCCGATGCATACCTGCCGGCTGTCTATGACAGCGAGGAGGCTGACCGCATGCTCAACAAATACTATGGTTCGATATCTTACGGTGATGATATGGAGCGTCGTGTGACGAGTATATACCGTGAGACGCTGAAGAAGATAGAGGATGCCCTGCAGTGTCTGCCTTGCGATTTGTATTATGATCTGCATGACATGGGGCTCTTCATGCACCGTCTGTTGTATCTGGACATACCGCGTCGTAAGTATCAGATGCTGCTATCTGCTCTAGTGCTGCGTCACCACCTGATTAATGAGCTGCGTGATGCCGAACCGCAGAACAATATGCCGCGCATCGTGATGACTAAGGAGCGTCGTCGTGTCCTCAGTGCCCTGATGGAATACTGTGACCGGGGTGACTGGCAGAGGGGTTATACGTCAGAGGTGATGAAGGAGTATCTGATGTTGCTGCTTGGTGTTTCACCGAGTCATGACTATACGGATGAGGAATATGATGATGCGGAGAAGGTATGGCTGTTGTTTGAGCACGGTCGTGGTGACCGCCTTCGTGTCACGTGGCAGAATATGGTAGGTTTCTTTGCTGAGCATGGTATGCTGAATGCTGCGAAGGGTTCGCCGTCCCTGAATCGTGATTTCTTCGGTGATGAGAACGGCTACCAGAATATAGACAAGGGCAAATCGTCTTGTGTCTCCATGCCTAATGGGTTCCGTGAGGTGACGGTGAGGATGAAGGGACTGATAGAATAGGAGAGAAATTATCTTTGCATGTTCAAACAACGGTCTCATTTTTTGTCAACGGAATTCACGGAAACCTTACGTAAGATACCTCTGGAATTGCAAAAGTGCCCCTTTTGCAAAGTTAAAGGGGCTCTTTAACACAGCTAAAGTGCCCCTTTAACACAGCTAAAGTGGCACTTTAACATTCACATTCAATTTTCGCGAAAATTGCTGTCACTCACATATGATGTCGAAAACCGACTGTACATAGTATGAAAGATTAGGGTCTGGAAATGAAATACCCGGGAATTGATCAGAAACCAATTTCCGGGTAATTCCTTTTTTTTCTATGTCAAGGCTTAATATACGCCGAAGGCACCGAGGAGCAGTATCAAGAGCAGTACTGGTACCACATACTTCAGCATAACGATGTACAAACCTTTACGGCGGAAGTTATAGCCGTTGAGGCGCATCTCACCAACCAACAGCTTAGGGCCTACCACCCAGCCTATCAGGACACAGGTGCAGATGGCAAGGAATGGCATCAGGACATTGTTGCTCACATAGTCGAAGATGTCGAGTATCTGTGCAGTAGCACCGTTAGGCAAGGTGTATTCGAAATAGAATACGTTATAGCCCAGGCATACGATGATAGAGAAGAAGAAACCAAGGGATCCCATGATGCAGACAGACTTGCTGCGGGTCCAGTGGAACTTGTCCATCACGCTCGATACACATGCCTCAAGGATAGACACGGCACTCGTCATCGCTGCGAAGAGCACCAGGAGGAAGAAGGCGATGCCAAGGAATGGTCCGAATGCTCCGAGGGAGTCGAAGACCTTTGGCAGCGCAACGAACATCAGTCCAGGGCCGGCACCCATGCCTTCGGTACCCATAAAGACATACACCGAAGGGATGATCATCAGTCCGGCGAGGATGGCTATCAGAGTGTCGCAGATCTCAATGCGGTCAACGGCCTGACCGAGGTTGACGTCTTTCTTCATGTATGAACCGTAGGCTATCATGATACCCATGGCGATGGACAGCGAATAGAAGAGCTGACCTGTAGCATCGAGGGCTATCATGAGGAATTTCTTCAGGGTCACGCCCTCAAAGTTCGGGATGAAATAAACAGCGGCACCCTCCATGCCCGTACGTGTCACTCCACTCGCGTCTGTATGGCTGATAAACAATGAATACACGCAGATGAATACCACGAGCAGCAGGAGCACAGGCATGATGATGCGTGAATATTTCTCAATGCCTTTCTCCACACCGCGATAGACTATGTAGAAACACATAGCGGCGAAGACGGCCATGTAGGCAAGCGGTGCCCACTGAGAGGTGATGAATCCGCCGAAGAATCCGTCATCTACTGCTGCCTTGCCTTCAAACGTGAGGTAGGTGGCGAAGTATTTCAGCACCCAACCGCCTATGACGCAGTAGTATGGATAGATGATGAAGGGGATAATGAACGAGAAGAGTCCTATGAATGCCCATTTCTGATGAAAGAACTTATACGCAGTGAGCGGACCTTGCTGCGAACGGCGTCCTATGGCCACCTCCGTAATCAGGAGTGTAAAGCCGAATGTCAGTGCTAGGACTACATAGATAAAGAGGAAGAGGCCTCCACCGTCGCGTGCTGCGAGGTAAGGGAAACGCCAGATGTTACCGAGGCCCACCGCACTGCCTGCCGCCGCGAGAACGAAGCCTAGTGAACCGCTGAATGAGTTACGTTGCTTTTTCATTGTTGTCTTTAGATTTTACAATGCGCAAAGTTACAAAAACTTTTCGGAATATACAAATTTTCTACCTATAGGATTGGAAGAAATTTTGCTGCAAGGATTTTAATTTAAACTCAAATCGGTGTAAATACTAACAAATCGTAAGTGATTTGTTTGCTGCCTCGGATTTTCTTGTCAACGGAAAGCACGGAATACACGGAAACTATAAAATTCGTGCAATTCGTGTTCCTCATAATCACAGCGAAGCTTTCCGTGTTTTCCGTTGACAATAAAACCACATCGACCTTCCGTAGTGTTTAAAAAAATAGAGGCTGCCCCTGGGGGTAGGGGAAGCCTCTATCTAAGAATTATATGATTAGAAAAATGTGTACGTTGTTAGAATACAGGGTCTGCACCATCCGTTCCGATGATGGCATTCTGTATTTCGCCCGCGCTGTTGCTTTGCATTTCTGCGTTATCTCCTGATGTAGCGATGACATCAGTCTTGCCTACGCGGATGACTTCTATGTGTGCTTTGTTAAATTCCTTTCTCATGATGATAGAGTGAATAATGTTTGTTAATCATTTTTAGAATCTGATCTTCTTGCCGTTGAGGATGTTGATACCCTTGACAGGCTTGCCGACCTTGGTGCCAGAGATGGTGTACCATACGTTGTCGGCATTGTCATCGGCCTTGGCAGAGACAGCGGCAGTAGGTTCGTCCTCGTTGTCAAAGTCCAGTATCAGACTCTCACCCTCGCTGATGCTGAGAGGAGCAGAGAGGTATGCCTTGCCGGCAGGTATGGTCTTGGTGACGCTGATGAGGTAGAAACCGACGCTGTTGCCCTCCTTGTTGGTGGTGAGGTAGCAGTTGATGTTGAGCCCGCTCTTCTGGCTTACCTCAGTGTCGCTTGCGGTACCAACGAAGTAGTTTACTGCAGGAGCCTCTACAGCGTCAGCAGAGACAGTGACGTTGTATGTGCCAGGAGCAGCCTGTATGAGAGCGCCCTGTCCTGCCTTGAGTTCGTATATGCGCTTGAAAGTCACCTTGTTGTCGGTAGCGCTGGTAGCGATGTATGCCTTGAGGGCAGCAGGGTTGCCAGCCTCGTCGGCAGCAAACTTTACGTCTTTGTCGAGGCAGATGGTAGCCAGTCCGATGCTCTTCACCTCTACAGGGATGGTGACGGTGGCAGGAGCGTTGGCCTCGTATGTGCCATGGATACTGATAGCCTCGGCAGGCATGGTCTCAGGCATGTCCAACCACTTGAATGTGAATCCTTCCTTCTCTTCCACGGTAGGCGGAACGATGGTCTCGCCCATTTCAAAGTCCAGACGGTCGATGCGCTTGTCGTCAACGAAGAACGAAGCCTTGTATTTGACAGCCTTGAAGATAGGTGTTACTACGGTATTGTCATCGAGAGTGATGTCAAGTGTAGGCAATCCTCCATAGTAAGAGTCGTTGACCTGCCAAGAGTTGATGGTGTAGCTAAAGTCAGGTGTAGCCTCCAGGTGGATGACGGTGCCCTCCTTGTATGTGCCGTTGGTGTGGCTTGATGTCACAGTGCCGTGCTCCACGTTGACGAGTGTGAACGTGCAGTCCTTCTTGTCGTCATCAGAGAGCGGCATCTTCTGTATGTAGATGTAGTCCACCTCGGCGCTCTGGTTGGCTTTGCCAGGCTCAGTGGTGTATCCAGAGATGATGAGGGTGGTCTGTCTGGTCAGTGTAAACTCCGCCTTGTAGAGTCCTGGGAAGGTGTCTCTCTTGATGTCAGCGAATGCAAGGATATTTTCATAGTATGATGCTATGTCCTTGTCGCGGAGGAAGAGACCGCGGTTGCCGTCAGAGACGTATTTTACACCGAGTTCGTATTTGCCTGCAGGCAACGAACCGATTTCCAGTCCGGTACCGCCAGCGACGTGTCCATATCCGCCGTTTGACATCTCAGGCTTGTTGGCAGCGGTGCTGAAGGTGTTCTCCATCTCGTGGTATATAACGACCTGGCTTTCAGGGTCTGCGTTAGCCTGGTATATCACGGTGTCGGTGACATTGCCAGTCATGCTGATCTCCTTGGCGAATGTGCCTGCATAGTTGGTATATGTCATGCCGTTCTCTACGAATATCGCTGGATAGAAGACGTTGACGCTGGTGCCTTCGTATGCAGTGCCGGTAGCGAGTTGCTTGATGACGTTGGTGCCGTCAGTGGCATTGAGGGTATATTGGTATTCCTTTATGGCACCCTCAAGATACGTCACGCTCAGTTTCAGGTCTGATATAGCCTGCTCACGTCCGGTAACGGTGTATATGCCGAATACCACGTCGGTGGTGTTGGCGCTCATCATATCCTTGATGATGCTGGTCACGTCGCATGACTGTGCCACGTCTGCATTGCCGCTATATGCCAGGTCGGCAATCTTTGTAGCGCTGCGGTCGGTGCCGTCCCATGTTGCGGACTTGACATCAATGTCAGAGTTCATCTGTGCCAGTACGAGCTGTGAGTTCTTTCCTGCTACGGTACATTTTGATGTGAACTTAAACTCTGCCTTGACGATGGTGATGTCTGCCGGGAGAGTGCTGATAGAGCATTTGGCTATGGTGACAGGTGTGCCGCCCCATTGAGCCAAGGCGTCATTGAGAGTTCCGCCACTGAGTGTGGCCTGACTGGCAAGCAGTTGTTCTTCTCCATAGTAGCATTTCGTAGGATCGCCTGCATGGATCATGGTAGCATCAGCAGTGATGTCCACCGTATTCTGCGCAAAGGCGACTACGGCGAGCAAACATGATGCAATGAATGTCGTAAATCTTTTCATACACATATTATTTAGTTGTTTAGTTGTTTAGTTGTTTAGTTGTTTAGTTGTTTAGTTGTTTAGTTGTTTGGTTGTTTGGTTGTTGTTTGGTTGTTTGGTTTGGGCCTTGAGGAGAACCGCAAGGAACGGTGGCAGGTATGACCTGCGGAGAACCGTAAGGAACGGTGGTTAGATATAATGGTGGCAAAGTTACGCAAAAAATATGTAATCGCCAAATAAATATAGAAAAAATGTGCCAATCGGTATGTAAAAAGCAAGGATTGATGAATTATATGGTATAATAGCGAAACTGATATTCGTCTTCTCAGTTTTGCATGTTTTCTCAGTTTATATACCTTTGCATTCAGATTTATTAACCCCGACACTTCCCTTATCGTAATACCATGAAAACACACACACGTGTCTCTCCCATGCGGGAGGGACACCCTACGGGGAGGGGAGCAAGATAAAAAACACACACAATTATTATGGCAAAGAAAGTAAATGACTGTAAGGAAGTAGAGAACCTTGTAAATGATGTGATGTACTATGCGCGTCTGTGGCGCATGCTGGAGCGTTACCGTCTGTGGTGCATGGAGAACCATAAGCGTTTCTGCCTGCGCCGGGTGGTGAAGTTGTATTTCGGTGAGACGGTTATGCTGGAGCGTCAGATACTGCAGGCTTGTCGCATATCGCTCCTTGGAGGCTATGAGGAGTTGCCGCCTGCTGCCTCTCATCCTCGTCGTCAGCGTGAGATGGTGCGTGCCCTGGCGTGCATGGAACTGGGTCTGACGGAGCGTCGCATCAACCTGCATCTCATGGATGCTGCATACAGCGTGGTGTTCCCGGACTCTACTCCGCTGAATATCAACAAGAAGAAGCTCTCCTGATTTTCTTTTCTTCATCAACGAAAGGCACGGAATACACGAAAATTATAAAATTCGTGTAATCCGTGCAATTCGTGTTCTTAAATAAAAGAATTCAAGTTTCGCAAGTTCTTCGAACTCTTGAAACTTAAGAAGTTAAGAAGTTAAGAAGTTATCGCTCCTTCGTCGCTGAGAAGTTAAAGACAATACTTAATACAGCGTAAAAACTAATGTCTTAACTTCTTTAACTTCTTCGCTCGGCGCTTGCGACGCTCTGCTTGCAGAGAACTCCTTAACTTCTAAACAAGTGAAGCTTGCGAAACTTGAA
>JAZLIN010000154.1:0-1130 GCA_045617365.1 Prevotella sp. | reverse complement strand
CGATCCTTTCTTTTCCTATCACCTTACACACTTTTCGTGCGCATATGTTTTCTTAAGTATTCCTTCTAGAACCACCTCATTAGATAGCGTAGTTTCCTTGTACCAATAGGGGAGTCCCAAAATCTAGTTGGGTCATCAAAGATATGGAGCTCAGTAATAAACACTTATCTAACTTGATCTCGTGACAGTTCTTGTTTGATGAGACACGAGATCGAGCTAAATAAGTGTTACCAAATAGCTGTATAGATTTGATGACTTTGCCCGAGGATGGGAGTTCTCTTGAGGATACTGTGGGAACTGTTGGCGACTAAACCTCGTAGTGACTTTAGCACCTAATGGAATTTCCTATACACCAAGTGCGACTCTTCCTAGATACCTACTCTAAATCCCTCCTCCACCGTTCAGAATCGGATGATAGAATGGCTACCTATTTAAGTAACACCAATCGCCGAGACATGTATGCTTGGTGGTATGTACATGTGTGAAATGAGGCAATTATAATTATGGTGGCCAACATAATTATAAATGCGTCACAACTCACGTGGACATATGCGACCACGCATACGTAGATCGGTGTGGACACCTTAGGAACCAATTTGTGGCGTGGAATTATATTTGAGGACGTTAAGTATAGACATTGGGAATTCAACGGTTCTTTCCCTTGCAGAGATAATGGCACCAAAGAGGGTAACACGCAGTACTAGCCGAGGTGGTGCGGCACCAAGGGGTGGAATGACAGGTGGACGTGGAGGTAGAGGAGGCGGTAGCGATATGGGTAACAATGACAACAACACTGGCGGAAACCCTGACTTTGCCGCCATCATCGCTCAACAACTTCAAATATTGCTTCCCACTATTGACACACAAGTTGGAAATCATATGAATAACTCGGGGAACCACGGGAACGGGAATGGCAACACCAACAATGTAGCTGGTAGTAACAACAACAACAACACCAACAACAACAACAACAGAATTGGATGCACATATAAGGAATTTTCGGCATGTAAACCTGTGGAGTTTGATGGTATAGGAGGTGCTTTGGCGTATACTCGATGGGTAGAGAAGACAGAGTCAGTGATCGACATCAGCAATTGTGCCACACATCAGAGGGTGAAGTATGCTGCTTG
>JAZLIN010000153.1:0-10755 GCA_045617365.1 Prevotella sp. | reverse complement strand
AGGGTTGTCTATTATCGCTACAGTAAATCAAAGAACGTATGAAACGAAAAGACCCATTGAAGAATCTTACGAATCGAATAGGGACAGACTTATCGTATTTGATAAAGAACTGCCCAAGTGGAACTATATCATCAAATGCGCGAGCGCATGAGATTTTGTCGGAAGTTATTTTTTAACCATTTCTAAAGTACACTGACACGTATTTATTATCTACAATATCCTTATGCTCTTTATAATATTGTTTCAATGTCAATAAATCTAATGATGTAATATCTTTATATTTTTCAACATATGAGTTCAAATGCTCATTGATGTGTTTGAGTGAACTATTTATAAATTCAATCGGATTTCTTGTTGCCTGTAATGCATCAACATTGAAATTTGACTTAATAATGCCTAATTCACGTCCAATTATTATTGCATAATCATCTTCCATGGAATCAACACCCAGACTTTTTAATGCATCTGAATATAACATAAAGATACCAATGGTTTCAAGCAGCTCATCAGTTTTTGGAATTTCCATATGGTTCTACAAGATTTAGTGTGGGTCATTTTACTGAAAATAATGATTACATTATATTGTGATGCAGGTTCAGTGCCTGATACAAAGGAGTGTAGTGACTCCTGCTCGACTGTTATTACAACTCACTGTCAGAGAGTTCGAATGTGCGACCCTTGCTCATATCGCCGGTGGTGAGACCCAGTTTCAGCCACTTCATGCGCTGCTTGGATGTGCCATGTGTGAAGGACTCAGGCTGAGAGTATCCGCGTGCCTTCTCCTGCAGATAGTTGTCGCCAATGACCTGAGCACAGTTTATGGCCTCCTCTATGTCACCGTCTTCGAGTGAGGCAAACGCCTTATTGTCATGGTAAGCCCATACGCCGGCGTAGAAGTCAGCCAGCAGTTCCAGACGCACACTGACCTTGTTGGCATCCGCCTTTGACATACGCTCCATCTGCCTGTGAGCCTGCTCCAGCGAACCCAGCAGATACTCCACGTGGTGACCCACCTCGTGGGCTATGACATACGCATAGGCAAAGTCGCCGTCAGCGCCCAGTTCCTTCTTCATAGAGGTAAAGAATGTGAGGTCGATATACAGACACTGGTCGGCAGAGCAGTAGAACGGTCCCATGGCAGCCTGACCGTGTCCGCAGCCCGTAGTGGTGCTGCCGGTGTAGAGCACCATGCGTGGTGGGACATACTCGCGCCCCATGCTACGAAACACCTCAGTCCATATATCCTCCGTGCCAGCCAGTATCTGGCGTGAGAACTTAGCCAGTTCCTGCTCTTCAGGCGTAAACTCCCTCTGCTGTCCCTGTGCAGTCATCTCCGTAGTCTGCTGCTGGTCGCCCACCATCTGCAGGGCGTCAAGCGGGTTACCACCCAGAGCCCATGTTATGAGTGCCATGACAATGACGCCACCGATGCCCATGCCTCCGATGCCGGCAGATGATATGCCGCTGCGTCGTCTGTCTTCTACATTGTTGCTTTCTCTTCTTCCGTTTAGTCTCATGATTATTAATAAATAGTATGTATGGGGGCACTGTCGTCCCCGGGGTTAATAGGTTGTGCGGTGTCACGTTTTGGTATCTCTTTACCCTCATACCGCTTCGTTTGTAGTGCAAAGATAGTTATTTTTTCTTAATAATGTATCATAAGAGGTGAAAGAAATGTATTTTTAACATAATTATTACTACTTTTGCATTAAGAAAAGCGAATTACGGATTAGATAAATGGAAAAGAGCAAGATACTCATCGTAAGCGATATGTGCGGCTATGGCAAGGTAGCGGCGTCAGTGCAGATGCCCTTATTATCTTATATGGGCCATGACGTGTTCAATCTGCCTACGATGCTGATAAGCAATACATTCCCTTACGGCAAGTATGCCATACTTGAGAGTACGGACTATATCATGGAGGCGCTGCGTAAATGGGAAGAGTTAGGTTTCAGTTTTGATGCCATCACCACAGGCTTTATGTCGTCAGAGCGCCAGGCCACCACGGTGGCGCACTACTGCCGTGAGCAGGCCGCCCATGGCACCAAGATATACGTGGATCCGGTGATGGGTGACTACGGCAAACTCTATGGCGGTGCTGACGAAGGCACGGTGAGGTGCATGCGTGAGATGCTCAGTACGGCGCATCTGTGTTTCCCTAACTACACCGAGGCATGCCTGCTGACCGACACCCCTTATTCCGAGAGCGGCATCACCGAGGCCGAGGCCTATTCGCTCATCGACGCCATAAGGGAGATAGGAGCCCGCTCCGTGCTCATCACCAGTTGTGTGATCGATTGCCAGCATGCCGTAGTGGGATATAACCACTGCACGGAGAAATACTTCACACTGCCATACGAAGAGATACCGGTGCAGTTTCCTGGCACGGGTGACATATTCTCCAGCATCATAGTAGGTCACCTGCAGGATGGCGATACGCTGGAACAGTCCACGCGAATAGCCATGGACACGCTGCGCCGCTGGATAGACATCAACAAGGATAACGAGGACAAAAACCGTGGAATACCTGTCGAACGACATCTTGGAGACCTATAAGTCTCAGGTCATCAGTGACATAGAGACTCATGCCGAATGGCGTGAGGAGGTCAGTCGTGGCAAGATGTTCGGATTCCTCGTATGCCGTGATGCCCATGGCGAAGAGGTATTGCTGAAGGCATACTCCGGACAGATACTGGGGCGCTCAGACTGGCAGGGGTATGTCCCTGCCATCTTCGATTACCTGCAGCCCGATGGATACTTCAAGGTGCATGAGGCGGAGATCACTCAGCTCAATCGCGAGGTGGAGGCAGAGAAGACGATGCTGGCAGGCAAGCGCAGTGCTCGCCTTGATGCCCTGAAGGCAGAGCGCAAGCAGCGGTCCAATGTCCTTCAGCGCTGGCTCTTCTCCCAGTTTATGCTGGCAGGTCCGCAGGGCAAGAGCACGTCAGTACTGCAGGTATTCACGGACTATGCCCATGCCAATGGACTGAAGCAGCAGTACCCTCCGGGAGGAACGGGCGAGTGCTGTGCACCGAAACTCCTGCACTATGCCAACAGCCACGGACTGGAGCCGCGTGCCATTGCCGAATTCTGGTATGGTGACTCACCCAGGGGCGAGGTGCGCCATCATGGCAGGTTCTATGAGCCATGCCAGGCCAAGTGCGTCCCTATACTGTGGTACCTGTGGCCAGAAATGGCGCAACAGCAGACTGACGATGACGGCAGACCCATGGCGGATGCTGTAGATGAGAGCAATGTGGTATATGAGGACGAATGGCTCATAGCGATAGACAAACCCGCTGGCCTGCTCTCCGTGCCAGGCAAGAGGCAGATGCGCAATGCCGAATCGCTGCTGCGTGAGATGATAGCCCGTCGCGGTGATGGCACCATGGCCGATGAGGTGCGCATGGTGCACCGTCTGGATATGGACACGTCGGGAGTGCTCCTGGCGGCGAAGACCGAGGAGGTGTATAAGGCCATGCAGAGGATGTTTGCCGTGCATGAAGAGATAGAGAAGGAGTATGTGGCGGTGGTCAGTGTCGCCGCTGCCTCGCAGAGAGAGATGCCGCAGTCAGGCATAATATCGCTGCCTCTGTCGGCAGATTTTCTAAATCGTCCCCGCCAGATGGTGGATTACGAGCATGGCAAGGAGGCGGTGACGCGCTATGTCATGGAGGCCGGTGATGGTCCGCACCGCCGTGTGCATCTGTTTCCGCAGACAGGTCGTACGCATCAGTTGCGCATGCATTGTGCGCATGCCGACGGACTGGGGATGCCTATATTGGGCGATCCACTCTACGGCATAGAGTCAGCCGACCGTATGTACCTGCATGCGTGCCGTCTGGCGTTCCGCCATCCTGTCACGGGGGAGTGGGTGGAAATCTCACGAGATTTGTTGTCAACGGAGATTTCTTGCTCTGGCCGCTCAGCGCTTGCGATGCTTTCACCAAACTTGCGACTTAAAGAAGCACCTTCGGCTGAGCGGTGCTTGACCCACTGACCAAGGGGAAAAGTTTCGCGAAAATTAAAGGGCAACTTTAGCAGTGTTAAAGGGGCCCTTTAACTTCGCAAAAGGGGCCCTCTTGCAATTCACCCTTTAATCGGCTATAAGAAAAGATATTACGCACGCAGGTAACAATTCGCCACTTTACAAGGGAACAGTATCAGTAATAATATACAACAGAGCCATATTTTTTCCCTAACCAACAAATGCCGCCTTATTTTTTGCGTCTCTTAAATAAACCTTTAGTGTAATGAAGCGTCATAAGGATAAAGTAACGAAATAAGTAAATAACAACACCCAAGATAACAAAAAAGTATGAAGAGATTATTCCTCGCCATTATGATGGTCACTGTGTCAGCAGTGATGGCATTGGCACAAGACAATGCTACGGCATCTACTAACGAAACAAGCAATGCAGCTGCCCAGACGGTGCAGAAGAGAACGATTACCGGCACTCTCCTGGAAAAGGAGACCAAGGAGCCGATAATGCAAACCACCATACAGTTGCTCAAGGCTGACTCTACCTACGTCAGCGGTGCCGTGACCGATATGGACGGACAGTTCAGCATAGCTGCCCCTGCTGATGGAAAATACATCATCAAGATGACCAACATCGGTTACAAGACCATCACACGCAATGTCACCATCAAGGACGGACAGCCTTTCTCTTTCGGCAAGATAAATATGGAGACCGATGCCGTACTACTTAAGGAGGTTGTGGCCAACGGTGTTGCTGCCAAGGTAGTGGTCAAGGAAGACACCTTTATATATAATGCCGCTGCATACAGAGTACCGGAAGGTTCGGTGGTCGAGGAACTCGTAAGACGCCTGCCGGGTGCGCAGATAGACGATAGTGGCAAGATCACTATCAACGGTAAGGAGGTGAAGAAGGTACTCGTCGATGGCAAGGAATTCATGACCAACGATACACAGACAGCCATGAAGAATCTCCCTACCTCTATAATCGAAAAGATCAAGGCATACGATGAGAAGAGCGACCTCGCCAAGATGACCGGCGTGGATGACGGCGAGGAGCAGATGGTACTTGACTTCGGCATCAAGCGCGGCATGAACAAGGGTGTCATGTCCAACGTGGATCTGGGCATAGGTACCAAGCATCGCTATGCGGAGCGTGGCATGTTTGGACTGATGAAGGATAATACACGCTTAATGATCTTTGGCAATGCCAACAACAATGGCGACCGCGGATTCACCAGCGGCGGCCGTGGCGGCGGCGGCGGTGGCAACGGCCTCAATGCCAGTAAGATGCTGGGCGGAGCATGGAACTACGAGATAAAGGACAAGCTGCGCGCCAACATCTCCGTAAACTGGAGACACAGCGGATCAGATACATATTCTGAGAACTCTTCAGAGAACTTCGTTGCGAAGAACTCATTCTCTAACAGCCGCAACCAGAACTACAGCCGCAGCAACTCATGGAATATCGGCGGTTTCATGGAGTGGAAGCCTGACACGCTCACCACCATCACCCTGCGTCCTAACTTCTCTACCTCTACCAGCGACTCACGTGGTGCCAGCGCCAGCGTGTCTATGCGTAAGGATCCATACAGCGTGATAGACCCTCGCACAGGAGTCACTTCCACTATTGACCCGCTCGATGAAGCTGGTATGGCCGCACTCAATGATGCTATATACAAGGCATCACTGCAGCAGATGACCATTACCCCAGAGGCAGCCCTGGACTCTATGCTCCAGAACCGCCGCAACAACAGTTCGCTGTCATACAACGAGAACACGCAGTACAGCATACAGGGTACCGTATCACGCCGTCTCTCCAACCAGGGACGCAACGTCACCGTACAGGCTAGATACTCATACAATGACTCTGAGGGCGAGTCTGTATCACATCAGGATGTGCGACTCTATCGTCCTACAACGGAGGATTCGCTCTACTACCGCAACAGATACAACCTCTCTCCATCTGACAACCGCACCATACGTCTCTCTGCCATATACAGCGAGCCTATAGCGCGTGCTACATTCCTGCAGTTGAGATACCAGTATCAGTTTACTAACCGCACCAACCAGCGCAGCACATACGATTTCAGCAAAATCGCTGACACATGGATGCCTGGCGTCACACCTAACATGTTTGGTACAGGCGTGAGTCCTACATACCGTGACTTCCAGCCTTTCCTGTCGTCATTCCTCGGTACATACGACGGAGTGGATTATACTCTCGACAATTATTATAATACGGAGCAGAGCCGCTATACCTCATATCATAACTATACACACGAGATAGAACTCTCTCTGCGTCGCACTACAGACAACTATAACCTCAACGTAGGTCTCCTCCTGCAGCCACAGTCGCAGAACCTGAAGTACAGACACCTCAAGATTGACACCATTGCCAAGCGCTCGGTGACCAACTTCACTCCTACATTCGACTTCCGTTATCGATGGAACAAACAGAAATCCCTGCGCCTGAACTATCGTGGTAATACCGACCAGCCATCCATGACCGACATGATGCCTATGACGGATGATACCAACCCTCTGAGCATCACTATGGGTAACCCAGAACTGAAGCCTTCGTTCAACAATAACTTCCGTCTGGAGTATAACAACTACGTACAGGAGTCAAAGCGTATGATCAGGGCTAACGTCAACTTTACCAATACCAACAACAGTATATCCAACCTGACGATATATAATGAGCAGACCGGTGGTACCATCACGCAGCCTATGAACATCAACGGCAACTGGAATGTCAACGGCGGTTTCCTCATGAATACTCCTCTAGACACACTGGGTATATGGAGCATCAACACCAGCACCAATGCTGGATACAGAAACCGTGTGAGCTACCTCTATATGAATGATACCAGGACTAATGCGAAGAACTATACCCGCACTACGGATCTCTCGGAGCGTCTGGGTATCTCTTACCGCAACTCTTGGTTGGAGGTTGAGGCCAACGGTAACGTGACCTATAGCATCACTCGCAACAAGATGCGCCCAAATAGCAACATGAACACATGGAACTACAACTATGGTCTGGACATCACTGCCAATGCACCATGGGGTACCAGCATCTCTACCGGAGCTCACATGTCTTCACGCCGCGGTTACTCTTCTTCTACGATGAATACCGACGAGATGATATGGAATGCGCAGATCTCACAGTCTCTCCTTGAGGGCAGACCTCTCACCATCTCTCTGCAGTTCTATGACATCCTGCACCAGCGTAGCAGTTTCTCACGCAGCTTTACTGCCAACCAGCGTAGTGATACGTTCTACAACAGCATCAATAACTACGCTATGCTCCACGTAATCTACCGTTTCAACGCCTTCGGTGGCAAGATGGCAATGGGCGGCGGCCAGAATGGTGGCGGTCGTAACGGCGGCAATCGTGGTGGCGGCACACGAGGCGGCGGCTATGGCGGCGGCGGTTTCGGCGGCGGTTTCGGTGGCGGTGGCAGATTCTAACCGCAACCCACCCACACAACTTAATATAAGAAACGAATACGCACAAATACGCATAAATTCTTTCCACAAATTTCCCAAAATATATTTGTGAGTTAATTTATGCGTATTCGTGCGTATTTGTTTCTATTTTTACGGTTATACGAGGAAGTGTGTGGTGTTTAGTAAGGAAGTGCTATACAAAAACTTGTAGAACCTTCTTTTTTAGGCTTCCTGGTACTCTGTTAATATCTACATTGATCCGGATTCCTGCTTGTATTTCCAGTGTGCGGCTGCGCCATACTCCGCTTCGTAGTTCATTCGCTCCGAGCGTACCTGCAACTCAATCCAGTTGCAGTCAGGCCCCATCACCGTGAGTTGCAGCGCCTGATAGCCCGATTTCTTAGGATGCGTGATCCAGTCGCGAATGCGGTCAGGGTGTATGCGATACAGCGAGAGTATGACAGAGTAGATGCGCCAACAGGTAAGGCGCTCCATGTCCATACCCTTCTCGTGGAAAGCCTTGACGGCAGCCACCTCCGGGATCTTGTCCACCTCTGTCTCTGCTGCGAAAGGCAGTGGTTCGAAAGTTTCCTTGGGCTTGTATATGATACGTGCGGCAAAGAGATCATAGACATCATCAAACTCCTTATTGTCATTGCGCATCTTGCGCCAGATGCTATAGACGGACTTCATGCGATATTTAAACTCGTATTCCAGATTCATCTCGTCAAGCATGGCCCTGATAGGAAGTGAAAAGGTGCGGAACACCATTTCGCATGTCGCCTCGGATTCCTGCAGCAGTTTCTTCAGTTTGCGGTAATCCTCGGGGAATCCCAGTTTCACGGCAAGTTCCAGCATGGCATGTTGTTCATGTTCCATACCTATCTCCTCTGCAGCAGGAGCGACATCACTGATGACGTGAGCGACGTAAGCATCGGTATCGTCAGAAGGTAGTATGCCTTCCATATCCCACCGCCGCATCTTCTCCAGTGTTTCCAATATATCTGTTTTTTCCATAGTGCAATCCCTAAAACGATTTAGCGTTCCGTTCTGCAAAGGTATATATATTGTTTGAAATATGCAAATATTTCTTGAAACATCTTCCTATTCTTTGGAACCATGCCAATTCTTACACAACAAACTTGTTATTGTTGCATTGTCCCCATGTTTAGAACCCGATGCGTTGCGTCCTGTTCTTGCTGAGGCTCTCTGACTTGCATGCTTCGTGAATGGCGTTGAGGTCGAGTGTGTCGCTCTCGCTGAGCACGCTGTCAATGAGTTGCTTGCGGGCGATGTTCTCTATCTGTCCACCGCTGAAGGAATATGTCCTGGCGAGGTCAAAGGCTTCGTCATCGGTGAGGTCCGGGAGCATGGACTTCCAGATGTGGCGGCTCTCGTTTGGCGTTGGCTTCTCAAACTCTATCTTGTAGAGAAAACGACGCTCGAAGGCTGAGTCAAGGGAACCGGTGAGGTTGGTCGTAGCTATCATGATGCCGTCCAGCTGTTCCATCTCCTGGAGAATGATGTTCTGCATGGCATTCTCCATCTTGTCAACGCTGCCCGTGGCACCTTCGGAGCGCTTGTTGAGCACGGCGTCAGCTTCATTGAAGAGTAGGATAGGGGCCATGTCATTGTTTTGTGCCAGACGCTTGTAGCGGTCAAAGACCTCCTTGATGTTCTTCTCCGTCTCGCCAACCCACTTTGAGCGGATGCTTGGAACGTCAACAAGCATGATGTCACGTCCCGTGAGACGTGCCAGTTGCTGCGCCGTCTCTGTCTTGCCTGTGCCAGGTCCGCCGTAGAATAGGCATGTGAAACCAGTACGCATACCCTTGTCCTTCAGTCGCTGCTGCACGCGAGTCATTCTCTCCTTGCCAAGAAGCGACTGCAACTGCTCTACTTGTCGAGTCACGTTCTCGTTGTAGTAGAGCGCTTTTGGCGTGATGTCCTCATGATGGGTAAGGTTGGCACGGTTGTCCTTCTTGACGTTCAGTTTGAGTTCGCTAAGTACCTCACGCTTGGAATAGTCCGTCAGTTTCCAAGCCTCACTGTCAGCACGACCGTCCTCACATGAGTGCTCCACGAGTTTCAGTTTCATCAGTATGTGCCTGCCGGAGGTGAGGGCTGTCACATGGTGGCGAAGAGGCGAAGAACCGAAATAGTCTCTGATGTCGTTGCGGCAGATGCGGTCGTCATTGTTATTGATGAAGAGGCGACTGAGTACGAGGAAGAGTTTCATGTCTCCATCATTGATATCGAGTGCTCGCAGGTTGCGGGTCAGACTCAGCATCGGGTTACTGTCCATGAGTTCATGGATGCAGAGATAGAGTTCGCTGTCTTCTATCTCATCGTTCTCGCGTCGTTCCAGCAGGGAGTCTATCTTGTCATATAACTCCTGCGCCGTGAGGTTGTCGATAGGTTCCTGCTCTGGCAGCATACCGTTGCGCAGGCACTCTATCGTCTTGTTTGGCACACGGTAGGTGATGTCACCGTCACTGTATTTCTTACGCATGATGATGCCACGGTGCACAAGGTTGTCAATGTGCTCGGCGAGCGAAAGGATCTTCACGGCTCGCACATCGAAGTGGCGTGCGATGTCTTTCACGTTGATGCGTGAGTCATTGCACTGGTCCACGAAGACTGCGAGGAACAGCGCCTGCATCTCATGCTCTATGCCGAGGCGTGTCATCAGTTCCTTGATGTAAGGCTTGGCGGGAGATACGAGCTGTGCCCTACCCTTCTTAGTCTCCGTTGTGATGCCCTGGTCGTTGGTCAGTTCCACGATCTGCTCGATTACCTCAAGTACGTTCATCTTCTTCATAAGTGTTGAAATCTTTTCCATATCATTTTTGACTTTTAGAATTTAAAAAATGCGCGCTCCACAAAGGGGAACACGCATAATATAGAAAAGAGCGAAGAAAAATTCAATTTTCTGCAGAATTTATTTTCTTAAGTGCCTTATCTCTGATTTGACGTATTCGCGAAGGAAGCAACTCGAAGTGGTCTGCTACTTCATTCACGCTCATACTGGCGCAGCCATATCCGATGAGCATTTGTAACACCTCTCGTTCGCGATCGGTCAGGCAACTGAGCTTCGCTTGCACCTGTGCGTCAGCCATTTCCTTTAGCGACTGTATAGAACTGATATCCATAACTTCGTCAACATGTTCAAAATCATCTAACTGCATTTGGGGCATATGGATCTCACCTTGTTCTTTCACTCTCTCTGATCCAGTAGTATTGCGCTCGGTAATAGTTTTCGTTATCTTCAACCTGTTTGAGTTCCTTTTGAAGCATTCTTTCATGCACTCTGCGGCATA
>JAZLIN010000152.1:0-19467 GCA_045617365.1 Prevotella sp. | reverse complement strand
TGGCTACGATCCGACTTAGCTACATTCAGTTATTGGTTCCATACTCCGCGACATCATTGCCGCACAGCACGAAGCAAACCTGTATTCATTTTCGCTCAGCGAATCTTACGGAAAAGAGGGAAAGACGCGTGACTTCCAACTTCCTGGAGTCATCATCAGCGACATGGAATTGGAGTTAAAGTATGGAGTTAACAGTTCGGATGAGAATCTCGAGCAGTCAAATCTTCGCATCGGTAAAATCAAGAAGTTTATCAGAGAACTATCACAGGAGTGCGCCAAGATCGTCGCAACAGTCGCACTCGATACCATTTCCAAGAATACGACTCAGAAAGAGGAAATCAATACCGTGTTTCTCGACTACAAGCAATATCCTGACGCCAATAAACAATACATCATCTATGTTGCCCGTGCGCTTGCTAACTCGTTTGACGGTTCACTGCGCGACATTGTCAACCACGAAACGGGCGAGTTGCTGACTGACGTTATTTATGACAAGATGACGAACGCTCTGAAAAAGAAGGTCTTGAATGATTCTGCCAACGATGTCCTTTTTACTGGACCTGACGGACCTGCATTACGCGAACTTGTAGCAACGAATATCTACGATGCCATCAGGGCAGAGATACTCCTTCAGGCAAAAGATGAAAACTTCAAGCAACGCAAGACGTTTCCTCAACTTGATGTCGCTATCACATCCGACGAGCTCTCCAAACTGCCCGAAGAAGCCATTCACAGTTTCAAACTGAAGTTCTCGCCAACAACCTGTAACATCACCGAACTTGATGATTCAAGTTGGATTGACAATTTTGAAATTAAATTCCCATCTGAATAAACCACATCACGTATTATGAGCGAACAGAACAACATATCAAGAACAAGCAGTCAGGTTCTGGAGTTGCAGCATCTCATTGCAGCACCTCTTGTGGCAACAATCGAGGCTGATGCCATGTCAGCGCAGAAGTATATGGACTACCTCATCAAGATTGCCTTCGAGGGATATGATGCTGCTACAGGAGATTTGGGCAAACTGAGAATGCTGACTTTCTCCTACAACGAACAGGATGCCAATGGCAGGATTTACAAGAGAGAGGTGAGTGTTCCGCTGCTAACGCTCCTTCCGCTCCCTCTTCTTCATGTTGAGGAAGCAGATTTCGACTTTGACATCAAAATCATCGATGCTCTCACCGAGAAGGTGGAAGAGACGTTCTCGTATGAAAAGGGCAGAACAGAACAGTCGGACAAACCAATGGGCATGAAGATGCGCGCCTCGCTTGCTCCGCGAAGTGGCAAGCACGAAGGAGAACTTCAGCAGAGCCTTGCCGCCAACATGAAGGTCAAAGTAAAGATGCGACAATCTGACATGCCAGCTGGACTGTCTAACTTACTTCATGTAGCAGCAAACAACATGAACGTCTCAGAACCAACAGACTATGATAAGGAATTACCAACCCCAGAAACTGGAGGCGCAGAAAATGAATAATTTGACAAGCAATACTACCCACGGCGCATCAGAAACTAAGCAGGTGCCAGGAATGAAATGCCCTCAATGTGGGAAATTCATACCTACAACGATAATGCACATTATCACAGCCTCTGCTCTTGTCTGTCCTCATTGTCAACTTCGGCTGAATATTGACCGCATGAAATCTGGCAAGGCTATTGACGCATTGAAGAAAGTCCAGGCTGCTCAGGATAATCTCGAACGTAAAAGCAAGTCCTATCGATGAGATTTCTAAGAAGGCTGATAGGCAGATGTCGAGCCTATATCCGACTGGCGTATAGACGGATTTCACGAAAACCTTTCCCCAAAAAGTGTGGCAGTGTTGTGGGCAGCAACCTGAGGCAATCGTCTGCTTATCAAATTCTCATGCCTGGTGATAGCCCTGTTGGAGCAACGTATGCAGGAAAAGAGCAGTATAGAAAGATGAAGGTCAAAGACAAAACAGAAACTCTTATCATGTTCGTCAGACTCTGTGATGGCAGAATGTCATGCGTTCGCAATAGAGGTGGTTACTTGTGCTATACCGCCATTGATAAAATACACGGTCTGATCATTGAACTTCAATACAAGGAACGCAAAGCTCCTCGAAACACCATTGCAACATTGACAATCAATACTCAGGGACGAGAGGTATTCCCTATAAGCAAAGTCTTTTTCTGCTTGAAATCACCCTGATTGTGATGCTAAGGTTGCAAAAAGTGTTAAAAAATAAATGTGCCTCAAAATGAGGCACTTATTCATAAATATTCCGAAATGTTCAGATTTGTTCAAACAACCCTACTTGCCGATGCAGAAATGTCTAAATATATTACCTAATACTTCGTCTGTAGTTATAGTTCCTCCTACAATATCGGAGAGGTGGGAGATGCAGAGTCGTAGGTCTTCTGCTATCAAATCACCTGGGTAATTATGGATGAGAGATATAATAGATCTATCTATGTCTTCCATTGCCAAGGAAAGAGATTCTTGATGACGTTGGCTGGTAATGACTACATCATCAGTAGAAATTGATGATGCAACTTCTACTAAATTGTGCATTAGTTCCGGTATCCCTAAACCATTGATGGCTTGAAAGGTATCCGACTTATTCACTATACGAAGGACGGTCTGGTCATTGCGGGAATCTACTTCTATGAACGGAACACCTGGTTCTGCTAGAAGTATTATAATCATTGCGTTCTCTGCTGCCTTCATAGAACGCTCGATACCCATTTTTTCTATGGTATCCTCAGTGCTTCGTATGCCTGCGGTATCAATGAATCGAAAAAGATACCCATCGATGTTGATAGTATCTTCGATAATATCACGAGTTGTGCCTTGAATATCAGATACTATAGCTTTGTCATCTTCAAGTAAAGCATTCAAGAGTGTTGACTTACCCACATTCGGTGCTCCTATGATTGCCACAGGTATGCCTTTTTTGATTGCATTTCCTTGCGCAAAGGAAGTTAAAAGCCTATTGATTTCTGTTCTTACCTCTTCTGATATTTCACTCAGTTCATCACGGTTAGCAAATTCTAGTTCTTCATGATCTGAGAAATCTAATTCTAATTCCAGCAAAGATGTCAGATGCAACAGTTTGTCGCGCAAATCCGACAAACGAGTTGACACACTGCCTCTCATTTGTTGCATGGCTACCATGTGCTGCTTTGCATTCTGTGCAGCAATAAGATCAGCAACAGCCTCAGCCTGAGTAAGATCCATCTTACCATTAAGATATGCCCGTTGAGTAAACTCTCCTGGCGCTGCCATTTTGCATCCTGCGTCAATTAGGCTTTGGCATATCATTCTCTGTATGTATGCTGATCCATGGTGCGATATCTCCACGCCATCTTCACCAGTATAAGAATGTGGCTGACGGAACACCGTTACAAGCACATCGTCTATGACTCTACCTTTTTCTTGATGAAAGTATTCGTATATTCTACCATAATGAACAGTATAGCCATCAGACTTACTGATATCCTTACTGAATACCTTATTAACAATAGCCATAGCATCGCTACCAGAAACTCTAACCACACCAATGGCGCCTCCGGCAGATGTAGCAGGAGCACAAATTGTCTCAGTATGCATTATCATGATTACATTATTTCTTTAATATATAAAAAAAGGATTCTTCTGTATTAATCCACAGAAGAATCACTTTTCAAAAATCATCTCTATTATTTTAATCCTGTGAGAACTCCTTGATACGTTGTTCCTCTGAAAGTTTGCATATTAACAATCTTCCATCACGCTGTGCTACAATATATCCGTCAAGTCCCTGAACGACAACCTGCTTATTGCCCTCTACATTGACCACACAATTAGAAGTCTCATAAGTTTTGACGTTACCACCCATTACACTATTGCCATTGGCATCTTTCTTAGATATGGTAAGCAATGACCCCCAGGTTCCTAGATCACTCCATCCGAAATCAGAAGGGAAGACAAAGATTTCCTCTGCTTTCTCCATAATGGCATAGTCCACAGATATATTCTCGCATTCTGCATACTTTACATCTATCATTTCCTGCTCCTTATCGGTACCATAGACATCCATCATTGACTCAAATATTCTGCTAAGAGCAGGTTGATACATTCTGAAAGCATTAACGATGGTCGAAACATTCCATATAAAGATACCGGCATTCCAATAGAAACTATTCTGACTAATATATTTCTTTGCAGTTTCAAGATCAGGTTTTTCCTTAAATGCCTCAACACGATATATCTCCTTATTTCGCATGCTCTGAGCTGCAAGATCCGCTTTTATGTAACCATATCCAGTCTCAGGGCGAGTGGGTTTCATACCCAATGTCACAATACCATCAGTCTCACCCGCAAACTGCAAAGCATTATTTATAACCCTCTGAAATTCATTTACGTTCAAAACAATATGATCGCTTGGAGTCACTACAATATTAGCATTTACATCCTTAGCTTTGATGCGATAACTGACATAAGCAATGCAAGGAGCTGTATTACGTCTGCATGGTTCAGAGAGAATGTTACTTTCCGGAATTTCAGGCAACTGTTCATGCACAGTATTTACATAGTCCGCATTGGTTACAACCCAGACATTCTCAGGCTCACATATACCAATAAATCTATCATAGGTAAGTTGTATGAAAGTACGACCTGTTCCTAGAATGTCAATAAACTGCTTTGGGCAGTCAGGAGTGCTCATAGGCCAAAAACGGCTACCGAGTCCTCCGGCCATAATAACTACATGTGTCATATATTATCCAAGATATTTCTTTAATATTTTTGCATTACCAGAATCGCGAAGCTTAGTTATAGACTTCTCTCTGATTTGGCGTACACGCTCACGAGTAAGTCCGAGCTCATCACCGATTTCCTCCAATCCCTTCTCATGACAACCGATACCAAAGCACTCACGGATAATAGTAATTTCCCTATCTTTAAGTACGCGATTGAGTACAGCATTTAGTTCCTGAGCCATAGACTCATGATCTACACTTCTATCCGTACGAGAGTCATCACCGCTAGCCATTACATCAAGCATACAGTTTTCCTCACCGTCCTGGAACGGAGCATCAATAGAAACGTGATGTCCATCAGCCATAAGACCTTGACTTATCTTCTCCTCGTCAATACCGGTCGCATCAGTAAGTTCTTGAACACTAGGATGACGCTGATTCTCTTGTTCAAATCGGTTTATCTCATGATTGATTTTGTTGAGTGATCCCACCTGATTAAGTGGCAGTCTGACGATACGGCTCTGTTCTGCGATTGCTTGCAAGATACTCTGTCTGATCCACCAAACAGCATAAGAGATAAACTTAAAACCGCGTGTTTCATCAAATTTCTGAGCAGCTTTAATCAATCCAATATTACCCTCATCTATAAGGTCTGTCAATGAAAGTCCCTGATGCTGATATTGTTTTGCAACAGACACAACAAAACGAAGATTAGCTGTAACGAGTTTGTTTTTAGCTCGTTCTGCTAACGGTCCACCCTTTTTAATAGCCTGCGCCAATTCAATTTCTTCATCAATTGTAATCAATGGAGCACGACCTATCTCAACTAGATATTTATCAAGTGCTTCACTACTACGATTGGTGATACTCTTCTGAATTTTAAGTTGTCTCATCTATGTGTAAAAATTTATTCTATACTCTTTGCCTTAATGGTTTATATATTCATAACGCAACATCTTATAATATTATTGCACAGAATTCAAAAAAATCCCATTTTTCCGTACAATCTTTTTTCATTAACCGCACATCATTTGTCTATTTCACGTTTTTTTAGTACCTTTGCATTTAAATATATACAAAACATGCCAAAGTTACTACAAGACAAATACGACAAGAAGAAAATAGGAGAATTGCCTCGCGTTCTATTTCCTGGACGCATAATTGTTGTTTTGACAGAGACAGAAGCAGAGAAGGCAGTTGATTACCTCATGGCCCAAGACATTTTAGGTTTTGACACAGAGACGAAGCCCGTCTTTAAGCGAGGCCGCCAAAACAAAGTGGCTCTCCTTCAAGTGAGCAGTCATGACACATGCTTTTTATTCCGTCTCAATCGCATAGGTCTCTGTCCTGCAATAATCCGTCTGCTCGAAACAACGAAAATGAAGAAGATAGGATTGTCATGGCATGACGATCTCATGTCATTACACAAACGGGGCGATTTCAATGCAAAAGGTTTTATTGACCTGCAAGACCACATGAGAGAACTAGGCATACTCGATATGAGTCTGGCCAAGCTCTATGCCAACATCTTCGGCGAGCGCATCTCCAAGCGAGAGCAATTATCAAACTGGGAAGCAGATGTCTTGACAGACAAGCAGAAAGGCTATGCCGCAACAGATGCTTGGGCATGTATCATGATATACGAAGAATACCTCAAACTCAAGGACAGCGGAGATTACGAGTTAATCACAACTCCTGACCCAATAATAGAAACAACACCTGAAAAGAAAGCAGATGACAAAGAAAATATATCTTAAGCGTGGAAAAGAGGAAAGCATGAAGCGCTTTCATCCCTGGGTATTCTCTGGAGCTATCCAGAAAATGGACGACGGGATATCAGAAGGCGACCTTGTGGATGTCATAAGCCATGACAACGTATTTATCGGTCGTGGACATTTCCAGATTGGCAGCATTGCCGTTCGAATACTCAGTTTTCACGACGAACCAATAGACAATGAATTCTGGTATGACCGTATCTACAAGGCATTGCAGATGCGTATCTCAGTAGGAATTGCTGACAACCCTTCCAACAACACTTACCGCCTTATTCACGGAGAAGGAGACAATCTTCCTGGTCTTGTCATCGACTGCTACGGAAAGACAGCAGTAATGCAGGCACACAGTGTCGGTATGCATGTATGTCGCAAAATCATTGCCGAAGAACTTGTAAACGTTATGGGCACAAGAATAGAGAACGTTTATTACAAGAGCGAAACCACATTACCTTTCAAAGCGGATTTGGGACAGGAAAATGGTTTTATATATGGTGGTACAGACGAAAACATCGCCCTCGAAAATGGTCTCAAATTCCACGTTGACTGGCTTCGTGGACAGAAGACAGGATTTTTTGTCGACCAGCGCGAAAACCGCTCACTTCTTGAACAATACGCCAAGAACAAGAAAGTTCTCAACATGTTCTGTTATACTGGTGGATTCTCATTCTACGCCATGCGCGGTGGAGCGACTCTCGTACATTCGGTTGACTCATCTGCCCAGGCCATAGAACTCACCACGAAGAACGTAGAGCTGAATTTCCCGGATGACGAACGTCATGCAGCATTCTGTGAAGACGCTTTCAAATACCTTGACCGTGCAGGTTCCAACTACGACCTAATAATACTTGACCCACCAGCATTCGCCAAGCATCGCGGAGCTTTACACAATGCTTTGAAAGGTTACACCCGTCTAAATGTCAAAGCCTTCCAAAAGATCAAGCCAGGTGGCATAGTGTTCACATTCTCATGTTCGCAAGCTGTATCAAAAGAGCATTTCAGAAATGCGATATTCACTGCAGCTGCCCAGAGTAACCGTAAGGTCAGAATCCTTCACCAACTCCATCAGCCAGTTGACCATCCAGTCAACATATACCATCCTGAAGGAGAATACCTCAAAGGACTTGTTCTATATGTAGAATGACTCTACGTATAAAAATGGCAAAACCAGCTTTATGCATAACAAGATAAAGAAATATATTGCAAAGCATGACATGCTAAACATCCAGAAGCAGCACCTCGTGGCATTGTCAGGCGGTGCTGATTCTGTATGTTTACTACACGTAATGAAACGTCTAGGCTTCAAGGTGCAGGCCGTACACTGCAACTTCCATCTCAGAGGAGAAGAAAGCAACAGAGACGAGGCTTTCTGTATCGACCTATGCAAAAGACTGGACACAAAGCTACATCTCATACACTTTGACACCAAGACCTATGCCGAGGTGCACAAGGTCAGCATAGAAATGGCCGCACGCGAACTACGCTACAGTTATTTCGAACAGTTGCGACAATCCATTGACGCAGAATCAATAGTTATCGCACACCACAGGGACGACAACGTCGAAACATTACTAATCAACCTTATCCGCGGAACTGGCATACACGGACTGGAGGGCATAAAACCAGTGAACGGAAGAATCATACGGCCTCTACTATGCGTCAGTCGCAAAAATATACAGCAATACCTATCGGAGATAGGTGAGGGGTACATCACTGACAGTTCTAACATGGTGGATGATATAGTACGCAATAAGATCAGGCTAAACATCATACCGATGCTAGAGTCAATCAACCCGGCAGTGTCGGCAAATATCCAATCTACAATAGAAAACATCTCCGAAGCCATCCGCATAGTTGACGCAGAAGACGAACAAGCCAGAAAGCGATGCCTAGTCAACAATACAATCGACATCGAGAAGTTAAAGAACGAGATATCACCTGAGCAAGTTTTATTCTCCATACTCTCGGACTATCACTTCTCACCCTCACAGATTAAGCAGATATACGACAACCTCTCTGCACAGTCTGGCAAGGTATGGCATTCGGCAACTCATACTGTCGCCACAGACAGGAGCAAACTCATCATAGGAAAATCAAGTGACACACCGCAGCAGCAACTAAGGATTCCGGAAGAAGGCATATATATTTATAATGTACGCGCGAAGATAACCATCACCAAGGAGGAAATCACAGATACATTCCGTCCTTCGCGTGACAAATCCCGCATCACCATAGATGCTGGAAAAGTATCATTTCCTTTGACTCTACGATCCACAAAGACAGGCGACCGATTCAGGCCTTTCGGCATGAAAGGCACAAAACTAGTCAGCGACTATCTGACAGACAGAAAAGCCGATTACTTCCAACGCCTAAAACAGCTCATACTAACCGATGCCAATGACAACATCATTTGGTTAGTAGGCGAAAGAGTATCCGACAACGTAGCATGCACAACAAATACAAAAGTTGTTCTTGAAATCACATACTCTTCCAATGAGTAGCAATATTCCTTTGCATCTATGCATTCCGCAACAGAATACATCTAAACAAAAGATTGAGTGTTCAACATGAAACATTTTGTTATATACACACTTACATTATTCTCCATTATCATTGCTTCATGTTCTGACAATGATACATTCAGCACGTCATACGACAATATCCTGACATTAGAATCAGATACGCTGACACTGGACACGGTATTCTCCACAATACCGACACCGCACAAACATCTCATGATACACAACCTCTCTGGAGATGGCATACGAATTACGAACGCACGCCTTCAGTCGGGAAACCAATCAGGATTCCGCGTCAACATCAACGGCTCTTACCTTAGCAAGGAGACAGGATACCAAGTCAGTGACATAGAACTGCGCAACGGCGACTCACTAAGAGTATTCGTCGAATTAACCTCAGTCGCCAACAACGACACACTGCCACGAAAAGTAGAGGACAACATCATACTTACCCTCGAAAACGGCAGACAACAGTATATAAACATCAATGCCTATTCTTGGGATGTTGAGGTTCTACGCAATCACACCATACATAACGACACCACCATAGCCAACCCCAACGGCAAACCTATAGTGATATACGGCACCCTAACCATAGACACTGCCGTCACAGTTACCATCTTACCATCCACCACTCTGTATTTCCACAACGATGCAGGCATAGAGAACTACGGAACTTTGAAAATCAAAGGAGAAGCCGACCACGAGGTAACACTCCGATGTGACAGGATGGACAGAATGGTCTCCAATCTGACATACGACAACAATCCCGGACAGTGGGGAGGCATCCGCATTCATGACACATCATCCGACAACGAAATCTCCTTCGCCGATATACACGGAGCAAACAATGCCATCATATGCGACTCTTCTCTCCATGCAGACAAGATCACACTGACGTTACGCAACTCAACGCTACACAACCTCAAAGGCTACGGAATACATGCCGTAGCATCAAACCTGATAATAGAAAATTCCCAGATAAGCAACGCTTTCGGGGGATGCGTTGCCATCTACGGAGGAAACGTAACCATCAACAATGCCACCATTCCACAATATTATCCATTCGACGCAAGAAGGGGTAGGGCACTCACATTCGCCAACCACTATGCAGGTAACCCATTGCCTCTGACGCTACGTGTAAGCAACTCTCTTATAACAGGCTACGCAAACGACGTCATCTCTTGGTCATATTCCGAGAAGGACACCACAATGCAGGCAAATTTCGACCACTGTCAGTTACGCACAGACTATCATGGTGCCGATCTGCCAAAGGAAATCATAGAAAGAGACTCCTTGATGTTCACAAACACTACGTTCGAAGATCCTGAAGACACCGTCCTCTACGGAAGAAACACGTTCAAACTCTTTGACACCGGACTCTTCTTCTATGATTTTCACCCGGTACCACCATCACCATGCATAGAGAAAGCAAACCCTTCCACATCATTGCCAACAGACCGAAACGGTAGAACCAGAAATACAGAGAAACCATCAATTGGATGCTACGAGGCTTACATCCCAGAAAATGAAACAAATTAACAACCCACAAATAACAACCTAGCAATGAAACAAAACAGACTGTTAGAAATAACTATTGGAGATTTGTATGCAGAGGACGCTATCCTTGTAGAGGAAGCACGCAATGCCTGCTCAATAGCATACGCTCCATACAGCAATTTTCATGTAGGTGCTGCTCTCCTGCTGGAAAACGGCGAAATCATCAAGGGAGCAAACATAGAAAACGCCTCATACCCTGTAGGTATATGCGCCGAGAGGAGCACCATGGCAACAGCACATAATCTATATCCAGGCACACCGATTATCTCTATAGCACTCGCAGCCAAGACTCCACAAGGAGATTTTACAGAAGATCCAGTAACACCATGCGGGATGTGCAGACAGGTAATAGCAGAATGCGAGCAACGATTCCAACGAAATATCCGCATACTAATGACCTCAAGAGACAAAGTCATCATAGCAGACTCCATAAACTCCCTCCTTCCATACGCATTTGCATAATGCAAACAACCATTAATCAACCTGAAAACCAAAGATTTTACTATGATAATAAAGCATTTGTCAATAAAAGACAACTAAAAACGTAAAAAAAAGCAAAAAGATTTTCGTAAATCACATATTTTTAGTACCTTTGCATCCGCAAAACTTTAAATCCATCTCCAAGAGAAGAGGGGACGGATAAATAAGTAAACATATCATTTTATTATAATCATTTATAAACAACAATGACAAAAGCTGAAGTTATCAACGAGATTGTACGTTCAACAGGACTTGGCAAGAAGGAAGTAGCCATCACAGTTGAAGCTATGATGCAGGTAATCAAAGATACCATGTGCAGCGAGGAGAACGTATATCTTCGTGGTTTTGGTACATTCCTCGTAAAGAAGCGCGCAGAGAAGACAGCACGCAATATCTCAAAGAACACAACTATGACTATCCCTGCTCACAATTATCCTGGATTCAAGCCTGCAAAGAGTTTCCAGCAGCGCATGAAGGGCGAGGAAGTTACATCTGAAGATTAATTTTTAACAATAAAAAAATTTTACAATTATGCCTAACGGAAAGAAAAAGAAGGGCCACAAGATGGCAACTCACAAGCGTAAAAAGAGACTTAGAAAGAATCGTCACAAGAGCAAGTAAGCATCTTACGGTTTTCTAAAGAAACAAGAGGGGGCAAGGAATCAAATGGTTCCATCACCCCCTTTTTTGTTGTTTCGCACACACATTTGACACACCCCGCCCACCAAACCCACCAAAAGAGGAACAATGACAAGTGAAGTAATTATCGACGTTAGAGAGAAAGAGATTTCCATAGCACTGCTGGAAGACAAGGACCTCGTAGAGTTCCAGAACGAACCACGAGAGGCTTCATTCTCAGTCGGTAATATCTACTGCGCCAAAGTAAAGAAGATTATGCCGGGTCTGAATGCCTCATTCGTAGATGTAGGATATGAGCGTGATGCCTTCCTGCATTATCTTGACCTAGGCATGCAGTATTCCTCATACGAGAAATATCTCAAGCAGGTAGAAAGCGACCATCGAAACCTTTTCCCTTTCAGCAAGGCAACACGCTTGCCTGATCTCCCTAAGGAAGGTTCCGTATCTAACATATTAACAGTAGGTCACGACGTACTCGTTCAAGTAGTCAAGGAACCTATATCCACTAAAGGACCACGTCTCACAGGCGAATTGTCCTTTGCAGGCAGATACCTTGTTCTTATGCCGTTTGGCGATAAAGTCAATGTATCGTCCAAGATTAAGAGCGGAGAGGAAAGAGCCCGTCTTAAACAGATTATCAATAGTATAAAGCCAAAGAATTTTGGTGTCATAGTACGTACCGTTGCTGCCGGCCAGCGACTCGAACCATTAAAAGAAGAGTTAGACAACCTCATCAAGAAATGGGAGGACACATTACAGAAAGTTCAGAAATCAACAACTAGACCTCAACTGGTATTCGAAGAAACCAGCCGTGCCGTGGCTATGCTACGAGACCTCTTTAATCCTACATACGAGAATATCTACGTCAACGACGAAAACGTATATGAAGAGGTGAGACAGTATGTAAACCAGATAGCACCTGACAGAGTAGATATTGTAAAACTCTACAAGGGCAATGTACCTATATTCGACAACTTCAATGTCACCAAGCAGATTAAATCAGGTTTTGGCAAGACTGTGAACTTCAGCCATGGCGCATACCTCATCATCGAGCATACGGAGGCCATGCACGTAGTAGATGTCAACAGTGGCAACCGTGCCAGAGGCGTAAACGGACAAGAGGCCAATGCCCTCGATGTTAATCTCGGTGCTGCAGACGAACTGGCACGCCAACTACGTCTCCGCGATATGGGTGGTATAATCATCGTTGATTTTATTGACATGAACGTTGCGGAAGACAGACAATTGCTCTATGAGCGCATGTGCAAGAACATGCAGAAAGACCGCGCACGTCACAATATACTACCTCTATCTAAATTCGGACTGATGCAGATTACACGTCAGCGTGTACGTCCAGCCATGAATATTCAGGTAGAAGAGACATGTCCTACATGCTTTGGAAAGGGAACCATCAAGTCCAGCATTATGTTCACCGAACTCCTTGAGCATAAGATAGATCACCTTGTAAACAAGATTGGCACAAAGAAATTCACACTCTATGTACATCCATACGTAGCAGCTTATCTTAACAAGGGTATCTATAGCATCAAACGTCAATGGCAATTCCGCTATAGTCTTGGTATGAAGATTATACCTTCACAGGAACTTGCATTCCTGGAATACAAATTCTACAACAAGAACGGAGAATTCATGGACATGAAGGAAGAAAACGACTATAACGTATAAATCCACATTCGCCCTCTGCCATATTTTCATATTGGCTTAGGGCGAATCGTTTTACTATACAACAAAGGTGATAAATAAAAACTGTCTCTACAAATAGATATAAATCAATTATAATACTTATATTGGATTTAAACCCTGTATTTTTTTCATAAAAGTTTGCTCATATAAAAAAATAGTAGTACCTTTGCATCGCAATTAGGAAATAACAACATCGCGGAGTGGAGCAGTTGGTAGCTCGCCAGGCTCATAACCTGGAGGTCGTTCGTTCGAGTCGAGCCTCCGCAACTATTAAAAGCAAGTCATTCCAAGACTTGCTTTTTTTGTATCACATCATTCCGTGCATTACAAGGACACTAACAATATAACACATTGTAAATCACTAAACAATGAAAACATTCATACTAACAGCAGCATTATCAATTATGAGTACAATGACGTATGCCCAAAAGAAATTGGTGGCATTGAGTTTTGATGACGGTCCCAACACCGAGACCACGGTAAAGATGCTTGACGTTCTGAAGAAGCATGACGTCAAGGCATCATTCTTCGTTATCGGTAAGAATATCAATCCTGAGAGCGCCATTGTCATGCAAAGAGCGTACAACGAAGGGCACGACATAGAGAACCACAGCAAGACACACTCTGCCATGCCTACGCTTACAGCAGACTCCATACGGTCAGAGATAGAATACACATCAGCACTTGTAGAGAAATACATTGGCGAGCGCCCACAATTCTTCCGTCCCCCTTATATAGCAGTAGATCGCAAGATGTTTGACTCGGTCAACCTGCCATTTATATGCGGTGAAGGTTCGGAGGACTGGGTCAGCGAGGTTACCGCAGATCAGCGATACGAAAGGATGCTGGCATCAGCACGCGACGGACTCATATATCTGCTCCATGACTTCGTTGGCAACGACAACACTGTGGAGGCGGTAGATCGTATAATCCCCGTACTGAAGGAGCGCGGCTTCGAGTTCGTTACAGTACGTGAAATATTCAAGAGAAAAGACATCAAACCTGCAGGTGGAGTACTTTACACCGACATACTGCACGCCACACCTTGGCAGGAAAGCAAATAACACAAGGGTTCTACAAGATTTAGTATGGTCCATTTTAGTAGGGGTGGACTATACTCATGGCACTGCCTTAGTGACGAAAAAAAATAACTTATAACAATTTGTTCTTACAGAAGAATCAAATGAAACAAATACAAGTGCAATAATTTCTTATAAAACTTTATTCGTTTCATTTTGTTTTGTCTGCAAAAATGTTATAAGTTATTTTTTTACTTTAATTACTATGCATATGGCTATGTTTTATATTTGGACTGTTCAACTTTCGCAAGCACAAGTTGAATTTGGAAGTCAAGTAGTTACTAAGTTATCGCTCCTTTGTTGCTAAGGAGTTCTATGCGAGCAAAGCGGTAAACCGAGCGAAGACAAATCACAGGAACTGGGCAAGGTCTATGACAGTCCAAGGCGCTATGCCCGTCTTAATCCAAATCCGTTTCTGTGACGGAACGACCACCAGCTGATACCTGGTATATTCATTGAAAGAACCTCCTGCACCTATGGGAGTATCCATTATGCGCTGCATCAACTCCACATTGAGTTCACCCTTGTGCGCATTAGCATTTGCCATGATATTAGCATGGCGAGTTATGGAACACCAGCTGGCATCATCTGTCGGGGTAGGGTATTCCCAATCCCTATGTATGTAATGGTTGGTGGAGACGACAAGCCCATCCGGCAACATCTCGTCAGCGCGCTTCACACCGTCATAGCACCATTCGTATGCCCGACCTTCGTTAGCATCAGCCACTGTAATAATGAACGATGCGAAACTCTGTGTCGTGGCAAAGAATCGCTCTACATCCTCAAGTGTACGAACCTGCGTCAGCATGTGAAACAGAGATGACGTACTGGGACAAACATCCCAATGTATAGTGTCGCCGGCAGACGGCATGCCATTGTTCAGTTCTATAAAGATACCGCTTTCATTGAATCCATTGACGCAGTATATCTCACCAGCATATCCCACCGTAACAAATGATAGCGCATCATCGGGATGATATACAGTGAAGAGAATATCCTGAGCCAGTTCGGCATAGCTCATGGCATCGTAATTACGACCAAAGACAAGATTATCCTCGGCATAGTTATTCCACGTCACCAGAGCAGAGCAAAAGAAACATGGCTCGGCATACTCCACAGCATTGCAAACCCGTAACTGCCAAGGAGTAAGCGTTGATGTCTCAGCCATACCTTCAAAGAACTCATAAAGATAATGCGGATATTTGGCAAAGAGTTTCTCCGCAATATCCATCACACGCAACATTCCGTCTTCATTAACCTCCGCTTTCTTTACCACATAGTCATAGACATGATGCAGGTGAATGTCTGCCAGGTCACCGTATTGTCTTCCCATCTCTCTCCAGCTGCCGCAGAGAGAGATTATATTGATACCGTTGATATTATATTTCTCCATAACTTTTCATGATAAGCATACTAGCTATATTACATAGGAAGGGATTTACGATGTAACCTTTTCCTCCACCACTTCATTGCATACCAATTACAAAGGTAGTAAAAAAAAACCATATACGCCAAGCATTCTTTCCTAATAACGCGCACGCATGAACTTCTCCTGCTCCCCACGGTAGAGATGTACGATAGTTTGCTGGTTGCGGAGCTGCCATTCTGTCCACTCGTTGAGCGTGCGGTCAACAACGGTGTAGTAGTTGCGAGCGTCGATGAAGAGCACGCGGTCCTTATTCTCCTGACGCTTTGACTTGTCGAAGAACCACAGAGAGCAAGGCAGCGAGAGAGTGTAGAAGAAGTTATTGACCTCCCATGCTTAAAATATTTCAACTTACGTACAAAGTTAATAAAAAGTTCTTGAATATAATCTATTTTACACAAATTTTGGACAAAATACTATGTATTTTAACAAAAACAGACGGATTTGTATCGGTAAGCATGCCATTTTCGGCAGCTAATTTGTCTTTCGCTTGTGCTTTGCACCTTTCTGCGTTTAGACCGCAGTGCAGATGTGTTATATTCGCGTGCGCGCCTCACGCGTCTCAGGACTTTGATGTTTTTACTGTCACTACTATCACATGCTTCGCAATGTACTGACTATCAGTTATGTCAAGCAATAAACCACTGTCACTTTACTTTCACTCCACTATCACTTACTATCACTGGCCAATGTCGTGATGTATTTGCGTAGTGTGGTAGCAGGTAACAGGCTGTAGTTCTGCGAACGGAGCTCCAGCATGACGTATGGCACGAAGGCTATTGTGGTATATACGAGCAGCATGGAGTTCATGGCTATGATGATGCCATTCGCAGATTCCTGTTTGTCATCAATAGTTAATAGCAGAATGAATATTTGCGAGCATGCCAGGATCAACAGTAGGTTCCAGCGATATTGCTTTAGGAGTGTGATTATCGTTTTCATTGCATTTCGTTATTAAACATTACGTTGGGGATTAGCGGTTTCCGTCTTATATCATAAATACACCGCTGTTGGCTATCTGCCAGCGCCTGAATATCTGATAAGCCAGGAGCAGGCAGACCGTTGCCGCCAGCAGACAGAGTCCGTATCCAGGCATTGTATGCAAGAAAGTATTGCCGGGAGCGAAAACATATTCGCTGTTGCCCATGGAGATGAGAATTATCGGAACAACTATGCAAAGGATGTTTCAGAATAGCGTGCCGCATAGCAGAGCAAAACTTATCTCGGCAAGAAGAGCAGGAAGAATCCCCTCGCGGACCAAATGCGAAATCAGTCCCCCTACCATTATCTGCTTCTCTGGTGACTCTGACTGCGAACCCATATAGCCTATCAATTCCATAGGAAGTGAGAATAACAATACCGCAGCCGTGGCTGTCAGGGCAAGCATCACCATCATTATGAATTTGTTCTTTAGGGATTGGTGTCAGCGGCATGAATGGAAGGGCATAACGCGTATTCTTGTTGCTGTTTTTGTTGGTGCCTGCCATAGTCTTAGGCACAATGCAGCAGACGCCTATGATGAAACCTATCATCATAATCTCTATGCTATGATAGATATTATCTACAGATTTATGGGGATTGTCAGTCATGATGAAGGCTATCACCAGAGGAAGAACATCACTCCTGTCGGTGGAATACTCTATACCGACATCCTACATGCTGCGCCATGGCAGGAAAACAACAAATAATCTTTTGGCGGTTATATGGTTATAAGGGTGTCGAGGATTGAGGAATTGACAGATACGTAAATTCTAACTATACGCTCATATTATATACATTATATACCTAAATAAACTTTCGCTTTAATCTCATGCGAAGGCGCAAAGCTCGCGAAGGGTTTTGCGCCTTCGCGTAAAACAAAAGCTAACGAGCGGATGAACATAGATAAAGGCCGCCTCCCTCTTTTTCCATAGTGTGAGAGCGAAGGGAAGCGGCCTTTTTCTTCTTGTTCTGTGATTCCCGAATGGAGAACAAATGTTACCTTACAAATACCTTCTTGTTATTTATGATGTTGATGCCACGCTGTGGGGCAGACAACTTACGACCGAGGGTATTGTATATCGCCTTCGAAGCCTCATTTTCTGCAGTAATACCTACCACTGCGGTGCTGCCAGGAACTGCATCTTCCACTATCAGTGAGAAATCCTTCCATTCCCTCGCAGCTCTGTATGCATTCGCCGTGCCTTGCGGTACGTGTAGCGTACACACTTGTTTATTGATATCCCGAAATGCACCAAAAACTATTGTAGCAGGCATATCTCCAAATGAGCTGATGCTGGTCAGACCTTTGCAACCTGAGTTTGTAGCACATATTGATAATCAATTAGTTACATGTAATACGGTAGAAAAGTCCTGACGATCGTCTGAGAGAGAGGTGAAAAGTGAAGAAATTAACGTTTTTAACGCTGTGTTAACACAAAATGATAAGTCGAGTTTGCAAAATTGTATAAGCACTATGCCACTTGCATTAATGGTGCAAACGACACTGTATAATATATAAATAATGTGTGTTACTGCCAGAGTGGCTCTGCTTAAATTGCTTAAATCGTTAAAAATAATATATAATAGTTATTTTACATACCTTTATTATAGTGTAATTGAAAAAAATATATTACCTTTGCAAAAACTTATTGTTTCACTAAAAAGATGTTGACTCGATGAAGATGCAGATTAGAGACAAGGACTTCAAACTCATAGCAGAACGCGAACGTCCATCAAAGATGAAGGTGCCAACAACCTTCATCCATACACTCCGTCGTATTGGTGACAAACCTGCTCTTAAACCATTTGTCAAGGAATTTGCATTATAACGATGGGAGTTTACACAAAGAAATACGATACGGTGGTAGATAGACTGATAAGCGAATGCTCTATTTACCCAGCTTTTGATATTGACAAAACAAAAGTATTGCCAAAAGGTTTTAAGACTTTGAAAGCAGTCTGGGACACTGGTGCTGACACTACTTGCATTCATCCTCGTATCGTGAAGGAGTTAGGTCTTGAACCATACGGACAGATGGAGATTGAAGGATATGGCGGTATTGAGGTTGATGACACGTATGCTGTTCATTTGAAACTACCAACAGGTGATTGGGCATTCTGCATAGAAGCATCTGCCAGTGAAAATCTAAAGTCATTTGACATAATCATTGGTATGGACGTTATTGGATTTGGAGATTTCTGCTTCACAAACAAAGACGAACAGAGTTGTTTCTCCTTCCGCATACCAAGTGTAGAACATATCGAATTGAAATAATACACAAGCTCAACCTCATGGTTGGGCTTTTTTAATGTTATTTTGGACCAATTTAATCACAGAATCTTACCGTAAAGTTATAAATTCGGGCAAAATTTAGTTAAAAATAATCGTTCTTGCAAGTTTTTTGAAACATTTCTTTTTATAATTTAGTTTTTTTTGCTAAATTTGCACTTGATTTCCTTTGTTTTCCCCAAATTGGAAGGTAGAAACCACCCCAGGTTAAATTTCCAGTGTAAAGGTCAATTAAAGTCCACGCCGTGCTGAAACATGCGATGGCAACATCAATGTTAAAGCGGGTATTGGGTGGGAGATCACGACATAT
>JAZLIN010000151.1:0-5905 GCA_045617365.1 Prevotella sp. | reverse complement strand
GCGGTTGCCTTCATATATTGATGTGCGAACGAGCAGTCCCTCGGTGTTCACCACGGCTGCCAGCACCACGATCTTGCAGTCGCTGCGCTTTTCCTTGCTCCTGCCGTACTGGCATATCCTGGACTTGTCGTACTTGCCCTCGAAGTAGGTGTTGGTGATATCGAACAGAAGTACCTTCTCCTCTATGTTGAACATGTCGCACACGCATCCGTGCAGCCAGTCCTCAAGTCCCCGGTGTTCTTCCCACAGGCGTAATGCGCTGTTATACAGCACGTCCTTGGTTATCTTCTCCCTAGGAATCTTGAATATCTCAGCCAGAGCTGTGTTTTCCTTGAGGTAGCGCACGGTCTTGAGTTCGGAGTATGGGTATATGGCTCTTGCAATGATCTGCATCAGGGCAATGTCTATGTCGAAGCGAGCCCAGCCTCTCATGGTCAGATACTCGCGTATCTTCAGCAAGCGGAGCGTGGAATGGCAGAGGTTCTCGCAGCCGATGGAGCGTGCCTCGTGCTGAGTGAGCGAACTGATCTTTATGGTGATGGCGTCACGCATCGCCTCGCGCTTTTTCCGCTCAGCCTCGGCTATGAGAATAGGATCGTTCTCCCTGGCATACTTGCTCTCACGGTATTCGGCATAGAGTTCTATTGCTTTCTCATACACCTTGCGGTTATCATGCATGATGTACTCGCCTTTCTCTATCATCACGGTGAGCAGGTCGGCTAGTTCATCGCGTTCACGCTTGGTAAAGTCCTCCAAACGGCCCATGCCGAGGACGCAGCGGTTATGCTTCTTGCCCTTGGCATCACGGTAGGACTTGGTCAGGTGGTAGTAGTCGTATGCTGCCAACGTACCGTCCTGCTTCCTGTAGAATCTATCGACCTTTCTTGCAAACATGGGTGCAAAGGTACGGCTAATTCTCCAAATGCCAAAATCGTTTTGGGCACCACATTGCGCGTTTTTCTGAAACGACGGATGAGATTAAGCATAATTAACTAAAAATCACAAGAAAATGGAGATAAAACACCACTTTTAAGCAATTTTCTAAACATCATTTAACATATAGACTCGAAGCTTGCTGCAATGCGGGTTAAAGAGAAAGATGAGAATGATGAGTATTCATAACTTCTTATTCTTTCTCCAGTGGTTCGTAGGGTGTAAATTTCGACACGTTCTCACCGGGAATCATATTTCCACTGGCGTCTATTGTGGCCTTGCGATAGCCAGATGCCTTGAACCAGTTTTCGTTGAATGTCTTTTGCATCTTCCACACCTTTACACGGGTGGAGGCGCGGTAGGCCTTGAAGTCGTATTTGTAGATGGGATAAGGCTTGGATGATATTTGCACGGCCTCGAAACGATAGATGCCCGCCGTGTCCTGTAACTTCAGGATAAGGCCTGGCAGACCGCCGAACTTCCAAGGGCCGGCCTTCACGGGGATGTCGGGCGCGAACCACGCCACGAAATCGCGACCTCGCCAGTGGCAGGTGGCCTTCTGGCAGCGGTGGCCGAGAATGGTCTGTGTCTCAGCGCCCATCTGCCATTGCTGCAAGGGGTATGGCTCTGTATAGTAAGAATTATTGCTCTCCAGCCATTGCGGCATGGTTGCATATTCTGTCAGTTTCCCGTTCGAGATAAAGAGGTCGGAGTATTCATACTCACTCCACGTGTCGCTATCCTTTCCTCCGTTGCCATGAAATCTTGGAACAGACCTTGCTCCCGGGTGGGTCTTACTCCAATTTGCAATCACAGAGTCGGAGCAGAAAAGGAAGTCGCTGTAATACTTCATCAAGTGCTTTCCGATGTCAGACGTTGCTGGTCGATGTAGGTGTTCACTTTCTTCACATCGTCGGCATTGAACGCATACCATACCCGGATGCGGGTTGTGTCAACGACGGTCATTTTCCCAGCACCTCTATGATTTGGTGTGGGGCAATAGGCGTTTTTGGGTTGCGCACTTGCCCAGCTGTAGCATAAGGTAGCGAGTATAAAAACAATTATTTTCATAATGTGAGATTTTTATTCGTTTCAAATAAAAATGGATAATCTTGAAGCTCTGGCAAGACGGCAAACCTCAATAGGTTTTGAGTCAACACAGAAATATTCCTCAGCTACATCCATCTTATCTGCTATTCGCTTGCGAATCTTTTCACAAAGGTCTCTGGTAAGTTTCCTGCGGTCATTATACTGGCGGCGAGAAATGAGGTTAGGCATCTCGGCAGAATAATCCCTAAGCCTATCGAAGAGAAGGTTTTCGCTGTCGATGCTCAAGTGTTCAGCAGTTAGGCTCAGTGATATAACTTCGAGGTCAGAGAATCTAGGAACGACACCTCTTCTGGGTAAATTTCGGTTCATCCGACATTTCGAGTGATGCGGCAATCATGTAGTGCATAAAGCCTAAGGGTGAAATATCGCTCGTCTCTGAATCCGTATGCATTGCGTTTCATAACTTTTATCTTGTTATTGATACCTTCTACTTTTCCCGTTGAGATATGACAATCATACCATGCCAGTATGCCTCTTCTGTGAGCAAGTAATGTTGCTGCCATCTTCGCAAGCTGTACAATCTGGCTTTCTCTGGCCTGCCTCACCCAATCATCAAGCACAGCTTCTGCTTCCTCCTTGTTAATCTGCGACCATATCTCTCTGAGCTGTTCTTTCAGATAGTAGGCCTTCGAGAGTGGCTCGTTCATGGCGAGAGCATTGTCAAGCCTGGTCTTGTGCTGCTTGTCAAAGATGTCCTCTCCGTTTCCCAGAAGCAGGTATCTCGTACCCTTGAGGACTTTACGCTTATTGACATCCTTCTCCATTGCATACACCTTTCTTCTTATGTCATCAAGATGCTCGTTCATCAACTTTACGACATGAAAATGATCGAAGACATGCACGGCATCGGGACAGTTCTCAAAGACAGAGGCGATGAAAGCCGCTGACAAATCCGTCGCGACGTGGTCAATCTTCACATTATGCCGTTTGACTCTCTTCCAGAACTTGTCAAGTGCGTCAACTCCCTTACCGTCACCGACATAGAGGATTCTTCCCGTATCAAGATCTACGACAATGGTCTTGTATATGTGACCTTTCTTCACAGCAAACTCATCTATGCCTATGTTCTTGACTCCTTTCAGGGAAGGCGGGCAATAGTGTCGTTGGAGATAGATGGAGTGTATCTCCTTTACCGTATCCCATGACACGTTAAGATGGTTGGCTACATCCTGCAATGTCATTCCGCGAAGAAGATCCACGACATACTTGGCAAAGCGGTGTGTATAGGAACGGCTGCCTGTTGCAAATGGGATATTCTCCTGCTGGTCGTAGGCACATTCTTCACTCTTACACTTGTAGCGTTGCACCTTCATTCGGATGATTACCTTCTTTCCACCTATAGGAAGTCCTGCAAAATCCCTGATTCGATAGCCGTTCTTTACCAAATGGCGCTTTCCGCACTTCGGACATACGGATAATCGCTTTTTGCTTTGGACATGCAGAATAATTGTATTACCTTTGTACTCCTCTTTCGTACATTCTAGGCTGTAAAGCCCCCATGCGTGATATAGAAAACTGCTGTTCATAATTGTACATTTGTTTGTGGTTATTCAAATATACAATAAGTTCAGCGGTTTTCTTCTATGTTAGACTATTCTTCTATAATTTATCACTCGAAATGTCGGATGAACCTAAATTTCCACGTTCATTGACTAAATCTTTGGAGAAATCCTTGCATATCTCAAGAAATTTCACGAAATTTGCATACAAGTTGTGCATAACGAGTGATAAGTAACTATGTTGAATGTATACCACAAAGTTACTAAAAAATCGGCGAGATGCACAACTTTTTCAGCATAATATTAATCAATAAATTAGGTTGAATTTAATTCCGCCAACAGGTCTATGTATATTTTTGGTTGGGCTTACTTGATTTTGTTGATTGTCGGTGATACATAATCAAGGCGGCTCGAATACATTCACCTTATTTATAATAAACCCACGACAAATTTACAACTTTTTTATTAAATAAACGAATAAATATGAAAGAAAAAATGCCAAAATCATTAAATTTTGACACTTGAAACAACCAACTTTTATCAAAAATGTCTAATCCGGCACCATTGATTTTCAAAAAGCAAGAGATATTCCATCCATCTTCGACGTTGGATATAAGGATGCCTTTTGCCTTTATAATGACAAAAATCTAATAGGTCAACAATGATGTTTCTGTTTCCAACATCCAGTTTTTTCAGCAACGTACTTTTGGGCTTGTTCTTGCTGCCAAGCAATGATGCACAACCACAGTTGTAGCTTACACACCCTAAGAGCAAACTATCAGCACCGTATTGTCGGAACAAGGCACAGTTCTTTCGCAGGTCGCTACGCAAGATGGAGTCGGCTTGATGTTCAGTTATGGGATATTTCAGGTTTTCGCCTGGGCGTATTTTATGACCATAACCGATATACGGATAATCCTTTCGAGTGTGCCATTGTTCATAGTACTTTGTTATCGTAACTGCACGCTCAAAAGGTGACAGTTTCATCAGATTATGCCAATTCTGCGGAGAAGCACTCATGGCTCCACCGCAGAACAGCATAACGGCAATCAGTATTTGTCGTATCATTTTCCTTCTTTCTTTCCCAAGATTGTTTCAATCATATTCTTAACATCCTGAGTTACAGCAACGAAGTTCTTATAAAGGACTTGTTCCTTCTCCTCAGGTGAATCAAACTCATAAAAGACAGGGAGAGGACACTTTTCGTATTGTGCTTCTTCCTTCTTGATGGCAGCAATGTCAAGGTCTGTCTTGCAGAAGAACTTACTGGTTTTGAACTCTTCAGCTTCCTGAATGTTCATGCTTCCACCACGACCGGTCTTCGTTTTCTGGAAATCACGAGCCACCTGACCACATATCCAACCTGTAGGCATGTCGGAGATTTTGGATGCAGGTACAAGGCTATCCATATTCTCATTGAGGTTGATAGAGGTGCGGTCACGGTCTATCGTTACACCTTTTTTCAACTGTACAACCTTACCGAAAATGTCATTGCTCAGCCATTCAAGGGTTTCCTTAGAACGTGCAGAGCCTGACACCACATTACCTACTGTGGTGATAATCTTTTGCATACCTACCTTGCCGTAGTCGGCTTCAAGCTGAGGAAGTTCCTGAAATCCAAGGGCAACACTAACCTTGTTGCTTCGGGCAGTACCGATAAGACGGTCTATTTTATGGAAGTATAGAGTTGGCAGCTCATCGACGATGATACTTACAGGAATGTTCTTACCTTGACCAGTGTTGACACGAGTGACAAGACGGTTCAGGATAAGGGCATTCAGTGCACCTATAATACTCTCCATTTCAGGGTCATTGGCTATCAGCAGATAGGAAGGGTTCTTCGGATCAGACACCTTCAAATCGAAGTCATCACCATCCTTATGGAATATCCAGTACGACTCTTTTGTTGCCAAACGAGAGGTAAAGACACGGAGTGTACCAATCATACCTTCCAGCTGTTCCATTGCTTTGTTCTTCAGCGCGGTCTGAAAAGGACCAAGCAGAGGGGCTACCTCGTTGTCTGTTTCCAATACCTCAAAGATGGTTTGATAGCTTTCATTGAGGAAGGATAGGATATGTGGCATGTCGCTATACTTGCCAAGCCAGTAATAACCATCCTTCTCAGCATCGAGGAGGTTACCATCCCAATCGAAGACTCTGCCTGTCGGCTTCATACGTCGTGTCTGCTTATCCTCAACCTTTTCGGCTTTCAGCAGATTGCCGTTCTTGTCGTATGGCTCACGCTCATAATTGACAAAGAAGTAGATGCAAGCAGCCAAGAAGTTTACAGCAGAGGTTTGGAAGAATTGGTCGCTACCGCCACCACCTTCCTTCTTTCCCTTCTGTAAGGATTCAAGCAAGGT
>JAZLIN010000150.1:0-68581 GCA_045617365.1 Prevotella sp. | reverse complement strand
AATCTGTTCCTCATCCTCTACGGTCATAATCTCTAGCAAAACTACAAAATTAAAACCGTTATTGCAACTAAATTTCAGACTTTAACATCTTGCATTTAGAACAATTTCTATAATCGAATGCAAAGGTAAGAGTTGAATAATGTTATTTTTATGTAAATAATGTGGGATGTTATGATTATTTCAAAAATAATTATTACTTTTGCACTGTAATTGTAAATGAAGATTATGTTGCTAAGCAAGAATAAGATAAAATACATACATTCGCTCGAGCAGAAAAAGAATAGAAAGGCAGAGGGCGTCTTTGTAGCAGAGGGCTTCAAGTCTGTAGGCGATCTGCTTGATGCAGGGTATAAGGCGCAGATGATTGTGGCTACAGATGAATGGAAAGCACCGCAGTCATTACCAAGTGATGTGGAGATGTATCGCGTGACAGATGAAGAACTCCGTAAGGCGAGCCTGCTGCTCCATCCGCAGCTGGTGTTGGGCGTGTTTCAGATGCCTGCAGGTTCGGATGCTTCCCTTGAGGCATTGCCTTCGGAACAACTGTGTCTTTGTCTTGACGGTGTGCAGGATCCAGGAAATCTTGGTACTATTATTCGGACGGCAGACTGGTTTGGCATACGCCATATCTTTTGCAGCCAGGTGACCGCTGATGCGTATAATCCCAAAGTGGTGCAAGCCACGATGGGTAGTATAGCACGAGTAAAAGTACATTATCTTGATATCAAGACGTTTATTCAGAGGCTTGATGCCAATGTGCCAGTCTATGGAACCCTCCTTGATGGAGATTGCTTGTATGATGCCGACCTTGAAAATCATGGTCTTATAGTAATGGGTAATGAGGGCAACGGAATAAGTGACGAGATACGCGGGATGCTTACTTCACACCTTCTTATTCCATCCTATCCTAAGGATTGCGATACGGCAGAAAGTCTTAATGTCGCCATAGCTACGGCCATTATATGTGCGGAGTTTCGACGTAGAGGTTAAAAAAACTTAAAATAAGAGAACTTTGATGTGTGTTAGCACAATAAAATAAAATATTTTTGTAACTTTGCATCATAATCATTAAAAGGTATAGTCTATGGCAAGCAAGATATTTACTACCCTGTTATTATCGTTAACACTTTGTTTTGCGCCATCTTTGGTAGCAGGAGCATCTGCCAGAATTGAATTGACAGAGATAGAGGCTCCCGTGATAAAGATAGAGCAAACCAATGGTATGCTTATCGTGACAGGTGCGGCTGGCAAGACATTGAAGATTTATAATCTGACAGGTGTAGAGGTAATGGTAGTACGTATTGACAGTCATGAGAAGCATATTGATATTTCCCGGTTGACAAAGGGGCTATATCCTGTTAAGGTGGGAAATATCTCAAAGAAATTGAATGTGAACGGGAAATAGTTTTAATACCGGTATTATCGGTTGAGATTTCCTATCTGTATATGTTTGTTCAATAGTCATTGGAGTAAAAACGATGAACGAACAGCAACTCCTTGCTGAATTACGTGATAAAAAGAGTCGCCGTGCTGCTTTTTCTGTTATGGTAAAGCAGTATAGCGAACGTTTGTATTGGGTTGCGAGACATATCGTTGGCACGCATGAGAATGCTGATGATGTGTTGCAAAACAGTTTCTTGAAAGTTTGGAATAAATTGGATGAGTTTCGTGGAGAGGCTAAACTCTCTACATGGTTGTATCGTGTAGTGGTCAATGAATCTTTGGACTATATGCGTAAGGAAAAAAAATATTCGTTCGATACCGATATTGCGACCGTAAATATGAGTGATGTCTTTGCTGATAAATATTTTGACGGCGACGAGACGGAACGAATGCTTCGCGAGGCTATCGAAACTCTTCCTGATGCCCAGAAAGCGGTTTTCGTGCTGAAGTATTACGAAGACAAGCCCTACAAGGAAATCAGTGAGATGCTTGGTACGTCGGAAGGGGGACTGAAAGCCAATTATCACTATGCAGTAGAAAAAATAAAGAAATTTTTTGCATTGCACCATTAAACCTGATTCTATAATTAAACGTCAATATAATAAAAGCAAAAAATATGAGAAATATTAACGATGTTCTGGAAAATAAATATTCTGATCAAGGGGCTTATAAGGTTCCCGAAGGATATTTTGATACCTTGAACGACAGAATTATGGCGAATATTCCGTCAGGGCAAAGAAAGCCTATGCGTTTTCAGTTGTTCAGTCGTGTCAGGTATGTGGCAGCTGCATGTGCTGCTGTAGCAGTGACAGGAGTCGGAATGCTTCTCTATAGTTCTCATCAGAATTCGGAGAGAGAGCAGCAGTTGGCGGCAGAGGCTCAGTTACTGGAAAAGGCGAATCAGCAGTATGCGGAAGACTGTATGGAGTATGCTATGGTAGGAAAAGATGATTGCTATAAATATCTTGCAGATCAATAAAAGTTAATAGTCATGAAAAGATTTTTATATTTTATTGTCGTGCTCGTAGTATCCGTTGCTACTTATGCACAACCAATGCCGGGTCGTAAGTTCAATCCTGATCAGTTTATTCGTGAACAGGAGGCCTTTATAACGAAGGAGGTGCGACTTACACCACAGGAGGCAAATGCTTTCTTCCCAGTCTATAGGGAGTTCGCACAGAAACAGCGCGAGCTTTTTCTGAAGCAGCGTCAGTTGGTGAAAGATACTCCTGCGGATGATAAGGCTGCTGCCAAGATAATCAACGAGATGAACTGTATTGACGCCTCGATGAACAAGTTGCGCGTATGTTACTATGCAAGGTTTGTTAAGATACTTGGGGCCAAAAAGGTTTTTCTCTGTATCAATGCTGATGAACGCTTTAAACACTCGATGATGGAGAAATTTGCCCGAGGCAAGCATAATCGTAAATAAGTATTGATGGAATATATAGGAAAGTGCGATGTTCGTTATCGCATCGGTAAATAGATTTGGTTTTTGGGATGGGCCCTGTGTGAAGTGATTCACGCAGGGCTTGGTATTTTTCTCCAAGATAGTAAAGTTTTGAACTGCAAATGGTAGTCTTTGTTTCTGTTTTTTTCAATATTTATCGTGCGTACACGATGGTTACAGGTAATTAAGACGTTTAAAATTTTGTCAGTTCGGAAATTTTTACTAACTTTGCAAACACATTGCGTGATTCCGTCTTTTTGTCGGATATGTCAATATGAAGAAGATATTTAACAAACACACAAATATTAAATAAAATAATGGAAAGAGATCAGAAGATTTTCGATCTTATCGAAAACGAACACCAGCGTCAGCTCAAGGGCATTGAGCTCATCGCATCAGAGAACTTCGTAAGTGAGCAGGTAATGGAGGCTATGGGCTCTTACTGCACAAACAAGTATGCAGAGGGCTATCCTGGACACCGTTACTATGGCGGTTGTCAGGTAGTAGATCAGATAGAGCAGCTTGCTATTGACCGTGCATGCGAACTCTTCGGTGCAGAGTATGCTAACGTACAGCCACACTCAGGTGCACAGGCTAACGCAGCAGTGCTTCTTGCAGTACTTAAGCCAGGCGACTGCTTCATGGGTATGAACCTTGATCATGGTGGTCACCTCTCTCACGGTTCACTCGTTAATACATCTGGTATCCTCTATCGTCCAGTTGGCTACAATGTCAACAAGGAGACAGGTCGTGTAGATTACGACGAGATGGAGCAGTTGGCAAAAGAAAACAAGCCAAAGCTCATTATCGGTGGTGGTTCGGCTTATTCTCGTGAGTGGGATTACGCTCGTATGCGTAAGATTGCTGATGAGGTAGGTGCTCTTCTGATGATTGATATGGCTCACCCAGCAGGTCTCATCGCAGCAGGTCTCCTTGAGAACCCTGTAAAGTATGCTCACATCGTAACTACAACTACTCACAAGACGCTCCGTGGTCCACGTGGCGGTCTTATCCTTCTGGGTAAGGACTTCGACAACCCATGGGGCTACAAGACTCCAAAGGGTGTAGTAAAGAAGATGTCTCAGCTCCTTAACTCAGCTGTATTCCCAGGACAGCAGGGTGGTCCTCTTGAGCATGTCATCGCTGCTAAGGCTGTAGCTTTCGGTGAGGCACTCAAGCCTGAGTTCAAGGAGTATGCTCTTCAGGTCAAGAAGAATGCTGCTGTACTCGCAGAAGAACTTGTAAAGCGTGGCTTCGGTATCGTGTCAGGCGGTACAGACAACCACTCTATGCTCGTTGACCTTCGTTCCAAGTACCCAGATCTTACAGGTAAGGTGGCTGAGAACGCACTCGTAGCTGCTGATATCACCATAAACAAGAACATGGTACCATTCGATACCCGTTCAGCATTCCAGACATCAGGATTCCGTCTGGGTACTCCTGCCATCACTACACGTGGTGCCAAGGAAGACCTCATGGTCAAGATTGCAGCATGGATTGAGGAAGTGCTCAACGATCCAGAGAATGAGGCTGTTATCGCTAAGGTACGCGGCGAGGTAAATGAGGAGATGAAGAAATATCCTCTCTTCGCCTGGTAAACCTCTGTTTTTGCATTAAAGAAATAAATAAGAATAATCAGAATTGAGAATTATGGTTGCTCAAGGTCTTTTTCTTGCATTTAATGGCAGTCGTCGTTAGACCGAGTCGGGCTTTGCAGAGACCATTATTCTCAATTTTCATTCATGACTTTTCAATAGTAAAGCATGGCAAAGAAAAAACGTTGGCATCTTATTCCTGGACAGGAACCTACACAGATGGACCGTATCATCATGGAGTGGGAGAAGAAGGGAAAACTGGTGCCTACACGAGATCTCATCAAGACACCTGAACAGATAGAGGGCATACGCAAGGCAGGCGTTATTAACACAGCAGTCCTTGACGCAGTGGCAGAGGCTATCCGTCCGGGAATGAATACCCTTGAGATTGACGATATATGCATGAAGGTATGTGAGGAGCATGATGCTATCCCCGCATGTCTGAATTACGAGGGTTACCCTAAGAGTGTCTGTACCTCTATCAATGAGGTTGTATGCCACGGCATACCAAAGGAGGAAGATGTTCTCGAGGAAGGTGACATAGTAAATGTCGATTTTACTACTATCAAGGATGGTTACTATGCAGATGCTTCGCGTATGTTTATCATTGGCGGCAAGACCACTCCTGAGAAGGAACAGCTTGTCAGGGTAGCCAAGGAATGTCTTGAGATAGGTATGGAGGCAGCCAAGCCTTATTCCTTTGTAGGAGATATAGGACATGCTATACAGCGACACTGTAAGAAGTATCACTACGGTGTGGTACGTGATCTCGCAGGTCATGGTGTAGGATTGAAATTCCATGAGGATCCTGAGGTGAATCACTACGGATATCGTGGTGAGGGTATGCTTCTCGTACCAGGCATGGTATTTACTATCGAACCGATGATCAATATGGGTACTTATAAAGTATTCATTGATGCCGATGATCCATACGGATGGGAGGTAATAACAGAAGACGAACTGCCATCAGCACAATGGGAACATACATTTGTGATGACAGAACATGGCTTGGAAATTCTTACTTACTAGATGGAACAGTATATACTTGCTATAGAGAGCTCTTGCGATGATACATCGGCAGCAGTGATGCAGGGCAGGGTGCTGTTGAGCAATGTCACAGCCTCACAGGCTGTGCATCATGAGTATGGCGGCGTGGTGCCTGAGTTGGCATCCCGTGCCCACCAGCAGAATGTGGTGCCTGTAGTAGATCAGGCGCTTAAGAAGGCTGGCATTACCAAGGAACAACTTTCTGCCATTGCCTTTACACGCGGTCCCGGTCTGATGGGTTCGCTGCTTGTAGGGGTTAACTTTGCAAAGGGGCTTGCCCGTTCGCTTAACATACCTCTTATAGATGTCAATCATCTGCAGGGACACGTAATGGCACACTTTATCATGGAGCCAGGCTCGGAAGAACATTGTCCGCCGCTACCTTTCCTGTGTCTGCTGGTCAGTGGAGGAAACTCGCAAATAGTCAAGGTCAATGCGTATAACGATATGGAGGTGTTGGGTCAGACTATCGACGATGCTGCAGGTGAAGCGATAGACAAATGCTCTAAGGTTATGGGATTAGGATACCCTGGTGGTCCTATCATTGACCGTCTTGCACGTCAGGGTAATCCTAAGGCATATACATTCTCGGAACCTCATATACCAGGTCTTGACTATAGTTTCTCGGGTTTGAAGACGTCATTCCTCTATAATCTGCAGAAGTGGGTGGCAGAGGATCCTGATTTTGTGGAGCATCACAAGGAGGATATAGCAGCAAGCCTAGAGTGGACAATCGTTGACATACTGATGAAGAAACTCAAGTTGGCTGTAAAGCAGACCGGCATAAAGCATGTGGCGGTAGCTGGTGGCGTGTCAGCCAATAACGGACTTCGCAATGCCTTCCATGACTATGCGAAGCGTTATGGGTGGACGGTTTACATCCCTAAATTCTCTTATACGACGGACAATGCGGCCATGATAGGCTGCGTAGGAAGTTTTAAGTTGAAAGACAGGGAGTTCTGTCCTATAGATGCTCCAGCATTCTCTAAGGTGACGTTCCAGTAAGACGATTATAACATACGATCCAACTTATTAACCCCGGTCAGCCGAATAACCTTTCCTATTATGGTATAGATGATTTATGCTGACGTATACAATTAGACTTAACAACTATGGAATTTGAAAACAAAGTATTAGGTAAAGAGATCCTTTACAAGCTATATGAGTCGGGCAAGACTATTGCAACAGCAGAGTCTTGTACTAGTGGTCGCATAGGTGAGGTTATCACATCGGTGCCTGGTTCCTCTGCCTATTATAAGGGCGGTACCATCTGCTATTCAGATGAGGCAAAGTCGATGGTACTCGGTATTGACCCAGCGCTCATAGCAGAGAAGAATGCCGTTAGCGAGGAGGTGGCCATCGAGATGGTGAAAGGTGTACTCAACCTTCTCAAGACAGATTACGCCATAGCAACAACGGGCTTTGCTGGTCCTGGTGCCTGTGAAGGCATACCAGTAGGCACTATCTGGGTGGCATATGGCACAGCTGACGATGTCCGCACATTCAAGATAGACGGAGACGAGGGTCGTGAGGAGAATCTCCGCAATGCCACCTCCAAGGCTCTCCAGGCGTTCGTTCAGTATCTGCGCGAGATCTATCCAGAACCAGATATGACGGACGTACCAAAGCCAGAGGCAAAGTAATCGTTGCGTTCACACCTTATATGAAAAATGGATAATTGATGATGTGTTATCGACATGAAAGGTCAAGTATAACATCGTCAATTATCCATTTTGGGGTTCTACGAGAAAGAGTGTGTGGGTAATGTAAAATAATGTATTAAGGAAGTGCCATGAGTATAGAAGTCATAAGTGAAAAGTGGAGTGGTCAAGTTTTTAAGTTCATTCGCCCATGGTTTTCCATTATTACCAGTCCGTTTGCAAACGGCGAAACTTTACGACTCAATATCTTTTCACTTTAACTTTTTACTTTAAACTGCTATACTCATGGTACTCCCTTACTAAAATGGCCCACACAAAATCTTGTAGAACTCATTTTTTGTTTTAGTTTAGTAAGATAACCGTAGCAGACTTGTTGTCCATTCCGGGCATGGTATAACCGGCAGGAGCACCTATATATGTAGGGTCGGTGACTATGAAGCGCATGCCGTTTAGCATGATGTAGTCGCCATTGACCTGCTCTGTAAAGCATACTGCAGAGGCGAGGTGACCAGGATAATATATCAATATACATCTCAGTCCTAGGAGATCGCGTATGATACGAGTGAAAAGTATAGACCTGTCCTCGCAATCGCAATATGGATACATTAGCGACTCTTCTGCAAAGAAAGCGCGGTCATGTCCCCATACCTTGTCATCGTATTCATATACGAAGCCTGTCTGCACCCAGTTGAGTATCACGTTGACCGCATCTATCTGTGACAGACCACTGATGCAGCGTTGTAACTGAGGATATAGCGAACTCTTTACATTGTCAGCCATCGGGGTGTTGGCATACATAGCCCATCGCGTGCAGAAATTCTCACCGAGGACGGATGTAGGGTATGTGTTGTAGAAATCAGTCAGGTTTCTGTTGATACAGAATGTTATGGAAACGTTGCTGTAACGCTTGGATTTTACATTGCGAGTATCTGACATGTTCTCAGCCAGTGCCAGTGCGTCGTTGATATAGAGAGACATAGGTTTCTCGTCAGGAAATGACGGTCCGCTGATCTGTACGTTGTCATCATACTCCTCACCTTCATGTAATAGAGGGTAGAAATTAGAATCGTCAAACGAATAGCATCCCTGCCCGAATATCTGATGCTTAGTACCAAAGAGGAGATAGAGCCGTTGAGAAGCTATAGCGAGACGCATCTGATAACCGGTTTGGCAGTATAACCACCCCATGAGCATAGTGGCAGCATTATTTCTTCCACCACAATATTTCTCACTCAGTTCACGTAGCATTAGCAAGTATGCCCAGTCGCATAGCCTGTAGCGTATGCGCATCTCCAGGCAGTCGCGTACCATATTGTCATAGTCACCATTAGAAAGAGCCTCCCACGCATTAGCCACCATTTCTTCGTTGAGTTTCCCGTTGAGAGATGTCAGTGCGTTGGTGGTACGTGGTATGCGTGCCAGCCCCTCTGTGCCAAAGAAAGTGAACGAAAGTCTGTTCTCCGTAGGTTGTGTCCTCTCGTATATAGGAGTTACAGGCTTAGGCTGTGTCTCCTGCCGGACAGGTGTTATTACAGTATCTATAGGTATCGGTTTTGGAGAGACAGACTTTTCTTTGTCCTCCTGCGACATGATCACAGGAGGCACAGGATTCTCTTCTGGCATATTTAGCACGGGTCCCACTTCGTATGATTGCCATGCCTTTCGCAGAAAGTCAGCATATTCGGCATTGCATTTTCTGCGAAAGTCAGAATAGTCTTTATGAACTTGTTGCCGGAAATTATTAAACTGTGTTATGGCATTGTTCTGTCCTTGCAGGTGCACAGATGCCAGTGATAGTGTAATAAGTAATATAATGTTTCTCATGTCTTGTGCATGAAATAAAAAAGTGGCAACAATGAAGTTTTCTTCATCATTGCCACAGACTAGTTCTAATCTTACAAAATGTGGTTACCAAGCATCATTCTCGTTACCGGCAATACCTTCCTGCAGCGCCTTCTTAATCTTGTCCATGAGGACATTAGAGAAGACAGAACCAAGTATCAGAGCTTTAGAAGTTGACTTTGGGGCGTCATATTCGGTCTTAGGCTTTTCTACGAAAGGATATGTCTGTTCGATAGGCCAGTTAGAGATTTCTGTAGAAGTCTGAGCATTGGTTACCTTACCCAATATGCCACCGCCTCTTTCTCTGTTCACCTCGTATGCCTGTATAGTGTAAGTGATTCTCACTTTCTTATCCTTGATGTCAGCCTTGATGACAGGTTTGATAGACACCTTGTACTTGTTCATGCCGCCAGTGTGATTAGCAACACCAGCGATGTATCCCTGTCCGATGATAGTGCCAAGTTCCTTGTCATTCAGTTTGATCACAGAGTTTGCGTCGTTGAATGTCTGAGTAAACCAGTAGTTCAGTATGACATAGAGCTGTGCCTTTGTAGCCTCTCCACAGTCAATGACCTCCGTCCATGTGATGGAGTTGTTCTTGTCAAGTGATGCCACGCCGTTAGCGATAAGTTCCTTGGCTTTCTCCTCCCATTTAGGTTTCTTAGGGTCCAGACCGAATTCGTTGTAAGCTTTGTCTTCGAGTTCTTCGATTCTGATCATCTGTGCATTTGCTATAGCAGAGAATGCCAGCAGGGCAAATGCCATCATAAATATTTTCTTCATAGTTTTTTTATCATAGGGAAAAAGTGCTGTAGTATAGGAAGTCCCTTTTCTTCCTAAAGCGTTATTATTTTAATTTTAGTTCTTCCCAGTTGCCGGAACCTATGACTGTAGGAGTCTGGCTTTTGCCGTTCTCCTCTATGGCAGCGCTTGTCACGTTGTAGTGTACGTATTTGAATATGTCACCCAATTTGCAATCACCTTTCTCTTCCTTTATCTTCTTCAGCAGGTAGTAGGTGAACAGTCCGTGTTCCTGCGATTTGTAGGGGTATGCCGTCTCATCTCCGGAAGCAGCAGAGAAAACCGTAACGTTATTACCTATAGGATTCTCCTTTTTAGCCTTGATAGCTATTCCGCGTGCTGATGCCAGCATGGTGCCGTTGCGCTGAGCACCACTAAAGCATGCGTCCATGAAGACCAGTACCTGCTTGGCATGTAGTGATGACAGACTCTTGTAGAGCTGTGTCAGACTGTATGCAGTATTGATCATGTTGCCTTTGCCATCGACAGGCAGGAGGTATGACGAACCTGTAGCCTCGTCAGGTATGCCGTGTCCTGCATAGTAGAATATGACATTCGCCTTGTCCCGGTATTTCTCCGTGCTCGTGATGTCATCCAGCCAATAGAGGCTTGCTGTCAGGTTGTTGAGGGTAGCATCCTTGCGTATCTTGATATGGTTTTCTGGAATGCCGAGTGCTGACAGGCAGTACTGTCTGAATGATTCTCCATCATTGATGGCATAATCAACCTTGGTCTCCTCCTGATAGTTCTCGTTGGCAATGATGACAACGAACGTGATGTCATTCTGGAATTTCGCGGTAGGGATGTCGGTATCAATGTCCGATTTCTTTGTTGCTGTCTTTGGCATACTTTCACCACTGCCAGTTTTGTGTGTGCCAGCGCCATTGCCATAGTAGTTCTGTACTATTATGGTGTTGCCATTCTGGTTCTGTCCCTCCACCTTCTTCTTGTACAGACCGTCATTGATGAGTCTCTGTAGTTCGTTGATTGCCTGCTGGTCACCTTGTTTGGCAGCCAGGTCATACCAGTAGCCTGCCTCTTCATAATTCACTGGGCCATAAAGTCCTCTGTTGTACGAGTCTGCCAGAAACAGCTGTGCGCGCAGATGCCCTTTGCCAGCAGCCAGTTTAATCATTGCGATGCCTCTCTGTATCTGTTTGTCATTGATATATGCCATGCCTTTGGTATAGTTTGTCTCCGGATTGGCGCTCGTCATAGCTACACGTTGAGCATTGCCGCATAATACGTTAAGCAGTAAAGATATGGCAAGAAACAGTCTGATCTTCATCATCTTATTTTGAAATACTTAAACTTATTGTTTTGTAACTTAAGGTGTTGTCTCTATATCGTTGTCTGGTCAACCATTTCAGGAACTCCTTGTGTGGTAGTACCTTGGGCAGAAAGTCGGCACTCTCCTCTGCCACCGGTTTACATAGATAGTGTGTAGAGAATATGACATAGAGAGTGTTATACTCTGTTGCGTCACCGCATGTCATGACATATTCATCGACTGTGGCAGGTGCTTCGGTTTCCTTTTCGGGAGAGAAGAATACGTATGTATTGTCACCCTTTACCTTGTAAGAACCATGCGGATAGTCCTTGTATGGCAACAGGCAATACACTTTGTCCTCATTCTCATCCAAAAGATACACCACCACATAGCCATCTACTGGAGATCGGAAGTGCAGAAACAGTTCATCGCCGTTTTTCAGGTTTGTATCCTCAAACTTTTCCTCTAGTCCGTTGCGTAGTGCCTTGGCTGAGAAATCAATCTGTGATACGACCACCTGTCTGGCTTTACCTTTTATGCTGACATGTATCACCAGTTGTCCCTCGTCGTTTCTGATAGGCTTGACATTCTCTTTGATGGTTTCCAGCCATTCGCCTCTCACGTCTGATTCATTGACCGAATGAAACTTCACGTCAGAGTTATCATTGCTGTTAGATACTATGGTGGAGTTGTTCTGCACGATCTTTATGCCGAAAGCCTCCTCCAGAGCCTGTGCCTTAGCACGTTCTATGGCTATTCGCCGTGCTTTCTCCGGAGTCACGTCATCAGGTGCGTAGTATGTGTATTCGCCGTTGACTGTGACCTCTTTCTGTGCCAATACCATGGAGCACAGTGCGCAGAACAGAAGCAGCAGATGCAGTCTCATGTATCTTACCATCCCATCAGATTGTCGAGTTTGCCATGCAGGTCTTCGCCTTTCTTCTCCAGATCCTCTTTGATAGCTTTCTTGGCAGCCTGTTTAGCCATCTCTGCGTTATATGCTATTCTGACCAGAACCTCCTTGTTCTTACTTGATACAGTGCGATACACCTCTACCACAGTGATTACTCTGCCAATGCTCTGGGATATAAGACTTTTTCCAGCGCTGATGCTCTGTACTACCGAGGCGGCATCCTCAGGTTCCAACTGTTTGTTGGCAACTGTATTCTCAATCAGTGCTGTAACTTCTGTCTGTATTTGTCCTGCCAGGTTCTGCTTTGCAAGTTCCAGTGCCTGCATCTTGGCAGCGTCATAGTTCTGACCAATGCTCATTGCCTCACCAATAAGATACTTCGGGAACATATTCTCGTCATACTCCATTTGCATGGTGAAAGACTTGTCAAGCTGCTTTTCGATTGGCAGTGCGCCTGGAGCATTTTTCCATCCTTCTTTGACAAATTTCTTTGCTTCTTTGCGTGCTGCCTTAGAAACCTTCTCGTTCAGTTCTGCTTTGCTTGCCTTTCTGATTTCATTACGTTCCTTGATTTGTTCCTTGGTCAACTGTGCGTTGGCATTGATGGTAAATGTAGCCATCAGGATGAGTAGTACAATTTTTGTGATTTTCATATACGTTATTTGTTTATTTTAGTTAATGAATAGTGTTTTTTTTGTCAGCAAAGGTATAAAGTATTTGGCAATCATGCTACAGGTAATTCGATATACTTTATGAACCTACAGGAATACTTTATGAAGCAACGACCATGAAAGCTTCCATATTACCGTTTTTGGTTATGAAAGTGGGTATGTCATTTCTTGGCAAGTCTGTGATGGATTGTTTTAGTTGTTTTATGGCTTCTTTTGGTGCCATAATCTCTATTGCCATATTTATGTCATCATCCACGAGTGTGACAGTCTTGCGCAGGCTATTGACTTGCACGATGTATGCGGTGTTGATGACGTGGCTTCTGCCGATGCGTACGAAATGTATGTTGCTGATAGCGTCGGTTATCTGTATGAAATTCTGCAGACTCGCCAGAAGGGTGAGTGTTCTACCGCTTTTGAATTTTATTGCGATGCAGTTGCCATCGCTTGCAGCATACATTACGTCATCGAGACAAACCTTTGTCAGTTCATCACGTGTGTTAAAGTAAACGTAGTGGTTTTCGTTGTTCATTTTCTTGTCTTTTTATATTGGTTACACTGCTATATACCACTGGCAGGGAAATGGTAACAAAAAAAACGACAGAAAATTTTCATCTTCTGTCGTTTTCTTTGGTTGCATGTAAAATGCCAGTCAATAAAAAGCGGAGAGAATAGGATTCGAACCTGCGAAACGCTTTTGACGTTTACACGCTTTCCAGGCGTGCCTCTTCAACCACTCGAGCACCTCTCCATGGTGATTGCACATGATAATTGTGTGGTATTCTGATAGGAAAATCCAAATCGGGTGCAAAGGTAATAAAAATGAATGAATTGTGCAAACTTATAATGCATTTTTCACAAACTACCGATTCCAGTTATCGTCAGTACGCCTTCGTTCACGGAGAAGTGGATGTCGAGTCCGTTGTATGGCATACCGTAGATTCTCTCCGGGTCATTGTGATACTGTGGGCGTGGGTCCTGTGCCAGTACGCTGATGAGGGTATCGATGTCTTCGTCGGACATGATACGCTTCAGACTCGTGCGCACATCATCAGGACAGACAACCTCCAGCTGTTGCCATGCCACCGTGCTGGTGAATCCTCCTTTGGCGTCAGGGTGGGCATCGGTGTAAGGGATGTATGGCTTGATGTCGAGTATCGGAGTGCCATCCATCAGATCAGCTCCCTTGACATGTATGACCGGTGCTTCTGGCGCGTCATAGTCTATATGGTCTATGCGCACCGAAGACAGTCCCAGAGGATTGGGACGAAAGGGACTGCGGGTAGCGAATACCCCTAATTGTTTGTTTCCGCCAAGTCGGGGAGGACGCACGAGGAGGGACGACGCCCCCTTCTTGTTGGCGCTAAACTCCCAGATGATCCATAGATAATCGAAATCTTCCATTCCCCTTACAGCATCAATGGAACGGTAGGCCTTCTCTAGGACAATTGTGCCGGGAAGGTCGCTGACAACTCCAGCCTGACGGGGAATGCCAAACTTACTGTTGAAAGGAGAATGGAAGGTTGCGATCTTTTGCATTTTTTGTTGTTTGGTGGTTTAGTTGTTTAGTTGTTTGGTTGTATGGGGTTAGGTCCTTGCGAAGAATCGCAAGGGACGGTGGTTGTTAAACCATCGTAACTACAACCCAACAACTAGACAACCCAACAACAAATTTATTTGTCCATGTAAGGGTCTGTGCCAAGTACAGTGCCAGCGAGGCGCTTAGCCTTGGTGCGGAGAGCATCAAGGTCAGCATCAGGTTCGCCGTAGCAGAGCACTACACCCATGCGGCGACCGAAATGGGCTTCTGGTTTGCCGAAGATTCTGATACGCGTGCACTCTTCCTTGAGCGCCTCCATGAAGTTGTACTCAGGAGATTTCTCGTAGTCCTTGTCGGCAAGGATAACAGCAGAGCATCCAGCGTGCTCAAGACGAATATCGTGTATAGGCATACCCATGACAGCACGGAAATGCAACTCAAACTCAGAGAGGTTGGTGGTGTGACCGAGTGTAACCATACCGGTGTCGTGAGGTCTTGGAGAAAGTTCTGAGAATACCACGCCAGAGTCGGTAAGGAAGAATTCTACACCCCAGATGCCAGCACCGGTGAGAGCTGCTGTCACCTTTTCTGCCATATCCTGAGCATCCTTGAGGTCCTTTTCTGAAATCTGGTATGGCTGCCATGACTCACGGTAGTCGCCGCCCTTCTGTACGTGTCCGATAGGAGGACAGAAGAGTGTAGGACCATTCTTCTGTGTGACGGTGAGGAGGGTAAACTCAGATGTGAAGTGTATGAACTCCTCGATGATGATCTCCTTCACATCACCGCGAGCACCTTCCATAGCGTCGTCGAATGCCTTTTTGAGGTCTTCTGCACACTTGACGGTGCTCTGACCGTGACCGGAAGAAGACATGAGAGGTTTGATGACACATGGGAAACCAATCTCCTTGGAAGCCTCTACGAGTTCGTCGAATGTCTTTGCATAGAAATACTTGGCAGTGCGCAGTCCCAGTTCCTTGGCAGCAAGGTCGCGGATAGCCTGACGGTTCATGGTGTAGTTTACGGCACGTGCAGAAGGCACAACCTGAATGCCCTGTTTCTCGAAGTCGAAGAGGCGCTCGGTTCTGATGGCTTCCACCTCAGGAACGATGATGTCAGGCTGGTGCTTATTAACGACGGCAGCGAGAGCGTCACCGTCAAGCATAGAGAATACCTCGCATTCGTCAGCTACCTGCATGGCAGGAGCACCTGCATAACGGTCGCATGCGATAACATACTGGCCAGCGCGCTTGGCTGCAATAACAAACTCTTTGCCCAGTTCGCCTGAGCCTAAAAGAAGAATCTTTTTCATGTGTCTATAATAAATAATGTTGTAATGCTTATTTCTAAGTTGAAAGATGTTATGTAGGCAGATTATACCTCTCCCTAATCACCTGGGCTATCACCTCCGCGGTGCGGTCCAGTCCCAGAAGTGAAGAGTTGATGCAGAGGTCATAGCTCTGTGAAGCCCCCCATTTCTTTGAGGTGTAGTAATTATAGTAATCCGCACGTTCAGCCTCTTTGCGCTCTATGTAGCGTCGGGCAGTGTCAGGGTCGCATTGCTGTCTCTCTGCCACGGTGGCTATGCGCTTGTCGTCATCAGCCGTGATAAAGACAGAGAACATCCTTGGGTTGGAACGTAGTATATAGTCAGCGCATCGTCCTACGAATACGCATCGCTCATAGTCTTGTGTAGCCTTGACGATAGCCTCGCTCTGTATCTGGAAAATGGACTCCTGCGAGATACTGTTGCCGTATAGTGGGGCGGTGCGTCCCAGGCGTCCGGTGAACGAACCGAAGAACGATTTCAGCATGCCATGGTTCTCGTCCTGCTTCTGGAATAATGAAGGGTTGAATCCACTACGTTCGGCAGCGAGGTTGATTAATTCCGTGTCAAAGAATTTCGCGTCGAATGCCTCTGCCAGCATGCGTGCTATCTCGCATCCACCGCTACCCAGTTGTCTTCCTACACTTATGATTAATGGTTCTTTCATACGTACGTCATTGTTATTGGTTTGCCATCGTGTTGTTTTTCCTCATCTTTCTGATATAATCCCAGAGCATGTAGTAAGCCATCAGGGCCGCTACAATGTCAGAGAAAGGCATTGCCATCCACACGCCGTCCAGTCCCATGAAAGGAGGCAGGATAATGATGGCAGGCACGAGGAATATGAGTTGGCGTGAGAGACTGAGGAATATGCTTATCTTAGCCTTGCCTATAGACTGGAAGAAATTGGTGATGACCATCTGTGCTCCTATGATGATGAAAATCGCCATCATGTATCTCATGGCTGTCACCGACATGCTGATGAGTGTGGCGTCTGAGGTGAAAAGACTGACACACTGCTCTGGTATGAACATGGCTATGAAGAAGCCTACGGCGCAGACACTCGTGCCAGTAATGCTTGCCAGTTTGAGTACCCGAAGCATTCGGTCATAGTTCTGTGCACCGTAGTTATAGCCCGCGATAGGTTGCATGCCCTGGCATACACCAAGCGTAATCATTACGAAGACGAAAACAACCCTGTTTGCAATGCCGTATGCTCCGACAGCCATGTCGCCTCCGTATTTCATCAGACTGTTGTTGATGAAGATGACAACGAGACATGCGCAGGCATTCATAGCGAAGGGTGATATTCCTATGCTGATGATATTCTTGACGATTTCCTTCTCTATGCGGAATTTGCTGTAATCGAAGTGCAGCAGTTCCTGTTTGTTGGAGAAGTTCTTCCATTGCCATGCCAGAGCCACGGTCTGTGACAGTACCGTAGCGTAAGCCGCCCCCTGTATGCCCATGTGGAAAGTGTATATGAACAGAGGGTCAAGTGCAGCGTTGAGTATCACGGTAAAGATGGTGATATACATAGCCAACTGCGGTTTGCCAGCCGAGCGCAACACAGCGTTTAGTCCGAAATACAGGTGCGTGATGGCATTACCCAGGAGGATGATAAACATATATTCGCGGGCATAAGGCAGCGTAGCATCGCTCGCACCAAAGAATCGCAGGATAGGATCGAGAAACAACAGACTCAGTCCGCCAAACAGTATGCCGACGATGATGTTGAGCATCACGTTGTTTCCTAAAATTCGGTTGGCTATCTCATAGTCCTTCTGTCCCAGTTTGACACTGAGGAATGTCGATGAACCGATACCTATGGCAGCTCCGAATGCAGCAGAGAGGTTCATGAAAGGGAAGGTGATGGCAAGCCCCGATATAGCCAGTGCGCCTACACCTTTGCCTATGAAGATGCTGTCAATCATGTTGTAGAGTGATGACGCCACCATCGCCACGATGGCAGGCAGTGCATATTGCATGAGAAGGGCTCCGATGGGTTTGGTTCCCAGTTCTAAAGTAGCTTGTTTTTTATCCATTTCTATCTTTACACGTCAGTGGTACTTCACCACTTATGACTGAATTTTGATGCAAAGTTACTTTTTTTTTCTATGATGACAAAATTTTTCGTGTAAAATGTTTTGCAGGTTAGATAAATTGTTTTACCTTTGCACGTACAACTTGCAATATATCATGCCATATCAATACGAAGAATCACGTAACCGACTATCCCTGTCCGACCTCAATGGTCTGGTGCGTCAGACTATAGAACTGACCATGCGGGGAACTTACTGGGTGGAGGCCGAACTGGCTTCTGTCCGCGAGTCGCGTGGCCATTGCTATATGGAGTTGGTGGAGAAAGATGAGTATTCGCACACCCCGATAGCGCAGGCTCGTGCATGCTGTTGGGCCAATACATGGATGAGGCTTGCACCCAAGTTTGAGCGAGCTACCGGTGAATCCCTGCATTCAGGCATGAAGTTACTGCTTCTGGTGAAGGCGAGTTTCCATGAGGCATACGGATTCTCATGGGTGGTCAACGACATTGACCCTACCTACACCATGGGCGATATGGCTCGCCGCAGGCAAGAGATACTGCGGCAGTTGCGTGAGGAGGGAGTGATAGACCTCAACAAGGAACTGCAACTATCTCGTTTTGCCCAGCGCATAGCTGTGGTGTCAAGTGCTACGGCGGCAGGCTATGGTGATTTCTGCAATCAGCTCTGCGATAATGACTTCGGTTTTATCTTCACCACCCAACTCTTTCCTGCCATCATGCAGGGCGAACGGGTAGAGGAAAGCGTCATAGCGTCGCTGGAGGCCATATACCATCGCATAGATGAGTTTGATGCCGTAGTGATAATCCGTGGCGGAGGCAGTACGGCAGACCTGTCTGGCTTTGACACCCTGGCGCTCGCAGAGAATGTAGCCAACTTCCCTTTGCCAGTGATAACAGGTATCGGGCATGACAGAGATCAGTCCGTACTCGATATCGTGGCATGTGTCAGTATGAAGACACCAACGGCAGTGGCAGCATTCCTGATAGACAACCTTGCCAATACTCTGGAGGAAGTATCTGACGGCGCCCGCCGAATAGTCAATGCAGTAACGCAAAGGATGCAGAGCGAGAAGATGCGTCTGGATAATATAGAGAAATACATGCAGGGAGCATTCACACTGCGCAAGACACGTGAGGAAGCCCGCCTGTCAGAATTACAGATGCGCATGCAGGCCGGCGCTCAGTATGCCGTGCAGCGTGCAGAGCACAGGCTCTCGTCCATAGAGCAACGCTTGCCTTCGCTGTCAGAGGCCTATCTGCAGAAAGAGAAATACAGGGTGGGACTGCTCTCGCAGCGCATCACGTCCGTTGACCCTATCAATATCCTCAGACGAGGATACAGCATAGCCATGCGAAAGGGCAAGGCGGTAAAGGGCATCGCCGATGTCAAGGCTGGTGACCGACTGCAGATAGTCCTGCCTGATGGTACGGTTGAGACGATAGTACAAGATACATCCTCAGTGAAGTGACTTACTCTGTTTGGTTGTTTGGGTATTTGGTTTTGGGATTTTACGGAAATAACCATACAACCGTATAACCGTATAACCATACAACCGTATAACCATACAACCGTACAACCGTATAACCGTATAACCCAACAACTGAATAACCGAATAACAAGAATATGAATAATAACAGAATAACAGCGACATTCATCTGCATGCTGCTTGGTCTGGCATGTATGGCACAGACCAAGAAAGTAGGTGATTACATAGAGACCTTTTCCAATGCCGAAAAGAACGGTATGGTGCCACGTCAGATACAGTATTATCCTGACGGCACCGACTTTGTGTGTGTTAATGGTAAAAACCGTTTTACACGAGCGCTCTATGGCAGCAATACCGATTACAGGATAGAGACTAGCGACCGACCAGTCTTCGCTCTCTATCAGTCCAAGAATTATCGTAGTCTGCGATTCCTGATCAATGGGGTGCAACTCGATGAATCCGACTACTGCGAGGCACGTTATGGCAAGGGACGCCGTAGCTATGTGGTGCGTGATGCCAGATGGGGTGCCAGTGCCACATTGCGTGTAGAGTGCGTAGCCATGCACGAGAAGGAGGGAGGCTATTGGCATTTCGTGGCAGAGGGATTCGGCGATACCTCTGTCACTCTCAAGATGATGGTGTGCCAGATAGCCAATCCAAAACTCCGGCGTAACGGTGATATCGGTGCCGACAAACCAGGATGCTTCGAACCATCGCCTGTCAATGAGGGACTCATAACCAGCGAACTCACCTTCAAGGGCGAGGCCATCGCCGTGACAGTGCCAGCAGAGACCAAGACCGACGGACATATCGTTACCCTGCACCAGGTAGATGAGGTACTGAAGAAATCTTTTGCTGCATCGCGCGCTTACTTTGAGACTCTCTCCGAGAGAGTGTCATTCATGACGCCAGACCCATTGTTCAATACCCTCGGCAGCGTGCTGACTCTTGCCGCTGATGGTGCATGGGACGGACAGACATGGTTGCATGGCGCCATCGGCTGGCGTATGCCGCTGGCTGGCTGGCGCGCAGGATACCTTGGCGATGTCCTGGGATGGAATGACCGTGCGGTGAGTCATTTTGATGCCTATGCCCGTTCGCAGGTCACCAATGTCCCTGCCGTCATCGATTCCCCTTCGCAGGATAAGGAGCAGAACATGGCTCGTGCCGAGAAACGCTGGGGCACACAGATGTACAGCAACGGCTATATCTGCCGTAACCCTAACCGTAATGACCAGATGCATCACTATGATATGAACCTCAACTACATAGATGAACTGCTCTGGCACTTTGAGTATGATGCTGACACAGCGTACATGCGAAAGATGTGGCCAGTGCTCCAGTCTCATCTGTCATGGGAGAAGCGCAATTTCGACAAGGACGGCAGCCATCTCTATGATGCCTACTGCTGCATCTGGGCGAGTGACGCCTTATATTATAACGGTGGCGAGGTCACTCACTCCTCTGCCTACAACTATCGCGGCAATCTCCTTGCTGCCAAGATAGCCCGCATCATAGGTGAGGATCCTACGCCTTATCAGCAGGAGGCTGATGCCATCAGGCGCGCCATGGACGAGCAACTATGGTACGACGGTCATTGGGCTGAGTATAAGGATAATATGGGATTGCGTCGTCTGCATCCTGATGCCGCGCTATGGAGTGTCTATACTCCGATAGATTGCGGCGTAGGAACCGACAGACAGAGATATGAGTGCACCCGCTATGTGGATCAGCATATACCTCACATACCAGTGGAGGTGGCATCTACACCGGGTAAAGCAGTGCCTCAGTGGGCAAGTGACCAATATTATGTCGTCAGTACCTCGGACTGGATGCCGTATTCATGGTCTATAAACAATGTGGCTTCGGCAGAGATCATGCACACCGCACTGGCATTCTTCGAGGCTGGCAGGTCGGCAGAGGGTATGAACCTTGTAAAGGGCAATATCATGGACCAGATGTACCTGGGTGCATCGCCTGGCAATCTGGGACAGATAAGTTACTATGACGCTGCTCGTGGAGAGTCATACCGCGATTTCGGTGATAACATCGGCATATCATCACGCGCCATCGTGCAGGGTGTGTTCGGCATAGTGCCTCAGGCGCTCGATGGTCAGTGCATCATCCGTCCTGGATTCCCACTGTCATGGGATAGCGTGGAGGTTAAGACACCATACCTGACATATAAATATAAGAGGGTAGGTGAGAAGGCTTCGCTCTCTGTGACACAGCATTTCACCCGTCCGCTGCGCATCGTGGTGCGTATGAATGGCGTCGATGGCGCATACACCGACTATGTGGGCACGGATGCTGAGACTCAGGTGATAGATGTCATGATACCTGCGCAGACTGACCATGTGGTCTATGAGAAGAAGGACAGGGAGACTCCTGTGCCTATGGAGTGCAATGAGGCTCCGGAGGTGAAGAAGGTGGTTCCTGTGCAGATGACGTACAATGCCAATGTGACTGACATTTTCCGCAATCAGTACCTCTCACCACGTCCGGCAAGCACCTCACTTGAGATACCTGTGCAGGGCATCGGCGAATGGTGCCATCCTAAGTATGTGGTGGAGATCAGCGATTCCGCTTTCCGCTCTCGTGCCAAGGGGGACAAGACAGTGGTCGATGGCATCACTTATATCACTCCTCAGTCAGGACACAACATTCTCTATGCTTCGCTTTGGGATAATTATCCTGACAGTGTGAGTGTAGATATAAAGAAACCGCAGAAGGCACAGTGCGCATCGTTGTTGCTGACAGGCAGCACCAACCATATGCAGTATGGTGTGGAGAATGCTGTCCTCGTGGCAGAGTATGCTGATGGCACGGAGACCCTTCTGCCATTGGTGCCACCTTATAATTATTGTCCGATAGAGCAGGACTACTATCTTGACGGCAAGGCATTCAGTATGCCAACTCCTCGTCCGCTGCGCGTGAGCTTCTCTTCTGGCATGGAGTCGCGCAACCTTGGTCACGACATGGGCGTCTCTGATACAGAGGTGTATGGCAGAGAACTGGATGGCGGTGCTGCACAGGTGGTCTATATGCGTCTGGATGGCAGCAAGAAAGTGAAGCGTATTAGACTGCGCTGTCTCTCGAATGACATTGTTGTAGGCATCATGGCAGTGACGCTAATGACCACGGCCCCCTAACCCCCTAAGGGGAATTTTTGATATGTTTTGCAAAATTCGGTTTTACTGGAAAATGTGTGGGGGTCAGTAAGGAAGTGCCATAAGTATAGAAGTTATAAGTTTAGAGTTAAAGTTCTCAAGTGGTTAAGTTTTCCGCGCAATCACTTTTCACTCAAAAGCTTTAAAACCTCTGGTAGAACCTTTTAGTAGAACTCCCTCCCTAATCACCAACTTCTCCCTTTGGGGGAGGCTGGGAGGGGTTAAAGGATAACAACAGATGATAGGAAGTATAAATTTAAAACACGAATTAGACCGTTTGGTCTGGCCTATACTGCTGGAGACGCTGTTGACGTTTCTTCTCGGTGGAGTCGATACCTTCATGCTCAGTCAGCACAGTGACAATGCTGTTGCGGCTGTGGGTATGGACAATCAGATACTTGCATTGGTATTCCTGCTCTACACCATCACCAATGCCGGTACCTCTGTACTTTGTTCGCAATATTTCGGTGCCAGCCGTAGTGACAGTTTCGTACAGGTCAGCGGTGTCGCCCTGCTCCTCAATCTCTTTCTGGGACTGCTCACCAGCATACTGCTCTTTGTGTGGGCCGGTCCGATACTCGAACTCATGGGATTGCGTCCCGAACTACAGGCTGACGGCATACCATATCTTCGCATCGTAGGTTCATTTGCCTTTGCACAGGCTGTCTCTACCACAGTCAGCGCTATATTGCGCAGCGCTAAGAAACCTAAGTACCCTATGCTGGTCATCGTGGTGGTCAATATACTCAACATCGCAGGCAACTATACTTTGATATTCGGTAAGTTCGGCATGCCTGCCCTCGGTGCGGAGGGTGCTGCCATATCCACCAGCATATCGCGTGTGGTGTCGATGGTTATCCTGCTTGTAGTATTGCAACGCAAACAGATAGCTTCATTCCCAATGCGACTGTTCAGACCTTTTCCTATGGATGAACTGCGAAAGCTACTCAAGATTGGCCTGCCTTCCGCTGGCGAGAATATCTCATATAACATGCAGCAGCTTACCCTGCTGTATTTCATCAACATGATCAGCAACGAGGCTCTGACGGCCCGCACCTACGTAGTCAGTATCGTGATGTTCGTGTATCTGTATGCTATCTGCGTAGCCCAGGGCAGTTCTATTATGGTGGGCAACCTCACCGGACTGCACAAGACGCAGGCTTCGTATGCCATTGGCAAGGTGGCATGGCATAAGGGAGCTATCATCACCCTTTCCTTCTCCATAGTGTGTGCCCTCTGCGGACCTTTCATAGCAGGTGCCCTGACTGATAATGCAGAGATTATCCAGCTGATGTGCTGGTGCTTCTGGGTCGATGTACTTCTGGAGGTAGGCAAGTGCATCAATATCTGGGCTACCAATACGCTTCGTGCTACGGGTGACATCATGTTCCCGTTCTATCTCGGTCTTGTGGTTCAGTGGTTGGTTGGCGTAGGTCTCGGTTACGTCTTTGGCATAGTATTAGGTTTCGGACTTATAGGCATGTGGTTCGCCTTTGTCTTTGACGAAAACATCCGCGGCTTCATATTTGTCATCCGCTGGAACAGTTTCAAGTGGGCCAACCGCTCCTTCGTGAAGTAGTGGGGATACAGGAATGCACGCAAAAATGCCAGTTAGGTATAACATAAGTTAAAAAGTTTAATACATTATAGACTTTTTCGATGGCCCTTTTGCCTGTATTTGAGATTTTTTTCTTAAATTTGCAAAGCAAAAGCTCTTTCTCCGCATCGCTATGAAAGCTCAAGTGCGAGCGATGCAATTTGGAAAATAAAAAAGAAGACAATGGAAATATTTGGATTTGAATGGCATGCCTGGCTAACTGTCGTGTTTATCATAGGAATGTTCATTACGATGTTGAAGACGAAACTGCCTGCCGACGTAGTGTTTCTCTCGGTAATGGCACTGCTCGTGGTGACTGGTTGTCTGCCCGCTAAGGATGCCCTCAGTGGCTTCTCTGCAACAATGGTAGTGGTATTCGGCACCCTGTTCGTAGTGGTAGCTGGACTCGATGCTACAGGAGTGCTGCACTGGACAGTGAAGCATCTTCTGGGCGAACCATCGTCATATTGGCGCGCTATAGTCAAACTGATGGTGCCTGTAGCTGTGCTATCATCCGTGCTTACAAATGTTACAGTGGTGGCACTCTGCATAAAGATGGTGAAGATGTGGTCAGCTAAACTTGGCATCGCACCTTCTAAACTGCTCATTCCTCTCAGCTATGCTGCAGGAATGGGTGGTGTATGTACCCTTATCGGCACAGCGCCAAACCTTTTGATATCAGGATTCTATACCGAGGCGACAGGAATACAAATGGGCATTTTCGCCACTACGTTACCTGGTCTCTTCTGCCTCTTTGTCGGTATAGTGAGCGTTATTATCATGCAGAGACTGCTGCCTGAGAGAAAGTCGCCTGAGGAGGAACTGACCGATGGTAAGATAGGTGTGACGACGGAACTGCATGTTCTCCCTGACAGCCATCTGCCAGGACAGACACTCAGTGATATAGGTCTCCAGCAGCATTCCCAGGACTGCACACTCATCGGTATAGTCAGATTTGACGGCGAGGTGGTCAACGAAATAACGAATGATGAGTTCCTCATGGGCGGAGACACGCTCATCTTTACTGGTGATAAGAAGGCAGTGCTCGGCATAGGACGAAAATTCGGCATGGAGTGTGACCCTATGGACAAGGAGGACGAGATACACATCGGTGGTCGTACTGCCTTATCCTCTCTCATCATGATTGCCATGGTGGCACTGTCTGCCTTCAACATCCTTCCTCTGCTCGACAGTTGCTTTATCGCAGCAATGCTTATGCTGTTGACTCGTTGCTGTAGTATCAGGCAAGCGAAGAAAGCTGTCAACTGGGACGTCCTCATGATATTCGCATGTTCCATTACGCTTGGCGAGGCAATCGACAACACAGGACTTGCTGAGGTGCTTGCCCACAACATTGCGAATTTCTGCGGTTCCAATGCCATCATAGCACTTATACTCCTCTGTTTCCTGGGAACCTTTCTCACCGAGTTTGTCTCAAATACGGCGTGTGCCGCTATCATGGCACCCGTAGCCATAGAGATAGCATCGTCGATGGGCGTCAATCCTGTCACGTTCTGCATGGGACTGATGATCAGCATTTCATCGAGTTTTGCCACTCCTATCGGTACGCCTACGAATCTGCTGGTTTATGGTCCGGGAGGTTATCGCTTCTCTGATTTCCTTCGTATCGGTTTGCCTATGAATTTCATCATCCTTGCGGCAAACGTATTCATTGTCACTTTGCTATTCCCGTTGAAATAGCTGGCAGGTAAAATATTCATCATGATGAAATGTGACTCACTCAACGTGCAGTAGAGTTTTAGCGCGCGTATATGCACCAGAGACAAGTGGATTGTATTATCACTACTATCACTAGCGGTGCTAACGTTTTGACTGATAGTGTGATGAGATTTTTGTCTTATTGTCACTTTACTATCATTTACTATCACTTATTATCACTAGGTTTTCACTGATACACAATTGTATCTTGGTGATTACATCTTACCGCAAAACCAATTTTCGCGAAAATTGCCTGCTAAAGTGCCCCTTTAACGACCAATTTTCGCGAAAATTGAAATATGTACAGTTCAATGACTGCACAGAAGGTTTTTTGTCAACGGAATTCAAGGAACTTACGGAAATATTAATTCGCAATTCGTGTTCAAAAATATCAGTTTTAGTGATAGTAAAAATTACGTTTCCTATGGTATATAGTGCGCGCGTTATTATGTTTTGATGAACTGCACGAAATTTTTAGTAGCACCATTTTAAATAGCTTGCAGTAATTCTATTCTGTCTTTTATATATCCTATACGATCCTCTAAGCCAAGATATAGCGTGTGATGTATCTTGATTTCCTTGTCATTATGTAATATGAACATGGAATATATATCAAAACCTCTAATTATTTGCAAATTTAAGGAAAAAAAACTCAAAGGCATGCAATAATTCCCTATGCCCGCATTCTTTTTAAGATAATTTATGTTTTGTAATAATGTAAAAAAGCATAAAAAACGTAGCTCGTTTTTGTGTAGTTCGGAAAAAATGAGTAACTTTGCACCTTGTATGCGTGTACGTGTAACGATAATAACCCTTTTTCTCGCTATAATCTGCGTGCTGGCAAGTAATATACTTCAGACAGCGGCAGGTGATGGTGATATGACAGCTGCTGCGGATGTTTCATCGGAATCGTCTGCGGAAGAGCCAGTGTCAAAAGGTTCTGATACTGCCAATGTAAAACGGACAACCCTTGACTCACTAAAGTCAGACGCACAGGGCACAGATACCTTGGACTCCCTGCATCTGGCTATTTATATGCGCAATAAGGCAGTGGATGACTCGCTGGCGGCAGACTCTGCCAACCGTGCAAGAAAGAATGGTATCGATGTGCCGGTCAACTATACCTCCAAGGACTCTCTCGTGTATTTCGCTGGTAGCAAAAAGGCATTCCTCTATGGCAACGCCAATGTGAAATATGATAATATGGACCTCACTGCTGAGCACATAGATATCAAGATGGATAGCAGCCTGGTGCATGCCACAGGTGCCTTTGACACAGTAAAGAAGGCAAAGATAGGTATGCCGGTATTTGTTATGGGAAGTGATAAGTATGAGACGGATACCATGGCATTCAACTTCAAGACCAAGAAGGGACTGATACAGAATGCATATACAGAGCAGCAGGATGGATTCCTGATCTCCGAGCGCTCTAAAAGAGATGCCGATGGCAATTTCTACCTACAGCACGGACGCTATACTACGTGTGATGACCCGCATCCGGATTTCTACCTCTCACTGTCAAGGGCCAAGGTGCGCCCTGGTAAGGATGTGGTCTTCGGTCCGGCATACCTCGTGGTGCAGGATATACCGATGCCGCTGGCTATACCTTATGGCTTCTTCCCATTCTCGAAGAGTTACTCCAGCGGTTTCATTATGCCTACATACGGTGATGAGACCGAGCGCGGATTCTATCTGCGTGATGGAGGTTATTACTTTGCCATCAGTGACAAGATGGACCTGAAACTTCTGGGTGAGATATTTACCAAGGGTTCGTGGGGATTCTCGGCCGCATCCAACTACAACGTGCGCTATAAGCATTCGGGATCGTTCTATTTCTCTTATCAGGACAGCCGTACGGGTGAAGAGGGATTTCCTGACTATTCCAAGACGACTAGTTACAAACTGCAGTGGAGTCACAGGCAGGATGCCAAGTCAAGTCCGTATAGCAGTCTCTCGGCCAGTGTCAATTTCTCTTCCACAAACTATGAGCGCAACAATCTGACGTCCATGTATAATCCGACGATGATGGCGCAGACACTCCGTACATCTTCTGTGTCATGGGGTACACAGTTCTCCAGCATCGGTATGTCGCTGCACAGTACCCTCAACCTTTCACAGAATATGTCAGACTCCACGATAGACGTCTCATTCCCAGGTCTTACTATTGACGTGTCACGCTTCTATCCTTTCAAACGTGCTCGTCAGATAGGTAAGGAGCGTTGGTATGAGAAGATTTCCATGAGTTATAGCGGTCAGTTGACCAACTCTATCCATACAAAAGAGGATAAACTCTTCTCTTCCAACCTTGTGAAGGATTGGAAAAACGGTATGTTGCACAATATACCTGTCGAAGGCAACTTCTCTATACTGAAGTATATCACTGTGACGCCAAATGTGAGGTTTACTGACCGTATGTACACCAATAAGGTGGATCGTCACTGGGATGAGGTGCTTGACAGGGAAATCCTTGACACTATATACGGATTCTACAACGTCTATGACTATAACATGTCCATATCGGCACAGACCACTCTCTACGGTATGTACGTGCCAAGCCGTAAGATATTCGGTGACAGGGTGCAGGCTATCCGCCATGTCGTAAAGCCACGCGTCTCTTATTCTTACTCGCCAGACTTTGGTGCCGAGCGCTATGGATATTACAAGACATATCAGCGTCCTGACGGCAATGGGGGATATACGTCAGTGGAATATACACCATACTCTGGCGTCAACTCTCCTCCGGGAAAGGGTAAGACGGGTAGTATCTCCATGTCTTTGGAGAACAACCTCGAGATGAAGATAAGGGACAAGAATGACTCTATAAAAAAGGTAAGTCTCATAGACCAGCTCTCCGCGCAGATGTCGTATAACATGGCGGCGAAGGTGAGACCATGGAGTGACCTCTCTGTCAATCTCCGACTGAAGTGGTGGAAGAGTTACACGTTCTCTCTCAATGCACGTTTTGCTACGTATGCCTACGAACTTGATGATAATGGCAAACCGTACATCGGCAATCGCACTGAATACAGTTACGGTAGGTTCGGACGTTTCCAGGGTATGTCGCAGAACTTCTCATACACACTTAATCCTGAGAAAATAAAGAAGCTCTTTGGAGGCGGTGATGACGATGATAAAAAAAAGAAAGATGACGATGACGACGATGATACCGGTGTAGAGACAAACGTAGATCCTGATATGCAGAAGGGCAAGAATGGTGCACGTAAGGAGAATGCCGGTATGGCAGAGACGGATGAGGATGGATACATGAAGTTCTCCATGCCTTGGAGCCTGACGTTCAGTTACGGTATCACAATGCGTGAAAATACCTCTGGCCGTTTCAATAAATCGACTATGCGCTATCCATATAGGTTTGACCAGACTCTCAATATGTCGGGCAATATCAGACTCTCAGACGGATGGAACATCAGTTTTATCTCTGGCTATGACTTTGAGCAGAAGAAGATTACTATGACTACGGCATCGCTTGCGCGTGACCTGCACTGTTTCTCTATGTCGTGCTCGGTGGTGATAGCGCCATACACGTCATATAACTTCTCTTTCCGTTGTAATGCCTCAACGCTGGCAGATGCTCTGAAATATGACAAGCGCTCAGGATACTCCAACAGCGTGAAATGGTATTGATTAGTTCTTGGTTTTGAGAAAACTCAAGCATAAATGCACGGTTCATAGTTGGTTATTGGCAAGCGGCACGAAAAAATATATGGTTACAAGATAATGAAGTTGTCAGCAGATTGTCTGGTATTGTATTGGAAACCAAATCCACGTACCGTTATTGTAGGTGAAGAAGGAGTGACATTTGTATATCGCCGTGAAAAAATAACGACTTAAATATATAAGGTCATCTTGTTTTAGACACAAGATGACCTTTATCTATAGTATAGGTCCCAATCCGGATATTCCCCCTTAGGGAGTTAGGGGACTTTTACGCAGCAGAGTATGGCGTGTGAACCGTCGCATAGGGTGGTGGCAAATAAGTATTTGCTGCCACCCTCTTTTAGTTTCATACGCTTGCGTAGGTCTGCCACAGTGGCAGGAAAGTTGCGTATGGTAAGGTTGGCCTGCTTGAGGTCTTTTATCTTCTTGATGTCCTGCTTGGAGAAATCGTAGATTGCCTCAATGGTGAACTGCCTGGCAGGGATGCTGGCATCGCAGGGGGCTGGGGAGACGTACAGGTTGCTCATAGGGTGAAGCTTGCTCAGGGCATAGTGATCAGCGAAGGCATCCTGCATGCCAGCCTTCAGAATGCTCGCATTCGGTTCGAAGAGATGTTGGCCTACGGCAGGCATGGAGACATTGGATCCCTCAGTGTCTGTCTGGTGCGGTGCCTTGGCCTGACAGACGAAGTCATGCTGACAAGTGTCAAGGTTGGCGCAATGAAATGAGAGAGGGTGGGGACGCTTGGCAGATTGTACGAAGAGTAATTCCTTGCACTCGCCCTTTACGCTGATGACATGAACCTCGCATACATGGTGCAGGGCTTTGAGCGCAGCGGTGATGTCAAGCATAGGAGACAGCTTGACTATAAGGTACTGCGCCTGTAGGAGTATGGAGTCCTGCAGGAGTGCGATGTCAGGAGTGCAGTCGCCGATGGCAACAGTCTTGTTGCCGGCAGTGTCGCGGCGCGCTGGGTCAGCGAAGACAACGGTAGTGCCTTCCATGGATGCTATGGCGGCAGCGGAGTCTCCATTAATGATATGGACATGGTTCAGTCCCAGCAGAGGCATGTTGTGGCGCGCTGCGTCGCAGAGGTGTGGCTGCTGTTCCACGTATGTGGCATGGTCAGTGCATCGCGCCATGTAACTGAAGTCAACTCCGAAACCGCCAGTGATGTCCATCAAGGATGTAGACGAATCGATGTTAAGGTCATGAAGTAACCGCTGTATGATACGGGCTTTGTATTGTGCCGTCGCTTCGCTGGAGCATTGCTCCATGGAGATACGTGGCGGAAAGTGCAGTCCGTCAGTCTTGGCCCACAGAGGGAGTTTCCTGAGAGCAAGCTGATAACCCTCAATCTGTTGCAGTGCCCATAACGCATTAACGCCCTCCGGCATTTTACTTAATGCCAGAGAGCGTATGTCCTTGTTGCGATTAAGGAATATGTATTCTTCGTTTGTCACGCTGTTATTCCTGTGTGTATTCAGTTAGGCAGGCGTCAAGTTCGGCAGTGATAGCCTTCTTGTCAAGATGCTGACCGATGAAGACGAGCTTCTGCTGGCGGTCACCATAGACGTCGTCCCAATCCTTGTTGACTCCAGGGTTGTCTATACGGAACTGCTTCAGTTCTTCCTCAGGCATGGTGGCATACCACTGACCGGCATTCTGCAGTTGTACCTGACGACCGGCCTGCTCGAAAATGTAGCAAAGGTGTGGCTGGTCCTCAAACCAACACAGACCCTTCGCGCGGATGACGCTCTTAGGCCAGCGTCGTGCCACGAAGTCATCAAAGAGAGTGATGTCGAAAGGCTTGCGTGCATAATATACGAATGTGCCGATGCCGTACTCCTCAGCTTCGCCCTCTCCGTGGTGATGATGGTGGTGGTGATGACATCCGCATGTGCATTCACCTCCTTGATGGCTTTCGCACTCTTCATCGTGATGATGGTGGTGTTCATGCTCGTGCTCATGATGGTGGTGGTGTTCATGCTCGTGCTCATGTTCATGATGGTGATGATGCTCGTGTTCGTCATCCTCATCTTCATCTTCATCCTCATCCTCTTCATCATGATGTAGCTCATGGTTTTCAATCTCTTTGATCCATGTAGCAGAAGTCGCAACATCATCAAAATTGAAGAGACCTGTGCCGAGTATCTTGTCAAAATCCACGTCGCCGAAGTCGCAGTTGATAATCTCAGCCTTAGGCTGCAGGGCACGGACAATCTGACGAACATGCTCCAGTTCATCAGGAGTAACCTCCGAAGCCTTGTTGAGGAGGATGATATTACAGAATTCTATTTGCTGGATGACAAGATTCTCGATGTCTTCCTCATCGCGCTTGGCGCCGAGGAGAGTCTTGCCGCATCCAAATTCGTCCTTCATGCGGAGAGCATCGACCACGGTGACGATGCAGTCAAGCTTAGGTGTGGCACCCTCGCAGTACTGCGCTCCCATGGAAGGGATGGAGCAGATGGTCTGTGCGATAGGAGCTGGTTCGCAGATGCCACTTGCCTCGATTACGATATAGTCGAATCTCTGCATGCGTGTGATATCGTTGATCTGCTCTACTAGGTCCATCTTGAGAGTGCAGCAGATGCAACCGTTCTGCAGTGCTACTAGCGAATCGTCCTTCTGCCCTACGATACCACCCTGCTGTATGAGGTCTGCATCGATGTTTACCTCGCCAATGTCATTGACTATTACGGCGAACTTAATACCTTTCTCGTTTGTGAGAATGCGATTGAGCAATGTGGTCTTACCACTTCCCAGATAGCCTGTAAGCAGGAGAACCGGGATTTCCTGTGTGTTCATTTTTTTTTTATATATAGTTTATATTCGTTTGCTTTGTTCACTCAAGTTGTAATATCTTAACTCCTTGACTCCCTAACTCCTTAACTTCTTAACTTCTTTCACCTTGTTAGGTACTACATACCAAAGGTAGCCCTTGACGTTAGGCATGCCCATCATAGTGAGCAAAGACATGTAGTAGAGTACCTGTTTTTCGTATTCTGCAAAAGGTGTGCCAAATTTATAGTCAATTACGATAGTCTCTTTGCCATTCGTTATTACACGGTCAGGGCGGGAGTCCTTCTTGCCGTTGGCCATCTCTTCAGGTATGCTGATGATGCTGCGTTCGTTTAAGACCTCCCACTCGTCAGAGAACCAGTTGCGTACCTGTTCGTTTTCAAACTTCTCCTTGATGGTTTGCGCGAGTCCTTCCTTAGTGATGTCTTCGTCATAGAGAGTGCCGTCAAACTCCATCTGCTGGAGTACGGTGTCAATGTCATCAAGTGTGTGGATCCTTTCAAATAACTGGTGCAGGACGGTGCCGCGTCTTATCAGACGCAGATGATCTCTCTCGTCCTCTGAATCCTCTGCAAATTCGCGGCTCTGGTTACTCTGCATGAAGATTGTCTTGCTGGGACAAGAGACGATGTCCACCTTGACACTTTTGTTTACCTGATCCGTGAAGACATTCTTTTCGGAATCATCATCATTTGTATCCTTATCTTCTTCCTGCTTTTCCTGAACAGGTATCTCGCCGAATCTCACAATGAGAGGAGTGGTCTTCTCGTCACCATCTCTACCCTCAATGATGAGAGGAATGCCATCCAAAGAGTCTGGCAGGTTGTGCTGTATTATAGTGCAAATGGACTTGTTTCTGGTTTGGGCCTTATCGGTAGATTTAGATCTATCGCCCAGCACGAAGAGGGATTTCTTGGCGCGGGTGAAAGCAACATACAGAAGGTTGAGATTGTCAACAATGTCTTGTATGTGCTCTTCATAGCCGTCATCTTCATATATGCTCTCTTCCAAAGACTGAGGAGAGGTGTATTTGATGGGAACCATAGGCAGACGTGAGAAAGGTGCCTCTTGAGGTGTCACCCAGATCAGTTTGCTCTTGTTGTTGAATTTCCAGTCGCAGTATGGCAAAATGACATGTGAGAACTCCAATCCTTTACTCTTGTGGATGGTGAGGATCCTGATGCCGTTGATCTCGCCGGAGTCGATGGCTGTCTTGTAAATCTCCTCTTCCCATTCGCTAAGGAAGTCTTCCAGAAGAGCAATGTTGTCAGTGCAGAACTCATGGAGTTTGTCAAAGAATACGGTGAGGTATGCTCCCTCGTCATAGCGGTCATTGATAGCAAAGATGCGCAGAATCTCTTCTGCCATATCATGAAGGGACATGGTGGCGATGCTATAGAGGTTCTCAATGAACTCTTCAGGTAGTTTGCCACCATGATACTTGCATAGCAATGCTTCTGCCAGTTTGTCATTGTTGTTCGCCACCATCTTCATGGCATTGATGATGATAGAAACCGCTGATGAAGCATCAAGACGGAATGCCTCGGCTGAGACAATCTTGATGGTGCCTTGGCTCTCTGTCTCGATATAGTTGGCGAGGGAATAGATGTTTTTCGTTTCGCGAACGAGGATGGCTATGTCCTTCTGCGCTATCTCCTGGGCGAGCAAGTCCTGTATGATGCCCATAGTGCGCTGAGGAGTGTCGTCCTCGGACTGGTGAGGAAGCATTTCTATCTGTACATAGCCGACCTTCTCCTTGTTTGCTGGTATGTCCTGCTTCACATCCTCGTAGGCATGCTTGAGCTGTTTCGCTCTTTCAGGTTTGAGGGCGCGCACATTCTCCACTTCCTCTGCTGCCAGAGCTTCAAAGAAAGCATTGTTGAAGGTGATGATGTTGCGATAGGAACGGTAGTTGGTCTTGCGGGTCTGTATATCAGGCTTGTGTGCGGTATTTTTGAATTCGTTCTCTATGCCGTTGAGCAGTCGCCAGTCGCCTTCGCGGAAACGATAGATGCTCTGCTTGACATCGCCTACGATAAGATTGCGCATGCCTTTTGACATGCATTCCTTGAGGAGAGTCTTGAAGTTTGCCCACTGTATGGTGCTGGTGTCCTGGAACTCATCGATCATGATGTGGTCCAGACGTGAACCTATTTTTTCAAATATAAAAGGCGCATCGCTGTCACCTATCATCTCATGAAGCAGGCTTTGAGTGTCGTTAAGCATGAAACGCTGTTCAGCATCGTTTAACCTATGAGCTGTATCCTCGATAGTGTGGAGAAGCTGTATGTCATTGAGATGCTGCAAGGTAAAGACTGCTGAACGGTATGCTACGATGTCAGCGAGACGCATTTTCTCAATCTCTTCTATTTTAGGGATGAGGTATGTGGTGGCAAGGTCAGTGATCTCTGCCTTCCTTGGCGATTTTGCACTGCTCCATTTCTTGGCATCCTCCCTTCCTGCGATTACTCGTTTGCCAACGAGTTCGTTAGTGCTGGTGAATTTTCCAATGGTGAGTCGCACAAAGTAGCCGAAAGGACCGCTGGCGCCGAAGGAAAAGTCCTGTGCACAGAAACCGCGCCGGTCACATTCTGCTATGACTTCAGTACCTAACCTCTTGTATTTCACTTCGTAGGCATTACGTATGGTACGCAGTTCTTTCTTATAATCTGTAAAGAAATCCTTTTGCTCCAAAGTGGCATTGATGCTTTTGCGATTCTGTTTATATACCTCGCTGAAGATGTTCTGACCAAACGTCTTGATGTCCTGTATGACGTTCCATTTCTTGTCATCTTGTAAATTGTCATCGATATAGTTCATGATGATTCTCATCAATCCCTTGTTCTCTGATAAGGAGTCGATGATGTTGTCGACCGATTCACTGATTACCTGCTCTTTGTTGAGACCGACACGCAGGTTGGTGTTAAGTTGGAGTTCGCGTGCTAGATTCCTCAATACAGCCTGAAAGAATGTATCTATGGTCTGCACCTTGAAGCTATGGTAGTTATGTAGCATCAGGTGCAGAGCGATGCCGGCTCTTTGGGAAATGAACTTTTCGTCGTAATTGGTCTCTTTCTTGATGACTTCCATGTAAGAGTTGGAGTTTGGCAACTGTTTCCAAAGTCCATAGAGCTGTGACAGTATACGCATTTTCATCTCTTCTGTCGCTTTGTTGGTAAATGTGACAGCGAGTATGTTTTCATATCCCTTAGGATTGTCGATCAGCAATTTGATGTATTCAACAGCGAGGGTGAAAGTCTTGCCACTTCCAGCACTCGCTTTATAAACCACCAATTGGTCTTGAACAGCGGTATTAGAATGAGAATCTTGCATCGAAGTATTAAATTTATTAAAATAATGGCAAAGGTAGTGTTTTTTTTTGGATAAACCAACTTTTTTTGTTACATTTGCACAAAATATAAACTTAAAATGCTGAAATTTCTCTCCATCGGCAGTGGAAGTAGTGGTAATTGTTACTATCTGCAGACTGCCAATGACGCTTTGCTTATAGATGCAGGAGTCGGCATAAGAAATGTGAAGAAATCTTTACATGACTACGGCTTGAGACTGGATGGCGTCAAACACATATTAATTACTCATGATCATGCTGACCACATCAAGGCGGTCGGTGTGATTAGTCAGGAATATGACATACCGGTTTATGCAACACATGAGGTGCATCAGGGCATACAGCGCAACTACTGTGTACCGAAGAAAGTGCCAGGTGAAAACGCTAGAGTTATAGAGCGTGGCGTTAGCATACATCTTGGTGATTTTAAGGTGACACCTTTTGCTGTGCCTCATGATAGTTCAGGAAATGTGGGTTATCGTGTAGAAGCAGAGGGAGTTGTATTCTGCTTGATGACAGATGTAGGACACGTGACAGATGAAATGCAACAGTATATAGGTGAGGCAAACTACCTTGTACTGGAAGCAAACTATGATGTCGAAATGCTTAAGAACGGCAGTTATCCGCAACACCTTAAACATAGAATAGACGGTCCTACGGGACATCTTTCCAATCGTGACTGTGCTGAGGCGCTGGCTAATTATGCTACTGCGGAGCTGAAGCATGTGTGGCTGTGCCATCTGAGTGAGGAAAATAATCATCCTGTACTGGCTCTGAAAACAATAGAACAGATACTCAGATCGTACGGAATCATTGCTGGAAAAGATTTTTTAGTGCATGACCTTAAACGAAAGACTCCTTCGTGCATCTATGAATTAGTGTGATGTGAGGAGACTGAGTGTTATATTATATATTATAAGGAGAAATAATTAAAAAGTTAAGATATAAAGACTATGAAGAAATTTTTGTTTATGCTTGTAGCTCTTGTGAGCTTCAGCGTTTGCACCATGGCGCAGAAGGCTGCCATCAAATTTGACAAGACTACTCATAACTACGGCACATTCTCTGAGGATGATCCAGTGCAAAAGTGTACTTTCACTTTTACTAATACCGGTGATGCTCCTTTGGTAATCAATCAGGCTGTGGCTTCTTGTGGATGCACTGTAGCTAAGTACACAAAGACTCCGGTTAAACCAGGTGAGACGGGTACAATATCAGTGTCTTACAATGGTGAGGGTAAATTCCCTGGACATTTCAAGAAGACTATTACCGTTCGTACAAATGGCACTCCAGAGATGGTACGCCTTTACATAGAAGGTGATATGACGGAGTCAAAGGAGACAGCAAAGAAGTAAGCTTGCATTATAAGCGAGAACGTCATCTTTTATCATAAATTTACTGGCACTCGTAGTGCAAGGTTAAAATATGACATTCAACGAACAAGAACGTGATAGAGCTCTGAAGATTATAGAAAGTCTTCGTAACCGTATAGGAACGGCGTTGCTTCCCGACGACGAAGGGAAGTTGCGCCGTTTACTTTTTGATGCCATAGACAACGGAAAGATAGAACGAGATGTCTTTGAACTGAATCCTGTCCTGATGGCAATACAGACAGCATGGATTGCTGTAGATGAGATAGGACTGGGACGTGATGGTATCATTGCTACTCTGTTGTATCCTCTGGTGCAGAAGAATACCATCACACTCGATGATGCTCAAACTGGGTTTGGAATAGGCGTGGTGGTGATACTGCATGGATTGCTGAGGATACAGGAATTGTACAAGAAAACACCTGTTATTGAGTCAGAGAATTTTCGTAACCTTCTGCTCTCCTTCGCTGAGGATATGCGTGTCATCCTGATTATGATAGCTGACCGTGTCAACGTGATGCGTGAGATACGTGATGCTAAGAACGAGGAAGCGAAGAGAAGAGTGGCGGAAGAGGCCAATTATCTCTATGCACCATTGGCACACAAACTTGGTTTGTATAGGCTTAAGAGTGAATTGGAGGATTTGTCTCTAAAGTATCTAGAGCATGATGCTTATTATCATATTAAGGAGAAACTTTCTGCAACAAAAAGAGCACGCGATAAGTATATCGAGGATTTTATAGGTCCGATAGATGCCAAACTGAAGGAGGCTGGACTACGCTTCCATATGAAGGGTCGCACTAAGTCTATACACTCTATATGGCAGAAGATGAAGAAGCAGAAATGTCCTTTCGAGGGAGTGTATGATCTCTTTGCCATACGTATTATACTGGACTCCGAGCCAAGTAAGGAGAAAATGGACTGCTGGCATGTCTATAGTATTATCACCGATATGTATCAACCTAATCCAAAACGTCTCCGTGATTGGTTGTCCGTACCAAAGAGTAACGGATATGAGTCACTGCACATTACTGTACTTGGACCGGAGAAAAAATGGGTGGAGGTGCAGATACGTACGGAGAGAATGGACGAGATTGCAGAACGTGGTCTCGCAGCTCATTGGCGATACAAAGGCGTGAAAGGTGCAGGTGGCGGCATTGACGAGTGGCTCGGTGCTATCCGTTCAGCGCTGGAGGCAGGCGATGATATGCAGGTAATGGACCAGTTTCGTATGGATCTCTATGAAGACGAGGTGTTTGTCTTTACTCCAAAGGGGGAGATACGTAAGTTTGCCATGGGTGCTACTGTGCTTGATTTCGCCTATCATATCCATTCACGCATAGGTAACCAGTGCGTTGGTGCCAAGGTTAACGGAAAGAATGTCTCCTTCCGTGAGCAACTCCATTCGGGTGATACCGTAGAGATTATGACGTCTTCTACACAGAAGCCTAAGCAGGAGTGGCTTAGTATAGTAAAGTCATCTCATGCCAAGAGTAAGATAAGGTTGGCACTGAAAGATTCTCAGGCAAGGGATGGTATGTATGCCAAGGAGGTGCTGGAGCGCAGGTTCAAGAATCGTAAGATCGAGATCGACGAACCTCTCATGCATCAACTGATTAAGAAGATGGGATATAAGGAAACGTCGGATTTCTATATTGCCATCGCCAATGAGCAGCTGGATGTGCTTACGGTGATAGATCGCTATCAGGAACTTAAGGCAGGTCAGAGTGCCACGGCAAATACAAGTACTGGTCAGGAGGGGGGCGTGCCACGTTCTGCTGCTGAGTTTGTGCTGAAAGAGTCGCTAATAGGTGCAAATGGTGTGAGTGGCGAACAGAAAACTCGTTATGCAGGAGATTCTGACGTCCTTGTTATAGATGCGAATCTTAAAGGCGTTGATTATACGCTGGCACCATGCTGTCATCCTATCTATGGTGATGAGGTCTTTGGCTTTGTCTCTGTTTCGGGAGGTATAAAGATTCATCGAGTGGATTGTCCTAATGCTCATGATATGCGTACACGCTATGGATATCGTATAGTGAAAGCAAAGTGGAGCGGAAAAGGTGATGAACAGTATGATATTACTCTCAGGGTTGTGGGTAATGATGATATTAGTATCGTTAACAATATTACGTCCATCATTTCCAAAGAAAACAATATCGCTTTGCGTGGAATCAATATTGACAGTGATGATGGTATATTCCGCGGTACTATTACAGTGCAGTTGGATGATACCTCTAGGCTTACGCAGTTGGTCAAGAAGTTGCGTAACGTCAAAGGTGTCAAAGGTGTGGAACGTATTTAATTCAAAAAATCGAATGTGATAAATCTAAACAATATATATAATGAAAAATAGAAAATGTGTTTTTGTAATGGCGGCCTTGTCTTTGCTGCTTTCTAGTTGTAAGGATTATGAGAATCCGGTAGAAGGTGATGTGCAGAAAGTGGAGGTGAATGGTGTGGATGTAGAACTTGTGTATGTGGCACCAGCTACATTCCAGATGGGAGCAACTACAGAGCAGGAAGGTTTTGATGCCCATACCGAAAGGCCGATTCATACTGTTACACTCACTAAGGGATATTGGGTAGGAAAGACAGAGGTTACTCAGCAGCTGTGGCAGGCAGTTATGGGAACGAATCCTTCTTCTGCTAAGGAATATGAAGGCAAGAAGAATGATATGTTGCCTGTATGTGATGTGACATGGATGGACTGTAAGAAGTTTTGTGAAAAACTCAGCGCCCTGACTGGTAAGAAATTTCGTCTGCCTACAGAGGCGGAGTGGGAGTATGCCGCAAGAGGTGCCGGTAAAACGTTTGGCATACAGTATAGCGGTTCTAAGTATCTAGAGAATGTTGCTTGTTTCCGCGGAAATAGTAATGGTTATCTGCATCCTGTTGCACTGTTTATGCCTAACGAACTTGACATACGTGACATGAACGGTAATGTCTCAGAGTGGGTGATGGATAATTTTGAGGTGTATAAGGATTCGGCAATGACAGACCCTTGTATATTTACCGCTGACACCTTGTCGCATGTGGCAAGGGGAGGAAACTTCACAAGCACTACGACGCAGTGTCGTACTTCTAGTCGAGAAAACTATGACTTTGATGTGAAGTCCGTGGTTATAGGTTTGAGAATAGTGATGGAGAAGTAGCAGTTGGACTTTCTTAGTATCAGATGCTATAAACTTGCTTTGACAATTGTCGGCTAACTAAACAAACGTTTGGTTTAGGACTGAAAAATACGCAAATTGTAAGTAAAAAGCTTTTTTTGCTTGATAAATGTAAATTTCTTTGCTATTTTCTTGTATATTTGCAGAAAAATGATTAATTTTGCATCGCAACACAATAAAAGAGAAATGAAAGAAGGACTTATTAGAGTTCTCTGCTTGGTTTTGATTGGTTTCATGACACAAATGTTATCAGCGCAGACTATAAAACTGAGTGATGTATTTAGCGGACAATATTCGCCACGTATGGTATGGGGTGTTACTCCTCTCAATGATGGGGAAAACTTTGCCAAGATAACGAATGGTGGTAGGAAAATTGATCAGTTCTCATTTAAGAGTGGTCAGCATACTGCGACATTGTTTGATGTAGCGAATACGGTAGGGGATAAAGTTGATGATATAGATGACTTTATAATTTCCCCGGATGGTACCAAAGTGCTTGTCTGTACAAATACCACTGAGGTGTTCAGACACTCAAAGAGGGCGGTATATTATGTATATAATGTGGAAAACCGCAGGCTGCGTCGCCTGTCAGACTATGGCGAGGTTCAAAATCCAGTGTGGAGTCCAGACGGAAATGTTATAGCATTTGTCAGAGATAATAATGTGCATCTCGTAAAACTGCTTTATGACTTCTCTGAAAGTGAAGTGACAAAAGATGGAAAGAAAGATGCTATTATCAATGGTGTGCCGGACTGGGTGAATGAAGAGGAATTCTCAACTTCTGGTTCGCTGGTGTTTACGGCTGACAGCAGAATGGTCTGCTGGCTGAAATACGATGAGACGAATGTGAACAAGTATTCACTGCCTACGAGTTCTGAGACCTTTAAGTATCCATACGCAGGGCAAGAGAACTCGCGTGTCACGGCTTGGAGCTATGATATCCAAAGTCATCAGACAAGGCAGATTCAGTTGCCTGTAGATAAAGATGGATATGTAGCAAGGATTATTCCTACTAAGGAGCAAGATAAAGTCCTTCTGGCTGTGCTCAACAGACATCAGAATGAGATGAGTCTATATAAGGCTGATTCACGAAGCACCATCTCGCAGATGATTATCAGTGACACTGATGAGTCGTATGTGAAGGCTGACGTTTACACTAAGATGTTGGTTACTCCGCAGCATATTGTCATGATGAGTGACAAGAGTGGATTCACAGGTGCTTATGTATATAGTCTCAACGGACAGTTGAAGCGAAGCATTGAGATTCCTGAGACGGATATTACGGCAATCTATGATATGGATGACGCCAGCGGGGATGTCTATTTCCAGGTGGCAGCCGATGTGATAAACCGTCAGGTGATGGTCAGTCACGCAAGTGGCAAAAACGAAGCGTTGACTTCTGAGACTGGTACTTCAAGCATAATCCTCTCGAAAGGATGCAAGTATTTCCTGAGATGCTGGAGTGATATAAATACACCTTATCAGTTTGCTGCTTGTCAAAGCAACGGCAAAGAACTGAAGATTATTGAGAATAATGCTGCGCTGAAAGCGAAGAATGCCAATGCCTTCAAGGGCGAGAAGAAATTCTTTAAGTTTACTACTTCTGAGGATGTGGTGCTTAATGGGTACATGATAGTCCCAGAAGGATTTGATCTCAGTAAACGCTATCCTGTAGTGATGTTCCAGTACTCAGGTCCTGGGTCTCAGGAGGTAAAGAACTCCTGGTCGGCAGGAAGTGTTGGAAATGGTGCTCTATATGAAGAGTATCTTGCTCAGGAAGGGTATATCTGCGTATGCGTTGACGGTCGTGGTACTGGAGGACGTGGAGCAGATTTCGAAAAACAAGTATATCGCAGTCTTGGTTATCTTGAATCCAAGGATCAGGTGGAGACAGCGTTATGGTTAGGTAAGCAGTCATACGTGGATGCTTCCCGTATCGCAATCTGGGGCTGGAGCTTTGGTGGTTTCAATACCCTTATGTCGATGAGTGAGGGACATCCAGTATTCAAGTGTGGCGTGGCTGTAGCACCTTTCACATCGTTCAAATTGTATGACACAATATGGACAGAGAGGTACATGAGGACGCCAAATGAAAATGAAGGCGGCTATGAGGATTGTCCTATGAGCAGGGTAGGTAAACTGCACGGCAATTTACTCCTCGTTCATGGACTAGCTGATGATAACGTTCATCCGGAGAATACCTTCCTCTACACAGATGAACTGATAAAGGCCGATAAGGATTTCAGTGAACTCATCTATAATGAGAGAAATCATAGCATACGTGGTGGTAACACCCGCAATCATCTGTTCAGACAGATAACGAATTTTTTGAAGAATAATAATTAACGCCCTATGCAAATAGTGGCATATAACAACAACCAACAAATAAAAAGAAAAAAAATGAATGCACAGAAAGTTCTGGAAGACCTCAAGCGTCGTTTTCCAAATGAGCCAGAGTATCATCAGGCTGTAGAAGAAGTTCTCTCTACTATCGAAGAAGAGTACAACAAGCACCCAGAGTTCGAGAAGGTAAACCTCATTGAGCGTCTCTGTATTCCAGATCGCGTTTATCAGTTCCGTGTAACATGGATGGATGACAAGGGTCAGATCCAGACAAACATGGGTTACCGTATCCAGCACAACAACGTTATCGGTCCTTACAAGGGTGGTATCCGTTTCCACAAGTCTGTAAACCTTGGTATCCTGAAGTTCCTTGCTTTCGAGCAGACTTTCAAGAACTCTCTCACAACTCTCCCAATGGGTGGTGCTAAGGGTGGTTCTGATTTCTCACCACGTGGTAAGCCTGATGCAGAGGTTATGCGTTTCTGCCAGGCATTCATGCTTGAGCTTCACCGTCACATCGGTCCTGACTGCGACGTTCCTGCTGGTGATATCGGCGTAGGTGGTCGTGAGGTAGGCTACATGTTCGGTGCTTACAAGAAGTACACACGTCAGTTCCAGGGTGTGCTCACAGGTAAGGGTCTTGAGTTCGGTGGTTCTCTCATCCGTCCTGAGGCAACTGGTTACGGTACAGTTTACTTCCTCCGTGCTATGCTTAAGACTAAGGGTCAGGAGATCGCTGGTAAGAAGGTGCTCATCTCTGGTTCTGGTAACGTAGCTCAGTATGCTGCTGAGAAGGTTCTCCAGCTCGGTGGTACTCCAATGACACTCTCTGACTCTAACGGTTACATCTACGATCCAGATGGTATCGACCGCGAGAAGCTCGACTACGTAATGGACCTCAAGAACGTACAGCGTGGTCGTATCAAGGAGTATGCTGAGAAGTATCCTAACGCTGTTTACCATGAGGGTAAGAAGCCTTGGGCTGAGAAGGCAGACATCGCTCTCCCATGTGCTACACAGAACGAGCTCAACGAGGAGGCAGCTAAGGCTCTCGTAGCTAACGGTGTTATCGCTGTAGCTGAGGGTGCTAACATGCCTACAACTCCAGAGGCTATCAAGGTATTCCAGCAGGCTAAGATCCTCTACTCTCCAGGTAAGGCTTCTAACGCTGGTGGTGTATCTGTATCAGGTCTTGAGATGTCACAGAACTCAGAGCGTCTCTCTTGGACTTCTGAGGAGGTTGATGCTAAGCTCCTTTGGATCATGGAGAACATCCACGAGAACTGTGTTAAGTACGGTACAGAGGCTGACGGCTATGTAAACTATGTGAAGGGTGCTAACGTTGCAGGCTTCATGAAGGTTGCTAAGGCTATGATGGCTCAGGGTATCTATTAATACTCTCTCCCAGATAAAATATTGTGGTGAATGTGGCAGTAGCCGCATTCACCCTTTTTTTATTTTCAATGTGTATTGTGCTGCGTTTCTGCTATAAGTGATGCAGCGTGTTTGTGATATATCTATTCTAATCTATGGCAAATACAGACTTAAACCTTAGGGATGTGTCTTTCCTAAACCTCATGCAGAGGCGCATCTTTAATGTTCTCATCATTGCTAATCCATACGACGCCTTCATGTTGGAGGATGATGGACGTGTAGATGAGAAGATCTTTACCGAATACATGCAGTTGGGTCTGCGTTACCCACCATCGTTCACTCAGGTATGTACGCTTGAGGAGGCAGAGGCTGTGCTTGAAGATACACAGTTTGACCTCGTTATCTGTATGCCTGGTAATGCTGACAATGATGCCTTTGATGTGGCGAGAGAGGTAAAGCGCATGTCGCCTCAGGTGCCATGCGTTGTGCTGACCCCATTCTCACACGGCATAAGCAAGCGCATGCAGGATCTTGATCTCAGCATGTTTGAATACGTGTTCTGCTGGTTGGGTAATACCGAACTTATCCTTTCCATCATCAAACTGATGGAGGACAAGATGAATATTGACAATGATACCAAGGAGGCTGGCGTACAATGCGTATTGCTCGTGGAAGACTCCATACGTTTCTACTCTTCCATATTGCCAAACCTTTATAAATATATACTCACTCAGAGTTTGAATTTTGCCACGGAGGCACTTAACTCTCAGGCAGAGATGCTCCGCATGCGTGGACGTCCAAAGGTACTGCTTGCACGATCGTATGAAGAGGCATGGGAGTTGTATGAGCAATATAAGGATAACATGCTTGGTGTCATTTCCGATTGCCGCTATCCGCGCAATGGAGAGGTGGATCCTGTGGCAGGCCTTACATTGCTGCGCAATATCAGGGAGGGCAGCGAGTATATGCCGCTTATCCTTGAGACCGCCGAACCAAATGTGAACTGCGACATACCAGGTGTAAGGATAGTGGATAAGAACTCCAAGATGATGCCGGTGGATCTGAGGAAGATACTTGCTGCACATTTCGGATTCGGTGACTTCCATTTCCGTGACCCAAAGACTAAGGAGGTAGTGGCCGTGGTGCATAATCTTAAGGAACTGCAGGACTCTGTATTCAAGATTCCTCATGACACCATGCTCTATCATGTCAGTCATAATCATATATCTCGCTGGTTGGCTGCACGTGCTATCTTTCCGGTATCGGAATTTCTGAAGGAAATCACGTGGCACAAGTATCCTGATGTGGATATGCACCGTCAGTATATCTTTGATGCCATAGTGGCATATCGTCACATGAAGAATCTCGGCGTCGTAGCGGTATATAACAAGGATCGCTTCGATTCCTATTCCCACTTTGCCCGCATCGGCGACGGTTCGTTGGGAGGCAAGGGCAGAGGTCTTGCATTCCTTGACAACATCATCAAGAAGCACAATGAGTTTCAGCAGTTTGACAATGCCCGTGTCCAGATACCAAAGACGGTAGTGCTCTGTACGGATAATTTCGACAAGTTTATGGACCAGAACCATCTGTGGGAGAAAGCCCTCTCCGATGCTTCTGACGAAGAGATATTGGAGACCTTCCTCCAGGCTCAGCTCCCTGATACCCTGCGTGATGATTTCAATACCTTGATAGAGGCTACGCACAAACCATTGGCTATACGTTCGTCATCCCTTCTAGAGGATAGTCATTATCAGCCGTTTGCTGGTATCTATAGCACTTATATGATACCTTATACAGAAGACCGTGACCTTATGCTTACCAATCTTGCCAAGGCTATCAAGAGTGTCTATGCCTCGGTGTATTTCCGCGACTCAAAGGCCTATATGACTGCAACGCAGAATGTGATAGACCAGGAGAAGATGGCTGTTATCATACAGGAGGTTGTTGGTCAGCAGTATGGCAATCATTTCTATCCGAATATCAGTGGTGTGTTGCGCTCATTGAATTACTATCCTCTGGGTGATGAGAAACCGGAAGAAGGCATCGCCTCTCTTGCTCTCGGACTCGGTAAGTACATCGTGGATGGTGGCCAGACACTTCGCGTATCGCCTTATCATCCCAATCATGTGCTGCAGATGTCTGAGTTGGAGATAGCTTTGCGTCAGACGCAGACGTCATTCTTCTCAATAGAGACAGCGAACAATGTTAATGGTGCAGGTGAGGGGAGTGATGCTGCCAATAGTAATGACCTTAAATTCAAGGTCGATGATGGATTCAATATCTGTCGCCGAATGGTCAAGGAGGCTGATGAGGATGGTTCGCTGATGTATATTGCGTCCACCTTTGACCCTTATGATCAGGTTATCCGCCCTGGACTGTATGATGGTGGCCGAAAAATTGTTTCTCTCAATGGTGTACTGGAGCAGGGAGTGTTCCCGCTGCCGGAGTTGATGCAACTGTCACTGAAGTTTGGTGAGGGGGAGATGCGTCGTCCGGTAGAGATTGAGATAGCATGCAATATCCGTCCAGACAAGACTGGTGAGTTCTATCTTCTGCAGATACGTCCTATCGTTGACAGCAAGCAGATACTTGACGAGAACCTCCTTGAGGTGCCTGATGCAGAGTGTCTGTTGCGTTCTCATAACTCGCTGGGCCATGGCATAGTGGATAATATCCGCGATGTTGTCTATGTCAAGGTGGATGAAAACTATTCTGCCAGCAATAATCCTACCGTAGCCGATGAGATAGACCGCATCAATGAGAAATTCCTTTCTGACGGCGTGCCTTATGTACTGATAGGTCCTGGACGCTGGGGATCATCCGATTCGTGGTTGGGTGTGCCGGTTCAGTGGCCGCATATCTCTGGTGCCAAACTGATAGTCGAGGAGATATTGCCAAACAGCTATATAGATCCTTCACAGGGAACTCATTTCTTCCAGAATCTGACATCGCTTGGAGTGGGCTATTTCACCATAGATGTATATCACGACAATGAGGGTAATCCTCTCAGTAAGGAACGGGAGTACCAGCAGGGCGAACTTGAGATTCTTTGCAGGGAGTATCTTGACAGTCTGCCTGCTATCAAGGAGACGAAGTATGTGCGCCATGTACGCCTCCCAGAACTTTATACCATCAAGATGGATGGCATGAAGCAGGAGGGCGTTTTCTGCAAATCGTAATAGTAAAGGTGTACCAGATGCATGTTGTCTGGTACACCCTTTTCTTTTCGCTTTATTGTATAAATTGAGTTGTTTTTGTATGCGAAACACGTGATTTTGTGCGAATTGTGATAAAAAAACAGTTAAAATCGCAATTATTTTGATATTTTCTTGCGTAAATCAAAATAATCAATTACTTTTGCATCAGTAAATAATAAAAATCTTAGTTAAAATCTTATAGACGGCTCAAGAAGGACCGTCAGGTTCTATGTGTGATATGCTGGGCTTCGCAGTTCAGCAGTAAATGGTATATTGACATAAAACTACTACATAATATGACTAAGATTAATAGTATCAATAGAAAGGTGTTGTTCATTCTCTGTGCTTGCCTATGCAGTATCAAAGGATGGGCTGTGGATATCCATGTTGGTTCGCAAGATGATTGGAATAATAAAATGTCTTTTGGAAGTGAAAAGACATATACTATTATTATCGACAAAGATTTCGATGTAGATTTGACTAAGACGTGGAATAGCGTATCTATACCTTCTTACAAAAAAGTAAAAATACAAGGTAATGAGCATACTATAACTTTCAATGGTGATAACGCTGATATATCTTATATTTATGGTTTGATGTTTTCTGTAATTCAAGAGTGTACTCTTGAAGTGGAGAAACTTAATGTAGATATTACAGGAAAGATAACTTCGAATGAAGATGGTTTAGGAGGAATTATAGGTTATAACAATAATTCAACTTGTACTTTTACGAATGTTCATGTTAAGGGCGGAAGGCTTCATGCTCCATCTTATGTTGGTGGTTTTATTGGATCATGTGAAGGTCCTGTGTCTTTTTATAATTGTTCTGTTGAAGGACTGAAAATTACTGCAACTTCAGAAAACAGTAATGTTGGTTCTTTGGTAGGTGATGTAGAGAAAAATTCTGCTGAATTGGGTATTTCTAACTTGTCTATAATAAATTGTGAATTATCTGGAATTAGTAAAGTCGGTGGTTTGGTAGGGTTCGTGAAATCTGATAATACTTTAATAGAAAATGTTACAACTTCGGGCTTAAATATAAATGTTAGCAGTACCTCAAGTTTTGTAGGTGGTTTGTTTGGATATGTTGAAAATACAGAAAAAAAAGAAGTCCAATTCCTTCATGTAAGTAGTGATGCCAATATTAATTTTATAGGTGATGCAGAACCGAAATACATAGGTGGTATTGTTGGTAATGTAAAAAATGATGCAGCTTCAAATTTATGGCAAGATATCAGTTATTCTGGTAGTATAATTTCGTCATCAGGGATACCAGGTGAGTCAATAGGTGGTATAGTGGGAGACGGAAGAGGTAGATTTGAAAATGTAAATGTAGGAACGAATGAGCAATTTGTTAAGGTCGATGTCCTTTCTGCTAATATAGGTGGTATAGTGGGAAATGCAACCATGGGAAATGGTACGTTGACGTTTGTTTCTTGTCATGTATTTGCAAATATAAGTGCTATTCATGATAATGGTAATAAGCAAACCAAAGGTGATTATATAGGAGGGTTTATTGGATATTCCACTGTTCCAGTTGATTTCCCATTTAGTGAAGTTAATGATGTATGCTCCTCCTTTAAAGGTAATATTTCAGGTGGAAATTATGTTGGTGGTATAGTGGGTAACAATGCTGGAGTTTTAACTGCAAGTACAAATATACACAGTGGAGTTCGTGTGCTTGATGGAACCATTATTTCAGGTTCTAAATATGTTGGTGGTTATTTCGGTATTGTAAAAGCAAATGTGAATATCGATAAAAGTAGTCTTACTAATGTTGTGATTAATAGTTCGGATGGATACGCTGGTGGTATTATTGGGGACTCATATAGTTATAGTACTCCTTTTAATATTAAAAATGTTGTATGTAGTAATATAACTATAACTTCCAGTGCAGCCAATGCTAGGTATTTGGGGGGAATGATAGGTAATGCAAAAACTGTTAATTTTTCTGATTGTAGTTTGTTGGGCTGTCATGTGATAATGAATGGGCATACAAATTATAATAGTGCGAAAGCGCCGACTTGTTTTGGTGGATACTTAGGTAGTGGTACAGGTAAATTCAATAATTGTATCTTTGGAACAGAATCGGCTCCTTCTTACATTACTTTTGGAGGTTTTGATGAAGATAAAGATTGTGGAGGTCTATATATTGGTGGCTTTGTTGGTGAGAATAAAATAGGAGCATTGAGTTTTACTGGGTGTAGTTTCTATGGTTATATGCAACTGACAAATCGTGAAAAGGCATGTACGAATGTAGGAGGTTTTATCGGTTATTGTGACATAAAGCAAACTGTTGATTTTAAAGATACAAGCCTTACATTACTTAATAGTATAAGGGCTGTTAATAATTTAGGAGGTTTTATAGGTGCTGGCGTAAATGGTATTTATACTTTTGATAATTGTAATGTCATAGGTAATGGTATTACTTTGTCTGCATACAAATCCGAAAAAGCTACAGAATACGTAGGTGGTTTGGCTGGTAGGATTGGCGGTAGCAATGTATCTGTCAATAATTCTTCTGTTATAGGTGTCAATTTGAAAGGTGAAAAATATGTCGGTGGCTTTATCGGTTATGCTCAGCAGAAGTCTCAGTTTACAGGAACTTGCAAGTTTTTAGGTTCATCGATCATTGGCACTGAGAATGTTGGTGGCTATGTAGGGTATGTATATGGTAAGGCATCGTTTGGTAACTTTACTGACAAATTTATGTTTACTGATGAAGACCATGATGTTGCTATATCAGGAACAAGCAATGTTGGTGGCTTTATAGGTTGCCTCAATGACGTATGTACCATATCTAATGCCGAGATGTCCGCAAGGGTGAGTATAGCTTCAGATAATATAGCTGGTGGCTTGGTTGGATTGATTGATAATGATGCTAAGAGTTCAAATGTGCTTAATGCTGTAAAATGTGTTAACAAAGCCAATGTCTCATCTGTGGCTACTGCTGCAGGTGGTATAGTTGGTCATGTTAAGACTGATGCCTACATATATGATTGCAGTAACAGTGGTGCTATTAGCCTCGTGAATCAAAGTGGTGAGAAATATGGAGTAGGTGGTATTGTAGGCTCAGCTATAAATATGTCACCTATTAGGTATTGTGCAAATTATGGAAGCGTTAATGCTGTAGCAAATTCTGCTGGTGGTATTCTTGGTTATTCAACAAGTCAGTCTGTTTTAATAGATGATTGTTTTAATGCTGGTAATATTATCAACGCAAATGCAGGAACAGGAGGCATTGCAGGATTTTTCCAAGGAAAGATTTCTCATTGCTATAATATAGGTGATATAAGGACATATCCTGGTATTCTAGGAAAACCTGGTGAGTCAAATAATATAACAGGTGAGATTTATAATTGTTATAGCAATGCACATGTAAAGATTGGTGGAGATAATGTAATACAGAGTAATGCATATGTGTTAGGCACTGATAATAAAATGTTGAAATCTTCTGTTTGTTACGATGACCTATGCTTCAAATCTGGTCGTTTGGCTTATTCCCTTGAGATGGGTTCTCCTTCTACGACTGAAGATGATATTCATTTTATACAGGATTTGACTACGGACGAGAGACCTTATTTGGTATTTGAGAAGAATGGCTGTATGGCTTATCCTGATGATGCTGCAGACCTTATACAGTCAGATCCTCGTCAGGTGGTGATGAGTCTTACCGATGTAGGCAGAAAGTATGTGCGTGAACATATTGTATATTGTGGTACTATTATTCGAGATACATATGATTCTAAGGCTGATACTTCTTCTGAGAATGTGCAGGGATTGACGCATAAAACGCATACTGACTATTTCAATCTTGCAGATGATGCAAGTCAGACGCATGCTGCAACAGGTAATCGTCATACAGATTCTTTTGTGGATAAGAATTTTACTAATTATGGTACTACCAATAATAACTATATGAAGGTTATTACAGGTGTTATAAAACCAAATGATACAGCAATGAATCAGCTGGGAGGTATGTTTAAGGCCAATGGTATCTGGGCAAATGTAGAGTTTGCTGATGGTAAGATTACAAACTATCTCTCTGCTGAGGCCAATGAGATAAAGATTACTGATGCGGCGCTGAATAGTAAGCAGGGAAAGACGGACTGCATACCTTTCGACCTATATCTTCCTATGGATGTCATAGTCAACGATGAGAGTAAGATATCATATACAAGGAAGGCAACTTCTTCACTGCTGTCTATTGAGCTGCCGTTTGCTGTTGGTTCGGTAAAGGATAGTAATGGTAACGATGTAACCAGCGAAGTCTCGTTTGGTGTATTCAAGGGTTATACAAATGATAATGATAATCCAACGCTGAACTTTGAGGCTAAGACCATAGGTCAGTTTGATGGTGGATATGCTCCTGCAGGTGCTTATATCTGCGAATACACCGGTACGACTCCAGCCACACTCGTATTCTATGGTAAGGATATTGATGGTAACGGAGCAAAGGTAGAGAAGACTTATTGTCCTGATGCGTTCAGACCAGCAGGATGCACACTGCCTGAACGTGATTCGAATGCATCAAGTGAGAACTTCTATACACACTATACAGGTGGCAGTGGCAATGTGTCTATCTTGGGTTATACCTCTCGATATGTCATGAACTCAGCCAACTGGGCACACTATTACTATCTGTCTAAAGGCATGTTCTATGGGGCTGCAACCCAAGGCGGTGTATTTACTCCGCCATTCCGATCTATGATATATTTCCAGGATTCGGAAGGACCGATATCTCAAAATGGTAATTCTGCAAAGGCTGCGACACTTAGTTTCATACATTTCTCGCCAGAAGATGAGGATGCCGAGACTTCGGTATTTAGAATGGAGGATATCGATGCAGACCAGTGTGTTGATGTATATAGCGTAAATGGTACGAAGGTACGGACTGGGGTCGCTTCTTCAAATGCACTTGAAGAGTTGCCTGCTGGTATCTATGTCGTCAATGGTATAAAGGTAGTAAAATAAAGGATGGAGAGGAAAACTATGGATAAGAAGAAGTATATAGTTCCAGAGGTGGAATTCTCCGTCTTAGAACAAGAATTAGATGAGCGCGGATGTATCTGTACTGGTTTTGGTGGATTCGGATCAAAACGTTATGATTTTGAGGTGGAATCCATCATCCAAGACCTGGAAGATGAGGACGACGAGATAGATTATAGCAATTCTGACAGTGGCCCTTATTATATAGATTAGAATTTATTTCAGAAAAATGGTCGATTTAAAGAGAAAGAAATTATCCCGATATTTCTGATTAATTTCTTTCCTTGAATCTGAGAGATCCTAACACATGCCAAACAAAACTGTGCAAAGGGCCTTTGCACAACTGTGCCAACCGTCCGGTACAACTGTGCAAAGAGCCTTAGCACAGTTGTAGAGAAATAAATACGCACCCGTTGGTCTGAACGGGTGCGCATAGTTTTGTTTACTGACAGGACAGTTGGGTGCTGTGCAGTTACTATTAACGTTATATTATCATTTTATATGTTTGCTATTCGCATGATGTCTGCAAATACACCTGCTGCAGTGACATCAGCACCTGCTCCATAGCCACGAATGATCATTGGATGTGGGGTGTAGCGCTCAGTGAGCATCTGTACGATGTTGTTGGAACCCTCAAGGTCATAGAAAGGATGAGTGCTGTCTATACGCTCGAGAGAAACGCTGCCCTTGCCATTCTCCAATTTTGCTACGAAACGGAGGTGCTGGTTGGCAGCCTCTGCCTCCTCACGCATCTGCTCAAAGTGCGCATCTAACTGGGGGAGTTTGGCGAAGAAATCCTCCACAGTGCCTTCGAAATACTCTGCAGGCATGAAAAGATTCTTCTCTATGTCATCCTGGCTGAGATCATGGCCCCATTCGCGTGCAAGGATCACGAGTTTGCGGATAACATCGGTACCGGCAAGATCCACGCGTGGGTCAGGCTCTGAGAAACGCTCCTCCTTGGCACGGCGTACAGCCTCTGAGAATGTAACGTCGGCGCTGATGGTATTGAATATATAATTGAGAGTGCCGGAGAGGATAGCCTCCAGTTTTACGATACGGTCACCAGAGGTGCGAAGGTCATCTATGGTGTGGATGACAGGAAGTCCGGCGCCCACGTTGGTTTCGAAATTGTACTTCACATCGTTCTGACGTGCAGTCTCTTTGAGGAGCTTGTATCTCTCAATGTCCCCGGAAGCTGCCACTTTGTTAGCGCAGACGATAGATATGCCATTCTCAAGAAACTCCTGATAGAGATCTGCAATCTCGTAACTAGCGGTGCAGTCCACGAATACCAAGTCCTTTACATCAAGGGCAAGCACCTGCTGGCGGATGATCTCTAGACTTGACTTAGGCGCAGCCTTGAAGGTCTCGCGGAAACCATCTAGTGTGAAGCCAGAGAGGTCTATTCCTTCAGGGTTGATAAGGATATTGAAGATATCTACAACGCCTACCACTTTCATGTCCAGGCGTCGTTCTTCGAGTAGCATCTTTTGCTGGGCAGCTAACTGTCCCAGGAGTGTACCACCTACGGTACCAGTACCGCATAGTACTACATTGAGGTTGTGTTGTATCATTGTTGCTTTTTCGTTTTTTTCTATTTTGAAAGGAAATCCATTATCTGCGACATCATTCGTTTTGTGATGTCATAGCCTTGCTGGTGTGTACGGCGAAGCTTATCCTCCTTCAGTTCGGTGCGTCCGATTTTGAGAGGTTGCTCAGGATAGATAAGCAAAGTATTGCCGAGTTTCTCCTGTTCAGTGATATAATTCAGTTGTTCGTTATACATCTCATGACGTCGCGCCATACATTCCCCCACCATAGGATATTTTCGAGTGAGGAGTTTTATTAGCCACGTTATCTTCATTGGTTTCTTGTAGAAACTACGTGGTTGCGTTAGTACAACGATATTTTTCTCATATCCCATCTGCTGAAACGCTTTGAGAGGGATAGAGTCTGTGATACCGCCATCTAGAAGGGTATATCCGTCTATCTCCACCGGATGTGATACGGCTGGCATGGATGCAGAAGCACGTAGCCAATCCAGTTCATGGTGTGTGAACTCCTTCATCTGATGATAGACAGGTTTTCCATTTTTGATATCGGTGCATACCATCCAGAATTCCATAGGATTCTGGAGGTATGCCTCGGCATCAAATTTATCCAGTTCGAATGGAACTACATGATAGGAAAAATCCTTGCTTACGATGTCGCCCGTCTTCAGCAGTGTGCGTACACCCATGTAGCGAGGGTCATCCTTGAATCGGATGTTGTATCTCAGAGCACGTCCCTTCTGTCCGGACTTCATGTTACATCCGAATAAGGCACCTGCTGAAACACCTATCATGCCATCAAAGGTGATACCTGCCTCCATCATGGCATCGCATACTCCTGCTGTGAACATGCCTCGCATACCGCCTCCTTCCAGAACTATTCCTGTCTTCATGCTATGTTCCTTTCTCTCTGTTTGTTAATGTATAACTTAAACTTCAGATGTCAACTGTTACTCTTTTACAGTAATAGCAATCTGCAGTTCGTCCAGTTGCTTCTGATCCACGAAGCCAGGAGCGTCAAGCATAACGTCACGTCCGCTGTTGTTCTTAGGGAATGCTATTACGTCACGGATAGAGTCAAGACCTGCCATGATGCTTACGAAACGGTCGAGACCGAAAGCAAGACCTGCGTGAGGTGGTGCTCCATATTTGAATGCGTTGATGAGGAATCCGAACTGTGCCATAGCCTGTTCCTGTGTAAATCCAAGTACCTCGAACATCTTAGCCTGGAGTTTGCCATCGTGGATACGCAGCGAACCACCGCCTACCTCGATACCGTTGCATACGAAGTCGTATGCCTTGGCGCGCACCTTGGCTGGGTCTGTGTCAAGGAGAGGGATGTCGTCAGGATTTGGCATAGTGAATGGGTGGTGTGTTGACATGAGACGCTGCTCCTCATCACTCCACTCGAAAAGAGGGAAGTCGATGATCCAGAGGCACTCAAACTTATCCTTGTCCATGAGTCCTAGGCGCTTACCCATCTCAAGACGTAGAGAGCAGAGTTGTACGCGTGTCTTGTTGGCATTGTCACCAGAGAGTATGAGGATGAGGTCGCCCTTCTTTGCACCCATCTTGTCAGCAACAGCCTGGAGCTGCTCTGCTGTGTAGAACTTGTCGATGGAAGACTTGATGCTGCCATCCTCGTTGATCTTGATGTAAACGAGACCCTTGGCACCTACCTGCTGAGACTTAACGAAGTCTGTGAGCTGGTCAAGTTGCTTGCGGGTGTAGTTAGCGCAACCCTCTGCACAGATACCGCCGATGTATTCAGCGCTATCGAATACAGCGAATGAACCGAGTTTGAGAACATCCATGAGTTCTACGAACTCCATGCCGAAACGGAGGTCTGGCTTGTCTGAACCATACTTTGCCATAGCCTCGTGCCATGTCATCTGGCGAAGCTTAGCAGGAAGCTCTACACCTCTTACTTCCTTGAACAGATGGCGGGCCATGTTCTCAAATATTTCGATGACATCATCCTGATCAACGAATGACATCTCACAGTCGATCTGTGTGAACTCAGGCTGGCGGTCAGCGCGAAGATCTTCATCGCGGAAACACTTTGCTATCTGGAAATAACGGTCGAAGCCTGAAACCATGAGCAGCTGCTTCAGTGTCTGTGGAGACTGTGGCAGTGCATAGAACTGTCCTGGGTTCATACGTGAAGGAACCACGAAGTCACGTGCACCCTCAGGAGTAGAACCGATAAGGATAGGAGTCTCAACCTCGATGAACTGCTTTGAGTCAAGGAAGTTACGTATGAGGATGGTCATCTTGTGACGAAGTTCCAGGTTCTTGCGTACACAGTTACGACGAAGGTCGAGGTAACGATACTTCATGCGAAGTTCGTCACCACCATCGGTATTGTCTTCGATAGTGAATGGAGGAGTCTGGCTCTCAGAGAGAATGCGCATCTCGCTGACAATGATTTCGATGTCACCTGTAGGAATCTTGCTGTTCTTAGAGTAGCGTTCAGCTACAACACCAGTAGCCTGAACCACATATTCGCGTCCCAGGTGTCCAGCCATTTCCTTTAGTTCTTCCTTTGCTTCCTCATTGAAGGCAAGCTGCGTGATACCGTAACGGTCACGGAGGTCAACGAATGTGAGTGCACCGAGATTATGTACACCCTGTACCCAACCGGACAATGTCACGGTCTGACCAACGTTTTCAATGCGGAGTTCACCGCAAGTGTTTGTTCTGTACATTGTTTATGCTATATTAATTGTTTTTTTCTTATTATCTTGAGGTGTGTCCTCATCGATTATCATTCCCTCCTCTTTGAACTTGGAAATGATATCCATTATATCCCTTCTTGCAGACTCTTCATCGATTTCATATTCGCTCAGTATGACCTCTACAAGGTCTTCGATAGTAAATTCGCCCTGCTCCATTCTCTGCCATAGCAGAACTGATGATTCATTGAGAGCTACGAGCTTAGAGAAATCAACGTTTTCTTCGCCCATAGGGACAAGAAACCTATCATTGCATACTTGATTGAGTTTGAATTTACCTTTTATCTGCATATTCTATTAATGATTTTTTTTGTTGTTTCTTTTGGATAATGGAAAAATCTCCATGTCAGCAGCAACCATCTGCGCATGAACTTTAGTTTTACCCATACTCTCCAATATATATTATATAAGGTGGAGTCGCATGGCGAAAGTTTCTTGCTTCCTTTGCGGTAGAATCCTATAGCAATTGCTACGACGTCCTTGTATTCCACATACTCAGGTGTGAGGTTCCCGTCACCGCACATAGTGATAATGTCATTCTCTATATCGACGACTCTGTGCAGAGCATATCTCTTTGGGGCGGTTTGAGCCAATATTACGTCACCGATGCGTATGGTGTGGGGTGGGGAAGTAAGCAGTCCCATATCGCGGTTGTCTTCGAGGTAAGGTCTCATGCTGTATCCTCTCAGCGGCAAAGTAACGGTGTGTCCTTGTCTTACCAATTTCCCGATTTCGGGTATGAGTATCTCGTTAGGTATCTGCATAGACTTCTATTCTTTGTTGGTGACGTATGCACGACAAACCTCTGCCGACTCTTTGTCTGGAAGACAATGAAGTGATGCCACTGTGATTCTTTCTATGAATTTGTTAATGGTGTTACACATGTCACCGTATATGTCAACATCCCATTTCATGGATGAGCATGCGCTGAGCAGGGTAGAGAATGCTAACAGCGGACGCTGTCCCTCTACATGGTTATGGTCGTCGCGTTCGATGAGCAGTATAGCACCAAGCGGAGCCTGTATGTTGCGGTAGCAAGGAGTCTTACCGCTCCAGGGTGAACCATACAATACGGGTTCTCCATCAACGATGCGGATGACCGGATTGTCATCGTTCATGATGTCGCAGTCCGGTATATACCTCATCCAGTTGGCTACCTGGGTGCTCTTGCCCGTGCCGCTTTTTGCAGTGAAGGCATACGCTGTGCCTTTGTGTCTGATTACCGAAGCATGTATCAGGAGGGTATCATGTCTAGCAGCGCTGAATGCGTATGTCAGCATCATAGCATTATTTAGTGCAAAGAGCTTGATAGCCTCGCTGCCACGCACTCTGCATTTACAGTCAGAGAAATCAGGTGATGATATGAGGAGCCCGCATTCATGTCCGCTAAGGTCACGTATCAGAAACTGGTAACCGCCATTGCTCAGCCTGTCCACCTTTGTCATACCGTTGCCCGTGTCGATGTCTCTTATGAGATGACAATCTTCCTCTGGAGTTTTTTTGAGATTGTTATCAACAGTAACATGAAACAATAGTTCCTTGCCTCCGTCATTTGTCTTGAAAGGAATGAAGGAGGTAAGAATACTGTCAAGTACAGATTCGTCTTCAGTATGGGTTATCTTTATGTTGTGTCCGCCGATTCTGTAGTACATTGGCGTGATAGTTTTATCGTTTTGTAAGAGGTGGCCTTTATTTACCTACGAATTCCAGATCTTCTTCACTGCCTTCAAATTTCACAGCCTTGAACTTGAAGTTGTCAGGATGTATGAACTTCACCACATATCCTTTTTTCAAAAAGTAAGCCTTCTGCTTTAGATATTTCTTCTCAGCCTTTGTCTTGTTGATATCAAACGATACAGCGCACGTCTGTTTCTTGAATCCTTCTAGGTACATGTGCTGCTTGAGCTGTGAAGACAGTTCGTTGCGTCCATAGAGGAATTTACTTTTCTTTGTAATCTGAGCATCCTCCAATTTGTACACCTCTGTCATATAGACAATAGAGTCCGTGGCAGAGAATGAAATGCCATAGACATACATGGAAGGGGCTTTAATGAGTGGTTCTGCCTTTATGCTGAGGCAGGCAATAGTTAGCATTATAGCTATGATTGACAGTAATTTCTTCATATTTCGTATTTCTTTCTTGACTATTTTCGTAACAATTATTTTTTCTTTCTCAAGGCTCTGCGCATTTTTCTCTCTGCTACCTTTCTTATCTGTCTGACTCTTTCTCGTGTAAATCCGTTCTCCTGGCCAATCTCTGCCATCGTCATGTGGTCGGAACCACCGAGGCCATAGAAAGATTTGATGACTATTTTCTCACGGTCATTGAGATAGTGCAGTGCACGTGTCAGCGCATAGCTGAGTTCGTTATCCTGTGCCTCATCATCAGCCATAGGTTTGCCAGCCTTGAGCATATCTCCGAGAGTATTAGTCTGGCCAGGATGTACAGGAGCATCCGTTGATAGTCTGCGTAGGTCATTTATAGCCTGTTTGTCACGTTTAGGCAATGTGATCATGGCAGACTGTTGTGGCAAAGCCTGTTCCATTGCCTTGCGTACATCATATACAGCATAGTTTACGAAGCGTCCATCCTTGCGTGGTTGCCATTTTCTTGCAGCCATCATAAGTGCGATGTTGCCTTCGCTGATGAGGTCGTCAATTGAAATGTCCCCTTTCTCGGAGTATTTACGGGCGATGCTCACTACGAAACGCAGATTGGCAGTGACCAATTTGTCTATAGCACGCTGCGCTGCCATTTCGCCGGCTTTAGTGCCCGACGCCAGTGCCGTCTGAATGTCTTCAGACAGTTTGTGCTCTTCTGCCTCTGATAGTTGAGGTATATTATGTATCTCTTGCCAATAGGCATCCAGTACGTCGTATTGTTGCATACTCTTTAAGGTATAAATTCAAAATTACAAATTCAAAATTGGAAGTGCAGCCATTCCGTATTTTGCATTGTGCATTTTTATTTTTTAATTATTCAGAGCCATATCTCAAGCAGTTTTGCCATCCATCCTCTTGTTTTCTGCCACCGTGTGCGCCATTTTTTCCATACTTCCTTGGTCAGTATGAATGACTTCTTTTTGTCAGCTTCAAAGAGGCGTGACAGTTCTTTGGTAGTGTTCTTGTCTATGATGACGGCGTTCTCCTCATAATCCCAATTCAGCGAACGTGAGTCAAGGTTACAACTGCCAATGGTGCAGAATCTGCCATCCACCATGATAGTCTTGGTGTGATGGAATCCACCCTGGTAGATATATACCTTGGCTCCACGCTTCATCATCCAGTGCAGATGATGGAATGAAACGTCCGGTTGCAGGGGTATGTCACTCTTTTCCGAAATCATCACCTCCAACTGAACGCCTCTTTTCAGAGCTTTCTTGATGGACTTCTTTATGCTGTGAGTCAGCGAGAAGTATGGATTGATGATCTTTATGCTGTCTTGAGCATATTCTATCGCGGAGCAATAGAACTGTCTCATTATCTTGTTTGTCGTATTTGGTTCACGGTTTATTATGCCTACCATCTTACGGTATGCCGTAGCCGTGGTGTCTTGCTTCAATCCTTTGAAATATGCCGCAGGTTTGATACCTCTATAGTATTTAGCCCCCGAGACATTCTGGTGAGCTGTCTTGTTCCACATTCTGAGGAATATCTTTTGTAAGGTGTTAACCTCTTCACCGTCAATGCGACAGTGCATATCGTGCCATGAACCAACGACCTCTGTACCGTGAATGTAGTAATCTGCCACATTCATTCCGCCGGTATAAGCTATTTGACCGTCTATTATGACAATCTTGCGATGGTCACGATGCATCACATGGTTTATCCATGGGAATGACAGCGGGTCAAATTCGTATATCTCAATACCTTTGTCGCGTATCTGCCGCAGATGTCTGTTCTTAAGTGGCCTATTGTTTGATGTGTTGCCGAACGCATCGAATATAGCTCTTACCTCGACCCCATCTTTTACTTTCGTGGCAAGCAAGTCAAAGAGTGCATTGGCTATAGAGTCATTCCTGAAGTTGAAATATTCAAGATGCACGCTGCTTTTCGCATTGCGTATAGCCTGAAAAAGGTCATCGAATTTCTCCTGTCCTGACGTCAGTAGAGTGATGCTGTTGTCATGAGAGAATGTTACACCTTCTTTCCTGAGAGTTCTGGCAAGTAAGGAGTCGGATGTCTCGCTTGCATTGACCGTAGCAACTATGAAAATAAATAAGGTATATAAAAGGACTATTCTTTTATTCATTTTTATTTGTACTTAGTGCTATTGCTTCCTTTATGTGAACATCTGTCTGTGGGAATGGTATTTCGATGTTGTGTTCGTTAAGAGTATTGTATATTGCTTCGAGTATGTATCCGTCATCACCGAACTGAGTGAATACGTTGACCCATACCAGTACTTTAAGTACCAGTGCAGAGTCTCCGAGTTCTTTCAGTACAACGTTGACGCCACGTTTCTTATTGATACAATCCAGTTGCATGACGGCATCGATGATGACCTTCTTCGCATCTTCCACCTTAGTGCCGTATGCTACACCTACATCAAGTATATGTAGTTCATATCCATGGTTGCGAGTCATGTTCTTATAGTTCTTGGTGAAGAGCTGAGAGTTCTGAAAAGCTATGACCGAACCATCGATGGTGTTAATCATCGTTGATGTGTATGAAATACTTGCCACGGTACCACGTATGCCGTCGCAGACAATGAGGTCACCAATCTTGATACGTCCCATCATAAGAGATATACCGTAGTATATATTCTCAAGTATGTCCTTAGATGCGAAACCGATACCAGTTGACAGACCACCTGATATAACAACCAGCCATGTGTTGGAAATATGGAATATAGACATGGAGATAAGGAACCATACTCCCCATACTACCACCTGAAGCACATTCTTGACCATCATGAATCTCTGTGCAGCATTTGAGCGGTCGTGTTCCTCTAGCCACAGTTTGATGAAAGCCTTTGCAGTATGGTTAGCATAGTTTGCAACGAACCACAGTGTCGCAACCAACGCTATTCCATAGATACTGGCCTTGAAATTATCCGTGTCAATGAAGTTCTTGGTAAAGAGACTCCATGTCAGGTCGCTGAGGTTGAATACGTCTGCTGCCCAATAGAGACTGAGTACGATAGAGAAGACTGCACATGTAGGCAGCAGAACCCAATATATGACGGCATGATGCCATGTATCAGTGATAGGTTTCTCTTTGAGTTTCTTTTCGTGTGAATATCCCTTGTACCAGTCACGCATACATGTGATGGTGAGGATGCAGGTCAACTGCATAATCCACCAAATGAGGATTTGTACTGATAGGAGAGTGTATCCAATGCATGAACAGATGAGTGATACGATGAATACAAACTGAGAGAAATAGGCATATCCCTTGTCGCTTCGGTCTACGCCCTTTACCTTCTTGAGTACGATCCATTGCCACAGACAGCAACAGAATAGGATGGGAGGGAATATAATGTTGACAAGAGAATTTGGTATCAGTACGACACGGAAACTTATGACGATGAAACCGTTGACCAGGAGAGGCAGGTACAGATACAGCGTCTTGATTGTCTGTTCGGCACGAACACGTAACAATGTTGAAACAATGATTACCGTCATAAGCCATGCAAACTGCACAAGCAGTGACGAAGCCATCGATATAAAGTTCTGCTTTGCAAATGCCTGTACGAATCCCAGGATGACAGCAAAGGTAATGGAAGTAGAGGCAAGTATGATACATGTACGCTTTGACATGAACCATTCTCCTACGCTGGAGAGCATACCTTTGCGTATAAGTTTTGTGGCAAGCCATCTTACCAAGATCTGATTGAGAATGATGGCTATGAAACCGTAGATGATGATAGCCATGAACAGACCGATAATCCACCGGCTGTCCCACTGTGACTTGACACCTTCGTAGGCATTGTATTTTTCCCCGACGCTCTCCTTGGTTTCTGCAAGATAGTTGCCGAAACTTGACAGGATGGTGAAGTAATTGTCCCCACCGTTTACGAAAATGCTATTCTGTATATCCTGGTATTTGGTGTTGGCATAGTCATTAAGATTCTTGAGACGCTGCTCCGTCATTTTGTAGTACGTAATATACTCGTTGAGCTGGTTTCTTTCTTCTACCACCATGCGTCGTGTATTCACAGCCAATGCCAAACATACGTTACGGTCAATCTTTGCTCTTTCGTCAAGCATCATCACAGGCATAGACTTGAGACTCTGTATCAGACTGTCTATGCGCGACACCTCTCCGTTACACTTCTCGACGTAGTTGGTGAATGGAATCAGGTGCTTTTCAAATTCTTTGTATTGTTCGATTGCTTCGTGGCAGGCATAGGATAGGTCAAATACGTATCCATCCTTCTGTGAGTATAGCATGAGAGCATTCTGGTTGGAACTCTGCATTGTTTCCATAAGAGTGTTGAATACCTTCTGCCCCTGTTGTTTCATGACAGCCTGCTTTGCGCTATATTCGTCATGATATGTGGTAAGTTCTTGGCGAAGAATTTTGAGAGTGTTAGCCAAGCTGTCCTCTTTCAGTACAGCATGTGATGAAAGAGAGAATACAAGATTTAAAACGAGTAGTATTACTAAACGAAGTTTCATTGATTTTTTTATGTTTAACCTTTGTTGGTCTATAGGCAAGAGTCCGTTTTTTTGCCTAATCACCAATATTGCTACAAATTTACAAGTTTTCTTTGATATACACAACTTTTTGCTATTATTTTTATATTATAAGAACAAAAATCATTTATTTGATTGCCTATTTAAAACAATTTGTGTAAATTTGCGTTTGATTACAGGTCTATACTTACAGCCTATTAATAATCTTATTATAAACTAACTTAAAGAAGAATGAAAAAACTGTTTTTATCGGCACTTGTCATGGCCTCTTCTCTCGGCATGAATGCTCAAACTAATGAGATGACCGTGATAGCCAACAAACCAGGAGCGCAGGTTCAGAGCACTATGTATGGTATTTTCTTTGAAGATATCAACTATGCAGCTGATGGCGGTCTTTATGCTGAGATGGTGATTAACCGCTCGTTTGAATTTCCTAATAACTTTGCAGGATGGGATATCTCAGGCAATGTGACTCTTCAGTCAGATGGTCCTTTCGATAAGAATCCTCATTACGTACGTCTTGCTTCGCCTGGACATGCTCATAAGCATACAATGATAGAAAACCAGGGCTTCTTTGGCATGGGCGTCAAGAAGGATGCTGAATATCGTTTCTCTGTATGGGCACGCTGTCCGGAAGGCGGCACCTCAAAGATTTGGATTGATCTCGTTGACAATGCCACCATGGGTGAGGATCAAAAGATAGCCAATGGCGGTATTGAGGTGAGTGGCAAGGAGTGGAAGAAATATTCCGTAGTCATTAAGGCGAAGAAGAGCCTTGATAAAGCACACCTCCGTGTATGGGGTGACAAGAGCAATACTACAGACCTTGAGCATGTATCGCTCTTCCCTGTAGATACATATAAGGGACGTGAGAATGGTATGCGTAAGGATCTTGCTCAGGCACTTGAGGATCTCAAACCTGGTATTTTCCGCTTCCCTGGTGGTTGTATCGTAGAGGGAACAGACCTAGAGTCGCGCTATCAGTGGAAGAACTCTGTAGGTCCTGTAGAGAATCGTCCTCTCAATGAGAACCGTTGGCATTATACATTCCCACATCGCTATTTCCCAAATTATTTCCAGTCATACGGTCTTGGATTCTTTGAGTATTTCCAGCTCTGTGAGGACTTCGGTTGTGATGCCCTCCCTGTAATCTCTTGCGGTTTGAGCTGTCAGTTCCAGAATGAGATAAAGGATGAGGCAAAGGCTCACGTGGCAGTTGATGACCTCGGTCCATATATCCAGGATGCCCTTGATCTTATAGAGTTTGCTAATGGCGGCACTGACACCAAGTGGGGTAAGGTACGTGCTGATATGGGACATCCAGCACCATTCAACCTGAAGTACCTCGGTGTAGGTAATGAGCAGTGGGACTACAAGGATAATCCTGCATTTACCGTTCGTCTTAAGAAATTCCTTGACGTGCTCAAGAAGGAACATCCTGAAATCAAGTATATTGGTACTACAGGTCCTGATTCAGAAGGCGATAAGTTTGAGATGCTTCAGCCTAAGATGAAGGAACTCAAGGCTGACCTCTATGATGAGCACTTCTATCGTCCAGAGTCATGGTTCCTTGATGCAAAGAATCGTCATCGTTATGACAACTATGACCGTAAGGGTCCTAAGATCTTTGCTGGTGAGTATGCTTGTCACGGAAAGGGTAAGAAGTGGAATCACTTCAATGCTTCGCTCCTTGAGGCTGCATTCATGACAGGTATAGAGCGTAATGCTGATATCGTATCAATGGCTACATACGCACCTCTCTTCGCTCACGTAGAAGGATGGCAATGGCGTCCAGATATGATCTGGTTTGACAATACACGTTCATTCAAGTCATGCTCTTACTTTGTACAGCAGATGTACAGTCACTATAAGGGTACTAACGTGCTCAAACTTACTATGAATGGTAAGATGGTAGCTGGTGATGATGATCAGAATGGTCTCTTCGCTTCGTCGGTAGTGAACAAGTCTACAGGTGAGATCTATGTTAAGATTGTCAATGTAGGCAAGGTAGCACAGCCAGTGAAGGTTACGCTCAAGGGCATGAAGAATGCTACGGGTGCTAAGTGCATCAGTCTGACAAGCGCTGACGCAGTGGCAGAGAACACTCTTGACAATCCTAATAAGATTACTCCAAAGGAGTCTGCTGCTACTCTCAATGGTAATGTACTTGAGGCAGAGGTGTCAGCAAATACATTTGCAGTGTATGTGATAAAATAAAAGTTGTCTAATAAGCTCAACTTGAAATAAATAATAACGGATTACCGTGGGTTACGCGTGAATTGGTATAGTTGTAAGCAAATGTTTGCAGTTTTTCACGTGCAACTTACGGCAATTTGTTTCAGGTGATTTCTTATGCAGAGTGAAAACTACTTAGAGAAGTTTGAGGAGAAGATACGCGAGACAATGTATTCTGCATTGCTCAGTAAGCAGTTGGTAGATAAACGCATGCCTGATATGCCGGACATTGACGAACAGTGGATGCCGGTGCTGAAATCATATCTGCCTGATGGCATAAGGGAGTTTGCAAAATATCCTTTGGTGTCAATAGGATGGATGATGTACATTGGCATGGCAGTGGCACAGTTGTGGGATGAAGACGATGAGGAAGTGGCATTGTCACGCCTCTCTGTTATTGTTCAGGACAAGAATGTGTACGAGTATCTTCGTGACCAGCGAGGCTTTGACTGCTTGGACGAGTATGTCCGTGAGGATGTGTTGCATCATACCGGCGAAGAGTATAAGTCCGATGAGAAACTCGTAGGCGACATGGCGCAGATGGTAAACTCCATGCTTCGTCGTGAAGGTATCGAACCAGGTACACCTATGGCATTCCGTGCTTACGTCAATGTGCTTCATCAGATGTATATCATGGGTGCTGCCATGCAACTCTATCGTTTGGGGTACAGAATGACGAAGGCGTAGTTGGTGTTTGGGTTGTTTTGATAAATAGTAGGCAAATAGATAAATCGAAAAAAGTCAGATAGTAAATAAACAAGATGTCAAGTAGTACATTGGGTAGTTGTGGTGGATGCGACCATGCGGCAGGCAAGGATGATTGCGCAACATGCAAACTCGCATTCCTTGCAGAAAGAAAGGAAAGCGTAAAGAGAAAGTGTGACGAGAATGATATAGAGGAAGATGACTACTCTATAAGTGAGAAACTTACAGAGAATAAAAACGACCATTCCATTCTCTATCTCGTTCTTGCTGCATTGTGCACCTTCGGTCTCGTTGTCCTCTTCACGATGCTGTTGAAGGCGTTGTAAATGCTTCAGGATATGCATGCTCAACAACGAAAGAGGCCTAAAACCATGTGTGTATTATAATTTCTTTACATATTATTAGTCATTCTCGTTTTTTTTTATTACCTTTGTCGTCAATAATCTATAAAAGAATTTGCATATCAACCTATTAACGTCATAATCGTAAATAAGCTTATGGAAAAAAATAGAGAATATATGCGCGAGGCAATTGATCTCAGCATAGACAACGTGAAGAATGGTGGTGGACCTTTCGGAGCAGTGATAGTCAAAGACGGAGAGATAATAGCAAGAGGTGTAAACCGTGTGACTCCCAACTGTGACCCTACGGCACATGCAGAGGTGATGGCAATCAGGGCAGCGTGTCAGAAGGTGAAGAACTTCAAACTGGAAGGCTGTACCATCTATACCTCGTGTGAACCATGCCCTATGTGCCTCAGTGCCATTTACTGGGCAGGTATAGAGAAGATATATTTCGGTAATACCAAGGTGGATGCCGAGAACATAAACTTTGGTGACAAATTCATATACGAAGAGATAGAGCGCCCAATGGAGAAGCGCAGCATACCAACCACAATGCTGATGCGCGATGAGGCACAGGCAGCATTCAGAGCCTGGGAAGAGAAAGACGACAAGGTAGAATATTAATCACAATCACAATAAAGAAACTAAATGGTAAGTACACTGATTCTTGTAGCCTTTGTAGCATATCTCGCTATAATGGTGTTTATTGGTTATTATTTCGGAAAGAAAAAGACTACAGACTCTGCGGAGTTTTATTTGGGCGGCCGACAGTTAGGTCCTTTCGTTGCGGCTATGAGTGCCGAAGCCAGCGATATGAGTTCGTGGCTACTTATGGGCATTCCGGGCCTCGCCTTCATCACTGGTCTGGCTGATCCGTTCTGGACAGTTCTCGGTTTAGGTATAGGTACATACCTTAACTGGTTGTTTGTTACTAAGCGCCTAAGAAGCTATACCATCCGTGTCGGAGCAGTTACCATTCCCGAGTTTTTCTCTAAGCGATACAAGGATCAGCGTAATATCCTGATGTGTATCTCGGCTATCGTTATTCTCATTTTCTTTATACCATATACCGCTTCAGGTTTCAAGGCCGTAGGTACTTTGCTCAATAGTCTCTTTGGCTTTCCCTATCATGAGAGTATGCTCGTAGGTGCTTTCATCATCGTGGCATATACAGTAATGGGTGGTTTTATGGCAGTATCTACCACTGATCTTATCCAGAGTATTGTTATGTCAATAGCACTCATCGTTATTGTTGTGTTTGCCCTCAATGAGGCTGGCGGCGTTGATAATGTCATGGAGAATGCCAAGGCTCTGCCAGGATATTTCTCCCTCTCGTCTATGCATGACGCCGCAGATAATTCCTCTACACCTTACGGCTTCTTGACTGTCATTTCTACTATGGCATGGGGACTGGGATATTTTGGTATGCCACACATCCTGCTTCGTTTCATGGCTATCAAAAATGAGAAGGATATTGCATTGTCTCGTCGTATTGCTACCGTGTGGGTGTTCATCAGTATGTTTGTTGCTATAGCTATCGGTGTGATAGGCTATTCTGTAGCAAAGGCTGGTATTATCTCAGATTTTCATACTACTAGTGAGGCGGAGAGTACCATCATCGAACTCTCTCATGTCCTTGCCACGAATGGTGTCCTTGCAGCCCTTGTGGCTGGTGTGGTTCTTGCTGGTATCCTAGCATGTACCATGTCAACAGCCGATTCGCAGTTGCTTACTGCAGCGTCAAGTTTCTCTGAGAATATCCTGCGTGATGTATTGAAGGTCAACGTGTCAGCAAAAACATCAATGCTTGTAGCACGTGTGACCATTGCTGTCATAGCATGTATTGCACTTTTCCTTGCATGGAATCCTGACAACTCTATCTTCAATATCGTATCATTCGCATGGGCAGGTTTCGGTGCTGCCTTCGGTCCTGTGATGCTTGCATCTCTGTTCTGGAAGCGTGCCACTCTGCAGGGTGCCATCTGCGGTATGGTGGCAGGTGGTGTCATGGTGTTTATATGGAAATACCTCGTTCGTCCGATGGGGGGCGCATGGGATCTCTATGAGTTGCTCCCTGCCTTCATCGTATCAATGGTAGCAATCGTTGCTGTATCTCTCTGTACACCAAAGCCATCAGAAGAGATCTGCGAGGACTTTGATTCTTGCAGGTAGGTTCAATTGCAAACAAGAATATGACAAACGGTATGAGCGTTGAGTAAAAACTCAGATTCCGTATTTTCCGTGTATTCCGTTGACAAGAAACAATAGCAGAAGTTTCGCTGTGTTTTTTTTGTCAATGGAAAGCACGGAATTTTTTATGGCTCTGTTGCATATTATGACTGATACTGTTCCCTTGTAAGCATTCGTACAAGTACACCTTGTAAGAATGCTCGTATTTATTATAGTTACAGCGACTATCACTTCATGTAGGATTTGATAGTCGCTGTTGTTTTTTGTACCTATATGTTGTAGCCTTGCTATACTTCATCACGCAGC
>JAZLIN010000149.1:0-12413 GCA_045617365.1 Prevotella sp. | reverse complement strand
CCTCCAAGTCCGCTTTCTTCTTGATGATGCTGTCACGGTATGCGACATTGAGCTTGGTGCGTGAAGGAATCTTGATTTGTCCGTCCACGAAGTTCTCCTCCTTGATTGATATTGGAGACTTGAACTGAGGTCGGTTGGTACGAGTGATGTCAAGGCGAACTTTTATGATGTGTTCGCCATCGCAGTTTGCTTTCGCTGAAAGTGATAGTGTTGCCTTTGCCATAGTGCTGAGGATTTAATTTTCGTTGCAAAGGTAATGAAAAGTTTTGATTCTGCAATAAAAACGTGTCACAAAACGTGTCACATTTTTGAAATATTATGAAACGGACATAAAATAGTTAAAAACATTAAAACGCTGTATATGTGTGTTTTATGTTTTCTTTTGTTTGCTTTTCTTTCTTTTGTTTTCTTTAAATGGGGAATTAGGCTACCCCCTTTGTATTACAACTTTGGTTTACTCCCAAACTTGCAATATCTTCAGGAGGTACTACCGTGTGCAAGCACGATAGAAACCTATTGCGGTGGACACGAAGGCTCATGAGAGATATTACCAACGTCCTTCAGACTTGTTTTCTCGAAGTTTATCGTATCAAGAAATGACTTCACTGAATGATGATCCCATCCAAGAACTTGCCCCATGGAACGATACGATGGCATGACGTCAAGGCTTCCTTTTTTGTGCATAATAACACTTGCAAGATAGAAGAATGCCTCACTCTTTGAAAGCTTCTTGCTGGATTTGAGAAGAGAGAATAGGTAAGGATGTCGTCCAAAAGTATCTCTTACTTCTGATCGCAGTTTTATACAGATAGTCTTCGACTCACGCTCACCAAGCTCTATGATATTGTCATTTATAAGTCCAACGATGAACCCTTCAACAGCATGGTTGTCCCAATGCCATGTCTTAGCCAGTTGATTAACCGAGGTGTGCAACTTCTGGTCAGAAGAAGCAGATATCATCCTGAACAGATAGGCAAGGGCTTCAAGCTGAGAAAACTTACCCCAGCTCCGATCAAGGAATCTCCGTATCAAGGATTCGCTGATCAAAATACTTGTTTGTTTCATGTTGTAAATTTCATATTGATTACATTGTGTTCATTGGTAACAATACTGATTTGGAAAGTCAGTTTATGTACATTGCATTCATTGTGTACACAAGAAATAGCAGTAGGAGAACGTATTGACGTGTTATGCATACGCTTTAATTGTTAAGTTGTTAATAAACAATGATGTAGATATTGTAGAAGATGTATATGACTTCACGAAGAATGAATGAGGTCGAAGCCCATGTAGTCTGAGTAGAGATTGGTACCGTAAGCAGCTTCCACAGCATCGAAATCAAGGCAATATGCCTGTACAGGTTTCTCGCTTAATCGTGGCTGAAGGTCCTTGTTGTTTGGATTGAGACTATACACCCTTGGCCACTCTTTGACATTCTCCACAGACGCAAAGCGCACGCTGTTCATCTTACCGATATACTCAGGAGAATTCTCGATATAATACTTGAGAGTATTCTCCGGGATCACCTTCTCATGTGTTCGCTGAAGGTGCAAAGCATATTGAGCGAAAACGCGACTGTTAGTCGGTACCATAAGAATCTTCTTTGCAACACCGAAGTCCCGTGTGACAGTCTGGTGCTTGCCGTCCATCTTAACATCAACCTTTATCTTTGTCAGCTCATGAATGCGATAGTCGCACAATCCAAAGATATGGTTGTCCTGCTTCAGGTAATCTATGGTCTTCCAGAAGATGCTAAGTTCATTACTGTGCCGACACTCCTCATTTTGGTATTCAACACTATTGACTACAGTTTGGAGCACCTCTTCATAGGTAAAAGGCAGGTTGATACACTTGTCAACAGCCATGAATGAAGCAAGAATGACAGACCAATTATGAAGAATACGCTCATCAAGACTATAAGACAAACTGGAGCAAATAGCCTTAACCGCTTCCTCATAGCACCCACGATACAGCCTCTCAAACCTATTCCTTATCTGTAACAGTTCAAGAACTATGTATGATGTACCCTCATGCTCCCAGTCCTTCAACGTACGGAATCCAGATTTCTCTTCCTCGGTATGTGTATCTTTGTTGAATGGCAGAATGCATTGGCGAGAGTAAAGTGCAATATCAACGGTCGGTTTCTCCTGACCGCTGATAATAACGCCACTCAGCACCTTGGACTGCTCACGCTTACGAGTCTCGACATCCAGTTTGCTTCGTCCCTGGCAATCCCATAACCCCTTCAGCAGTTCTATCTTCTCCACGTCAATATCATTCTTGTACTCATCAAGATGCATTATCGCATCCTCTGCCTGAGCGAGAACTGTTGAAAGACTCGCCATAGTAGAAGTACGGATATTGGGATGATCCCCACAATAGACAAAAGGACTCTGCAGCAATTCTCCGAATGCGGTCTTACCTGTTCCCTTGGGACCAAACAAAAACAGCGAAGGAAACTCACGTCGATGACTGATGATGATGTCACGGAACAGGCAGACTATGATGAAGCATATACCGACAATAGCATTATTGCCATACACGAAGCGCAGTTGACTGGCAAAGGACGATAGCCTTACGCTACTCTCTGGCAGATGGATAAACTTCAGTTCAAACAAGAACCTATCTATGTTCTCCTCGTTAATCTTAGAGAATGCCGGAAGGTATATCGTACTGATAGACGAATCTGGTAATCTGATGATACCTTCATCATCAACAGGATGCCATATTCCTTTATGCACGACACCATTACCAAAGGCATAGAATCCTTGTTTCTGCCAACCAAGTGTAGAAATGCGTATAATCGGCTCCATGTGAGAGTAAAGAATGCCACGTAGTTTGTTGAATTTCGCAGAAGTGCCATACCACATGTAGTTTGACTCACGTTCGATACGACTACGAAACTTCTGTAACACAGTCATTTCCTCTATGCTGAATTCAATGCGAACCTCAACGCCATGGACGTTACGAAGAATGAATACACGTGACGATGTTGCACCATCACGGATAAGATAGAGAGGAATCATGATAAAGTTCGAGATCTCGACTTCGCCATCCTTAGTATAGCTTATGTAGCAATTGTTGCCGACCTTAATCTCTGAACCTTTGAACATTTCTATGTATTCCGTCATACTTATGCTATTGCTTGTGACAGGAACAGGAGGAGAAAGATCAAGAATCGCACGTTTCCACATATCCTCATGACCATAGAGTTCTATGAGTTTGTCTGTGTATGACTCCTGTAGAATATGATCTTTTATTCCTCTCACGGCACCAACAATGTCATGAATAGCGCAAGCCCTTCCAAAAACTTCACCGTTGGCAGACGTTAAGAGCTTGTCTGCATACCACAAAACAAAGTCATTCTTTGGCAGAGCATCCAGAATAATCTTTGATGTTATGAAGGAATCTGGATCTGCCTTGTCACCATCAGAAGGTATCTCTTGAACTGTAACAGAGAATCCTAATGACAAAGCAAGACAGCCTGTACGCATAGCACTATGAAATCCAGGCGCAAACGATAAACCTTTAGGAATATCACTATCGGGGATGATATTAATAGTGTCTGTCACCTTCTTGATTTTCTTTAGTTGTTGCTCTGTCCATGAAGTGCCCAATGTGGCTACAGTATTACTTACACCTAAAATCTGCAACCTCATGACATCAGGAGCACCTTCTACCAGATTCATGACACCAGTCTTTCGTGCTGAGTTAAGTGCATAGTCCATCCCGAAAAAGGAATTGCTCTTGTTGTAGATTAGGGACAAAGGAGAATTTATGTACTTTGGAATCTTGATGCTTTTTGTGTCAAGTTCTGGCAGTAACCTGGCAGTAAAACCAATGATACGTTGATACCGGTCACGTATGGGAATCATGATACGTCCACGATATGAGTCATAGACGTTCTTCTTCTCTTCATTTCTTTTGAGCAAACCAAGTTCAAGAAGAAGATCTTCATTCAGATTGTTCTTTCTTGACCAATCATGGAATTTGTTCCAATCATTGCTGGCATAACCAATAGAGTTCGCTTTGATGAAGTCCAGTGGCCAACGACTTGTAGCATAAGCCAACGCCTTTCGCGACTCTTCATCATCGCTCAGCAGGTTCTCATGAAAGAACTTTGTTGCCTGAGTGTTGATGATAAACATTGTATCACGCTTTTTGTCATCAATCTCATCATCTGGAGATTTTTCTTGATGGGGAAGAGGAACTCCTGCCTTATCTGCAAGAATCTTCATCGCTTCCTCAAAAGAGATCTTCTGATACCTCATCAAGAAATCTATCACGTCACCACCTTGGCCGCAAGCAAAGCATTTGTATATACCTTTCACGGCATTCACGGTCAATGATGGGGAATTGTCACTATGAAAAGGACACAACCCTTTATAGTCCTTACCCTCCTTTTTGAGAGTGACGTATTCGCCAATGACATCAACGATGTTCACCGCTGACTTGATTCTTTCTATTGTTTCTTTATCCATATCAATATAGTATTCTTTTAGTGCTTACTGTTTACGTATGCTCTGGCTTCTGCCATAAGATCATCGTCTGACTTGAAGTTTTCTTTTGACAACCATTTGTCCAGTTCTGACTTAAGGAAGTAGATACGCTTGCCAACCTTGTGATAAGGAATAAGATTGTTGGAAGTCCATCCATAGATAGTCTGAACTGCCGGATGACCAGGTATGTATTCCTGCGCCTCCGCAACATCCATTCGTTTGTCCTCATCGTGATAGTTCTTAGGATTCACTTCCATGACCTTCTTTGTCAGATTGTCAATCTTGCTTATTAGGCGCTTGTTGTCCTCCAACAGGTTCGCCATCAACGTAGGAATCATGTCAAATGTCAATGCCCGACCTTGGTTCTGATTTGTGTCCATTTGAAAATAAATAACGAGTTAATAATTATGACTGCGCAGTCAGTTACCGATTTGAATTCGTCGGCAAAATTATCGTTAATTATCGATTCCTACAAGATGCGGAAAAGGTCATGGTGTCCACCATACGCAATACCATATTAAAGAATGATACAACTAATGTTATAAATAGCTATACATAAGTATTCCAGCAAGATTATTTAACAAAGATTTCTCTATATACAGACATGCCTATGGTGTATTCCCATGTGTCTTTCCATATTGATGTATAGGTGATATTACAGAAAATGCCATCCTGGTAATAATACGAGGATGGCATGATATTTGGTAGCAGACTTGTATTAAACGACAGCATCTAGAGAATCTAATTTGATGGATTCTGCAGCTTTTTCCTTCTTGCTATCAACTACTTTTGCGTAGATCTGGGTAGTCTCAACTTTCGTGTGCCCCAACATTTTCGAAACTGTGTAGATGTCATTACCTTCAGTTAGCAGGTTTGTAGCATAGGAATGTCTGAAACAATGGAAGGTAATATGCTTTGTGATACCAGCAGAAGCCACCCAACGTTGAAGTGGTTTGTTGATCCACGATGGAGCCTGTAAACCTGCAAACACGAGTTCTTCCGGACGGCCACGTTCACCGCATAAAAAATAAGCCTGTTCTGATATTGGCATATATTCCACATTTCTAGTCTTCTTCTGCCTGAAGTTGAGACGATACTTACCATTCTCTTCTGCTAGTTCGCTCCATGTCATTTTCATGATGTCGCTATGACGAAGCCCCGTCAGTGCACTGAACAATGCAGCTCTTTTTAATACTGGAGGATCGCATGGTGTTCTTACCAACATATTGAGTTCTTCTATTGTGAGGTATTCTCGCTTTGCAGATTCAAACGAGATATTCTTGACCTTTGCAGCAAGATCAACATCTAGATAGCCATCAATGAATGCTTGACGCAGGGCTGCTTTCACTACGGAAAAATAAGATGACGCGGTGCTCATAGATATAAATCCTTTTTTGTTTCCTCCCGCTTTTACTGTTGGCAGATAATTCTTTACCTGCTCTATCCATTTTAAATTAATAGAGGAAAAGCGTACAGGTTTGTCCTTTGAAAATACCTTTAGGATTTGAATAACTCGATCCCATGTTTCGCATATATCACTTCGGCTATGTAGGTGTAATGTCCTGTTGACTTCGGAGAAGTATTCAAGGAAGTCCTTTTTGCCCAATTCTATCTTATCTGCCATTGCCTGGTCTGCATCGGAATATAGTTCTGCATTGTCATATTCATGCTGACGAAGATTACGCACATTGTCAGCGAAGATACAAGTCTCTCTGTCCAACTTTGAACGGCATATGATGATGCCGTTCTGATCACGCTTGGGTTTGAATGACTGTTCTCCATTTGTATTTTGTCTTGCTGGGCGAGACTTGTCCCACATTGGAGTTGTGACGATACGATTAAGATACTCACGTTCACGTTGCGGTTTGTCCATACCAGCCTTGAATACTGGATAGGCTTCAAGATAAAGGTACCATTCATCATGGCGCTCGGATTTGCGAAGCTTTACCGACACCTTAGTGTGTAACATTGCTTTTTTCATCTTTTCTCTATCATTTTTGATTATACATCTGATTTATGGGGTGTTCTATTAATTAGCTTTGTCAGATTTTGGAGTTTTAGCTGAGATCAGTTTGTAAGTTGAAGAAGGAGTTATGCGGGCATAACGACTGATGACACTTACAAAATGAGCCAGATAAAAGCCAAAAGATGACAAAAGGACACTCAAACGAAAATGTAAAAATCAACCGGGGTAATTAATAGAACACCCCTTATATAATTCATCAATTTCCTTCTTTGGCACATAGACATAATTGCCTATCTGGCGTGATGGGATGGAATACTTACGCACGTGACTCCAAACAGAAGAATCGTGAATGTGATACTTCTCACATATCTCACCTATGGTATAACAATCCTCTGGTTCCAAACTATAAAGTTTTGGAACAGGCTTGGCTTTTTCTTCTCGGGCTTCAGATCGTTTAGCAAACATGCTCTCCAAATCAGAGCGTTTGATTCTCGTGAGATGGACTCCAATATTGACAGCAGGGATTCGACCTATGCGAATCAACCTGTATAGTGTACCTCTTTCTATATTGAACATTGCTACAGCTTCCTTTACGGAGATGTACTCCCTTATATCAGGAATACTTGTAGCAACTTCATCAAGGCGAGCCTCTCTCGCTTCTGCATCACGCTTACGTTTTAAGGCAACCTTACTACACTTACCTGAACAATACCGAGTGTCCAGATACTTTACGCGGAAAACGGCTCCGCAGATTTCGCATTTTCTGTTAATTTCAATTCCTATTGGCATAACGCGCAAGATGTTGATTTTGAAGTCCAAAGTTAACGGCATTTTCTGCTCAAAATGGACTTTTGTTAGTATTTGTATTTATTTGTTCAAGAATTTCTACTTTTTTGTTAAGGTACAAATATGGAACACAGAAAAGCGATGAAATCATAGAAATCGATAAGAATCAGCAAATGTCTTAAAATGACAAATCCGTGTAACTCGTTGAGTTACACGGATTTGATTATCGATGTTTATTGTTTGTTACCTAACACTAGCGCACCTCCTCGAAGTCTGCGTCCTGGGCGTTGCTCTGGGCAGAAGAACCGCCCTGTGCGCCGCCCTGTGCGCCGCCATTGAAACCTGCGCCGCCCATGTCTGGACCTGCACCTGCGCCTGGCTGTGCACCTGCAGCGTACATCTTCTGCGATGCAGCCTGCATTACATTGTTGAGCTCTGCTGTGGCAGCGTCGATGGCAGCGATGTCCTGTGCCTTGTGAGCATCCTTGAGCTTCTGGATGGCAGCCTCGATAGCTGGTTTGTCCTCTGCTGGGATCTTGTCAGCATTCTCCTTCAGGAAGTTCTCTGTAGAGAAGACCATAGAGTCAGCCTGGTTGAGCTTGTCAATCTTTTCGCGCTCAGCCTTGTCAGCAGCTGCGTTAGCCTCTGCCTCAGCCTTCATGCGGTTGATCTCTTCCTCAGAGAGACCTGATGATGCCTCGATGCGGATCTGCTGCTCCTTGCCTGTAGCCTTGTCCTTTGCTGATACGTTGAGGATACCGTTAGCGTCGATGTCGAATGTTACCTCAATCTGTGGCACACCGCGACGCGCTGGTGCGATGCCTTCGAGGTTGAACTGACCGATAGACTTGTTCTGTGCAGCCATTGGGCGCTCACCCTGGAGTACGTGGATGGTAACGGCAGTCTGGTTGTCAGCAGCAGTAGAGAATGTCTCAGACTTCTTGCAAGGGATGGTCGAGTTAGCGTCGATGAGCTTGGTCATCACACCGCCCAGGGTCTCGATACCGAGAGTAAGAGGAGTAACGTCGAGGAGTACGATATCGCCTACGCCAGACTCCTTGTTGAGGATAGCGCCCTGGATAGATGCACCTACAGCTACCACCTCGTCTGGGTTTACACCCTTTGAAGGCTCCTTGCCGAAGTAGTTCTTTACGAGTGTCTGCACTGCAGGGATACGGCTTGAACCACCTACGAGGATTACCTCGTCGATCTCAGATGTAGAGAGACCTGCGTCGCGCATAGCGTTCTGACATGGTACGAGACATGCCTGTATGAGTTCGTGAGCGAGCTGCTCGAACTGTGCACGTGTGAGAGTCTTCACGAGGTGCTTTGGCACACCGCCCTCAGCAGAGATATAAGGGAGGTTGATCTCTGTAGAAGTAGATGAAGAGAGCTCAATCTTAGCCTTCTCAGCAGCCTCCTTCAGGCGCTGCATAGCCATAGGGTCCTTAGTGAGGTCGATGCCCTCGTCAGCCTTGAATCCGTTAGCGGGCCAGTCGATGATAACCTGGTCGAAGTCGTCACCACCGAGGTGTGTGTCACCATTGGTAGAGAGCACCTCAAACACGCCGCCGCCGAACTCGAGGATAGAGATATCGAATGTACCGCCACCGAGGTCGAATACTGCGATCTTCATATCCTTGTTAGCCTTGTCCACGCCGTATGCGAGAGCAGCAGCTGTAGGCTCGTTCACGATACGCTGTACGTTGAGGCCTGCTATCTGACCAGCCTCCTTAGTAGCCTGACGCTGTGAGTCAGAGAAGTATGCAGGTACTGTGATGACAGCGTCAGTAACCTCCTGTCCGAGGTAGTCCTCAGCGGTCTTCTTCATCTTCTGAAGTACCATAGCCGAGATTTCCTGCGGAGTATATTTGCGTCCGTCGATGTCAACGCGTGGGTAGCCGTTCTCGTTTACTACAGTATAAGGTACGCGGGTAGCCTCCTTAGCAGACTGCTCGAAAGTCTCACCCATGAAACGCTTGATAGAGAACACCGTGTTAGTAGGGTTTGTGATAGCCTGACGCTTAGCAGGGTCACCTACCTTGCGCTCGCCGTCCTTTACGAAACCGATAACCGAAGGTGTTGTGCGCTTACCCTCAGAGTTAGCGATTACCACTGGTTCGTTGCCCTCAAAAACGGCAACACATGAGTTTGTTGTACCAAGGTCGATACCAATAATCTTTCCCATTTTGATTTTCCTTTCTTATTTTATTTTTGTTTATAATTCTGTCAAGACCTCTCTCCCGGTCTCACGTCTATTATTAGGCAATGGCCGTGCCACGTCTGAATTATCACTGACAGATGTGCCAAATATGCCACAATGACATAGAACACCCACATTACAGGTGTCAAAAGAGTGCCAATATTACTTTTTTGAAGGAAAAACGAAAAAAGTTTGAAAAATATTTGGTGGTTTCAGAAAAAGTTACTACCTTTGCACTCGTAAAACAAAAACACCTATTGAGGCGGTTGATTTTACGATAAGTATTGGGATATGGTGTAATGGTAACACTGCAGATTCTGGTCCTGCCTTTCCTGGTTCGAGTCCGGGTATCCCAACTGCAAACAAGGCGTTATCTCATCCGAGATGACGCCTTTTTTGTTTCTCCATACTACGTTCATCCCCTCTGTGTTCTACACCTTATATATATTATATGTATTAATCTCTTACTAACAATAAATTCAAGACCTATGAAAAAAATCCTCTTACTGACTCTCGCCATCATGGCGCTGTTGCTCTCACCATCTTCACTCATGGCCGAGGGATGGGACCAGCAAGTGTATGACCAGATCATCTCACGCATAAAGGCACCAGAGTTTAAAGCTAAAGACTACCCTATCACAAAATACGGAGCAAGCACCAAGGCCACTGCCGCCAAGAACCAGAAGGCCATCAACAAGGCTATCGAGGCATGCTGCAAGGCTGGAGGCGGTCGCGTCATCATCCCTGCCGGCACATGGATGACAGGTGCCATCACCCTAAAGTCAAACGTCAATCTCGTAATAGAGAAGGAGGCAGTGCTCCGCTTTGCATTCGACACCGACCTCTATCCTCTCGTATATACACGCTGGGAGGGGCTGGACTGCATGAACTATCAGCCTTGCATCTATGCCATCGATTGCGAAAACATAGCCCTTACCGGCGAAGGCATCGTAGATGGTTACGGCAGCAACGACCGCTGGTGGTACATGAAGGGCAACAAGGAACATGGCTATAACGGTCAGCCTGAGTGCCAGCTCAACCCTGACTGCCGCAAGGCTCTCATCGGCATGAGCGACCGCAACGTGCCAGTCTCTGAGCGTATCTTCGGCAAGGGCAAGGGACTTCGTCCACAGCTTGTGAACTTCGTGCGCTGCAACAATGTACTCATCGAGGGCGTACAGTTGCTCAACTCTCCTTTCTGGGTGATGCACCCACTATTCTGCAAGAACCTCACCGTGAAGAATGTCACCGTCATCAACGATGGTCCTAACGGCGATGGCTGCGACCCAGAGTCGTGCGAGGACGTACTCATCGAGGGATGCACCTTCCAGACAGGTGACGACTGCATAGCACTGAAGAGCGGACGCAACGGCGACGGTCTGCGTGCCAACATACCATGTAAGAATGTCATCGTGCGCAACTGCACCATGGCTGACGGACATGGCGGTGTAGTGATAGGCAGCGAGATAAGCGGCGGCTGCGATAATATCTTTGCCGAGAACTGCAAGATGGACTCTCCTAACCTGGACCGTGTGCTCCGCATCAAGACCAATACCTGTCGCGGCGGCATCAACCAGAACATCTTCATGCGCAACATCGAGGTGGGTCAGTGCCGCGAGGCTGTGATGCGCATCAACCTGGTGTATGAGCCAAACGAGCCTGCTGAGCGTGGACATATCCCTACTGTCCGCAATGTATGGATGGAGAACGTGACATGCCAGAAATCCAAGTACGGCATACTCATCAACGGCCTCGATGACCAGGACCAGATATACAACATCAACGTCAAGAACTGCTCCTTCAGCAACCTCTCTGCCAAGCCTGTAGAGATCACCGGCAAGAGTCACGATGTGAAGTTGGAGAATATCAGCCTCAACTGGTAACACACCTACTTAGAAACTGTGACAGTCTTCCCACATGAAGCAAAATCCCGTAAGAACATACGTCATAACCCTCACCACCATAGTGTTCCTTGCCTCGGTGGCACTGGCGAGCTATGCCTATATCTCGTACAATGCTCCATCGGCTATCAAGAAGCGTCCCAAGATCTTTGAGGACATCACATGGCCGGCGCATGACACCCATGCCAATGCACCCTTTGACACTGACATGGACGGCATTGACATATCCTGTCATCAGGGCCGCATCATGTGGGAAGACATGAAACAGTCCAGCAATCGCCCCAAATTCATCTACACCAGGGTAATGCGCAAAGGCGGTGGCTACGACGAGTGCTACGACAACAACATACTGGGAGCACATCAAGCCGGCATCCCCGTGGGCTCGTATGTATTCTATTCGCACGAGGTCTCTGCCACGGAGCATTTCAATCGTTTCACGTACATGGTGGATTCCGACGAGCAGGACCTCATCCCTATGATTGACATCGAGGAGGCCAGCATATCCACCGGTGGCACCAAGCACCTGCGTGACAGCGTACTGATGCTTGCCCACCTGCTGGAACAGTACTATGGCAAGAAACCCGTGATATACAGCAATCAGAGATTCTACGAGAAGCACCTCAAGCATCTCTTTGACCACTATCCGCTGTGGATAGCCAACTACTCCCGTCAGCCAAGCCTCAGCACTGCGAGTCGCAGTATCTACCTATGGCAGCGTTCGGAGAGCGGTCACGTGCAGGGTGTCTGGACCTCAGTGGACATAGACTGTTTTGTCAACGGTCACACCGTGGACGAACTGATGCTGCATGACAAGAAGAAAAATCAGTGATCAGACAACCTTTGCATTACTTTCTGAATCAAGCAAATAGGGTATGGCGTGTGGCCATACCCTATTTGTTTTGCTATGTCGTATGCTTTAAGGGGTGTTCTATTAATTACCCCGGTTAATTTTTACATTTTCGTTTGAGTGTCCTTTTGTCATCTTTTGGCTTTTATCTGGCTCATTTTGAACTCCGCTTTGCGCCTGAGCACCTACGGAGCGCAAGAAGTATCATCAG
>JAZLIN010000148.1:0-2122 GCA_045617365.1 Prevotella sp. | reverse complement strand
CAAGGCATGCTATGCCAGAGTAACGGCATCAACAGCATGACCATCGATGAGGATGGCGGAAAAGATTTTGAATAACAGGAGGACAGTACAATGAAAAAGATAATGTTTTTCACAGCCTTCGCTGCATTGCTTTCACTCGCTTCCTGCCAGGAGCAGATTACACCAGCCAGTGGAACAGAAGATAACATAGTTTCTACGGTAAAATCATCCGTATTCACCGCAACCATCAAGCCCGGCGCTACCAAGACGACTCTTGACCTGTCTGATGGAAAGTTGGCATGGGAAACGACGGATGAGATTACCGTTACGGATGCCGCCAGGAAATCAGCTGTCTATTCTATCCAGAGCATCGACGAAACATCCGGCAAGGCCACATTCGAAATCAAGGCAGGCGAGACTGCTCTTGGAGATGGCCCTTACACTGCTGCATACGGAACCGAGCCGGCAACGGAACAGACCTACTCGGCCACTGCAGGCAAGCTCTATATGACCGCTTCTGAGACCTCGGCCAACAGCCTTACCTTCACTGTCCAGTGCGGTCTGATGAAACTCAACCTTACCAAGAATGGAGTCAGTGTGAAGAGCATCGCTGTCACCGGCACAACGTCTGGCGGCAACGAGACGACCTACACCCTTATATGCGACCCCGAAGTGAGCATTTCCACCTCGATGGACTTCTGCATTGCCCTCCCTGCAGGCAACTATTCCAAGATTGAGATTGTGAACGTAAGGGGCGAGAAGTGCTCCCTTAATTCCACAAACGGCGTTGCAGTTGCAGCCAACCACATCAAGCCCGTCACCTTTGATGAGAGTAAGCTCGTTTTTGAAGAGGACGTTCCGGGCCTTTCTTTTTTGAGTCTGAACGATGATTTTGTGGACGATTCCCAGCAGGGTTCGACAAGCTCGACTATCTGGGGCGTTCAGTGGTAATCCCAAAAATAAACAAATATGAAGCATTTGTTCTATATACTGTCGGCATGTCTCGTGATACTGACATGCATGTCTGCCACGGCGCAGGCAGAGATCGTACACCATGAGGTGTGCGACCCAACATTAAGTTCCCGCGGCTTTACAGTAGAGTGCTGGGAAGATACCGAGAGTCATAGGTTTTATTCTGACCCGGTATGTACCAATGAGCTGACACGACAAGACCTTGCCAAGGCTGTGGTCTATGCCAAGTTGCCATCAAACCCTATTACAGGCAAAAGCGAGTTTGAAGTGGTGGAATTTGACAACACTGAGACTTGGGACGTGAATATGAACTGGGCTGCCGAAACAACATTCAGCAATGCTACAGCTTGGTCTATTACACCACGCTATGCAGAGTTTACCGTAGAAGGAAATAACGTAGCCAATGCACGCCTGGTGTGGATGAAGAATCAGGAAAACACGGTTAATGGAAGATTTGCTATAAAAATCTATGTAAAGGATGCTGAGACACAAGTTTCTACTGAGGTGTATAGCTTCACCCAAACAGACTCTTTTGAAGGTGTGAACATTCAGTATTTGCATGGATTGAAGAAGGGTGACATCGTAAAGTTTGAAGTCACCCAAATCAGTGTAGCCACATGGCATGAGGCTTCGCCTACCTTCAAGGCATGTCTGGAATACCACCTTGCAAACACCGTTCTCAACGCAAACGAGGACCCTGACAATGAGGGCAATTTTTACACAACGTTCTATGACAGCAACTGTGCTTACACCTTGCCACATGGCGTGCAAGCATACACGGCCACTATTGAAAATAACGCAGGTGAACTGGTGGTGAAGCTCAACAAGATTGAGGGCAACATTCTGCCGAAGGGCGAAGCTGTATTGCTTTATTCTGACGTGAGTGACAAAATGAAGTTGACACCGACAAACGAAGCTGCGGACAATGTTGATGACAATATGTTCCGTGGTGTGGACGAGAAAACTACACAGGAAGACTATGGCACCTTCTTCTTCTACATGCTCTCTTACGGTCAGAACAAGCTCTGCTTCTACAGGATGAATGATGAGATGCCACTCTCAGCACACAAGGCGTTCCTCCCTATGTCAGCTGATGCCCAAGTCAGAGCTATGCGCATGGAGTTCGCTGACGATGAATGCATAGAATAATCACGTGCTTCCGCACATGAAA
>JAZLIN010000147.1:0-3318 GCA_045617365.1 Prevotella sp. | reverse complement strand
GTTATGCGAAGCACGTACTGCTTTTGGGCGTCCGGCTGAAGAGTGTAACTGCTGGCAGGGTGAGGAGTCATAATCTGCGCATACTTAGAGTAGAGCTTCACCTCCTTGTCTATACGGATGTCAATCTTTGTGAAGTAGTTTCTGTTGAAGTTAGACTGCAGTACCTTACCCTTGAGGTATATGTTCTGCTCCTGTAGTTCCTTTTTTGTGCCGAAGACATACCATGCAGTATTGATGATCTTGTCCTGTTCGTTGATGGTCTCCGTCTTTTGTGCAGACTCCTCCTGCAGTTCGCTCACGTCAGTGTTAAGCTGGGTCACCGCCTGGTCCAGTTCGGCTATGTGTATATCCTTCTCCTGCAGTTGGGCGCGCAGTTGTTCCAGTTCGGTATTCTTAGCCTCCATCTCCTTGGTGAAGTTCTCCAGGACCTTGTGCAGTTCCTCAGAGTGTGAACTGCCTTCGCGCACCTGTTTTTGCAGTCGGCGTATCAGTTCGCGGTTGTGCTCCATGCGCTGCTGTATGTTGCGCATGCTAAGGCGTATTTGTTCCGCCTTGTCCGTAGCCTCACCGTCTTTTAGTAGAGTTACATTTCTCTCAGCTGCCTCAATGAGTCTGAACCCCTCCTGTATCTCGCTGAATGTAGCCATCACATCCTTGAGCTCATTGTCCTTTTGGTCAATGATGCGCTGCAGGGAGTCCGCCCGTTGCTCGGCAATGTTCGGCTCCTTCTTCTGCTGTTCCGTGCATGCCATGATGCACAGTGCTGCGAGGATTATGTACAGGGTATTTTTCATGAATCAGGTAGTCTGTGTGAGAGTGTTGTTATTTCTGCAGTTCTACCTCAAACTCAATAGGTTCACACATCAGCTTATTCTTCTCCTTGACATAGAGTTGGAAGTTTGCTGTGCCATCCTTGAGATTCTTGTAAGCGCTGATGTTTGCAGTATATCTTAATGCTCCGTGAGGACGGATATGCTCTACTAGGATAGGCTGTGAAACGAGTAAGCGCTTGTTGCCGGTGGTCTCATTTACGCCGATGACGATATTCTTCAGCACCTCTCCGGTGGCATTGTGTACTTCAAATGTTATCTGTGCAGTCTCGCCGCCCTTTATCTGCAGGGTGTTATTATCGTTGATAAATCGTGCGTTGTCTATCTCCACGAGCGCATTGTCCACATAGGCGTAGTCTGAGTCGTTATGTCGTGCCTGTGTCCTTGCAGCAATCTTCTCTTTTACGCTAGCTTCGTTAGCCGCTCCCACAGCAGCACCGGTGCCAGCGCCGATAGCCATACCCATGAGATGGCCGATGTCGCTGCCACGGTGTCCGCCTGTGATACCACCTATGGCAGAACCGATAGCACCGCCAATCCATGCGCCATTCCAAGCTCCTGAGGCGGTTGTGCTACATGATGTTGTCATCAAAAGTGCGATGCCAACAAGAAAGAGAGTAATCTTTTTCATAATCGATGTTTTTTTTCGTGGTTGTGTGGGTTTTATCTTCTCTTCTTCTTTGCTGCAGACTTTCTTGCAGCAGGTTTCTTTGCTGTCGCCTTTGGTGCTTTCTCTGCAGCCACTTCTTTTTCTGCTGCATTGCTGCCGCCCGGTGCCTCCTTCAGTCGTGCCACACCGCCGTTCTTCTTAAACTGCAACGTACCTTTCTGCAGACAGTGATTTGCGTGGTCGAAGATGTATGCAGGGTCAAAGGCACGTCCTGCTATGCGAGTCTCAAAGTGCAGGTGTTCGGTAGTGGCGCGTCCGGTGCGTCCCACGATACCGATAATCTGTCCTGCCTTTACCTTGTCGCCGACGTTGACGAAGTTCTTGGACTGGTGGCTATAGCGAGTCTCGAGACCGTTGTAATGCTTGACGGTGATGCACTTGCCATAGCCGGAGAAATTACCTGACTGTGTCACTACACCATCAAAGGCTGCATAGACATTGGTGCCAGGACCGTTCTTGATATCTACGCCGGCATGGTTGCGCTTGCCACCATATCCGCTGATGACATGTGAGTCATCAAGAGGGTAGCGCCATTGACTGGAAGGTATCTGTTCCAGGTTGATGCGGAAGAAGGCATTACCCTGGAATGGGTCAGCATCCGGTGCCAACTGTGCATTGGTGTTTGCTGCAGCATTGTTATTAGCATTGACGCCAGCGTTAGGTTTCGCATTAGCATTTGGTTTTGCCGGTTTGCTGTCATCGATGGCCTCACCCTTCACATTGCCTTTTGCTCGTGAAGTCTTGATGGTGATGTTGCCATTGACTTTGCGCAGTATGATGGTCTGTTTGTAAAGCGTGTGCGCATTAGGGTCAATGATGGAAGCCGGATTGATGCGGTTACCGTTTACCATGAAATAAAACTGTAGAGTAGGCACATTCTTCTGTCCGCCCACGATGGCGATGGTTTGTCCAGCCTTTACCCTGTCACCCACCTTGACAAGGTTCTGGGCGTTGAGGGCATAGACGGTTTCGAGTCCGTTGTTATGTCGTATCACGATGGTATAGCCGCTGTTTGGCATGTTGCGTGAGAGACGTACGGTACCCTCGAATACAGCTTTTACTGCATCGCCTTTCTTGGTTGTAATCTCAAGAATGTTCTTTGCATTGCTTGACAGTTTGCCTACTGGCAGCGGAAAACAATAATCCTTGGCAGTAGCGCGAGTGAAGTCTATCTGAATCCTGTCAGAACGGTCAAAGAGTCCTGGGGTCTCGATGCTGATCTGCTGCTGTTCTGCTGCTGTGAATTTTTCTGCTGCGTGTATTGAAATTGTAGTTGTTGCTACAAGTATAGTGAGTATGAGTTGTCTAATGTTACGTATCATGACACAAAGTTACAAAAAAAAGATGACATACGTATGATATATGTCACCTTTTTTGAAATATTATACAATTTTAACGGCATAGCTAATTCGTGCCAAGTCATGGTTTTAGTACGATTGACTTGACAACCGTTGCTGATGCCCCCGTGCTGCCTGTGTGCTGCAGGTGAAAACCGGCATAGGAGTTGGGGTGGGGCATAGGTGCTTCCAGTGTCTGTGACTTTGGTTCACCGGTTCTGCGGTCGGTGTGCTTGATTGTAGCAGAGAGGTTGTTGCCTTTTGCCGTGAGCATCACGGTGCAGGTAGGTCGGAATAGGTCGCAACGCTTCGGGTGGCTTATGCGTGTTACGGTGCCCTCGCTGTATTCTACGAGGTATGTCTCTACGGCATGGTCATATTCCGGGGTGCGGATAAAGCGGATGCCATAGCCTGTTAAGGTGGTGGTATTGAACTTGATACAGATGTCGAGATATTGCCCCGTAGCAGAACCGAATCCCTG
>JAZLIN010000146.1:0-5449 GCA_045617365.1 Prevotella sp. | reverse complement strand
TGAGCCCATCGTTGTTTTCGCTTCTAATGTAGTAAGTTGCCATAGTTTTGAAGAATATTATTAGATATTCACCTCAAAACATAGCCACATTTTGCGCGGAGGTGTTAAAACGCAAAAAAGGCAATACATAGCCATCACACCTTTATATTAAGATGTAAATGGTTATGTATAGCGTGGACACAATCTTTTGGCAGAGCCTTGCTGCTATGGTGGGAGTGGGAGGTCGGCTGGTCATTCTCCGCAGGCTGACTTTTACAGTTACATCAGGATTGAATGTTTATCTCAGCTTTACCATTCCTGATGAAGAGCTGAATCGACCCTTCTTCGCACATTGTCTATCTTCGGAGGTGCTCAGGCGAGCAAGCTCGGAACTCGTGCATCCTTCAGAGCGGACACGTCTCGTAAAGCAGGGCAAAGGTACGAAGAATGTTCTTTCCTTCCAAATTTTCATACAAAAAATGATTAGAATTAGAATCTATGATAAGGAAGGCAAAATCCGTATTATATTTTTTTACAACATCAACATTGCTGCAGGTCGTATGTTTAGCCTGCGGCAAATACGTCCAGCAATACGTAGCGAAGGTTCTGATTTGCCAGAGACAAAATCATTGACACGAGTGGTGCTTAGCCCCAGCTCTATTGCCAGTTGCTTTTGGGTTATATTGTTCTCCTGTAAGCCATTTGCGATAAGTTCCGCAACAGTTGGTTTCTCTATAGGATAATGCTCCTTCTCATAATCAATGACTATGTCGGACATCATCATCAGTTCCACAGCCTTTGGATCATTGAGCGGGGTAGAATCGTCCACCTGTGGCAGAAGCACTTCCACTCTTTCAAGGGCAAACTTATATTGATCTTCTGAAATCTTTCTCATAATTCACGTTGTTTAGATGGTTGAAGCATTAATCTTGTCATATTCTTTGTGAGTACCAACAAATCGGATAAATGCATATCCCATAACGAACTTTACTACGACAATGAGACGGTATTTATTTCCTCCGATGTTGAACACATAATGTTGGTTGCCCACACTGTCAACAGAGCCAAAGTCTGCTTTCATCTCTGCAAAGTTCTTCCAGTTGGCATCTTCTGCCGTATGATACCAATGTTCCAATGGTACTTTCGCATCTTCATGTCCTGGCTGTTCATAGAACTCCTTGAGAGCCTTGTGTGATACTATTCTCATTGTAAACTACTAATATTTGACTGCAAAAGTAATATAATTATTCCGAATATAAGAATATATACGCATAATAATTCTTACATTAAGAATATTTAACTGATTTCTGATAACTTTGAGCACTTTTCAAATGACTTTTGTCATTTCCTGACAATCATTCTGCCATTACACCATTTACGGTATCACATTCAAGTTCGCTACCATCTCTATAATGATTTTCGCGAAAATGTTAAAGTGCCCCTTTTACAGTGTTAAAGTGCCCCTTTAACACTGCAAAAGGGGCACTTTAACTTTGCAAAAAGGGCCCTTTTGCAATTCTGGTGACAATTCGCGTAGCCGAAGCCTTGATACTATCCTGCGACACGTTGTCCACATCAAATGTCTTCTTGCGGTGGAACATCCAATGCAGGCAGCCATCAGGCATGATGATATTAGACATGCTGATGCCAGCCGTCTTCAACACCCAGTAGTGATGCACAAAAGGTTACAGCGCTACCGATGGTAATATAATCTCTGCCGTTACCACGCTATATCTTGCAGGTTTAGTTCGAGTTTGACCATCCTAGTTGCTTTTTCCCATTACATGCATCCTCTAGGTAAGTGACCCCCTAGTTGGTTAGGTGGGCTTTCTTTCGCACTGCATTGAGGAAACGCTTGACCTGCTCCTCGGCATTCTTCTGCGCATGATCCAGATTCTGCTTGGTCAGACAGCGACGACGCATAGCAGCCTTGGCGCGCTCTGCCATCTGCTTGCGGTCTGCATTGGTCCATTTGCCAGCCTCGAAGAATGATTTGGTGGCTGCCTCGTCAAGGAAATTCTCGTCAAGGAGCGTCACTGGCGGCAGATCAAGACGTACGGAGTCGCCCTCCTTTATCACCCAATCCTCCGTACACTGGGAAAAGTCGATGCCGAGGCGCAGCGTGCCATAATAGATGCGAACGAGTTCGTCGTCGCTGAAGAATCCGGTACGCACAGTATCTATGAGTTCCTCGTCGCTGATAGAGAGAAACTCCCACTGTCCTATCTCTCGCACCTGCTCCACGAGTGTAGGGGTAGAGTCTATGTCATCAGAGATGCCGATGGAGAGAGAGTCATCCTTGGTCTTATACAACAGCCACACGACTGCTATCATGATAGTAATGATGGCAATACAGAGCAGTAGCAGGTGCCCCTTGAGGGCGCTTATCAATCTACGAACCATGTCAGGCCTCCTTTCTCTTTTTCTTGTTCAACAAACGTAATGATGACATCCTCCTCGCTGATACCTAGTCGCGATATCACGGGTATAAGATGCTTGGCTGCACTCTGGCGTGCCACATTGAGGATACCAAGACGCGGGATGCTCTCTATAATAGCTTTGCGTCCCTGCTTCTCATAAGAGGAGAGTTCCTCGTCTGAGAAATTACTACGAAAGAGTGATACATACTTCCTGATACCGTCATGGTCTATGCTGGACGATGTTAACACCACGTGCGGAGCCGGGAGTATAACCTCTATCTTGTTGCCCTCACGTCTGACATTGTCTTCGCTGAATGTGGAAAAGTCTATATATGCCTTGAGTGTGGCATTGATAGGTATGGCAACCTTACGCTTGCCCATAGGCAGATTTATATCTACGGCCTTGCCCATGAGTTTGCCATTAAACTTGACGGCATCATCATGGGTTACTATCTTATGCACCTTATACTCAGCGGTGTACAGTCTGGAGCAGTCATGCACCAGTTGTATCATCATAGGTATGGTGTCAAGTGTCTGTTCCTCCTGGGCAGGTGCCTCATCGCTTCTGTTGCATGCAACGAGCGAAAGAATCAGCAGGGCTAGGATTATGAGATGTTTCATACGGGTGTACGGTGTTATGGTTGTACGGTTATGGGGTTGTACGGTTTTATGGGGTTGTACGGTTTTATGGTTGTACGGTTTTATGGTTGTACGGTTATAGGGTTACGACTTAGTCGAATGCAACGAAGGGGGCTATGCGTTTCACGAGGGATGGTGTGAAAGAAGACAGCGCCGAGAGATCGGACAGGCTGCTGATGGTGCCTGCCGTGCGTCTCAATGCTACGATATCACGTGCCTGAACATAGTTGAGAAGCGGATGGGCCTGCAGTTCCTTCTGCGTCATACGATTGATGTGTATGGCGGGGAAATTGGCGGATGCCGTCATATATGTCAATGCCGACTCTGGGAAATTGCGTATGGTGAGTAGTTCCTCCGGATCTACGAAAGCCTGGCGTCTATTGCGTAGTTCTACTATGCGGCGTGCGAAGTACGCCCCTATACCTGGTATGCGTTTGAGGAGTGTGGTGTCAGCGGTATTTATGTCCACCTTCTGCCCGAGAGACAGTTTCTGTTCGCCCTGCGGATAGCGTGGTTTATCCGTGGATCCTGCGGATGTACCGTACGTCTCTGTCCTACCAGGGGAACGCGCTATGACGTCTCGCGCCATGACTTCTTTCTCTATGCGTATATACGGTTCAAGGCGTCGGTACTGCTTGAGGGTAAGTCCATAGAGCTGGGCAAAATCGGATGGCTGGCGATAGCGGCCTCCCTTGGAGCGGTATTTGTATATGCTGCGCACCTGCCAGGGTTGCAGTCCAAGACGCAGCAATTGTGTGCTATCTGCCGTATTTGGGTCGAAGTAGAACAGTTCGCCTTGAGCATCAGATGCCACAGAACCATCGCCGTAACCTACGTTCGGTTGAGCGAAGTACTGACCCGCCTTGCCTTTGCGTCTGGTAGTATCAGTGGGGCCTTTGTCTGTCAACCCGTCAGGAGACAGCTGTGGCACAAGGAATACCGCCACAGCTATCACAATGGCAAAGAGCAGAAGCGTATGCTGGTCAGACGTGCGTATCTTCATTATTTCTGAGGTTATACGGTTATACTATAGGCAGGCTGGCGCCGTTGAGTTTCTGGTAGAAATCAAGGGCGAATACGTCGGTCATGCCAGAGATGAAATCGATGACTGCCATGATACGTTCCTCCAGGTTTTCTGCATCCACCTCATACTGACTGCTGACACGGCGCAGCAGTTGTTGTGAATAGAAGCGATCAGGGTTGACCACAGCATCTATCATCTGCTGCATAAGGGTCTCCATGATGCGATAGCCGCCAAGTTCGATGTCAAGGACTGGCTTGGAGTTGTATATCCTCTCTATCGCAATCTTGGAACAATTCTGATACGCCCTGTACTGTCGTTCGCTGATATGGTCTATGAGACATGCCGGATTACCGTCATCCTTCACGAAGGTACCATTCATAATGGCGTCCTCATTGGCAAAAAATGCCTTAACGCACTCATTCTCCAGTTTGCCTATGACACAGGCACGAAGATATACCACCTGTTCGTTATGGTCAGTGATGGATTCATTCTCTATCCTCTGCAATATGCTCTGCTTGACATCGTCCTCGAAGAAGTCAAGGAGGAGTTGCATGGTCTGTTCAAAAGAGATGATACGCAATTTATGTGCATCCTCTATGTCCATCACCTCATAGCATATATCATCGGCTGCCTCCACGAGATATACCAGCGGGTGACGCGCATAGCGCAGCGGTTCGTTATCAGCAGAGAGACGTATCATACCGAGGTCATCGGCTACCTTACGGAAGATATGCTCTTCCGGTTCGAAGAAGCCGAACTTTCCCTTCTTACCTGCGGCGGCAGACGAATATGGATATTTCACTATACTGGCGAGCATAGTATATGTCATGACAAATCCTCCCTCGCGTCTTCCTTTGAAACGATGGGTGAGCAGGCGGAAGGCATTGGCATTGCCCTCAAAGTGTATGAGGTCGTTCCACAACTGCGGACGCAGATATCGTCTGAGAGTCTGTCCTTCGCCCTCGGTAAAGAATGTCTGTATGGCTTTCTCACCGGAATGGCCAAACGGCGGATTGCCCAAATCATGTGCCAGGCACGCAGTGGAGACGATGGTACCTAACTCTTCCACGAGCGAGCCTGCCAATTCTGGATTGCGGCGTATGATATCACGTGACACATCATTGCCTAACGACATGCCAAGGCTGGCAACTTCAAGGGAATGGGTCAATCGGTTGTGCACGAAGACGCTGCCTGGCAGCGGAAATACTTGTGTCTTGTTTTGCAGGCGGCGAAATGGTGCTGAGAATATCAGACGGTCATAGTCACGCTTGAACTCAGAGCGGTCATCATGTCGCTCTGTATGGCGCAGCTCCTGTCCGAGGCGTTTGTTTGATATAAGGTCTTTCCAGTTCATGGGCGTTTTTTGGGGGTAAGTCGGAGGCCAAGC
>JAZLIN010000145.1:0-9174 GCA_045617365.1 Prevotella sp. | reverse complement strand
CTTTCTTGGTGGCGAAACTGTAATTCTGCAAATTCTTCTTTGGTCATAATAATAGCAGTTGTAGTTCTGTTGCAATATTGCGGGTGCAAAGGTACAACAAATCTACAACTGCTACAATGTGTATTTTAATGGATGCTTACGTAGTCAAGGTACTTACGACAGACAAAAAAAGAATGCACAGACTCTATGACGGAGTCTGTGCATTTTTGTATGCATTGCGGAGATGCGCAAGGTATGGTAGCTGGTTGCTTGGCCAACCAACTTTGGGGTTACTTCTTGTCGAGGCTTATGAGTTCGTAGCGTGTAGAACCCAAACCAATCTTCTCACCCCATTCGAGGATGTGTGTGCCGTGCTGCTTAGCAATACGGTTAAGGAGAGGTTTGGTGTTGTTGTGCTCGTCATTGTGTATCTGGCTCACGATGTCAAAGGCTGCCTGGTCAAGAGCTACAGGGTCGAGGGAAGCAATGATGCCGTAGTCAGCAATGAGAGGTGCTGCAGGATGGCTGGAACAGTCGCAGTCGATAGACATATTGTTCATTACGGCGATGTAGAGTATCTTCTTGCCATTGTCAAAATAGTTGTGTACAGCCTGAGCAGCTGCTGCCATGGACTCGATGAAAGCATCCTGCGGACTGGTATGCTGCCAGCACTCTGGAGTCTTTTCGGTTACTCCGTGTGAGTGGATATATGCCTTGCCTGCCGTGGAAGCCACGCCGATGGATGCATTCTTTAATACACCGCCGAAACCACCCATTTGATGTCCCTTGTAGTGTGCAAGGTTGATCATGAAGTCGTAGTTCTGTATGTGCTCGCCCACGATGTCGTATTTGAGCCATGTTGTGTCCTGGGTAGGAATCTTTATCTCCCCGAACTCATCCATGATGTCAACCTTTGCTATATCAAGGAATCCGTGTGCCTTGATGGTTTCCCAGTGTTTCTTGACGTCCTGTCGCGAACCGCCATAAGCGGTGTTGCACTCTACGATGGTACCTTTAACCTTCTTGACCAACTTCTTGATCAGCTGTGGCTTAAGGTAGTTATTGCCGCCCATTTCTCCAGTAGAGATCTTTACGGCTACCCTGCCCTCTGCCTTTCGTCCGAGGGCGTTGTAGATCTTTACGAGACTTTCAGGTGAGATGTCGCGTGTGACATACACCTTGCTCTGTGCTGTCGATGTCATGGCAGCTACTGCCATGAGGCATGTAAAGAATAGTTTTTTCATGATTGTTTGTTGTTTTGGTGGGCCTTGCGGTGATACGCAAGGAACGGTGGTTTTATTGTTTTGGTTAGGGCTTACTTACCCAGTTTTATTTCTACGCCAGCCATGAATGTGGCTTTTGGCATAGGGTAGCCAAGGTTGATCTCATAGTCCTGTGCCAGGAGGTTGTCACCCTTGGCATATACCGTCATGTATGGTAGCAACTGATAGCGAGCGATGGCATTAAGAAGTGTGAAGTTGTTCTTCTGCTCGTTTTGACCTACGGATGTGTAGAGTCCGTTTACGTGCATTGCACCTATGGTTGCGCTCCACTTGCCGCAGGTGTAGGTAGCATCGAGATAGCCTTTGTATTTTGGTGCTGCCACCACTGGTGTGTTCATGTAGAGATAGCTGTGGTTGGTAGAGAACGAGAGGTGCTCGCTGGCATTCCAGCGCAGGTCTGCCTCTATGCCCTTGTTAAGGAAAGAGCCGGAGTTGATATTTTTACCTGCTACGGTCTGTATCATGTTGTCGCCATCGATGAGGAAGAGGTTGATGCCGTATGCCAGTGCTCCCTGTGCCATAGTCTGACGCCAAGCCACTTCGTAGTTCCACATAGACTCAGCATGGAGTGTCTCGCTGTTTGCTGTGCCGTAGAGGAACATATCCTTTGTGGTAGGGTTACGGAAACCCTTGCTCATGGTAGCCTTGAAGGTAGAGTTTTCGGTTGGTCGCAGTACGAAGCCCATCTGTGGTACCCACTCAGTGCCTGCCGTAGAATGCCAGTCAAGACGGATGCCAAGGTCGAGTGTGAAGAATCGTCCAAACTCTTTACGCATCTGCAGGTATTCCGCCACCTCATTTTCGTGGGCATGGGTGCTCTGCATGAGTCGCTTCTGGGTCTTGACTAATTCGCCAGTCTCCCTGTTGGTGTAGTATGCGCGACCGTAGATGTGCTGATAGTCAAGACCTGCGGTGAGGGTGAGTGGATTATGGTCGAAGAAAGTAGCAGTCTGATACCACGAAGCACCAGCCACGGCGTCCTTTGAGCGGAAGAGGTCAGTCTGTGGCGTGCCGCCCACGGTGTTGTAACCATCGTTGATCTTGTGAAAACCAAAGTTGTCGTAGATGGTCAGTGCACCGGATGTAGTGCGGAAATGGTTGCTGATGACAAGGTTTGCAGCTCCGCGTGTTATCCACTGGTCGTTCTCAGTCTTTGGAATGCTAATGCTGCCAGGGTTAGAGGCATTGAAGTGTATCATGTCTATCATACCGCTTACATTCCAGTTTTGCGAGAACTCGTAGCCGAGCTTTATCATACCGCCGAACTGCTGGAATGGCATGTTAGCCCTGTGGTTGTCAGAACGTCCGTACTGTGCAGTCACAGTGCTTGAGAATCGTCCGGCACGGAACTGGTTGCATGCCTCTGCCTGTGCAGTACCCCAACTGCCGCCAGCGAGGTTGAATGTCGTGCGGCATCCATCTTCCTGCTGTCTGCGCGTCACGATATTGAGCACGCCGCCCATGGCATTGCTGCCATAGAGCATAGAGGCAGGTCCACGCAACACCTCTACTTTCTCTGCCATCAGGGTGTGATAGCTGTCAGCTATGCTGTGGCCGAAGAGTCCGTTGTACTGTGGCATACCGTCAATGAGCACCATGAACTGTCCTGTACCAGAGGAGAGTCCGCGCAATGACATACCGCCAGCTGCGCCTGTGCTGACACCATATCCCATCATGCCTCTTGATGTTACCATCATGCCTGGTACATGTTCGGCAACGGTTGAGAGGATGTTGCTATTCTGCTTGGCTGTCAATGTGTTGCGGTCTATTACCGTAATAGTCGTAGGCAGATGTCTTACATCTATGGTGGCGCGTGAACCTGTTACTACAACGCCTGGAATGAGTGTACTGTCAGTTGTCTCTGTGCTATTGGCAGCGATGGCGTTTATCGCGGTCATAGACATGACATACATAAAGATCTGTTGTTTTACGTTAAAATGCATTTTATTATGTTGTTAAGTGTTTTTGTTTGACGCTAATTTATCCATTGAGTTTATTCCGGCATTGCATCACGTGGTGAATTTTATTGCAAAATTACATCTTTTTCTTCTAAAACTACTATAAATACTTGTTTATTTGTCAAAATATTTGTAATTTTGCGATTGAGAAGAACTATTAAACAAACTATTTAACATGATTTTCAGATTATTTGTCTTACTAACCCTAATTCTCTCTGGGACGATCAGTTTAAGCGCAGAGGGCACAGGTCGCATATTAGCCAAGGAAGGTGCCTGGTGCTGGTTTGCCGACCCTCGTGCATTGCATTACGAAAACCACGATGGCAGCATCAACGCCACCTATGTGGGCTACATTGACGTGCATGGCAACATCAAGGCCACACAGATAGACTACAGGAAAGGCACGAGCGAAGAGGTGCTGGTGCGCAGTTGGTTTCAGCCTGATGACCATGACAACCCTTCGTTCCTGGTATTGCCTGACGAAAGGGTGATGATATTCTACAGCCGGCATACGGACGAGAAGTGTTTCTATTACCGCATATCGCAGCGCAAGGGAGATATCACTTCGCTGGGAGAGGAGAAGAGGCTGGAGACGGATCACAATACCACCTACCCTAATCCTTTCATCCTCTCGGATGACCCAGACCATATATACATGTGCTGGCGAGGCATAGGATGGCATCCTACCGTGGCACGCATGACGATGCCTGACAGCAATGATAACGTCTCCTTTGACTGGGGACCTTACCAGATGGTGCAGAGTAGCGGTGCGCGACCTTACGCCAAGTACATGAGCAACGGCAAGGATAAGATATACCTGGCATACACCACGGGACATCCTGATAATGAGTCTCCTAACTGGGTTTACTTCAACTCTTTTGATATCAAAACTCATAAGTTGGCTGACATCAAGGGACGTGAGGTGAGCACTGTGGGTGAAGGCGCTCCGTTTGCTGTACGTAAGACGGAAGAATTCTTCCTGGCCAATCCCTACATGGTGGTGGATCACCCTAGCAAGAGGCGTGACTGGCTATGGAACATGGCTCTGAAGGCTGATGGTACTCCGGTGATAGCCATGACAAGAATATCGGAGGATAAGAAGAAGCATGACTATTACTATGTGAGATGGACTGGTGAGTTATGGCAGAAGACTTTCATAGCCAATGGCGGCGGGCATTTTCATCAGTCTCCATCAACGGAAAACTGTTATTCAGGAGGTATGGCGATAGATCGTGACGAACCTAACGTAGTGTATTGCTCGGTGCCTATGAAGGGTGTCTATGAGATAGTGAAATACACGATGACGGAGCAGGGCGATGAACTGTTCTCCATGCTCCCTGTAACATACGGTTCAAAAAAGAATAATGTGCGTCCCTACGTAATCGAAGGTACGCTGAAATCAAAGTCCTCGTATATGAGTACGGAGAGTTCGGACAAGGCGTCAAAGAATGGTCCGCTGCGCCTGACATGGATGAATGGCGACTATTACTACTGGCTGGTAAACACACGCTATCCGGAGGGTTATCCTACGAGCATCATGTCAGACGTGCAGTTGCCTAAGCGCAAGGCGCAGGGCAAGGGCACCAAAGTGTATGAGACTACGCTGAAGATGGACGCGGACAACTATGGCGGCGAGGTGTTCACATGGGGCAATGTGTCATATTATATAAATAAGGAGACATACTACCCTACTCTATTGGTCAACGGCAAGGAGTATCGCAGCAGCAACATTTTCGCCACAGCTGACAGTTGGGCTACCGACAATCGCCACACTACGGATGGTAAATGGTATCAGCCACGCAAGATAGGCAGTTGCACTATCACCGTGACGCATGATGGCACTTACCTTACCATACTACGAGATGGCATGATTGACCAGCGAGTAAAGTGTTCTACACCAAAGGGCAAACTGGTGTTCGGACATTAATCTGCAGGAATAGATAATCGACAAAGCACATTGAATATAAAGAACAATAATGAAGAAGATAATGATATGTATAGCGACAGCATTAATGGCGCTGTCGATTGATGCAAAGGTATTTACGGTCAGCAATCCTGACAAGAAGTTGAGTCCCTACACCGGTATGACACGCGATAACTGGAAACAAGCCGACGAGTATCTGTTATCGTCTGCCTTCCAGTATGTGAAAGACATGGATTCGCCAATGGAATTGCCAAAGCAGGAGGGCAAGTCATACCCGCGCAACGATTGGGAAATACCTACGGCACGCATGGAGGCTCTCTGCAGAACCATGTTCCTGGCAGGTCCGTTGCTCAAGGAGAACCCTTCGCTGATCCTTAACGGCATACCTGTTGGCGACTATTACCGCCACCAGATAGCTATGTTCCTTGACCCTAAGAGTCCTACATATCTGCCACCTCACAAAGGTAGGGGGCATGGCGGACAGAAGCTTGTGGAACTGGGCGGTTTGAGTGTTTCGCTGCTCATGGCTCCGGAGGTATTCTGGACTCCACTGCCACAGGAGACCCGTGACTCCCTGGCAAAGGTGTTCACCACATACGCAGAGGCTGGTACCATAGATATGAACTGGCGCTTCTTCAATATGTGCCTGCTCAGTTTCCTCGACGGTCAGGGATACAAGGTCAACAAGACTTATCTCGAGGAACTGCTGCACAAGAATCTCGATGCCTACGTGGGCGACGGATGGTATCACGATGCTCCTCTTCTAGACTACTACTCCATGTGGGCATTTCAGATGTACGGTCCGCTGTGGGCTGCTAGCTATGGTAAGACACACTATCCTAAAGAAGCTGCGCTCTTCATGGAGCGACTGGCAGACATACCGGGACATTACCCTTATATGTTCGGACGCGATGGAAAACTGCAAATGTGGGGACGAAGCATAACATACCGCATGGGTGCCTCTATACCACTGGCTCTCACCGGACTGCTGGCTCCGGAAGGCAAGGGCAAGGACATAGACTATGGCTGGATGCGCCGTATATGCTCAGGTGCACTTATGCAGTTTATAGGCAACAAGGACTTTATGGCTGAGGACGGATTGCCAAATCTCGGTTTCTACGGACACTTCGAGCCATGTCTTCAGGCATACAGTTGTCGTGGTAGCGTGTTCTGGATGGCGAAACTGTTCCTTGCTCTCTATATGCCAGCAGATAATCCGTTCTGGACTGCCGTTGAGACGGAAGGTCCATGGAGCAAGATGAAGGCAAAGCAGCCACATGTGCTGTATTCCAAGCCTACAAAGATAATGACCGTCAACTACCCTGCACTGGGCATGTCGGAATTCCGCAACGTCTTCACACGCAACTCAGGTTTCTATTACGGTCTGGAAAACTACAACCGCTTTGCCTACAACTCATCTCTGCCATGGCAGGCAGACGGAGAGAAAGATGGTGAGGTAGCTATGTGCTACTCTGTAAAGAATCAGAAGGGCAAATGGCAGTCCATAAACTCTTACACTGGTGAGGGTATGCGTACAGATGGTTCTTTCTGCCGCAAAGCGTCATTTGCTGACTCTCCTGTCACTATAGCATTGTCAGAATGTGTGAATGGTAACTCACTCATGCGTGTAGATACGGTAAATGCAAATGGGGCAAGCACAGAACTCCACATGGGATTCTATGCGCTGCCTGACATTGGCAACGGCATCAAGGAGACGGTCTCTACCCTGCGCAATGGTACCAAGGCCATCACCATCGACAATGGCCAGTGGCAGGTAACGACGGTTATGATAGAGGGATGGGACAACGTAAGTACCATCAGCTGTACTGGACTACATCCTGAAGCTCAGAAAAGTTCAGTGGTGAATCTCACCACTACCATCACCGGTCAGAAGATACTGAAGTCTATGCTCATTCTCAACAAAAGCGGAGAGAGAGTGAAGATCAAGGTTGCAGATAAGTAACCCAACCACAAAACAACTAATATGAAAAAAACTATCATCGCCCTCGCGGCAATTCTCTCACTCGCATTCATGGCCGTTGTGCCTACACAGGCACAGTGTCCATTCGACATGCCCAAAGTGGCACTACCTGCCATACCTGATTACAGTGTTAACGTCAAAGACTTCGGTGCAGTGGGCAACGGAGGTACGCTTTGTACAGAAGCATTCTCAAAGGCTATGAAGCATCTGGCAAGCAAAGGAGGCGGCAAACTCATAGTTCCTGCCGGTATCTGGCTCACTGGCCCGATACAGTTTGAGAACAATACCGAACTGCATGTTGAGCAGGGAGCCCTTGTGCTCTTCACTGCCGACTTTGATGCCTACCCTGTGGTAAATACCATCTATGAAGGCAATAACTCCCAGCGTAGGATGTCACCGCTGTGGGCTCAAGGCAAACATGACGTAGCCATCACTGGTACCGGCGCATTCGATGGACAGGGACAGTACTGGCGTCCATCAAAGAGAGGAAAGTTTACAGACTCTCAGTGGAAAGAACTGACCTCTGGTAAGGGTATAGAACTGAAAAAGGTGTGGTATCCTGATGCCAAGGATGATGAGATGGCTGGTACTCCTGGCAATCCTGACATGAGAAGAGTGTTGGAACGCCCAGTGCTGTTGGAGTTTACATCTTGTCAGCGCATTCTCCTTAAGGATGTTACGCTCAGCAATTCACCTGCATGGAATACTCACCCTCTGAAGTGTGAGGATGTCACCATTGACCATGTCACCATACGCAACCCTTGGTATGCACAGAACGGAGACGGACTGGATCTGGAGTCATGCAACCGTGCCATCATACGTAACTCAACCTTTGACGTTGGCGATGACGCCATCTGCATCAAGAGCGGAAAGGACAAGGAAGGTCGTGACTGGAAGATGCCTTGCCAGAATGTCGTCATCGAGGGATGTACGGTGCTACATGGCCATGGCGGTTTCGTCATAGGTTCAGAGATGTCAAGCGGTGCAAGAAACATCTACGTTCACAACTGCCTCTTCAATGGTACGGATACAGGTCTGAGAATGAAGTCAACAAGAGGACGAGGTGGTGTTGTCGAAAATATCTTCATTGATGGTATCAATATGGTAGCCATCTCCGGCGATGCCTTTACATTCGACCTCTATTATGCCAACAAACCTGTGGCAGGCAAGGCTGACGAAGACACGTCATCATCACAGACCGTACCACCTGTGACAGAAGAGACTCCATGTTTCCGCAACATCAGCATCTCTGGTATCACATGCCAGGGAGCCAAGCGTGCCATATATTTCAATGGTCTCCCGGAGATGCCTCTTGACAACCTGTCTCTCTCCTCTTCCCTCTTCGTCTGCGATAAGGGTGCTGAGATGCACTATGCCAAGAATATCACGTTCTCAGATGTTACCATTACCAACAAGGAGGGCGAACGCGTGACATACGATAATGTAACCAACTTCAAGGAGAAATAAACATTCCCAATCATCAATAACCAATACCCTCAGACGACACAAATGATATTACGTTCATCCTTTCTTGCAGGTTTCTGCATAGGCATAGCTGGTTTCGGTTATCTAGCCGAGAAAAGCATCATAGGTGCTGTACTTTTTGCTTTCGGGCTCCTCACCGTGGTTCATTATGCACTGAAGTTATATACAGGCACTGCAGGTTTCATAAAAAAGAATGAAGTGGGTCAGTTGCTATTTATCTTGGGCGGCAATCTGTTAGGATGTCTGGCCGTAGCCATGCTGGTCAGGTGCTCTCCCATGCCGTTGCAAGACGTTGCTCAGAAGATACTGGAAGGTCGTCTGCAGATGGGGCCATTGCGTGGAGGGGTACTCGCTATAGGTTGCGGTTTCATCATGACCACTGCTGTCACATTTGCCCGTCAGGGTAAGAATCTGCCATTGCTCTTCGGAGTACCACTTTTCATCATGTGCGGTTTCCCGCACTGTGTGGCAGACGCTTTCTATTACATGTGTGTACCGGTGGACTATCTGGCAGAAAACGTACTGGACATTATCGGGTTCTATATCGCGATCGTGATTGGTAAC
>JAZLIN010000144.1:0-1505 GCA_045617365.1 Prevotella sp. | reverse complement strand
TATAAATGAAGAAACAAACTTATACAGCTGCGGACTTCCAGCGGAAGCCGTATGCCAAGCCACAGATCAACGTGGTAGAGATTAGTGAGGCAGATATCATCTGCACGAGTACGGCAGCATTCAGCGTGGACGGAGATCCCTTCGGAGAAGAGGTAGACTGGTAATAACTTAAAACAGACAAAGCAATGAAAAAGTTCTATACTATTGCCAGCGCGCTGATGCTGGCCATGAGCATGACGATGATGACTGCATGCTCGAGTGGGAATGACCCTGTGATTGATGAGCCTGTAGTTCCAGAGCAGCCTACCACCCGCATCGTCACCCTCAAGGCTACAGCCGACATGGGCGCTGAGACCCGCGTTGCCGTAGAGGGCATTGATGGCAAGGAAGATGCTTTCCGCATCACTGGCTGGAAGGATGGCGATGAGGTGAAGGTGTTTGCGTTTGCATATAATGAAGAGTATCCTTGGGAGTCTTTTGAAGAGATTGCTTTCACCTACGATGCTAGCAAAGACGTATTTACAGGCGAGGTGCCATCTAACATTGAGCTCTCAGAACTTAAATATGCCTACGTAGGCGCCAGTGTTGGAGATGTAATGCCTGATTCCTATGGCAACTTGGATATTATGAACATCAACATCCCGATTGCCATTTCAGACCCAGAGGACTGCTTCCTCTTCGGTAATGTAAGTGTAGATGACGAGTCAATAAGTGCTAATCTGTCTGCTCCTTACGCCCTGGCTTGTGTACACAACAATACAGCTAGCAACATAGTGGTCGGCCAGATTACAGATACGAATAAGTATTGCTGGAATGGATTAAGGTATACGTATATTTCTTCTAAATCCTCTTTCACACTTGGTTCAGGATATACTAGTGTTGTCGACAATGCTGAGAAATTTACTGTACCAGCTAATGAGAAAGTATATTTTGTTATACCTCCAAAGAATGTATCGGGTAACGTTTGGTATGGCCTGTATGACTTTACAAATCAAAAAGTGATAGCTGCACCAAAGGAGAATGTTACGCTGGGTACGGTGTATAAGGTGCAGGTAAATCCTTCAACAACAGGCACACAAATGACGAACATCTACGACGTCTATTATGGAATAAAGTGGGTGCAGCTGTGGGCAGGTGGCCCTAAGTTTGCTGAGTGTAACGTAGGTTTTACAAGTCTAACGGCAGAGGATTATGGCGGCTACTACACATGGGGTGGATCTTATAAAAATGGCGATGGTATTACTTGGAATGGTGCCCATAACACCACTAATACAGGCTCTGGTAATCTTGCAAGCACAGACGATACCGCCACAAAACTCTGGGGCAACGCATGGCGTATGCCGACTGAGGCAGAACTTAATACACTAACCAACGAGGATCATTCTGATAAATGTGAATCAGAATGGACAGATAATTATAAGGGCACAGGCGTGAGTGGCAGAATCTTTAAGGGTAAGGGTGATTACGCATCCAACAGCATATTCCTTCCTGCTGCTGGCTACTGC
>JAZLIN010000143.1:0-13019 GCA_045617365.1 Prevotella sp. | reverse complement strand
ATATTATGTGCATATTGCATTATATGCCCTCGAAACTTAGATTTTAAGTGATAAAGTTTATGATATCTTTCTAACTTTTGTGGAAAAATGATAGCATTTTTCCACAAATCGCACTCCCCTCTTGCGAGATATCATTTTTTTTGTTACCTTTGCCTTTACATTTTTTAGAATATGGATAAGACAACAAAAGACCTGAACCGAATAAAACTTGTTCTCGTAGAGAAGAAGAAGACAAACCGTTGGCTCGCTCAACAGATAGGTAAAGATGAGGCAACGACCTCAAAGTGGTGTACAAATACCCTGCAACCTTCATTAGAATATCTTCTGAAGATTGCAGATGTGCTTGATGTTGACTTAAATGAATTGGTGAGGAGATAGAATATGGCTAAAAAGACAAAAATAGTAAACGAACGAAAAGGTTATTTCTACCAAATATGTCCAACAATAACAACTAGCAGTTGGGAAAATAATTTTCACCTAATACAATGCTTTGAATAGTCATATATGAATATATTTTCTTTTTTCTCTGGCGCAGGATTCTTAGATCTTGGCTTCGAACTAGAAGGCAATTATAAAATTGTTTATGTGAATGAGTTCCATAAACCATTTAATGATGTCTATCAACATTCAAGAAAGAAATTGAATCTTCCTCTGCCTAAATACGGACATCACATCGACGATATAACATCCTATCTAACTATCAACAACCAAAACGTTGAAGAGTTAAAAAAATATGTAAAAGAATCTCAGAGTGAAACTCTAACAGGTTTCATCGGAGGTCCTCCATGTCCTGATTTCTCGGTAGCCGGTAAAAACAAAGGAAGAGATGGCGAGAATGGTAAATTATCAGAAGTGTATTCCAATTTGATATGCCAAACGTTACCAGATTTCTTTGTGTTTGAAAACGTAAAAGGACTTTATCGTACAGCAAGACATCGTGAATTCTTTGAAGAACTCAAATCAAAGTTTAAAGAGTATGGTTATTCGATGACCGAACAATTAGTAAATGCACTTGAATATGGAGTTCCACAAGACAGGGACAGAATAATTTTGGTGGGATTTCATGAAAGAGTCATTAAACAATACGCCATACAAGCAGAAGATGGAAAAATAATTGATTTCCCATGGGAAGAACATAAGTTGTTCAACCTTAGCGAAGTAAAGAACCTTCCATGGCCTACAAAATCGCCATACCAACAAGACGTTGAAACAGAAATGCCACAAGGTCTCATAAAAGAGTTGACCATTATGCATTGGTGGAAAAAGAATGACGTTGAGAATCATCCTAATGCCCATATGTTTTTCCGGCCAAGGGCAGGAATTGCAAGATTCACAACTAAAGACGAAGGTGATGATCTAAAGAAATGCTATAAACGTCTTCACAGATGGAGATATTCACCAACTGCAGCCTATGGCAATAATGAGGTGCACATTCATCCATACAAACCGAGAAGAATCTCTGTTTCGGAAGCCCTAGCAATACAATCACTCCCTAAAGAGTATGAATTGCCACTAACAATGACATTGACAGATTCTTTTAAGACTATAGGCAATGGAGTTCCATTCCTATTAGCAAAAGGAGTTGCATCAACCATATCTAGTTTTATATTATCTCATACAAAGCAATGACACTTACAATTGAACATCTTTTAGAACTGTTTAATCAGTTACCTAAAAATATAAATTTCGAGTATGTAAAGCCTGGTAAGAGCAAAGCACAACTTATCAATGTGGATGATGCGATGCGTCGTGTTGATATGGCACGGGTAAATGAAGATGGATCAACAAATTCGACATCATTAACAACAGACAATCTTATATCTTTGGTAAATAATATCAAAGAGAATATACCTTTCCGTGTTGATGACATATTTAGAGGCGGTGGAAATACTCGTTCTACTTATGAGGCCGTACTTGCTCATACAGCTGAATTTTACAAATGTAAAGTTGGCAACAACAAACATCTAATATGGTTCCCTACCTATAAACACGAAATAGGCAAAATAGTAGAATACGATTCTATCCCCAAGAAAGAATTGTTCACGTTTTATGTCTATAAAATGAACTCTTCTTCTACAGCAAATCATTATTTGCGTGATATAGAGAAGGATATAGTTGTTGATGCTGTAATAAAAGCCACTGGCAACGTTCATAATAGTATTTTTGATGTAGATAACATTGAGATTGCTAAAAATATTCGTGAGATTGTCATGGCAGATCCACGGAACAATGATAGATCTGTAAAAAATTACGGAGGCTATCCTGGTTCTGCATGCTTGCAATATATCAATTTCCTTAACGAATTATTAAATGGGGTATCCACCGAAACAAGTTCTTCTCCAACGATTCTGTCGGATTTGACACTCCAAAAGATTGTTTATGGTGCTCCTGGTACCGGCAAATCCTTCGGCACAGATGATAAGATTAAGGTAGTATATCCATCTAAGGAAGGGCAGAAGACGAATGTGTTCCGCACTACTTTCCATCCTGATAGCGATTACTCAACCTTCGTTGGTGCATATAAGCCAACAAAGAATCTAAGTCAAAAGCTTTTGTGGAAAGAAGAATTAGTGAGCAAATGTAAAGAATATGCAACGAGACCAGGTTATAACAATCAGAACTTGACGCAATTCGGATATGATTTTTCATTGAGTCTTCAAAGGATTACGAAAGAAGACAAAACATTCTCATATGCGAATTTCCTTGCAGAAGCAGGTGTAACCGATACGTCTGCATCATCGTATGTCACAGCAGGTATGGATTTATATTCAAAGACTGCTTCCAAGATTGCCAACATAACGTATTCTTTTGTGCCACAGACTTTCACAAAAGCCTATATTCAAGCATGGAAGAATTTTATTGCCGGTGAGAAAAAGCCTGTGTTCCTCGTAATTGAAGAGATAAACCGTGGCAACTGCGCGCAGATATTCGGTGATTTGTTCCAGTTGCTTGACCGTGATGACGAAACAGGCATGTCGTGTTATCCAATAAAGCCAGACACAGACCTTGGAAATTTCATTGCAGACGAACTTAGCGGACTTGCCGGCGAAGCAACAGAATGGCAGAGCGTTATTCAGGGTGAAGAGCTGTTATTACCAAATAACCTTCATATCTGGGCAACGATGAACACAAGTGACCAGTCGCTTTTCCCTATTGACTCTGCATTCAAGCGCAGATGGAAATGGGAATATGTGAAGATTGCTGACAAGAAAAAGGATTGGAAGATCAAGTTTGCGTATAACGTAGGTGATGAAGAAAAGTCACAAGATAGAGATTGGTGGAAGTTCATCGAGCAGATAAACAAGATTATCGCATCCATGACATCAAGTGCTGACAAACAATTGGGTTATTTCTTCTGCAAGCCAGACAAGAAAGAGGATGATGCAGAGAAGAATACCATCATATCAGAAGAAGCATTTGTTGGCAAGGTGGTATTCTACCTATGGAATGACGTCTTCAAGAACTATGCTATGGACGAAGGAAATCTCTTCAAGTTCAAGCCAACGGCAGATGCAAAGGATGAAGATTTGACGTTCCCAGACTTCTATGATGATGAAGGTAAAGTCAATGGATATGTGGCTGCACAGTTCATTGACCATGTGATGGCATGGGAGAAGTCTGGAGAAAATCTGTAGTTTATGACTGATTAAGAAGTATGGCTAATATACGAGTATTCATAAGTAGCGTGCAAGCGGAATTTGCTGAGGAACGCAAGAAATTGTGCGACTACATTCGACAAGATGCCTTGTTGGGAAAGTTTTTCCGCCCATTTATATTCGAGGAACTGCCAGCAATAGACCTCTCTGCACAAGAGGCTTATTTGACAGAAGCCGCTCAATGTGACATCTATCTTGGAATTTATGGCGAGCGTTATGGCTATGAAGATGCAGAGGGAGTGTCGCCAACTGAACGTGAGTTTAATACGGCATGTGAAACTCATCGCCATCGATTAGTATTCATAAAGCAGGTGCCAGAGCGTCATCCAAAGGAGCAGGCATTTATCCACAAGATAGAACAGCACGTGGTGCGCAAGTCTTTCGTTACATACGATGAACTTCGCAATGCCGTTTACGCATCGTTGGTGCGTTATATGGAAGAGAAAGAACTTCTTCGCCTGCTGCCATGGGATGCAACGTATCATCCTACAGCCACACTTTCAGATATTGATCCGGAGAAGGTGCGTACCTTTGTAGATCTTGCCAAGGAGAAACGAGGCTTCAAGATACCCTACACCGAAGCGAATATTCCTAGGATTCTTATCCATCTGGATTTGTTATCTGAGGAAGGAAGGCTCACCAATTCTGCACTATTGCTTTTTGCACGTAATCCGCAACGTTTCTTTCCTGCCAGTGAGATAAAGTGCATGGTCTTCCCGACACATATCAAAAGCAAGCCTGTTCTGTCGTATCAAACATTCAAAGGCAACGTGTTTGAGTTAGTGGATGCTGCGGTTGGTTTTGTTATGGAGCATATTGATGCTGCGGTTGGCGAGCATGATACCATTTCTGCAGAGGTCAAGTATGAGATTCCTGTTAAGGCTGTGACAGAACTGATAGTCAATAGTGTAGCACATAGAACTTACGAGAGTAATGGCAGCGTCGAGGTGGCAATATACCGAGATCGTTTGGAAGTGTGGAACCCAGGACAACTGCCATACGGCATGACAACAGCCATGCTGTCTCGCCTTCATAACTCTATACCAACTAATCCTATGCTGGCTACGCCTATGTATCTGGCAGGTTATATTGAGCGCATGGGAACAGGTACGACCGATGTGGGGGACGCGTGTGTCAAGGCAGGTCTTGCGATGCCGATGTTTGAGCAGGAAGAGAACTTTAAAGTGACAATTTGGAGAAAAAATGTCGGTCAAAATGTCCCTCAATCTATTGTTGATAATCAGGGCGTTATAGAAAATGTCCCTCAAAATGTCCCTCAAAATGTCCCTCAAAATGTCCCTCAAAATGTCCCTCAAAATGTCCCTCAAAATGTCGGTCAAAATGTCGGTCAATCCAAACAGGCTATTAGATACATTAAAATAATGAATACTCTGCTAACAAACCGCCGTACTCCCCTGCGTGACATTGCAGAAGTACTTGGTGTGTCAGACAAAACCATAAAGCGCGACTTGAAGGTACTCCGTCAGAACTATCGAATCGAATGGATTGGTTCCCCCAAAACAGGACGATGGGAAATAGAAAAACTGTAATCAATACATAGGGGAAATCTTATAGCAAGTAAGCAAGATGAGAATAATCTTTGAGGATCATCAATATCAAGCAACGGATGTCGTTCTCGAAACACTGAAGGACATATCAACTCTTCAGGACGTGGAGAAGAAGGTGAGCATCAGCTACGTGGGGTATTATTATAACTCCACGATAGGTGACTGCGTGTTTATCCTTCCGAAGGTTCTGCTTACTGATATTGCGATAGAAGAAGATGGCAAGAAGAGAACTATTGAGGTTCTTGCCAATATCGAGACCTCAAAGAAAGGTGATAACGAAAAGTATATTACCCCGGAAGACATCATAACGCCGAAGGGACAAGAGAAATACCTTACGGACGAATACCGCAAGTTCATATATGAGTTTGCAGTATGGATATATCGTTCTCTCAGCGTTTATCGCAAACAGAATCCGGCAAGCAAAGCTATATATTACAAGCAGTTACCGCAAGGTGGAAAAGGAAAGAGGCACGAAGCGAACACATATCTCGACATCGTCTTGTCTTTGATTAGGTTCAACATGGAGAATCAGGATTTCTTCATGTACACCATCAGAAACATACACTCTGGTATAAACAAGATAAACTGGACGAAGACCGTATCACGCAGCCAGACATTGCTACAGGATGATACCGCTATATACATGAATCCTGTAAACAAGAAGCGACAAATCAACTTCGATGAAGAGTTGTTTGTTATCTTCTTCTCAATACTGAACTATATCAATGACAAGTACGGATTCCGTACACCTATCAACTTTCAGTATGAGATAATTAACCAGAAGCGATTTGAACAGTACTTGAAGGGTATCGGACAGATGCGACTGAGAGAGATACGCTATAAGTATTTCTCTGACAAAGCATTGATGCTATGGGATTTGTGCTATGCTTTCTTTGACTCTGCTCATAGGATTGCCGTGAATACCGACCAGAGGGAATATCTGCTTGCAAAGAGTTTTGAACATGTGTTTGAAGCAATGATAGATGCCCTTATTGGTGATGGTGACATACCGAAGGAATTGAAAGAACAGCATGACGGTAAGCGTGTTGACCACATGTACACATACGATGCTCTGGCGCGTTCTGACGAAGATAGCAATAAAGAGCAGATATACTACATTGGTGACTCTAAGTATTACAAGAGCAACAACAAACTCGGAAGGGAATCCATCTATAAGCAATATACTTACGCTCGCAACGTCATCCAGTGGAATATTGACTTGTTCAGGAATAAGGCAGATGTGACAAAGGATATGACTCCAGAAGAAATAAAGGAGTATGAGGAAGATTTAAGCAACGACAAGTTCAAAAGCATACAACTTAGGAAACTGCACGACAAGGAAGAAATGACAGAGGGGTATAACATCATCCCTAATTTCTTCATTTCTGCCTTTGTGGAGAAAGATCGTAGGTATGTTGCAGAACATAACATCGTTGGGCACAAGTATCTGGCGAAGAATGGCGAGACAGCAGACGAGAAGGGATATGCCATTGACGATAAAGGACAATATCGCCCTCAGACTCATATCTCATGTCAGTTTGAGAACCGTCTGTTTGACCGTGACACACTGATATTGTCTCACTATGATGTAAACTTCCTGTATGTAGTATATCTCTATTCAAGGAATAGGACAAGTGAAAAGGCTACATGGCGCAATAAGGTAAGACGAATATTCCGCGATGCCATCCGTGATGTGCTTGAAAAGGAGTATGATTTCTTTGCTATGAAGGCTCATGATGCAGAACTTGGACGTGAGTACATAAACACTCACTTCAAGCAACTTAACGGAAAGATATTCACTCCTTACGATGATACAGATATGTACACCCTGGCTTTGAAAAAGCAGGAAGGTGGTGAAGGTGACGACCTGCGTAGCGAGTTGGAGAAGTATTTCTACATCACCAAAGAGACCATCAAGCTCGGTGATGATCCTACCGGCAAGATAAACGACCGCATCAGAGAAATCGGCGAAAAGAAGCACAGGAAGCGTAAAGAGGGTATCCTCATCGGACTTGTGAAGAATGCCAAACATCTGGAGTGGATTCGTGACCACAACATGTATAACATCCGCAAGGAGAATCGCTTCTTTCGTGAAGGCTCGAAGCAACTGAACAAGGAGATTCTGCTTGTCAACAAGGTTGTGCTATATTCAATGCTCGGTGATGCACCTCATATCCTCGGTATCTGTGAGATTAGGGATGAAGACAGCATACCATCCATCTATGACTACAAAGGTATGATGAAAATTGTTCCTGGAATTGAATACCCATACGAGGAAGGATTGTCACAAGCAGAGAAGGAACAAAGGGAATATATCATATTTGAGATTGAAGCAGAAGATATACAAGATATCTCCAATGCAGACACTGCAAGATATGAAATCCTTATAAAAGAGAATATCAACAAAAACAACGGTACTGTTGGCGTGCCGTTTGTAATATAAAATGTGTTTAGACCGCAATGCGGAGATGCTATATTCGCGTGCGCATGCCTCACGTACACTACAGGAGGTAGTTTTTACTATCACTAATATCACTGAACGTGTTAACTGCTTGGCTGGCAGGGCTATAAGGTTGTTTCTTTACTATCACTGCACTGTCACTTACTATCATTTACTATCACGAGACCCTCCCCGACCCTCACGTTATTAGGGAGGGAGTCCCCGATGGATAGCACTGGAAAAGTCCTCGTTAAATACCGCTCTTTCAGTGCTAAAGAATAAACCTTCAGTCAAAATGTGCAACATAGCCTAAAGAAACTTTCAGATTCTTGCTCTGGGTAGTGAGGTACTGATTACAGTGAGCAATTTTCGCGAAAATTGGTTGTAAAAGGGCTCCTTTTGCAATGAATTTTCGCGAAAATTGATAAGGGCATCGAAATAGTCCTGTTGGGTAGCGCCGAAGGTGCGACATAACCTTGTAACAGTTTGTAAATGAATTATGTCGCACTTACAGTGCTCTAGTAAGGCGTGGAGGCATTTAATAACGGGGGCTTACGCCGCCCGCCTATGTTATGCCGTCCCTCCAGGACTTTTTCTGCGCTATCCGCTGGGACTCCCTCCCTAATAACGGGAGGGTCGGGGTGGGTCTCGTGATAGTAAGTGATAGTAGGTGATAGTGCAGTGATAGTAACAGCTACATCCACTGTGTACGTGTGGCGTGCGCGCATGCGCGAATATAACGTATCGGCATTGCAGTCTGAAGGGAAAAACTTTTCAAGCTGCAGGGTGTTCGAATATTATTGTACGCATAAAGTGCGTGCTCTATGGCGGGACTTTTTTCATTAATAGGGATTTTCCCCTCATGCTGTAGGAATTTCTCCTTTGCCAGTTATCAGATTTGTCTTAACTTTGCACTTGTAAATCAGAGACGGACACCGTTCTCTATTTGGAATCAGAAATACCCGAACACACAATAGAGATTGTGGAAGGAGATTTATCATAGAATTGGTTTATTATCAAAAGAGCAAGGATTTAGGTTGATAAGAAAGAATTGAAAACAGGGGATGGGTTTTACTCTATGCAAAGCAAATAAATGGTTGATAAAAGGTTGATAGCAATTGTACAATAACAAATCTACCCATCCCAAAACTTTTGAACAAGACGAAATGCATCGAAGCAGGTGGTAGTGATACCCCCTGCTTTTTTTGGGGCACAAGCTGTCCCCGCGCAAACCATGTGGCAAAGGAAAAGATATTATCAGAAATTATCCGGAAATTTCTCGACCTGTACAAATGAAACGAATTATATTATTGAACTTTCCCACCCTAAAAGACATTACATGAATGCCCAATGTATTGATTTTCAACAATAATTTCCACTAATTAGACATTAATTAACCATTAATTTTAACTGTCGCAATAAGATGAGCATAAATATAATTAATGAAACTCCGCAAAGCGCCTGAGCACCTACGGAGCGCAAGAATTAATGTTTTAAAACAATAACCATTAAGGTGGGAAACTTCAGTTATATTACAATTTGTGTCAAAAAAATACAAGGCTCAGTTGCTTATTATGACTGATACTGTTCCCTTGTAAAGTGGCGAAGTGGCACCAGAATTGCAAAAGGGCCCTTTTTGCAAAGTTAAAGTGCCCCTTTAACACGGCAAAAGGGGCACTTTAACACTGCAAAAGGGGCACTTTAACATTTTCGCGAAAATCACTCTGATTATACAACATAGCCAAATAAAATCATTGTTGTAGAATTTCTTTCATTTATACCGGTATATTTTTTGCATATTAACATTTTTTTTGTTAACTTTGTGCACTACAAACCCATTATTGTAATATGAAGAAAACTATTATCTTGTTTTTCATGCTTACAGCAAGCATGATGACAATGGCGGCGGATGACTGTCTCGAGGAGTTCGTCATGAAGGAGTATCCTATGGCTACGGTCAGCGCTGAGCAGAGACTGTATAATGAAATGCTCAGCATGAATGCCTCACAGACTGCACCTGAGGTAACGGCAGAGAAATTCGTTGCCGAGAACATGATGCCGTCTGCCAACGCCATGCGCAACCTGGAGGCTATGACAAAGGAGGCACAACATAGCGCTGCCAGTGAGAAATACGGTGTCTATACGCCTCTGCGCGAACTGGAGTACACCAGCATACCGCTTGTTGCATTCGGTTTCATAGCCAAGGGGAACAAGAAGAATTTCCGTGCCGCACGCAACAACTTCATACCTAGTTACAAAAACCGCATCGATGACCAGCTGCAGCTGACCCCGATGGTCATCACCGCCGGTCTGCACTTCGCTGGCTATGAAGGCCGCAGCAAGACTGTCCGCTTCGTGGCTAGCAACCTCATGTCATACGGTTTCATGTCAATCTTCGTCAACGGCATCAAATACTCTGCCAAGGAGATGCGTCCTGACGGTTCCACTGCCAACTCGTTTCCTTCCGGACATACGGCAACGGCATTCACCGCTGCCACCATCATGCACAAGGAGTACGGACTGACACGCTCGGCATGGTGGTCGATACTGGGCTACGGATGCGCTACCACTACGGGTATCATGCGCACACTGAACAACCGCCACTGGATAAGCGACGTACTCGTAGGTGCCGGTATCGGTGTCATATCCACTGACCTGGGCTACATGATGAGCGACTTCATTTTCAAGAAGAAAGGCATCAACCGTGAACCGCGCGAGAATGCTACCGACCTCCTGGTCAACAATTCTTTCTTCCGTCTGGAACTGGGCATGCAGATGAACAGTGACCTGAAGATGCCTACCTACACCACATTCCTCACCAACGCCTCGCTGTATAGCTATCCTGGCGCTCCGAGCGTTGACGATGACTACTACAGGATACTGCGCAGGGGAAACCCTTTCCGCATACCTGACTCTTTCGATGATGATATAAACCAGCGAAAATATACCAACTACGCAGCCGGACACCCTGCATACGGAGAGGGTGTGACACCTACCATCAAGGTGGCTACTGGTACATCGGTAGGCGCCGAGGCTGCTTACTTCGTAAATAATTACATCGGTGTGGGAGCACGAGCACGTATCACCACAGCACCTACTACCGCTGAGGGACTGTACTGTTACGAGAACGGCAAACTGATGAATAACTCTTCGTCCGTTTCTGACGTATGGTCACTCGTTGACGTCAATGCCGGACTTTTCTTCTCCCTGCCTCTGCATCCTAAGCATAACGTTGGTATCAAGGCACTCTATGGACGACGCTTCTTCGGCAAACTCGACTTTATCGCTGCATACGATGCCGACTGGAGAAACAAGGAGACGGGAGAGATAACCAATGTGACCATGTATGGCGACAACCTCATGATCGACAAGACGGACACAGACAATTTCACCGTAGGCCTGCACTATACTCACACCATGAACTCCGGCGTGGCTATCAGCGCATTCTTTGACTATGACTACTCAAAACCGGAGTTTGACGTAAAGTACAACCCTTATAACACAGACGTGGAGAAAATGGTGAAGACAGCTTCGGAGTTTTCTTTCAAACAGAGAATGAACTCATACACCATCGGTGCTGCCATGACAGTGCTGTTCTAATTCTCTCTCCTACACAGCAAAACAACTAGAATAAACGATGAAGAAAATACTATATCTCTGCTTCGCCATAATGGCGATGCTCACTATGACCAGTTGCGACAAGGATGCCGACAACAAGAAAATCCAGACGGTATCAGGTATATATAAAGGTAACGTCGAGGCCTATCTCTATATACCTGACTATTTCGCCGAATTGGAGAATATGGTGATCTATTCTCCGGATATGAGTCCTGCACTTGCCAATGATATGGACACTAAGGCTGAGGTGAACTACACTTTTACGTCTGGCAACAACGCTGTAGTGTCTATCCGTGACCTGCAGGGCATACACCTGGAGATGGACTATCTGGAGAAAGACGTTGATGGCGAACTCGCCACTGACCACACCGGCAGGTACATACCACGTACCACCTTCGCCTCTGGCGCACTGGCGGAAATGCTCACCATCATAAGGGCATGCGTCAGCAAGGAGGAGTATAACGCCTTTGCCAAGAACTATATGAACAAACTGGTGGACGATCTGCATCTCATCAACGTCATGACAAAACCGCTGGCGATGGTGGAGAACGGTGCCGTACTCTGCAGCTATGACTTTGAGCAGAACTCTATCTACGAGCGATTCTACCTCGAGCCATTCACCTTCAAGCGCCAGAGCAGCATGACAGAGACCACACAGCAACTGCAGGTTCTCATGGCAGCACACCCTGCGGAGTTTGCTCCATACACGGAAAGAATTAAGCAGATCATCGGTTCGTACAAGATGGAGGGCACCATCAGCGATGCCTCTGGATGGTGCTCACTGACATACGCCAACTACCGCCCTTGCACATCGCTCACCATCACCAAAGCCACAGGCCTCATAGACGTGCTCTCCCTGGCTCTCCTTGGCAAGAATCCTGACAACAAGATTGACAAGACCATCTGGATGGAGGTGTATTATGAAGGTACGATAGGCGACATGTCATCATACGAAAAGATCTCTGGAAAATAATAACAAACAACCAAAATGACATACGATTTCGACAAGCCCATCGACCGCCGCGGCAGCATGGACTACAAACACGAAGTGCTGAAGAGCGAATTCGGACGTGACGACCTCATAGCCCTCTGGGTGGCCGACATGGACTGGGAGACACCGCCATTCATCACCGAAGCACTGAGGCAACGACTGGAGCACAGTCTCTACGGATACACCAAGGACCCTTACAACATGTGGCAGACGGTGGCACAATGGATCAGGTCACACCACCAGTGGGACGTGAAACCAGAATGGCTCACCTTCATCCCTGGCATTGTAAAGGGCATCGGCTTCGTCATCAACAAATATGTAAAGCCGGATGAGAAAGTGATAATACAGTCACCAGTGTATCACCCCTTCTACAACACACCGCGAGGCAACAACCGCGAAGTGGTGTGCAACCTGCTGCGACCAACTCCTGACGGACTCTACGAAATGGATTTCGACAACCTTGCACAGGTGACTGACGAGAAATGCCGACTACTCATCCTCGCCAATCCCCATAACCCCGGGGGCATCTGCTGGGACAAGGAGACCCTGCAGCGCTTGGCGCACTTCTGCAAGGAACACCACATCCTCGTAGTATCTGACGAGATACACTGCGACATGGCACTCTACGGCAACAAGCATATCCCCTTTGCGTCTGTCAGCGAAGAGGCTGCTGAGATCAGCATCACCTTCTCTGCACCTACCAAGACATTCAACATGGCTGGCATCGTAAGCAGCTGGGCCATAGT
>JAZLIN010000142.1:0-46774 GCA_045617365.1 Prevotella sp. | reverse complement strand
GCGTGATGAAGTATAGCATGACTACAACATATAGGTATAAAAAAAACTACAGCGACTATCAACTCCTACATGAAGTGATAGCCGCTGTAACTATAGTATATAGGTGTGATAATACAACGTGTATTTCTTTGAATGCTTACTTGACTACAGTACCACCTGCTTCTTGATACCCTTGCCGGTAACAGTGACAGTCACCTTCTTGCTCTTGGCAGTAGTGCGTATCGCAGCCATAGCCATACCCTTGAATGTCCTGTGAATGTTCTTTGCATAAGAAACAGTGTCCTTCAGGTCAGCCGATCCACTAGCCAAAACGATGGCATCACCCTTCACCTCAAAACGAAGTTCCTGTTCTGCATCCTGCACGCGGTTGCCATTCTTATCTACGAGTTCTGCGATTACGAAACTTACATCAGGGTCATTGGCAGACATATTCTTCTTATCAACGCTGAGACGTATGCCGACAGCCTCGCCAGTAGTACATAGCATGCGAGACTCCACCTCATTGCCCTGGCTATCCACGCCCACAGCTTTCAGCGTACCCACCTCATAAGGCACGGTAATCGTAGCCTTGAATTCCTCCTTGCGTGTGGTAGGACGCTCTGCCACGAGTTTATCGTTGAGATACAAGCGTACCTTGTCATAGCGTGAATAGATGTCTATGTCAATGTTCTTGCCCTCGTGACCTTTCCAGTTCCAGCACTCCCATGTAGGCCATACCGACCACATTGTCTCCTTGATGGTGCCATTGTAACCATTAGGTTCCTTCACAGCCATGTAGAGTTTGTTGCGATCGGGACGATATAGCATCTCGCGGTAGTGTGATATAGGTTTTCTCCATCCCATGATATCTATGTCACCGCAATATGCTCCATGCCAAGGAAACTGAGGTTTCATCCATGGCTCGCCATCCGTCTCGCCTTCGTAGAAGTAGCGTCCAATGCCCGACTCACCCAGATAGTCTATGGCAGTCCATACTATATCACCTATCACGTAAGGATAGTCATTTACCATAGTCCAGTTGTTGAAGGCATCGCGAGGATAGCTCTCCGTTTGCCACATCACACGTTCAGGTACACGTTCGTGATCACTCTTTGCCTTGAACATCATATAGTTAAATCCAGTGATATCAAGTACTGCTGCATGTGGGTCATATATCTCCCATTCCGGATCCCATGCGCAGAGGGCCTCCGTCACAGGACGTGTATTGTCATGCTTCAGTATAGCATTCTTCAGTCGCTGTGCAGTAGCCACCGATGCTATCTGCTTACGCTCGATGATCTCATTGCCGATGCTCCAGCAGATGATGGAAGGGTGGTTGCGGTCACGCAGTACCATCACGGCTGCGTCATCGCTGCTCTCCTGCTTGAAGCGCAGATGGTAGTCACCAGGGTTCTTCTGGACTTCCCAACCGTCAAACGCCTCATCGATAACCATCAGACCCAGTTCGTCACAGGCACGAAGGAAATCCTCTGATGGAGGGTTATGACTGGTGCGCACGAGATTAAAACCTGCCTCCTTCATCATCCTCACCTTACGATATTCCGCATTACGGTAAGACGCAGCACCCAGTATGCCATTGTCGTGGTGAGCATCGCCACCATATATCAGCGTTGGCTCACCGTTTATGCGGAGCCCCTTCTGTGCGTCATACTCTATGGTGCGTATGCCGAATGTCTCCGTCTTTTCGTCTATCACCTTGCCATTCTCCAGGATCTCCACCTTGGCTTCGTACAGAGTAGGAGAGTCACAGCTCCACAACTTAGGATTGCTGATGGTCAACTGCATGGTTGTCTTATCTATGCTGCTCTCAGGCTTGACAGTGATCTCAGGACTTGTCATCGAAACATTTGCCGATGGCACAGACACCCTCACCTTGATGTTTCTTGACGTATTGCCTTCGTTCTTCAGGTCTGTCTGTATGAAAACAGTTGCCTCATCCTTGCCTACCTTCGGAGTTGTCACAGCCACGCCCCATGGCGCAATATGCATAGGGTCACAGACCACGAGCTGTACCTTGCGGTAGATGCCCGAACCGGAGTACCAGCGGCAGTTCTTCTGCATGGAGTTATCCACGCGTACGGCAACAGTATTGCTGCCGACCTTCAGTTTCTTGGTTATATCCACCACAAATGGAGTGTAGCCATAGAAATGAGCACCTACGGAATCACCGTTCACATATACCTTGGAGTCCTGATACACACCGTCAAACATCAGTTTCACCGTCTTGCCTTCCCATTCCTTCGGCATATTCAGTTGCTTGCGGTACCAACCTGTTCCTGCAGGAAGGTAGCCACCCTCATTGCCCATGGCGTTATCCCTCTTGAAGTCGCTCTCCATACTCCAGTCATGAGGTACGGTGACTATTCTCCATGTCTTGTCATCAAATGTAGTGTTTTTGGATTCCGCGTTGTCTGCCAGATTAAATCTCCAGTTGGTATTCCAGTTGGTCTCCAATCTGTTAGACTGCGCCATTGCCATGGTCGTAGTCATCAAGGCAACGAATAGAGTCTTAATTGTTTTTGGTTGCATAAATAATAAAATTGATTTGTTTCTGTTAATAACACATAGAAATATTTTATAAATGTATATTCCTTGCAAAAGTACAAATATTTTTTCAAACAACCAAACATATAATGTGTTAAAAGATGAAAAAAAACAAAATGCATCCTTGGTCGTTAGCATATTTTTTACTAACTTTGCCCTTGTATTAATAACAAGCATATCTACAAAAAAAGTTTTTAAAAGAAATGAGAACAAGATTCCTTTTGTCACTGATAGCGGCCATGCTGCTACAGTTCACTACAGTTATGGCAGACACCTATACCGAAGGTCTGACAAAGTTATTCGATAATGGTGTGATGTCCATGATGTTCAACACCTCAACCATGAAGAATGCTGTGCAGGTACCGGGCTTCGCCGATTACATGAACGGTCAGTTCAAGGACGATGCAGTAGAGTTCATGGCACCGTTCTACCGCAACAATATGTCGGAGAAGGAGTTCAACCAGATGATAGACTTCTACTCACGTGAGGATGTGCTGCAGGCCCAGAAGAGGATATTCGATAACATGAATTCGTCTGACAGTCAGGAACTGGTGAGCTTGCTTGCGATGCGTATCCAGGAGCTGATGCAGGGTCAGAAGCCTGACCCTGTGCCAATGCCAACCTGTGATCCAAAGTTCACAAAGGAGATGATGAAGTACTTTGAGATCAACAACACTGCAGAGATGTCAAAGAACGTGCTGAACGGTGTGAAGAATGCAACGGTGAAGATACTCAAGAACAAGATGCCTGCTGACAACCCTCAGATGAGCATGGCAAATACGATGATTGACAACATGATGGGATTCTTGGGAGACAATATTGTTCCGATAGCAGCTACACAACTGGTGAAATCCACGAGCATAGATGACCTCAAACTCTTCAATTCTATTGAGAACATGCCATTCTACAACAGTTACAGGAAGGCAAACATTGACATGTCGAAGAATATGCAGCCTTTCATGGAGAAGGTGATGGGCAGATTTCTTGAGGGTAAGATATAAAGACTTTCCAAGACACGAGAAAAGCGAATTAGGCCATTCCCACGAGTGATTAAACAACACAAAGATAAGCGTTCCTATTAAGGGACGCTTTTTTAGTTTCTTCCACCTGCTGCCATCAAAAACTCTGGAAAACATTTGGTGGTTACGATTAATCTTTGTAACTTTGCACACAGAGCGTATAACGATACGTCAGTAAAAGAAACTGTAAGCATTATGTTACACGTAGCAAACCCAATATACGACATCATATTCAAGTACCTCATGGAGGACGACCGCGTAGCCAAGACCATCCTTTCGGCATTACTGAAGAAAGAGGTGCTTGAGGTGGAGGTGCGTCCCCATGAATACACCGACTCCACACGTGACACGCTGTCCATCTTCCGCATAGACTTCGGGGCGAAGGTGCGTGACGATGATGGAGAGATACGCCTCGTGCTGATAGAACTGCAGAAGACATGGCTGGAGACGGAAACGCTTCGCTTCCGTCAGTATCTTGGTGCACAGTATGCCAGTCCCCACAACCTCATGCCTGACAGCAAGGAGGGCTACGCCATCCCTATGATAACGGTATATCTGCTCGGTCACAGGGTCGGGGACATCGAGGAACCCGTGCTTTACGTCAAGCGCAAGTCGTATGACTATGATGACAGAGTGGTGACAAAGGGAATGCCCAACGCATTTGTTGACAGTCTCACGCATGACAGCATCATAGTGCAGATACCTTTGATCCGCGGACGCGTAAACAACAGGCTGGAGAAAGTACTCAGTATCTTTGACCAGACAAAGAAGGACACCGTAAACCGCCAGATGCTCAACATCGACGAGGCTATGTATGCCGGTGACGAAGAGATGCAGCGCATCGTCCACCGTCTGCTATGTGCCGCCTCCGATGCCTCCCTACGCCATAACATGAACGTGGAAGACGAATACTTCTCTGCCATAGAGAACCGCGATACCGAGATCCTCATGCGTGACAAGCAAATAGCAGAACAGGGTGCGCAGTTGAAAGAACAGGGTGCCCAGCTGAAGGAGAAGGATATACAGTTGAAAGAGCGAGATGCTCAGATGAACAAGTTGCTCCGAACCTCCGTAAAGATGCTCTTGGATGCAGGCATGTCCAAAGAAGCCGTCGCCGTAAGTCTTGGCAGACCATTGAACGAGATAGAGGCAATAGCCAGTGAATAAGTATATAGAGAATAAAAGTCGCGATACAAAGTTGGGGGTAATTCATCAATGCAAAGTCCTGCCACGTGAAGCACCACAGATTTCATGGTTTGTAAACCGGCGATTTGCGCAAGGCAAAAATAAGCGTTCCTATCAAGGGACGCTTTTTTTTAGTTTGTTATGTTGTACATGCCTTATGCTGCTGAGAGAACTGAGGTTGTAGAGTCCGGATTGAGGTTGTTGATCACATCTGCTGACGAGCCACCACCTTCTGTTGGTGTTGGTGCATAGATTGTTTTCTCTGTGACATCAACGGTAATCTTTGCCACCTCTGTGCCTGATGGGAGGGTCTGAATTACCGATACTGTTGAGCCGCCTGTGCTGCCGCCTTTCTTTACGAGGTCATCAATACTATCACAAGCACTTTCAAACCAATACTCTACTACCTTACCGCCTTCGAGTATGCCTACTGTAAGACCTACAGCAAGAACATCCATGCCATCAGGTCCAAGTGCATCAAAGGCTGCTTGCTTGCTATCATACAAGCCATACTTTGCGTCAACAGATGCAACATTGTCTGCTATCTGTATTTGACCTCCTACTGGTATATTTGCCATAATTAAATTATTTAGATTATTTCAAAAAATCCGTCTGCCGCAGTACTTTCAAATGCAGTATTGCGATAGCCGTACACTTTATACGTTTTTCCGTCTATAGTGACATCTTCGTGAACACCCTTGAATTTTGTAGGTGTTTTAATTTCGTCAGCAGTAAAAGGCGAAGTTATACCACCTGCAGAGAACTGTGCCCCCTTAACATCTACAGTATCAGGTATCATCACATACCACACGCTCTTGTTGATAGAATTATTCTCTAACTTCTTGGTTGTTATGTCTGCTGATTTTGTGACAGAAGCGAGAAGTTCCTCTACGCTCATTTCTGCGAACTGTGCGGCAGTCTTCGATACATTGCCGATATACCACAATACTGGTGGAGCAACATACGCTTTCTGATAGACGGTTACTTCCTTTGTATCAGTCTTGCCGTTGAGTGTTACGCTTACGGTAACGACTGCTACGCTGTGCTTGCTTGTGTTGGTGCTTGCACTTGCTGATACCTTTCCGTCAGTACCTACGGTTGCGGTGCCGCTCTTCTTGGTGTATGTTACAGTTCCTCCAGTGGTGACGTTTGACAGACTTCTCTTCTGTGTTGAACCATCTGCATAGGTGTCGGTCACTTCCGCAGTCTGTTTGTAGGTCACTGTAGGAGTGGCATTGTTAGAGCCATCTGCCTCTATCTCCGTGTATGTCGCAGTAATGGTTGGAGTACCATAGATTGGTTCGCTTGTGCTTACCACTGAGTTAGCGGCTACCGTCAACTGCTTCTCGCCCTTAACTCCGCTACCATCCTTTGCCGTTGCGATGATGGTTACTTGTCCTGCTGCCTTGGCTGTGACGAGTCCATTAGCATCCACGGTTGCAATGGATTCGTTGTTGCTGCTCCATTCCACCTCTTTGTTTGTTGCATTGTCTGGAGATACAGATACTGACATCTGCGCTGTTCCCTTGACAGTGCTACCTACATAGATGTTTTCTGCACTTGCAGTAACTGTTATTGCCTCCGCCATCGTTTCGGTCGGTTCATCTGGTTCATTGTCAAGTGTGGCAGGGGGTGTCATATTCACGACAAAGGACTTAATGTCTCTGCTGTCATAGTCATACGTCTTTCCATTATTGAGTTTTATGTGTACATACTGTGCGCTCGCAGTTGCTGCTACCATCACGAGGAACAAAGTAAAGAAAAACTTTATGTGTTTCATTTTTCAATAATTTTAATGCGATTGTGTGTAAGTTTCAGTTTCTACATACAAAGTTACATCTTTTTCTTGGAATAACAATCATAACGCTGAATATTTTTGATTTTTTAATTGATAAAAGAGTGAGGTAATGGAGATAGCTGACAGATGATGCAGTACAGCCTGTAAATGGTGTGAACCATGTAAACCTTAAATTCCGTTAGCGTCAGCTCAAGAAAAAATTACTAAAAAAATAAGGATTATCAGTTTCACTAATACATTTTTTCGTATATAGCTTTGTTTTTCAGAAAACTTTTTGTAACTTTGTCAGTTGAAACTTCTTATCGCCTTAAGGCTCCATGCCGCTAAACCAAGAAGGTTGTGTCAGAGAAATCGTGGCATCGCCCTCGGACTCTGTGCATCAAAGCCTGGAAGGCTACACTATGAGTAACCGGGGGCACCGCCCTCGGACTCTGCGAATCACCCAAACCGTCAGCCTGGAAGGCTGTACCAAAAACGCGAACAATATGGCTCATATAAATCTCACATACCACATAGTATGGCGCACAAAACGGAGCGAGCATACAATCAGCGAAGAGCATGAACGCGACCTCTACGCCTACATACTTGGCATTTGCAAATCAAAGAAATGCCACCTCTATAGAATAAACTCGATGCCTGACCACGTACACATGTGTGTTGAGGTACATCCAACGATAGCGCTGAGTGAGTTTACAAGAATCATCAAGCAGGAGACATCGAAGTGGATGAAGGAGCATCGCGAATGGTTTGCGCAGTTTGACGGTTGGGGCAACGGCTATGCAGCCTTTACCTACAGCGTGAAAGAGCGGCCGACGGTCATTGAGTATATCAAGAATCAGAAGGAGCACCACAAGGTGAAGAACTTTCGTGAAGAGTATGATGAATGGCTGCGGGAGATGGGCATGGATCCCACGAATGACTTATTCTTCAAGGAGTGATAATGGGAGAGGGTTGGGTACTGCCTTCTAGGCAGATGTCATGGTTAGTATCATACGCTGCCCTCGGTTATTCAAAATATTGGCTTCCTGCCAAGTATTCCCAAACACAATAGGTGTTACGTTAATTATGTTACCTGATTTTTATATGAGTAATTTATCAAAAAACGAAATTGTTACATTGGAGCATCTTTCTGATCGAAAAGACCATAGTGAAGCTCCTCTAAATCTTACTGATGCACAGTTTTGTACTGCCTTGAAAAGTTTGCATGAAAAAAAGATGGTTTTAGCAGCTTTCGTGTCAGGTGGAGGTGTATATTCTTCAAAGATTTTAAAAGCAGGTCTTGCCGCACTTGATGATTTAGCGGATGAAAAGAAACGTATATTATACGATTTACTCCGTGAATATGATCTGATACTCGATCAATTTGAACTGCTGAAACATGCAGTGTCAAATGGTAAGTGCGAAAACATATTTAACATTCCCAATAATGACTATGACGAGCAGATAGCGATCGTGCTATTCAAGAAGAAATACGTAAAGTCAAAGTTTGAAAATGGCAAGGACAGAATCTTTATACCTACTATTTCGGGTGAGCAGTTGGTTAAAGAAATAGAACTCCGACTATATTCTATGTTGACTGGTAATGCAAATAGTGTTAACGTGACAGGTGGGGGCGTATCTGCGTTTCAGAATGCGCCTGAGTATTATTTCCCCTATATCAAGGAAGGACAAAACAAAAAAGACATAACAATGGAATTACGCAAACAGATACCCAACTTTAAGAACTCGATAGATTTAATGAACTGGTTGGGGAGATTGCAGAATTCAGGTAAGATTGAATTGAAAAAGAATGGTTCGCTCATAAAAGATAGCATGCTCATAAAAGAACTCTTTGTGTTGGGGTTAAATCCTGAAATCTCAGGTCTCAAAGTATTCTCTGACAACTATCATAAGGTTTTGGGAAAAAAATGATAAGGTTTACCCATCTACTTTATACAAGGCATCATAACGATTTGTTATGGTGCTTTTTCTTGGCTCTGTTGTATTTATTGACTGATTTGATGTATGAGTACTTTAGCCTGGAAGGCAATACATAGATAGTGTACTGCCTTCCAGGCAGTTGTGTGTGGGGGGGCTTTAAGCCAGAGGGCGTTGCCCCCGGTTACTCAAATATTGGCTTCCAGCCAAATACATCATGCTTGTATCTGTCAAAAGTACAACATAGCAATCGAAAATCTAAGTATTTTACAACATCACCATGACATGGTATGCAAATAATCATGTCATGATGGTCGATATTCAAAGTCATACCATGACATGTTCCTTGTCAAACTTATTCTAACAGACTACCTTTGCAGCAGAAATTTCAACATCGGAGTTTCTGCTGATTTCTTTTTATGGATACCAGTCAGCAGTCAAAAACTGAGCACGGCTCCGAGCACGAGAGGAAAAATGCCATATCTATATCATCGTGAGTGCAAGAAGGCAATATAATACGTGTAAATATAAAACAGGTATTAGACATCAAAAACAAGGCTGGTTCAAGAAACCCTGCCGAACCTCGCCTTGTAGGAGACATTCTCGCAGAGATGCTCTCAAGTGACGAACCTCTCGCCGTTGCTTATCGCAACAGGTTCCCTAACACGGAGCTGGGCGTTGACTTGAAGTTGTTCACACGCACACATGGTCGTATGAACATTGGTGAGGTACGTTCTGGTGCTATCATTCGTGACGGTGAGGATCACTTCACATTCTTCGAGAGTGCCTTGTAAAGGAAAATCTACAGAATTAGTTCACGCCATTTCTTAAACTTAAAGTCTTAAAGTTAAAAAAGATTGGATAATCATGTCTTTATATACTTTATAACTAATTAATAATTAAATAGTTATATACAAATAAACAAGGTGAGGACACCTAAAAAAAGTAACTTTAAGACTTTAAGATTAAGATTTGACATGTTTTAAAACTTTAAAACGCAGAAAAACAATGAGTTATAATATTTTAAAGCCTAGTGTCCCTAAGATGCCAACGCTTGGCAAAGGCACTGAAATCATAAAGTTACTGCTCTCGCAGGTATCGAAAGACATGCACGAACCGTTCGTGCCGATGCTCTTTCCTGTACTGGCTGCACACATCTCAGGTGCGGAGTTTCTGTATCCGGACAATAGTTGGAAGGAACTTTGCGGTATGATGGCTAATCTCGTGGCTGATTCGGGGTGCAACAAAGGTCAGTTCACACCTCTTGTAGAGGCCATCTGCCGCGAACTTCGCCATCACGATGAGGGCGAATACAAGAAACTCATAGAGTGGCAGAAGCAGATGAAGACGAAGTCGGCTAACAAGGAGAAACCTGCACGTCCCGGCGTGGCATTCTATTTCCCACCAAGCGACATAACAAATCCTGCATTCATACAGAATGCCATGGCGTGTGAGCAGATGGGCGGCAGAACGCAGTATCTGAATATGCCTGAGGTGGAGATGGCTGACCGTATGTGCGGCGGTCACAAACAGATGAGCCAGATGATACGTAATATATATGACCGTCAGCGAGCCGGTGCTCTGCGTGCTACGGCTGATGGCATTACCGGCAATCCGATCCTGCGCGTCAACATCACCATCAGCAGCACTCCGGATGTTACGAAACCGTTCTATAAGCATGAGCTGTTCAATGGTACCTTCGGACGTATGGTGTTCTCGTATAAACCCCGCAAAGCACGTGATGGTCGCATACCGCGCTTGGGTAAATACGATGATAGGTTCTATCAGGCGCTGGATGAGTACATAGCACGTCTCAGCATAGCTAAGGGTAGATATATTATCTCGAAGCTCAACAAACTGGTGGAGCGTCTGGCGCAGGATATGGCAAACCTTGCTGACCTTGCTGATGACGACATACTGTGGGACATCTCAAAGCGTTCGCTGGTGTCTGCATGGAAGGCTGGATGCGTGATGTGGCTGCTCAACAACCAGACGTGGACACTGGCTATCAGCAACATGGTGGAGTGGTTGGTGTATCACGACATCTGGTCAAAGATGCAGTTGTTTGGCGATATGCTAAGCAAGAATGCCAGCAGTCAGAGCGAGGCGCGCCAGCATGGTCCGAAGAATATGCTCGACAGCCTGCCTGACAGTTTCAGCGAGACACAGCTGGAGGCACTGCGCACGGAGATGGGCAAGAGCAAGGAGGGTACGAAGAACCAGCTCTACCAGTGGGTGCATCATAAGTTCGTAGAGTATTCTGCCCAGACGGGACTCTATAGCAAGACTCAGACATACTTTGATTACAAGAAATGATGGACAGACTCGAACTGCAAAAGCTCCGCGACCTTCCCATTGAGGGGGTCGCGGAGCGACTCGGACTCCGGGTTATGCGACATAAGGCATTGTGCCCTTTTCACGAGGACAGACATCCCAGCCTCTCGTTCTGCGTCAGAAAGAATACGTACCGCTGCTTCGTGTGCGGTGAGCATGGCGGCACCATAGACCTCGTCATGCGGTATCTGCACAAGGACTTCAAGGAGGCTTGCCGGTGGCTGGCTGATGAGAACAATATCATACTGGAGGAGTACAGACCCGCCGTCAAGGCTGAGAAGCAGGCAGAGAAACTTTTCGATGCCAGCCGCTACGCACGGTTCTTTGAGCGTCCGTGGCTGTCGGTGGAGGCAGCGCACTTTCTGTACGAGGAGCGACGGCTGGATGCCCGCGTGGTGAGGTGGTGCCGCCTGACTTCGTGGCAGGACAAGTATGGCGTCAACTGGTTGCAGACTCCTTACTATGACATCGGCGGCAGACTGGTGGGTGTACAGAACCGCAACCTTGACTACCGGAAGCCATCCGCTGCCGGGGGAGGCGTGAAGGGGGCTGCGCGGTTCCTGTTCCCGAGCGGCAGCCAGTGCAGCATGTATAATCTGCAGATAGTGCAGCGGTTGAAGGAGGGTGATGAACTATGGATAGCAGAGGGCTGTTCGGACACATGGAGCCTGTTGAGTTCTGGCAGAAAGGCGATAGCGATACCGAGCGCCACGCTTCTCTCGCCAAAGGACAAGGACTTTCTCTCATCGTTGTCGTCATCGCTGTCGCTGAAATGGAGCATGTACCCTGATAATGATGTTCCCGGCGAACAACTGTTTCTTCAACTGAAAGAGATACTTCCTGACCTTCAGCATCATCGGTTGCCAGACGGTTGCAAGGATTTCTCTGATTATTACGTGGGCCTTCGCATGGCTGATGGCAATGCATGATTATTTTTTTTACTTTTTATACATCATTAAAGCATGAATACAACTAATGATTCTTTTCATCTGAAGCCAATCTCCAAGACGGAGCAGGCTCGGCAGTATATGCCGTATCTGGCGGCTCATAGTGCGGTCAACAGGCTGGTGGCCTGGATCAACGGTTGCCCGGCTCTGCTGGAGAAACTACATGAGACGGGGTACCGTAAGTCGCAGAAGCTGTTTACGTCCAGGCAGCATACGCTGATAGTCGAGTTCCTGGGCGAACCGTAACGGTGCTTTCTCTACATGAAAGTGCCTCTTTCATGACCTGATAGTGCCCCTTTCGCTGTGTGATTCGGCTGCTTTCGCATGGTAAAGGGGGTGCTTTCTCTTTTGTCAACGGAAATCACGGATTTTATTTCTGAACACGAATTTCACGAATTTTACGAATTTTCACTAGAATATCGCCCTGTCATTTTCAGTCGGATTTTCAGTGTAGATTTTAGTCAGATTTTAAAATCCGACTAAACGTAAACAAAAGATTCGGTAGATTCGAGAGATTTGTGTTCTCTGTAGTTTTCGTGATTTCCGCGATTTCCGTTGACAGAAGAAACAGCGAAGTTCCGTTGACGAAAAGTGAGTAACGTACTTTATCGTATTAAATGTGTGGGGGTGGGGGTGAGTAACGTATCGTAACGTATCATGGAGTGGAGGAAATGTTGTACCTTTGTAGTAGAATTTAGATAACCATTGTTGTTTAATCATTTAAAGTTTAAAAGTTATGATTCAGTATTCTGTTTATCAGGACAATCGTAAGAACGGTACCAAGTTGTTTTATGGTCGCGCTACGCATCTGCAGACCATCGATGAGAACATTCTGGCTGAGCGCATACAGCGCAACTGCTCTATGAAGAAGTCGGATGTGCTCGCTGTGCTCTGTGAGCTGGTGGAGGTAATGAACGATGAGCTACAGAACTCTAACAAGGTAAAGCTCAACGGATTAGGCACATTCTCCATTGGCATCCGCTCAACCGGAGCGATGACCGAGGAGGACTACAAGGCTTCGGAGAACATCAAGGGGTTCAAGGTGCGTTTTCTCCCTGAGGCACACAAGGCTGGTTCGAAGTTTGTGCGTACTTTCCTCGATGGCATCAAGGTGATCAAGGTGAATCAGTAGAGTTTTTCCTGTCAACGGTTTGCACGGAATGCACGGAATCTCTCCTGTGTGTTCCGTGTTTTCTGTTGATGACATATCATCTGCGGAGAGTTTTTTTGTCAACGGAACTAAAACATTGATGGATGTTCTGTTGGCATTCTTTTTTTGCAGGGGAATCGGAATTCCCCCTTAGGGGGCTAGGGGGCTTTTTAATAGTATTTAATAAATTAATGGGATAAACATTCGTGTATGTCGGAAATTTTTCGTAACTTTGTGCCCAAAAATAAAAATAGCGCTTTGTGCGCACATATATAAGATAAACAATGCCTGTAATTTCAAATCGCGGCGTGGAGATGCCAGAGTCTCCAATTCGTAAACTCGCACCACTCGCTGCTGCTGCAAAGAAGCGCGGTACAAAGGTGTATCACCTCAACATAGGACAGCCTGACCTGCCAACTCCACAGGTGGGACTCGATGCCCTGAAGAACATAGACCGCAGCATCCTGGAATACTCTCCTTCGCAGGGATACCTGTCGTATAGAGAGAAACTCGTGGGCTACTACGATAAGTACAATATCAAGGTTTCGGCTGATGACATCATCATCACCAGCGGCGGTTCGGAGGCAATACTGTTTGCCTTCATGGCATGTCTGAATCCTGGCGACGAGATCATAGTGCCAGAACCTGCTTACGCTAACTATATGGCTTTTGCTATCTCTGCAGGCGCAAAGATACGTACTATCGCCACTACAATTGATGAAGGATTCTCGCTCCCTAAGGTAGAGAAGTTTGAGGAACTCATCAACAGCCGTACGAGAGCCATCATGATATGCAACCCTAACAATCCTACCGGTTACCTATACACACGTCGTGAGATGAACCAGATCAGAGACCTCGTGAAGAAATACGACCTCTACCTCTTCTCTGACGAGGTGTATCGCGAGTATATCTACACCGGTTCGCCATATATCTCGGTTTGTCATCTTGAGGGCATAGAGAACAACGTTGTGCTCATTGACTCCGTGTCAAAGCGCTACTCAGAGTGCGGCATACGTATCGGTGCGCTGATCACTAAGAACAAGGAGATCAGACAGGCGGTGATGAAATTCTGTCAGGCTCGTCTCTCTCCACCATTGATAGGTCAGATAGTGGCGGAGGCATCGCTCGATGCTCCAGAGGAGTACTACCGCGACGTATATGACGAGTACGTGGAGCGAAGAAAGGTGCTCATCGACGGTCTCAACAGAATCCCTGGCGTGTACTCGCCAATCCCTATGGGGGCCTTCTACACCATGGCGCAGCTGCCTGTGGATGACGCGGAGAAGTTCTGCCGCTGGTGTCTGGAGAAATTCAGCTACGAAGGCGAGACGGTGATGATGGCACCGGGAGCCGGATTCTATACCACACCGGGTGCCGGTACCAATCAGGTGCGCATAGCATACGTGCTGCAGAAACCTGACCTGGAGCGTGCTCTCGTGGTGCTCCGCAAGGCACTGGAGGAATACCCTGGTCGCACGGAGGCGGTTTGAGAATTAAAAATTCAAAATCAAGAATCCAAAATTCAAAATTAAGAATTCAAAATTAGGGTCCTGCTGGGAAAGGGACACAGGGGCATGTAGTAAGGGAGTGCCAGAAGTGTAGAAGTGAAAAGTGACAAGTTGAGTTCTCAAGTTTTCAAGTTGGCTGCGCAGTTCTTGCTTGCGCTTGAGTTCTGGGAAGCTTCGCTTGCGCTTGAGTTCTGCAAGAGCTCTCGCTCTGAAACTTTGACACTTTGACACTTTCGCTTTGCACTTAAAACTTCCTTACTCCTGGCACTTCCTTACTTGGATTGCCCCAAAATAACAATAAAAAAAGAAAACATTGAATCTTCCATTCTACATAGCACGACACCTCTACTGCGGAGGGGATGGTTCGCAGAAGGTGAGCCGTCCTGCCACTCGCATAGCCATGCTGGGCATAGCAGTGGGAATGGCGGTTATGATAGTCTCCATCTGTGTGGTATTGGGATTCAAGCATACCATACGCGACAAGATAGTGGGATTCGGCGGACACATCGTGGTGTCAAACTATATCACGCTGCAGACTACCGACCAGAGCAATCCCATCAATGCCAACGACAGCCTGGTGAAGGTGCTGGGCAAGATAGACGGCGTGAAGCATGTGCAGAGGTATGCGCAGAAACAGGGTGTGCTCAAGACGGACTCCGATTTCCTCGGGGTGATGTTCAAGGGAGTGGGAGAGGACTTCGACACCACATTCATCGCTGCCAACATGGTGGAGGGCAGGATACCGCAGTTCAGCAGCAGCAAGACTACGCGTAACATCCTCATATCCAAAATCATGGCAGACAAGATGCACCTGCATACGGGGGACAAGGTCTATGCCTATTTCATGGGCGACGAGGATGTCAGGGCAAGGGCATACAACGTCAGTGGCGTATATCAAACCAACTTAACCCGATATGACGAAACCATCTGCTTTACAGACGTGTACAGCATCAGCCGACTCAACGGATGGCAGTGCTTGCCGGAAGAGGGGATATGCGAGGTGTCAGGCTGCGAACTGACGGTATGCGACTTTGACAGCCTGGACTACGCTGAGGACGGTATTATAAATAAGGTGAACAAAACGTTTGATTCATCCGACCATCCGCTGTCCTCACTCACCGTCAAGGAAATGAATCCGCAGATATTCTCATGGCTCAACCTGCTTGACCTTAACGTTTGGGTCATACTCGTGCTGATGGTCTGCGTGGCAGGATTCACTATGATCAGCGGACTGCTCATCATAATCCTGGAGCGTACGTCGATGATAGGACTGCTCAAGGCTCTGGGAGCACGCAACTCCATGGTGAGGAGAACCTTCAGATGGCTTGCCCTCTTTATCGTGGTCAAAGGCATGGTGATAGGAAACATTCTCGGCATCGGTATATGCTTACTGCAGCAGACCACAGGGCTGGTAAAACTGGATGCCACGACATACTATGTATCAGAGGCACCGGTAGAGTTTAACTGGGGACTGATAGCACTGCTCAATGTGGCTACTTTCCTCATAACGGTCATGACACTCGTATTGCCAAGCTATTTCGTCTCTACGGTGAAGCCTGCAAAGACCATGAGGGTGGAGTAGAAGCCCCCTAGCCCCCTAAGGGGGAATGTTGAAAGCCCACTGACTCCTATTTAGATTTAGAATAGAATATATAAAAAAACAATAATAATACAAATGAAGAAATTTGCAGAACATAAGGGTCTCAATCTCGTAGAGACCAACAACAATGTACTTGCAGAATGGGAGAAGAATGACATCTTCCATAAGAGCATCGATGAGCGCGAGGGCGCTCCAAAGTTTGTATTCTTCGAGGGACCTCCATCGGCAAACGGACATCCGGGCATCCACCACGTGATGGGCCGTACCATCAAGGATACATTCCTGCGCTACAAGACCATGAAGGGTTATCAGGTAAAGCGTAAGGCTGGCTGGGATACCCACGGACTGCCAGTGGAACTGTCAGTGGAGAAGACTCTCGGCATCACAAAGGAAGACATCGGCAAGAAGATCTCAGTCGATGAATATAACGATGCCTGCCGCAAGAATGTCATGATGTACACCAATGAGTGGACTGACCTGACAAACAAGATGGGTTACTGGGTAGACCTTGAGAATCCATACATCACATACGACATCAAGTACATCGAGTCGCTTTGGTATCTGCTCAAGCAGCTCTACAACAAGAACCTGCTCTACAAGGGCTACACCATCCAGCCATACTCTCCAGCCGCTGGTACAGGTCTCTCTTCACACGAGCTCAACCAGCCTGGTTGCTATCGTGACGTGAAGGATACTACCGTAACGGCTCAGTTCAAGGTGACGAGCAAGGTATGCGAGGTTATGCAAGGTAAGGGTGAGTTCCTTGGCGGATGTGATAAGGAATTGCCGATCTACATTCTCGCCTGGACAACAACACCTTGGACTCTGCCTTCAAATACCGCGCTCTGCGTAGGTCCGAAAATTGATTACGTCTGCGTAATAGGAAAGAATCCTTATACGGGTGAGGAGGCTGCATACTTCATTGCTGAGAGTCGCCTCTCGGCATACTTCGCACCAGAGAAGGACGAAGAGGGTAACGATATACCTATGACCATCATCTGGCGCGGTACTGGTGCAGATCTCGTTGGTCTCCACTATCAGCAGCTCATGCCTTGGGTAAAGCCTTGTGCTGTGGAAGACGACAATATTGTTGTCAAGGAAGACGAGGCATTCCGTGTAATCCCTGGCGACTATGTCACCACCGAGGACGGTACGGGTATCGTACACATCGCTCCAACATTCGGTGCTGATGATGCCAAGGTGGCTAAGGATGCAGGCATACCATCACTCTTCATCATGGACAAGGCTGGTGATACACGTCCTATGGTTGACTTCCAGGGCAAGTACTTCGTAAAGGAGGACATTGATCCTGAGTTCCTTGCAGCATGTGTCAACGAGTCTTACTGGAAGCATGCTGGCGACTACGTGAAGAATGCCTACGACCCTAAGTACAACGAGGGTGGCAAGTATGACGAGAAGGCAGCCGCCAAGGATATGGACCTCAATGTCATACTGTGCCTCGAGATGAAGGAAGAGGGCACAGCATTCAAGATAGAGAAGCACGTACACAACTATCCTCACTGCTGGCGCACGGACAAGCCTGTGCTCTACTATCCGCTCGACTCATGGTTCATACGCTCTACCGCTTGCAAGGAGCGCATGGCAGAGCTCAACAAGACCATACAGTGGAAGCCTGAGTCAACAGGTAGCGGCCGCTTCGGCAAGTGGCTGGAGAACCTTAACGACTGGAACCTCTCACGCTCACGCTACTGGGGCACACCACTGCCTATCTGGCGCAACCGCGACACCAAGGAGGAAATCTGCATCGGTTCGCTTGAGGAACTGTATAATGAGATAGAGAAGGCAGTGGCTGCTGGCGTGATGGAGTCGAACCCTCTCAAGGACAAGGGATTCATCCCTGGCGACATGTCGCAGGAGAACTACGACCGCATAGACATACACCGTCCATACGTGGACTACATCAAGCTCGTAGGCAAGGATGGCAGCGTGCTGACACGTGAGCTCGACCTTATCGATGTATGGTTTGACTCTGGTGCCATGCCATACGCACAGATACACTATCCATTCGAGAACAAGGAACTCATCGACGACCGCAAGGCATACCCTGCAGACTTCATCGCAGAGGGTGTGGACCAGACACGCGGATGGTTCTTCACACTCCATGCCATCGGTACCATGGCGTTTGACTCCGTAGCATTCAAGAATGTGATATCAAACGGTCTCGTACTCGACAAGAACGGCGTGAAGATGTCAAAGCGCCTCGGCAATGTCATCAACCCATTCGACTGCATTGCCACATACGGCACAGACGCGGTGCGCTGGTACATGATGACCAACTCGGCTCCATGGGACAACCTGTCGTTTGACCCTGACGGAGTGAAGGAGGTGACATCGTCATTCTTCATCAAGCTCTATCAGGCATACTCATTCTTCACACTCTACGCTAATGTTGACGGATTCACATACGCAGAGGCTGACGTACCATTCGCAGAGCGTCCTGACTTTGACAGATGGCTGCTCTCGGAACTCAACACTCTGGTGAAGGATGTGGATGCCACACTGGCTAACTACGAGCCTACACCGGCAGGACGAATGATACAGAACTTCGTCATCGACAAACTCTCTAACTGGTACATCCGTCTTAACAAGAAGCGCTTCTGGGGTGGTGGAATGACAACCGACAAACTCTCTGCCTATCAGACACTTTACACCTGCATCGAGACCATCGCACGTCTCATCGCACCTATCTCGCCATTCTATGCTGACCAACTCTTCAAGGATCTCAATGCCGTGACTGGCAAGGATGACTCTCTGAGCGTACACCTGGCTAAGTTCCCTGAGGCTAAGGAGGAGTGCATAGACACCGAACTGGAGCAGGCTATGCAGGTGGCTATGCAGGTGACCTCTATGGTACTCTCACTGCGTAAGAAGGTGAAGATCCCTGTAATCCAGGCTCTCCAGACTATCTCCATCCCAGCAGGCGATGAGCAGTTGCGTCAGCGCATAGAGCGCATGGCATCGGTAATCCTTGCTGAGACCAATGTCAAGGAACTCTCATTCATCGGCGACGACTCTGACATGAAGCTGGTCAAGGAGGTGAAGTGTAACTTCCGCACCATGGGTAAGAAGTTCGGCAAACTGATGAAGAGCGTCAATGCTGCCGTGATGGCAATGAGCCAGGAGCAGATTGCTACACTGGAGGCTGACGGTTCTATCACACTGGAGGTGGAAGGCCAGCAGGCACTCATCGAGGCTGCCGATGTGGAGATTATCTCCAAGGACATCCCAGGATGGACCATCGCACAGGAAGGCAAGATAACCGTGGCACTCGACATTGAGATTACACCAGAACTTCGCAATGAGGGTATGGCACGTCTCATTATCAAGCGCATACAGGCAATACGCAAAGACTCGGGATTCGAGATTACTGACCGTATCAGCGTAGTGCTTGAGGACAACGAGCAATTGGCAGAGGCTGTCAAGACATTCGGCGAGCACATTGCCGCACAGGTACTTGCCAACTCGCTGACCCTCGGCGATGCCAGCGACGGTATAGAGGCTGAGTTTGGCGAACTCAAACTCAAGGTCTCTGTCAAGAAGGATTAAACCGCCTAACTTTGCATAACTGATTTTAATCTATATAATAAGCTAAGTATGAATGCTTCCCTCTCTCACACAACGGGGGAGGGAAGCTAAATATACAAAAATAAAAACCTATTTCCCTGCTCAGCATAATAACATGCACGGGGAATCTCTAACAGACTAAACAATGGCAGAAATCGTAAAACGCTACAGTGATGATGACCTTGCGGAGTTCAAGGCTATCATTGATGAAAAACTGGCTCTCGCACGCCGTGACTATGACGAGATGATGAGAAGCCTGAGAAATGATGAAGGCAATGACGTTGCAGACACTTCACCTACATACAAGGTACTGGAGGAAGGCTCGACGACACAGAACAGGGCTGAGACTATCATGCTGGCACAGCGTCAGCAGAAGTTTATAGCCGGACTGGAGGCTGCACTCATCAGAATAGCCAACAAGACATACGGTGTGGATCGTATGACAGGCGAACTCATTCCGAAGGAAAGACTGCGTGCCGTACCGCATGCAACGCTGTCTGTGGAATCAAAGATGAAACAACAGAAGCACTAACATACGCTTAATGAAAAAAACAACAAAGCAGGGCATCATATTCACCCTCTTTATTATACTACTCTTAGTCATTGACCAGGTCATAAAGATTCTGGTCAAGACTAATATGTGCCTGCACGAAAGCATACACGTGACGGACTGGTTCTATATATCATTCATAGAAAACAAAGGCATGGCTTACGGCATGTCCGTCATGCCAAAGGTCGTGCTGTCACTGTTCAGACTCTTGGCATGCGTGGCGCTGGTGTGGTATATACGTAAGCAGATACTCGCAGGTGCACGCAAGGTATGGATTACGCTACTCGCCATGATAGCTGCCGGAGCCATGGGCAACCTGGTAGATTGCATGTTCTATGGACAGATATTCACAGAGTCCAATCCCTTTACCGTATCATACCTCACCGACTTTGGCTATGGATATGCACCATTCCTGGAGGGCAGAGTAGTGGACATGTTCTATTTCCCATTGATAGTGACGACCTATCCGGACTGGTTTCCTATGTGGGGAGGCGAACCGTTCATTTTCTTCTCTCCGGTATTCAACTTTGCTGACTCGTGCATCTCTGTCGGCGTAGTGGCATTGCTGCTGTTCTGCAGGAAGGAATTGGCAGCGCTGTCGCACGACGAGGAGGAGAAGGGTGAAAATGCAGATAGTAAAGAAACGGCTGATAATGTAGTGGTCAAGGATGAATAGAATCTTCGTATATTTCTCTTTCCTTATAATATGCCTTACTGCTTGTGCACCATCGAGACCAAGTGGCATTCTCTCACAGGATGAGATGGAGGACGTGTTGTATGATATGCATATAGCACAGGCATTGTATGAATCACGTGAGGGACGCACATCGGATGCTGACATCATAGCGATACGTGCATCGGTGCTAGACAAGCACGGCGTGTCAAAGGCTGACTGGGATTCCTCATTCAACTATTACTGCCGTAATGCCAACGAACTGTATGTCATATACAAGAACATCTCCGACAAACTGGACCGTAACATCACGGCGCTTGGCGGACAGGTAATAGGCGTGCAGGGCGAAGAGGCTGATACCGCGAATATATGGAAGGGGGAATCGTCATTCATTCTGATGCAGCAGGCTCCATTCAATCTATATTCCTTTGAGGTCATGCCTGACTCTACCGTAATGGATGGAGACAAGATACAGCTGCAGTTTGATGTGCAGTTCATCTTCCAGGATGGATTCCGCGAACTTACTGCCTATATAGCGTCATGCTATGAGCGTTCGGACTCCCTGCTCAAAGCGAATCCGCAACTTACCAAGGATACCGTGGCCACCTGTATAACGCATCTGAGTAACGAGGGACACGGTATAGCAACCATAACAAATGACGTGGATAGGTTGCATCTGAAAAAAATCAAAGGATTCTTCCTCTTGTCACAAAACTATAACGATGTGACATCTGACCATAATGGCACGACACTACGACTGGTTACCGTACGCAATGTCAAACTATTACACCTGCCTACCAATCCGCCTGCCGTGGCAAAACCTGCAGAGGAGAGACCTGACAGCCTAAGGAGGGACTCCCTGATGCGTGACAGCGTCATGAAGCGACCTATGGTGGTCAATAGGTAGCAGGTTGTTCGGTTATTTGGTACTCAAACGACCAACCACCGTTCCCTGCGATTCTTCGCAAGGCTACCACCAAACACCAAATCACCAAACAACCAAATCACCAAACAACTAATTATGAAAAGAATAACACTGACCTTACTCACTATCGGCATGGCTGCGTTCAGCTACGCTCAGAGCATAGACAGAAAATCTGTGGTATCACGCAATAATCCGCATGTCACCAAGCAGGACAATCTGTCATCGCTGTCCGTAGGCAACGGACATTTCGCTACCACAGTAGACATCACTGGTTTGCAGTCATATCCACTCGACTACGAACAGGGAGTGCCTCTCTGCGCCATGTCAGACTGGGGATGGCATTCCTACCCAAATACACAAGGTCTGAAACCAGAAGACTCACAGAAGACAATGGATCTGGGACACGGACGCAAGGAGTCGTATGCCGTAGAGTATAAGACAGCGGGACGTGGCAAGGATGCTACGGAGTATTTCCGTGTGAATCCTCATCGCCTTAATCTGGGTAATATAGCATTCGTTTATACAAAGGATGGCAAGCAGTTGCCTATCAGCGACATAAAGGATGTGGATCAGACACTGAATCTCTTTGATGGATACATCACGTCGCAATATACCGTCAACGGTACAGCGGTGAATGTAACGACTGCTGCACAGACTAACACATCGGCAATACTGTTCTCGGCCAACACAAGACTCTTCAAGAAAGGCGAGGCTGCCATAGTGTTGACTTTGCCATACGTCACAGGCAAGCATGCCGATGCCGCTTCAGACTGGAACAATGTCTCGGCGCATAAGTCTTCAATAGTAGAGCAGAAGGGCAACTACGCCGTGATAGAGCATACATTGGATGCCACTACATATTACATCCGTGTGTCATGGCAGGGCAAGGCAAACTTCGCCATGACTAAGGAGCATACATATACGTTGCAGCCAAAGGCTGATGTGATAACCACGAAGGTGGAGTATGCAGAGAATAAGGAAGCCCTGCAGAAGACATTCGATTTCAAGAAGGAACTGAGCAGCATAACAGCTTTCTGGAACAAATGGTGGTACGAAGGCGGCATCGTTGACTTCTCAGAGTGTACTGACCCACGCGCCAAGGAACTGGAGCGCCGTACCGTGCTCTCACAATACCTCACGTTCATCAACTGTGCCAACCAGACACCTCCGCAGGAGACAGGACTGACGTACAACTCGTGGTTCGGCCGTCCACATCTCGAGATGACATGGTGGCACATGGTTGACTTCTCACTGTGGGGACGTCCTGAGGTCATGGAGACCATCCTCGACTGGTATAACGACGTAGCTTATCCAGAGGCAAAGAAGATAGCTCAGCGCCAGAACTTCAAAGGCATACGATGGATGAAGATGACAGACCCTTGGGTGGGTGAGTCGCCATCAAACGTAGGTTCGTTCCTCACATGGCAGCAGCCACATTATATATATATGGCAGAAGAGATGTACCGCCACAAACCAACTGCTGCTACCGTGCAGAAATATGCCAAGTATGTGGAGGAGACGGCAGAGTTCCTTGCTGACTTCGCACTCTCTTGTGCCAAGGACGCCAATGGTCCTATCAGACTTTACGGTCAGACGGCAGCGCAGGAGTCTATGTCCAAGGACTTCTCATACAACCACCCTTTCGAACAAGTGTATTTCGTATATGGTCTCTCAACCGCACAGAAATGGCTGGAGCGTCAGGGCAAGCCACGAAAAGCGGAGTGGGACAGCATCATCAGTCGCATGGGCGGTCTGCCACAGCACGACGGTATCTATACTGCGGGTGAACCAACCCAGCCGTTTGCCGGTGCATCTACAGGTGCCGTGGCGTTTGATCCGTTCAACTATGGCGGTGAGTCTGGTAAGAAGCAGCTCTCGGAGGATGAGTTCTACCTCAAGTGCCGCAGCGACCATCCTGCCGTGCTCGGAGCATGTGGCATGCTGCCCTTCTACGGACAGTATGACCGTGCACAGATGCAGCGCACCCTGGACTATGTCATGAATCACTGGAACTGGGACACAACCTGGGGATGGGACTATGGCATGACTGCCATGTGTGCAGCACGTCTTGGCGATGGCGAGAATGCCATCAGGGCATTACTCATAGACAAGGGTAAGAACACATACCTGGTCTCTGGACACAACTATCAGGAACCAAAGAGACTCAGACTCTATCTCCCTGGCAACGGAGCACTCCTTGATGCCGTAGCAATGATGTGCGCCGGCTGGGATGGCTGTCCGGAGATACCCAACCCAGGTTTCCCACGCAACGGCAAGTGGAACGTGAAATGGGAGGGACTGAAGAAGATGCAGTAGTTTCAGTTGGCAGTTAACAGTTGACAGTTAACAGTGAACAGTTGACAGTGAAGCCTTAATGACATTATGTTGTTCTTTCTTTTGGAACACGAATTTCACGGATGACACGAATTGTTATTTCCGTGAATTCTGTATCTTCCGTTGACAAAGAAGGATTCGGCAGATTGGTGTTCTCGCCACTTAATTTACAATTTAGAATTTTTAATTCATAATTCATAATTCCAAACTTGGCATCTACATTATTAGATAATGCAGTAAATCAGTTTTCCAGGCTGCCGGGCATAGGTCGCAAGACGGCCCTGCGTCTGGTGCTGCACATGCTTCGTCAGGAAACGGAGGATGTGAAGGCATTTGCAGATGCCCTGACCATCCTCAAGCGTGATGTAGTCTATTGCAAGGTGTGCCATAACATATCAGACACGGAGTTGTGTCCCATCTGTGCAGACAGGTCGCGAGACATCACGACGGTGTGTGTGGTGGAGAACATACAGGATGTCATAGCCATAGAGCATACGCAGCAGTATCATGGACTATACCATGTGCTTGGAGGGGTGATTTCGCCAATGGATGGCATCGGTCCGTCAGACATAGAGATAGACTCTCTGGTGTCGCGTGTTGAGAGCGGCGGAATAAAAGAGGTGATATTTGCATTGGCAAGCACAATGGAGGGTGACACCACTAATTTCTATATCTCACGCCGCTTGCAGGCTTCATCAGATGTAAAACTCTCGGTAATAGCACGAGGCATCAGCGTAGGTGACGAATTGCAATATACGGATGAGATAACACTAGGAAGGAGTATCTTGAACAGAACACCGATGGAGTGAGCAGATACAAGCAATTACGTGGGATTGTTGTCTGTTACAGGCAAAATAATGTGTACGGATAGGTGGATTTTTCGCTTGAATTGGACTGGAAGATATTGCAATTTGTAAGTAAAAAAAAGTTCTCGGAGACAAGAAAAGAGTTAATGCTTTGAGATTATATGATTTAGCATACCTTACATCATGTTTCCTTAAATTATGTTGTAAAAAATATAACAACTTTTATTTGGTCAATTCAAGAAAAATTTGTAACTTTGCATCCGCAAAAAAGAAAAGTTTCTAACCATACAATTTCTGAAAAGTTTTCCAAAACGGGAAACTTTTTGAAATTAAAAAAACAAAAAGTTTTCCAAAAACGTTAATAAACTTATCCAAAATGGAGTACAAAAAGTTCACAATCACTAAGCGTGACGGTTCTAAGGACGAGTTCTCACTTGACAAGATTATGAATGCCATCATCAAGGCATTCGAGTCAGTCAATGAAGCCGTGAATGTTTCGAGTATCTCAAAGATTATCAGTCATTTAAACGTGACTGAGAATATTACTGTCGAAGACATTCAGAACCAGGTAGAGGTTGCTCTCATGAAAGAAGGTTACTTCCAGGTAGCCAAGAGTTTTATGCTCTATCGTCAGAGTCACATGGAAGATCGTGAGACTCTCGACAAGTTGAACTTTTTGACAGACTACATGGAAGCAGCCAATGCTGCAACAGGTTCAAAATTTGACGCAAATGCAAACGTAGAGCACAAGAACATCGCAACACTTATCGGCGAGCTTCCTAAGTCTAACTTTATCCGTCTGAACCGTCGTCTTCTCACTGACAGAATCAAGAAGATGTATGGTAAGGAACTTGCCGATAAATACATCGACCTGCTGACACATCATTTTATATATAAGAATGATGAGACCAGCATTGCACCTTACTGCGCATCCATCACCATGTACCCATGGCTGATAAGCGGTACCGCAAGCATTGGCGGCAACTCAAGTGCACCTACAAACCTCAAGAGTTTCTGTGGAGGTTTCGTCAACATGGTGTTCATCGTCAGCTCTATGCTCAGCGGCGCATGTGCTACACCTGAGTTCCTCATGTACCTGAACTACTTTATCGGCAAGGAGTACGGCGTGGATTACTATAAGGATCCAGAGCGCATTGTAGATCTCTCGCTCAGACAGCGCAGCATAGATAAGATCATCACAGACTGTTTTGAGCAGATAGTATATTCTATCAACCAGCCTACCGGTGCACGTAACTTCCAGGCTGTTTTCTGGAATATCGCATACTACGACAAGTTCTATTTCGAGTCTCTCTTCGGAGAGTTCTACTTCCCTGATGGTTCGCAGCCAGACTGGAACGGCCTGTCATGGTTGCAGAAGAGATTCATGAAGTGGTTTAACAAGGAGCGCACAAAGACCGTGCTGACATTCCCTGTAGAAACCATGGCGCTGCTCGCTGACAATGGCGAATGCCGTGATAAGGAGTGGGGAGACTTTACTGCAGAGATGTATTCGGAGGGTCACTCGTTCTTTACATATATGAGTGACAATGCAGACTCATTGTCTTCATGCTGCCGTCTCCGCAATGAGATTCAGGACAACGGATTCTCATACACCCTCGGTGCCGGAGGTGTGTCAACAGGTTCGAAGTCTGTACTCACCGTCAACCTGAACCGTTGCATACAGTATGCAGTGAATAACGGAATGGACTACAAGCTGTTCGTGGAGGATGTGGTAGATACATGTCACAAGGTGCAGCTGGCATACAATGAGAACCTGAAGATGCTGCAGGAGAACGGCATGCTGCCTCTCTTTGATGCAGGTTATATCAATATGAGCCGCCAGTATCTCACCATCGGCGTAAATGGTCTTGTGGAAGCTGCAGAGTTCCTGGGGCTGAAGATTGCCCCAAACGAGAAATACAAGGAGTTCGTACAGAGTGTACTGGCTATCGTGGAGAAGCTCAACAAGCAGTATCGTACTAAGGATGTGCTCTTCAACTGCGAGATGATCCCAGCCGAGAACGTAGGTGTCAAGCATGCCAAGTGGGATCATGAGGACGGATACTTCGTACCTCGCGACTGCTACAACTCTTACTTCTACGTAGTAGAGGATCAGTCGCTTAATATCATTGACAAATTCAAGATACATGGCGCTCCATACATCGAGCATCTTACAGGCGGCTCGGCTCTTCACATGAATCTCGAGGAGCATTTGTCAAAGGAACAGTACAGACAGTTACTCAAGATTGCTGCGCATGAGGGATGTAATTACTTTACATTCAACATACCTAACACAATCTGTAACAACTGCGGAAAGATAGACAAGCGCTATCTGCACGAGTGCCCTGCATGTCATTCTACCAACATTGACTATATGACACGTATCATCGGTTACCTCAAGAGAGTGAGCAATTTCTCTCAGGCACGCCAGAAGGAGGCTGCACGCCGTTACTATGCAGGTAATACAAGAATGAACGAAGCCGTTGCAAAAAAGGCTTAGCATGAACAATAAAAACATTTGACATTGAAGTATGTAAATACAGGCGTGGTCTTTCAGGAGATTCCTGATGAGGTCACGCTTTCAATTAATATCTCAGGCTGCCCATGCCATTGCATAGGTTGCCACAGCAGTTATCTATGGGATGATATCGGTGAGAAACTGAACGAGGACTCCCTCAAGGTAATGCTGGATGAGTATGGTGCTGACATCACCTGTGTGTGTTTTATGGGTGGCGATGCAGAACCAGAGGCTGTCAACCGCCTGGCGCAGTGGACTAAGGTGCATTTCCCTCATCTCAAGATAGGATGGTATAGCGGAAGAATAGAATTGAGCGCTAGTGTGGATATTGCCAACTTTGATTTCATCAAGCTCGGTCCGTACGTGGAGAACAAGGGGGGACTGAATAAGCGCACGACGAACCAGCGTATGTATCATATCAGCCCGAACCCTTCGGATAGCAGCAAATATAATATGGTAGATATAACAGAAAGATTCTGGAAGAAATAGGAAAACCATAAAACCCCAAAACGCAAAATATGGAAAAAGTATTCATTGCAGGACCATGCGTAATAGAGTCAGCAGAACTCCTTGACGTAGTGGCACAGAAAATAGTAGAGATAAACAAGGCTTTGGATATAGACATAATCTTCAAGGCTTCATTTGACAAGGCCAACCGCACAAGCCTGTCTTCTTTCCGTGGACCTGGTATGGAGAAAGGTCTGCAGATGCTTGCTGATGTCAAGTCGAAGTATGGATTGAGACTGCTGACAGATATACATGAGACTTTTCAGGCTGCACCTGTAGCCGAGGTGGTTGATGTACTTCAGATACCAGCTTTCCTTTGCCGACAGACAGACCTTCTTGTCGCCGCTGCAAAGACTGGCAAGACCGTGAATATCAAAAAGGCACAGTTCCTCAGCGGAGTGGACATGAAGTACCCTGTGGATAAAGCCCAGCAGAGCGGTGCAAGCGAGGTGTGGCTCACAGAGCGTGGCAACACATTTGGCTATAACAACCTTGTGGTAGATTTCCGTAACATACCCGACATGAAAGAGATTGTACCACGCGTCATCATGGACTGCACACATAGCGTACAACGCCCAGGTGGAGGTAACGGATCAACGGCAGGAGACCGTAAGTTTGTGCCTGCCATGGCACTTGCTGCAAAGGCATTCGGAGCTAACGGTTTCTTCTTTGAGGTGCATCCGGATCCTGACCACGGACTGTCTGATGGTCCTAATATGCTGAAACTAGATGACCTGCAGCCATTGGTAGAGGAACTACTAAAGTAAACGGAAAGATTCTTATGAGATACTTGATACATCTTTCTTACGATGGTGCGAGATTCCATGGCTGGCAGATACAGCCTAACGGCATATCGGTAGAAGGCGAACTGGAGCGCTGTCTGTCAACGTTGTTGCGCAAGGAGGTGGACATCGTGGGCGCTGGTCGTACGGATGCTGGTGTCAATGCACGACACATGGCAGCGCACTTTGACTGGGACGAAGAACTCGATGTGGCGCAACTGAAGTATCGCTTGGTGCGTATGTTGCCTCCGGATATTGGCATCTACTGCATCGAGAAAGTCGATGACAGTCTGCATGCACGATTCTCGGCAACAGCGCGTACGTATCATTACTACGTCTCTACAGTAAAGAATCCGTTTACCAGGCGGTATTACTGGCAGACACATTTCGACTTGGACTTTGCCCTTATGAATGAAGCCGCAGCAATATTGATGGAGTATGATGACTTTGCATGTTTCTGCAAGAGCCATACAGATGTCAAGACCACAATATGTCACATGATGGAGGCACGCTGGATTCAGCAGAATGACACGGACTGGTATTTCCGCATCAAGGCTAACCGCTTTCTTCGGAATATGGTACGCGCTGTTGTGGGCACACTGGTAGAGGTGGGACGCAACAGAATGACCCTTGAGGAATTCAGAAGCGTGATAGAAGGAAAGAAAAGAACTAAGGCAGGCGAGTCCATGCCAGGACATGCACTGTTTCTGGAGAAGGTGGATTATTGAACTATACACATGAATATTGAACTGCGGAACCTATATTCTGCAGTCCATTTTTTATTGGTGTCCGGTAAAAGTTTTTTATAAAGAATTAGAGAATTAGAGATTTTTTAGCTGGCGCATTACAGTTAATTAACGAGAAATACAAAATGAAGCTTCGCTCTTGCCAATCACTCGGATTTCCAATGCTATGTCAGTAGCAAATAATCTCAAATTCTTATTCATTCAAGTTAAAATAGCGCGCCTGCAAAAAAATCTCTAATTTTTGATAAATACAAAATAAAGGCTTATACAATATAAACACTTTGATAGAAAATGAGATAAACGTATTTACCGGACAGCAATATTTTTTTATCAAAGGAGGAATAGTGACAAAATAATAGCAGCTCAATGTCACATTAAAAGGTGATCGTTGAGCTGCTACAAAATTGATTATCTCACGACAACCAACTTTCGTTAACCTTAATAATCTAATACCATGAAAAACACGTTGCAAAGTTAACGATTTTTTCTGATGTATGCAAGTTTTTTGTACACTAATGTAACAAAAGCGTAATATATTTTACATTATTTAAATGTTTTGTTATTCCATTTTACTTTTTTTTGCAAAAGAATAGTACTTAACCTTTGCGAATCTTCTTTAGAAAGGCTTGACACATTGAGCTTGACATTCAGAGTTAAGGGAACATCTCTGTTCACGTTGGCTTCGATAATAGGAAAATCTATCAACTTGACCAACTCCTCATATTCAGACTGCTTCATATTCTCGGGATGACAGACAAGGGAATCCGCTGTAAATGAAATGTCATAGAGGAACCTTCCGTCAGCATCGTATATCTGGCAGGCCGTCTCCCTCTGTGGAACTTGCGTTGTCACCAACATGCAATAGACACTATCAGCACCTTCTACGGGAAGTCGCAGCATCTCCAGTTGCACTTCCTTTATTTTGAGCAGGAGATAGTCTTCCTCCATCACCTTGAGTTCTGCCTCGTGCTTGAACATATTGGTTATCCTGGCCGTTGCGGATGGCTCTATCATCTTCAGTGCAATGAGGTCTTTGCGTTGTGCCTGCTGCAGATAGGGCAGCACACTGTCAGGCAATATCATGAATACATCGTTGACAGATTGAGCTTTAAGGTTCAGGGGCAATACCAGTCCCATCATAAATACAAGGAGAGTACGTAATATCATAAGCATGTATGTTTCTTGATTCTTATTTATTCTTTTTTATCAGACTGTATGCGCTATACAGACCTAATTCACCAGCCTTTCCGAAATCAGACTTTGCCTTTTGCGGCTTGCCACTATGCTGATACACCAAACCTCTGTTATAGTAGGCCTGAGGGATATCAGGATTCAATGCTATAGCTTTGGAGAGAACATCTTCTGCCTCTTTGTAGTGCTCCCTCCTGGCAAGGAATGTGCCGTGACAATAGAGAATGTATGCGTTGTCAGGATCTATCTTTTCTAATTTTTTAAAGTCGCTTATCACTCCGGCATCCATCATTCCTGCCTCGCCAGCATTATCGGTCTTGGTAAACTCCGTCATCATGGCTTCGCATACGGCACGCTGCCAGAGAGTCAATTTCGAATCTTTCACTATTGATGCTGCCGTATTGATGTCATCCAGAGCTTCCTGATAGTTTTGGGCAGAAGAATATGCGATGGAACGCAGGAGTACAAACCTCGCCATCTCCTTTTCGCTGGTCAGTTTGGCGAGTTGCGAAGAAATGGAGTCAACGATGGCGAACGTCTCCACGCCCGTACCTTCTCCTATCTCTCCCAGCTTAAGATCCTTGGTGATGATGTCAGCAGAAGTGCCCTTGATGCTGTTGATGTAAGCATCAGCATCCTTGTCGAATGGCACGTATGTAGAGACACCGGCATGATTATGTCCAAAGGTCAGAGCTATGTATGGCTGAAACAGGTCGGTAGCCTGTCTGTTCTGCACCTTGCCTCTGTATTCGCTTTTATATTCCTGCTCTGTCACGTCTTCTTCCTCAACCACGAGATTGTTGTATTTCTCCGGATCGATGTCACTCAGCTTACGCATGGCAGAGAGTTTCTGTCTGCTCCAGCGATGCTGTATGCCAAGGTGCTTGTCCATCTTCGCCTTGAGTATGACAAACTCATCTTTCTCTGCCTTGGCTATCATACCAAGTCGCCTGTAGCAATCGGCACGGTACTGCAGGCCTGTCCAGAAGTTGGGGAATTTGTCTATAACGAGGGAGTAATCGCGTATGGCAGCCCTGAGATTACCTGTACGATCCAAGAGTGTCGCACGATTAAACAATGCCATGACATTGCCTGGTTCGAGAGCCAAGACATAGTCGAAATCTTCTATGGCACGGTTATCGTCGCCCACCTCCTGCCTTAGCAGACCACGATTGTAGTGAGCAAGGAAATTGTTGGGATCCACCTCCAATGCCATATCGTAGTCAGCCATAGCGCCGCGTATATTGTTGAGCTTTAGTCGCGCAATGGCCCTCCTCGTAAGACTTGCCACATCCCTGGACTTGAGATGCAATGCTTTTGACAGATAAGTGTCAGCATCATTCCATTGCTCTTTCATCATGGCATACTGACCACGTATGCGCCACGCGTCAGCATTGTAAGGGTCTTTCTCCAGGCTCTTACCTAACCACACCATGGCAGTCACAGTATCCTTTTGGCACATGTACGTCTCGGCCTTCAGGAGATAGGGCAGAGCAAAACCGCTCCATTTGGATATCATGGTGTCAAGCTGCAGTTGCGCCTCATCGTACCTCTTATCCTCAAAGTAGCACAATGCCCTGTTATACCAAAAATTTCTGTTTGTTGGATCCAGAGCGATAGCTTTTGTGTAATCATATATGGCTCCGGTATATTCATTCTGGCGTATACGCGAAATGCCACGAAGATCATAGAGCCTTGTGATATAAGGATTAAGCTCTATGGCCTTTGTGGCATCACTTTCTGCGCCTTGCCAGTCTTCCAGATAAAATTTTGCCACAGCACGTAGTTGCCATGGCTCATACAGGTACGGCTTTTGTGAAATAGCCTGATTGAAATACTGTATGGACAGGACATAGTCTTCATAATGAAGCGCTATGCGTCCACTCTCCACAAGGTTATGTACGTTATACTGTGCCTTTGCAGAAGAACAAAGGCATGTCAACAGGAGCAATATCCAAATACGACTAATCACTTGACGATCTATCCTGACAAATGTTTTCTTGGGGTAGGGTACGGGAAACGAAGAGATTTCCCGCACCTTATTTTACTCGAGGTACCTTCACCTTGTAACCGCAACGGAAACGTCCCTGCAAAAGAGAGCGCAATTTAGACTTTATGAGTTGCTTGCGCAGTGGTGAAAGGCGGTCGATGAACATCTTGCCTTCGAGGTGATCAAACTCATGCTGCATAACGCGAGCTAGGTATCCGTCCACCCATTCATCGTGCTCCACCCAGTTTTCATCAGTATATACCACATGGATGCGCGTTGGACGAACCACCTTTTCATGGATGGCAGGGAGAGAAAGACAGCCTTCCTCTGAGGTATCAGTCTCTGACTCGTCATATTCCACGATATGCGGGTTTATGAACACATGACGGTAACCATCGTATTCCGGGAAGTCCTCTTTCAGTACATCAAGGTCGATGATAACCAGACGGATGTCTAGACCTATCTGTGGGGCAGCAAGTCCGATACCCTCGCTGCTTGCCAGTGTGTCCCACATGTTTGCTACCAGATTGTCAAAGTCTGGATATGAATTATCAATGTCCTGTGCTACCTTGCGCAATACAGGCTGGCCATAAGTGTATATTGGTAAAATCATTTCTTATGTTTTTATAATCTTGAACTGAGATAGTCCTGCAATATTATTGTTGCGGAAATCTTATCCACAAGGGCTTTGTCCTGGCGTGCTTTCTTACGTAATCCCGCATCTATCATCGTGCGATGCGCAAGGACAGAGGTGAAGCGTTCGTCATACCCCTCGATTGGGATTTCCGGATGCTGCTTTCTCCATAGAGACTCAAACTGCTTTACGCGTTGCATATTCTCTGAAGGTTGTCCGTTAGGCATTCGTGGTTCGCCTATTATGACACGTTCCACGTCTTCTTGGGCAACGTAGGCATTGAGATAAGTCATCAACTGCTTGGTATCAATGGTATCAAGCGCTCCAGGAACAATCTGCAACATATCCGTCACAGCAAGTCCCGTCCGTTTCTTTCCGTAATCTATAGCAAGGATTCTCGCCAATTCCTTTTTTCGTCTTAATTGTTACATCCAGCCAAGGCTAGATATACATTATTTATATAATAAAAACCATTATGTTACTTCTGCATGAGAAGCCATGCATCAGGATATGTAGCACGGATAGAGTTTCTGCTATCAACGGCGCTGTCCTTTGAGTCGAATGTAGTAACTACGACGCGATACATGTTGCGGTCGTTATTCTTCACGATCTGTGCCTGATAGCCTGCAGCATTGAGAGTATTCTGCAGTCCTTCTGCATTGGCCAGTACACCGAACGAACCTACCACTACTGAATATGCCTTAAGACCAGCACCCTTAACGAGGCTTACCGATTCAGTACGTACTGGGACGTTATCCTTAGGAGCTGCAACGACGGTTGTATTGGCTGCCTTTGTCGTTACCTGTGTAGGCTGCTGTACCTGCTGAACAGGCTGCTGAGCCTGCTGCTGTGCAGGTGCCTCAAGAGGAGTAACAACCGGAGACTGTACTGTCACAGTCTGAGTAGCAGGCTGCTGAGTATATTGGGTTGGCTGCTGAGTGTACTGCGAAGGCTGCTGAGCGTATTGGGTTGGCTGCTGGGTATATTGTGTAGGCTGCTGCACATAACCCTGTACCTGCTGTGCGTACTCCTGGTTAACACCCTGTGCCTGCCCCTGCTCCTGTTCCTGAGCCTTCGCTTTTTCGTAAGCTTTACGGTATGCACTTTCCTTTGAAGAACCACAACTGGTTATTGCCATTGCTGCCACAAGAGTAGCACACATGAAAACATATTTTTTCATAATGGTTTAAATAATTATCATTTGGAGTTTAACAATATCAATATTAAATGTGCTACAAAGGTAATTAAAAAAAATGAAAATTTCGGGCATTTCGATATTTTTAACATAAAAAATGATTGTTTTTACTGAAATTTTACTACATTTGCAAATAATTACAGTTAACACAATTATTAATAATCAAAAACAAACACACATTATGAAAGCATTAGGTTACATTGTTGCCATCGTTGGCGGCGCAGTTGCAGGAGCAACAGCAGCACTTCTTCTTGCACCAGAGAAGGGTGAGGACACACGTGCAAAAATCTCTGACAGCGTTAAGGATTTCTGCGACAAGCATGAGATCAAGAAGACCGTGAAGGATTTCTGCAACAAGTACAAGATCAACATCACAGGTGATCAGGCAGAGGAACTTGCAGAAGAAATTGCAGAGGCATAAACATTATCATTTTAAGGTAGATAAGCACTGGGAACCATGAGACTATCAAGTGATCATAACGTGGAATGCATTGCCGACCTCGTAAAGGAGGTCAAGCAATGGCTGCAACTAAAAGGTGACTACTATAAGATCAGTCTTATAGGTAAGGTCGTGAGATTGCTTAGGGCACTTATAGTGTGCTTTATCATTTTCATGGTGATCATCCTTATGCTTATCTACCTTTCTTTTGCGGCAGCATATGCCATCGGTGGAGCACTGGATTCCATGGTATATGGTTTCCTTATCGTGGCTGCCATATACTTTCTGCTTCTTCTTGTCCTCATGCTTAACAGACGCTCATGGATAGAACGCCCACTTGTAAGGTTTCTTGCTGGTATCATAGTTAATGAGGGCGAGGAATAATCAGTCTAACACAATTTGAGGTATTATGGCAAATACTACACTACAAGCGGAACATATCGTACTGGACTCTCTTGATGCTATCGAACTCAAAAAGAAGATGCTGAAAGGCAAGGTCAACGAAAGCGAAGAGCGCATTTCTGGTATATGGAACAAGATGTACCAAAAGAAGGAAGAGGGTAGCAAGATAGCCGACCTGTCTCCTACACAGCGTGTCATGTCTATCGTGTCCAATTCGGCTGGATTTATAGATGCTGCAATACTAGGATGGAAACTTTACAGCAAGTTTAAGGGAACAAAGCAAAAGAAGAAAAAGAAGAGTATTTTCTTCTGGAAGAACTAGAATATATTTCCCACCTGACAGGCGGTCAGGGATAGAGCACACATAGGATAACACAACTTATTTCAAATGAGAAGACTACATAGGCCCCAGCGCCTTGGTGTATTTGGCCAGTTGGCTATTATAATAGGATGTTTGGCAATCGGAGAGATTGTAGTATATCTGTCACACATCACCATACCGTCAAGTATAATCGGTATGCTGGTACTTACCGCAGGATTGCAAGCGAGGATAATAAAAGAGGAATGGGTGGATACACTTGCAAACTTCCTATCTAAAAACATGGGGTTCTTTTTTGTACCGCCAGGCATAGCCTTGATGCTTAATTTTGATGTTATCAAGGCAAATCTTATACCAATAATTGTCACTGTGATCGTCAGCACCATACTCGTCATGGTAGCTACGGGATGGACGCATCAGTTGGTGAAACACCTGATGCAGAGGAAACAAAGGAATCAAGTGGAAAGATAAAAAAGAAATGGAAATCCTGAAAAATCAATATATCCTCCTGACATTAACGTTTGGAGTCTTTTTCATAGCACGCATAATACAGCGCATGACCCATCAGATATGGTTGAATCCCATCTTGATAACCATTGCCTTCATGATAGTGTTCCTTTCGGTTACAGGCATCAGCTATGATACTTATAGTCAGGCAGGAGCAAAGATAGAGTTTTGGCTTAAGCCTGCTGTCGTAGCATTGGGAGTACCTCTTTACAGGCAGATGCGATCTATCCGGCAGCAGTTTGTACCGATACTCATGTCGCAGTTGGTAGGCTGTGTGGTCGGCATAGTCTCAGCCATGATGATAGCCAAATATCTCGGAGCACCAGACTCTATAATACTCTCTTTGGCAGCAAAGTCCGTAACGACCCCTATAGCAATGGAGGTGACGCAGACTCTGGGTGGCATACCATCGCTCACAGCTGCGATAGTAGTGATCGTAGGTATCTTTGGAGCTGTATTCGGATTCAAGATACTTGAAATCGGCAGGATTAGACGACCTGATTCCCAAGGACTTTCGATAGGTGCGGCATCACATGCCATGGGCACCTCGGCAGCCATAGAGCATGGTGAAGAGGAAGGCGTATATTCCAGTTTGGCGTTGATACTCAATGGTGTACTGACTGCAATCCTGTCTTCCTTCATTGTCGGAATGATGTTGTAGTAATATGAAAAAAAAGTCTTTTTGCACTTGCCATGGGCACATTCTGTCTCGGCATTACAGAGTTTGTCATGATGGCCATACTACCTAATGTAGCCCATGACTTTGGCATCAGTATCCCAAAGGTATGTCGTTCGAATATACCGCAGCCGTAGGTATAGTGTTTGTCTGTATAGCAATCATCAGCTACTCCGTATTCATACATAGATACGAGAAAGCGAACGTGTAGTCAACGGTTTTACGGTTGCATGGCTAAAACCGTAAAACCGACAACCGTAAAACCCTACAACCGTAAAACCTACAACCGTAAAACCGTAAAACCGCAAAACCGTAAAACCGAATTATGGATTAAGCATGATATGGCGTTTGCCTTCTGGCATAGGAGCAGGCGCAGTGGCAATCTTATTCTTTATCACAGCGTGAACGTTGAACGGACCGTTTACCAAGTCTGCTATCTTCTGGTCCTTGATAGCCATTTGCCTCCATGGCACGAGGTCTCTAGATGTTATGGTGTAAAGGTTACTCTTGCAGTTCTTTGGAGCCTGGAGGTCAGAGAGCTGCTGCTGTATCAGAATACTTGACGCTTTGACATCCGACTTTACATTTGCAATGGTAGGCACCTCCATATTAAAATTAATGTAATAAGGAATGTTCATTACGCAACTGGTGTACATAGTAGGTATGTCATCCTGCACATACCAGTCATAGAGGAAGAATGGTCGGCTGCTGTGTAACTCATACTGGTATTCTATGATATTGCCGGCCTCAACGTCTGACAGTCTGATATGGCGTACCAGGTATTTATCAGTTAGTCGCTCATCAGAGTAAGACTGTTTTCCATATTTGGTCTTCTTTATCTTACCATTTTCATTTTTGAAGAGTGTGACGGACAAGTCGTTAAGTTCATCACGACTGTTGAAGTCCTGTTCGTCGTCATAATACACTATGTCTATATTACCCCAACCCTTACCGCTGTCTTTGAGTATCTTTATGCGCATCTTGACCTTGTATGTCAAGGTTGTCAGTTTACTGCTTACAGCATTGTTGACACCTGCGGTGGAGACGTTATCAGCAGATAAGTCCGGATTAGAACTATCGTACTGGCTGAATGCTCCCTGCAGATTATAGCTTATCTCCAGCATTTTGCAGAGTATTACAGCTTCGGCATCGGGTGCTTCACCCCAAGCCTGCATATCCCAGTCCTGCTGTGATGGTTTGCCAAACTTTGTGTTCTGTGCTGATGCCATTAAGACAATGATGCACAAGGTAAAGATAAAACTAATTTGTTTCATACTTATGGATTATTATATGGTTTATATGTCTTATTCGTACAGCAGTTCGATATCATCCACCCAGAGACAACTGTTATCACCGCCTACGAAATAATCACCGTATTTTGACGAACTTGCCACTACGGTGATATACTTAGGTTTACGATCTGTTACCCTGTATGATATAGGCAGGATGACCTCTTGGTATTGTGTAGAAGTTTCAGATGTCTCCATGGCAGCGTATGCTATGATGTGCGGATCATTCTCTATGTCAAGCAGAGACCTTTCAGACTTTCGTGTCCTGATATTGAATGGCGTGTCCCAGTCTGCGAGAATGATATATACCGTGCCTATATCAGGTGTCCCCTTCAGGTGTGCCAGGTCATCATCACCGATTCTGTTGATGGTGGAACCTCTGTATTTGTAGTGGAACCGCAGTTTTGTAGGGAAAGCCTCGAACGGACGTCCAAAGTCAAGCACTCCATTGGTACCATCCGTACGTACATAGTTGCCGGTGAAGAGATTGCCTGCAGCAAACTTCAGTACAAGGAACTTTGATTCCAGGCAGGCGGCGTACCCTGTGCCGTTCCATGTGTCGGTAGTAGGGTATGAGTTGCTCTCGGCAATGGTAGTAGCACCCTTGTTGCCCGTGTCCCAATACTTATCGTCACCGTTGGCGCAAGGAGTCCAGAGTTTGCCATTCTGATACCATTGGTCCAGTTTGCCGTTAGGCAGTTGGGGGGCATCTGTGGTAGTAAACGAACCCGACTGTTTGCCTCCGTCCAGACGGTAATTGTATGTAGTGGCAGGCGACAGTCCCTTTATCTCAGCTGTTGCAGTGCGGCTGGTATGTATCACATTGTCAACTGAATACCAGTTATTGGTTCCTGCTTTGCTGTATTCTATCCCAGTATCCCCCTGAACGCCGTTTACTGTAAGTGCAGCACTTACCGTACGTGGGAAAACGCTTACCGTAGTCTCCGCCACCTGATCGGTAGTATATACGAACACACGCCATGTGGAGTATGTCTCTTCCCACGCATGCTTTACGTAGAATGAGTTTGTTTCCTTGAAGTCAAATCCCCCCTTGTATATCACCTGGTCAGTAGGGTCTGGGATAACGTTGCCATGTTCGCCACCCAGTGAGAATTGGCTGACATGGAGTGCATTGATCTTCGTGTCCTTATTGACATATATTATCACATTCCTGTTGACAGGATCTATGACGGCATTGCCCACCTGTCCATCTACCATGATGTTTCTCTCCACCACCTGTTGTGCGGTGACGGTCCATTCATAGTCCTGATAGGTAGTGAGTCTCATCAGGAGAGGCTCGCTGAGGTTCACCCTGGTATCTGCCGACACAGGGAGGTCATCGAGTGACTCGAATGATTTTTGCGGGAATTTCTCCTTGTTGTGGTATCGAGCCTCCGGGATAGCGAGTGTGGCATTATCCGTATATCCCAACTTTGTGATACACAGGGCAGAGAGATCCACGGAGTCGCCCACGGTGATGCTGATGGTGCGCTCCGTATTGTTGATGCGTGCCGGCGCCTGCATGTTCTCCGTGGCAAAGGCATTGATGCGTGCCTCGATGATGGGGTAGGGGATGTCGTTTCTTATACATCCCGCCAGGGCCAGAGTGGATATGATATATATGGTTTTCTTCATTTGCTGTTTGGGGAATTGGTTGTTTAGTTGTTTGGGAGTATTGGGGGTAGTGGGTTTGGGGGATGGACCTTGCGAAGAATCGCAATGAACGGTTACGAGGCTGGTGGACTCTGATCTACGTAAAACCGTAGATCAGCAAAACATCAAAACCACATAACTAAACAACCAAACAACTAAACAACCAAACAACAGAATCACATATAAACGACCATGCCGAGGTTCAGTGAAAACAGGTCTATCTTGAATCGTGCCGATGCGGACTCAGATGACCCCTTGGATACCTGGTTGGTGGTCTGGTCTGTCCATCCGAAGTTCAGTCCCATGAGTCCCACGCTCACTTCTATGGCGGCATTGTTGGTTATAAACGCGGCTATGCCTGGTGCAACACCGAGCATGATGTTGTTTGACGTGGTGTAGGAACCTGTGTATTCCGTTCCCGTTCCGGTAGAGTTCTTACCTTGCGAATAACTGTACTGCAGGCGTGCGTCATTGAATACAGCGAATATCTTGCTCTGTGCTATCGGCATATAGAGTCTCCAGAATGCAGATGCGTCAAATGAGTTGTCTATGTAGTATATGTGGTCGAGGTTGATGTTGAAGTCCTCGCCGAGGTTGAGGTCGAGGTTTCTGAGATCCAGTTTGGTGCGTCCGTAGTTAAAGCGCAGACCCACGGCCTGGTTATCCTTGAAGAAATACCCTGCAAAGGGACTCACTCCGAATGAGTAACCTTCACCGTCAAGGTTTTTTAGCACTGTATAGTTGAGGTTGCTACCGTCAGCCTCATGATATGAGAATGAGGCACCTCCCATCCATGTGCCTTTGCTGATGAAGAGGGATTTCTGCGCATCGGGTGAATAGCGCTCCACCTTTTGTGGTTTTACAGCGCATGCACTGATGTATATGGAGAGTGACAGGAATAGGATATAGATTATGCGTAGCATCTTTGCAGGAATACTATATTTTGGATTAATGATTACAAGAAACCTTTTGAAAGTCGGACTATTATGCCCTCTTTATGCTACAAAGATACATAAAATCTGCCAAACAGATACTGTACAGCCATTAAAACTTTCTGTTTTGCTGTTATTTCTTGATGTTTGTAAACAACCTGTTTCCCCACATCCGTTATCGGATGCAGGGGAAATACTGATGGCTCTATGCGCCGGCGTTCCATATCCCGACTATTTCCTCTATGCTGATGCCAAGCATGCGTGCCTGCCTGAACAGTTCCGGCAACAGCTGTCGCTTGAAGTCGTCTTTCTGTCCCTTAAGCAGTTTCTTCTTGGCATCAGCACATACGAAGTATCCTATGCCGCGCTTCTGATACACTATCTCCTCTCGTTGCAGCAGCTCCATAGTGCGCAGCACCGTGTTGTAGTTTATCTCGTAGGTCACGGCCAGTAAACATATAGTGTCACCAAGGCAGCATGTCACCAGAATTGCAAAAGTGCCCCTTTTGCAAAGTTAAAGTGCCCCTTTTACAGTGTTAAAGTGCCCCTTTAACACTGTAAAAGGGGCACTTTAACATTTTCGCGAAAATCAGATACTGGCAAAAAGAGTGGGTCCTCTACGGAAATGTAGCATTTCTGTAGAGGACCCAATCTTAAGGGATTAGTACACCAGTTCCAGATCATCGATGTACAACTTACTGCTTGTAGAACCCGTGAAGTAGTCTCCGTATTTGGAGGCTGCGAAGACAACGATGATATGCGTAGGCTTGAGAGTGGTGTTCTTGTAGTCAAGCACGAGATTCATCTGCTTCCATTCTTCGTTGGTGCTCACGCAGTCGGCGTCTGGGAGTGCTGCATAGGCTATGACTCGACTGTCTGTGTTCCAGTCAGGGAAGGTAGTCATCTTGGTGTTGTCAACCGTGAAGGCAGTACCATTCTGGTTTGGATTATCCACATGAACCAGGGCAATGTATGCAGAGCACATGTCGGGTGTCTGGCCTTTGATGATGGCGGCTTCCTTTGGTGTGTTGTTACCGACGTAGTCTATGATTCCGCTATCGTAGCGGAACCATCCTTTGAGTGCTACTGGTCGCGATGTGAATGGCCTTCCCCAGTCGAGCTTTGCTCCGCTCGTTCCTTGTAGAGAATTGAATGTGCCGGCATAAAGGCTGGCTGCCGCGAAGATGTTGATAGCGGATGTGGATGCGAGTCGTGCTGCCTTGCCGCCTTGTGTGTGTACTATCGTGCTCTCACTGGTTGTCGGGTTCCTGTTGGCGAGCCATCCAGCTCCTTCTGTTGTGCCTCGGTTGCTGCTGTCCCACCATGTGCCGTTGGCAGCGAAGTATTCGGATGAGCATGCGAACCATTGTGCACGGCGTGTGAATCCGCTTGCTGGTCGCTGGTACCATTCGTCCATGCTGCCGTTGAAGAGCGGTGTCTGGCTTTCTGTGATGAAGGTGCGCTCTGTGCTGGTGTATCGGTCTATGCCGTCGTCATAGACGAGGCGATATGAGTAGCGGGTGTCTGGCGTGAGACCGCCCAACTGAGCATTGACTCTGTATGAATCTTCTACAGCGCGAGTCTTGGCTTCAGCCAATGAAGCATGGATGCTATGGTAGGCATCCTCGACTGCTGACTTGTATTCAAATGAGACGTTGGCAATGTCAAATGTCTCCAGTCCGCTGAGACTGCCTGAGAGAAGAACCTTGTTGCTCCATACGTTGCCAGCATCTTCGCCACCAAGGTCTGCCGCATCAATAAGAACATGGCCGAAGTCTGCTACATTAATATTATAAGTATAGGTATTGCCGCTGGCATCTGCCGAAACAATGATGGTACTGTTGCCAGACTCAGAAACATCGTAGGTGAGGATGTAGTGGTCACGTGCCTTTACATTGGCAAACTCGCGTATGCTGCTGAAATCGCCATTGGCACTTGTGACGCTGATCTTTGCTGAGATATTGCCTACAGGGAAATAGCCTGCGATGCTGCTGTCATACGTGTCGGACATGACAAAGTCGAGTGGGGTGATGGCATCTACGGAAGATGAGACACTGACGTGGGCAGCCTGGAAAACACTCTTGAAACGGTCGGTGAAATTGACCGTAACCTTTACTGTGGCAAGTGTACATGTAACACTAACGGTTTGGAGAGTGTTCTCACCAACGGTAAAGCTGCCCTGGCCACTGTAATAAGGTATGTCAAATCCAGACTCGTTGCCATCAAAACCATTGCTTGAGGCGGTCAGCGTGTAGTGGCCGACAGGAAGTGTGATCTCCTCATCCTTCCATTCGGTGTAGTCGTCAGTCTGCTTGATGACGTCTCCGCTGTCATTCTTTATAACAACTGCAAGTTGCTGAGGATTATAAGTTTCCTTGTTCAACGCTCTCGTATTTGTAGAAGTAAGGGTATTGATATCAAGTCTTACTATACCAGTACGTTCCCCCTCTGTCAATTCGCTCTCCGAACAAGCTGTGGTGATCATAAGCACAGTAATCAGAAGCGACAACATTGTTATTGTTTTCTTTATAGTCTTCTGCATAGTGATGAGGAGTGTTATTTCGTAATTGTAAGTTTAAGAGTGGATTCCTTCACGTTGTCCTCGGTGTCAGTTACAGTAATCAGGAAATTAAAATCTGCACTCTCTGTATCATTCATATACATCTCGATGAATGGATAGAATGTAGCGATAGGGAATGTGTATGCCTTGTCGCCAAGTGCGGGCATAGGGATGTCGCCCAGTCCGAGGGAAGAGAATACAAATGGAAGTATATCGTCGCCTACGAGTTCGTGTCCCTCAAGCAGGTAGAGGTCAGACTCTCTGAGATCTGCCAATGCGGCCTTGAAGTCGGGGCAGTCTGTATCAATCTTTACCTTGGTGCTTTTCATACCTCGAGGCGTGGACAGTACGGCGTCAAGATGCTCTGGTGCATTGTGTGCAGACATGGAGTATGTTACATTGTTCTGTGAGAATATGATGTCAACATTGCCCTTGTCGTCCGCCTCATCCTTATCAGTGTCCCAGGCTACTGGTATCTCTACCTCCTCTGTCTCATCATTGAATACGGCATTGACATTGACAGAAATGCTGGCTGTGCCAGTGGTGCTGGTTGGTTCGTCAATATTACCCAGTCCGATGTTGATGCAGATGGCATCACCACCGCTGTAGCACTCATTGTCATCGTCATAGCGCTCCACTGCATCAGCCTTGGTGAGGGTGAGGCTACCCTTGACCTTGTTGCCATTGTCGGCAGGTGTGGCTGTCAGATTGACGTGGAGAGTCTTGGTACCCTCATTGAAGCACCAGTAAACAGGCTGCTGGGTCTCAGGGGTATTGTCAAAGAGCAATACAGAATTGGAACCGTCGTCGATAGTAATAGTCCACTCTGAATATGCGGCGAGGAAGGCTTCACCGTATCTGACCTCGATACGACTGTTCTGCTGGCGGCAGTTCACCTCGGCCTGTGTTGTAATACCTTGCTTAATGGTCATGGATGTCTGACCCGAGAAATATGGTGTATCCATCTTCCTGGAGAAAGTCTTTGGACTACCTGCTGTGATGGTGTAGTCACCATAAGGTAGTGTAATGACAGAAGGCATGGTTGCAACAACATATTCCCAATGCTTGTCATTGGATGCCGACTTAATATTTACATTGAAGTCATTAACGCTGACACTACTGTTGGCACGTGTCTGTGCTGCTTCCTGTTTGGTTACCAGAAGCTGCAGTGCACCATTTGGGGCAGTCTTAGCATCTTCTCCGTCAAGCATCTGACAGGACGAAAGGCTACATGCAGCAAGTGCACAGGAAAGTATTATTATATTTTTCTTCATTATCTTCTCGTTTATATGTCGTCAGTTTATTTCCCGGATGGAGTGCAGAACCACTCGTCTGGTACAACGATAGTCTCAGGAATATCATTGGTGCTATCGTCGATGGTGATGGAGAATATCAATGTACCGCCAACTGGGTCCGGCTGCTCTTCGGCATTGATGTCGAGGGTCCATGCCTTTCCAGGTGCCATGACGTGTTCGCGCTCTATGGTGGCAGTCTTGCCATCGCTGGCACGTACCACATGGATTGTGGCCTTAACGGTTTCGCCTTGTCCAACAATCAGATACCACGGATCTATATTAGACTTTGCCCAGACAGCGCTGCTACCTTGAGCTTTGAGAGCTTCCGTGGAATAGGTGACGTAGTAATCACTGAAATTTTCGTCCATCCTGTCACCGAACTGTACACTGACTCTTGCTACAGCAGGCACGCAAGTGACGCTGACATTTGTTTCCTTGCCGGCCTCTACACTGAAGTCTGCTGTACCTGTCAGCAGAAGACTGTTCTGTGATGCAGCCTTTTCTTCACCATGGCTTACGGAGATACTGTACTTACCTTGCTCGAGTTCTACGGAACTGTTGGTTAATTCGCCTAACTTATTGCTAACAATGCTGATACCTGATGCATCACGAATTACAACGTCATACAGTGCTGTATTTTGCACCACTGTCCAATCGACAGCACGTGTAAAGGACACACTCTGTCCTACACTAATCATAGCTTTGCCTTTGCTGTACATTCCTGCATCATCGCTGTTAGAGCAGGAACATACTCCCATGAGGATGGAAAATAAAGCTAAAGAACTGATAAATCTTTTTCTCATGAAATTATTATTATCATTAGTTTGTCACATAATATTCCACAAAAATAATAATAATTTCCGAAACATGCAAGTTTGACAATGCTATATTTGATTAATGTTCAAAAAATCGCCCCTTGCAAACGTATAAATTGCACAATTCCGAAATTTGTGTGCATGGTTTCCATCATTGTGGATTATTTCGGAATATGGTAGGTGGAATGCCTTTTTTAGACTTGAAGAATTTGGCGAATGCTATTTGCGATGAGAAACCGAGAGTATGAGCCGTCTCCTGAATAGTCATCGTGGTGGTGCGCAACAGTTGTTCTGCGGCTTTCAGTATGTAGGCATCGATGATTTGCTTGGGACTACTGCCACTGACAACATTGGTTATCTGCGAGAGGTAACGTGATGTGATGCTGAGTTCGCAGGCATAGAATGACACATCATGTGCCTGGCGGTAGTTGGAACTGATGAGAGATATGAATGAATCATACAATTCGCTTGGACGGGTTGAAGTATTTTCCCCTGCAGATGCGTAAACCACCTGACTATGAAGATATTCGTGTGCATGGCTTACAGCGTCGGGAATATCGTCGCCCATGGATAACCTGGACGCAATGGCTGTAGATAAGGTGCCGCCTACGCCATGGCGCTGCCAACCATGGATGTTGACAGAAGAGAAAAAGGCTTTATGGTTTTGTCCCAGAAGCAGCGCATTGATACGTCCCTCTATGTATGTGCCACCACGAAGGAGCACCCATTGTGCTCCCATATCACGGAATGTATTAGCTGCGCTGAGCATGTCATCGTCTGTGGCGATATGTTTTCCGAGTATAATTTCTGCATCAGTGCATTTTATCATTAATAATGTACATAGTGGCACCAAGTGTTTGCAGAAGGAACGCATGGAATCGTTGGACATAAGGCACCCGCCATGTGATGAAAGTATCACAGGCGAACATATTATATGCTTACTTCTGATTACCTCGTCCTTGATGGCATGTATGGTACTTGGGGAATTTATCATTCCAATCTTGACAACGGTAGGATTCACCTCTTTATATATGGCATTCACTTGCCCGATGACAAGTTCGGTGGGTAGTTCATGAATGTCATTTATGCGCGTTTCGGTCTGTACGGTAACAGAAGTGACGGCTGTGACTGCATATCCGCCGAGATCACGGACAGTGCGAACATCTGCCTGTATGCCGGAGTGGCCCAGACTATCTGAACCATTGATACAGAGAATAGTATTCATTGAGTGGGTGATTTAATGATTTTCTGATACAAAGGTAATAAAAAAAGAAGACTTAACCAAATTGGTGTTCCTATTTTTATAATATTATTCAACTCTTACCTTTGCATTCGATTATAGAAATTGTTCTAAATGCAAGATGTTAAAGTCTGAAATTTAGTTGCAATAACGGTTTTAATTTTGTAGTTTTGCTAGAGATTATGACCGTAGAGGATGAGGAACAGATT
>JAZLIN010000141.1:0-2124 GCA_045617365.1 Prevotella sp. | reverse complement strand
ACATAATTCAGGCCACCTTCTGGATTGCGGAAGTCTTGGAAGAAAGTGTACTCACCATTTGACTGATATCCAAACGGCAAAGGTCTAGACCATGCCTGATAGCAGTTAGGGACACCTTTGGCATACATGGCGGTTTGTTCGCAGACCTTATGAGAGGTAACATCTACCTCCTCCCTTTTAGCTTCGAGAACACCTACAGCCTTTCCATTGAGGAAAAGGAAATAATCCGCTTCGTGATTTCCCTCCAGCAGACCTTCACGAATAGCCGCAGCAGTCATAGTCGGTGAGTAGAAGTCTCTATCCACGACCTGCCAACCAGCGTCCTCAAACATCTGGTCAATCTTTACTCTGGCTTTTTCCTCCGGTGTCATTGCTTAATCTCAATTCTAAGAAGGTCAGTATAGTTCACTTCCAGAAGATCCGCAATCTTTACCAAAGATTCTAACGATGGCTGTGAAGCATTTGTGCACCACTTGCTAACCGTTGCAGGGTTCACGCCCAACTGCTCAGCAAGCCATTTGCTGGTTTTCTTCTTCTCTGCAAGCATCACCTTGATGGGGTTCAAATCATTATTCTGTGTCATATTAGCCACCAGTATCACATAATTACAAATCCGGGATAGCCCATTCTGTCAATAGCATAAAGTATATGGCCATTACCGAATAGAGCAGACTTCACCTTCTGATAATGCAAAAGTATCTATTATTTCTGAGTATCGTATCATTTCATCTAATTTAAATTAGAAATTGCGATAAAAAATTGCGATTTTTTCATTTTTAAAGCATATAACGCGCAGTAATTGCATGAGAATATCTACCTTTGCAACAAGATAGATTACATACAGCATATTCATGGCAAAAGAACTTTTTGAAAGAATAGACAGACAGGTAAAAGACCTGCTCACCGATGTTTCCACAGGAAAGATTGGACTCCCAGACCTTCAGCGTCCTTTCGTATGGCAGGATAACAAAATCAGGGATCTTCTGGATTCCATGTTGCACGGTTTTCCTGTTGGTTACATTATGCTGTGGGGTGCACCCGAAGAATACGAAAACACCAAGACAATTGGTGTCAACACAAAGGCTTTCTCACATCCTCAAGACCTTGTCATTGATGGTCAGCAGAGATTAACGTCACTCATCGCTGCCATGCAAGGAATACAAGTTACAGACAAAAACTTCAAGAAGAGAAACATACGAATATCCTTCAACCCACTGCAAGGAAAGTTTGAAGTATGGACAGCAGCCTATGAGAAAGATACCGAATGGATTCCTGACATAAGTACTGTGTATCTGGCTGAAGACAATCATACACTCAGACCTTTTACTAAGGAGCTGATAAATCGAATCAACGAAGGGCGTGAGAAAAAGAATCTTGAACTGCTGTCAGAGGATGAGTTGGATGTGATTGATGACAGCATACGCAACATTCTATCTTTACGAGATTATACAATTCCTACGCTAAAAATCAAAGGTTCCGCTTCAGAGGAAGATGTCGCCGAGATATTCAAACGCGTCAACTCTGGAGGTCAAAACCTGAACGAGAACAACTTCATTCAGACACTCCTTGCCGTTTATGACAACAACATGTTTGAACGCATAACAAAGTTCTGTTCAGACTCTCGCACGCCTCAGGAGGGCACATCATACAACAGGATAATTGATCTTGATCCATCACACATCGTTCGCATAACAGTCGGCCTTGCCTTTCAGCGTGGACGACTTGGGTATGCATACAAAATACTTAGAGGTCGCGACCTTGAGACAGGCATCACGTCACAGGAGACAAGGGATGCGAATCTCAATAAGTTCAAATCCGCTCTCGATAAGGCGACAAACGTCAATGATTGGCATTCCTTCTTGAATCTCTTCGCAAATGCAGGATATCAAACCGGTCAGCTTGTCAGTTCAAGCTACGTGGTTATTTACAGTTATGTCCTATATCTTCTTGGCAAGCACACTTACAAAGTACCGGTGACACAGTTACAGAAAGCCATCACTAAATGGATATTCATGACCTCCGTTACACGATTCTTCTCAACGTCACCAGAATCCACGGTTGAGCGTCTGTTTGCCGACATGCGAAACGTCACCAATGACATAGAATATCTTGCCTATCTGGAGT
>JAZLIN010000140.1:0-23031 GCA_045617365.1 Prevotella sp. | reverse complement strand
GACAGGTAAAATCTAATACCTGAAAACACCGAGGGGTTCGGGGGCGAGTAGCCCCTGAGATGACGTAAATCAACTAATTCAATAATTGTTCAAATTTTCCTTGCGAAAGCTTGGAAATTATCACAGTATCTTTCGCAAGCTCAAGTTTATCGGTTATACGGTTATATGGTTGTACGGAAATCACGTGTCTTCGTTTAATTCGTGAACTATGACTTGTATAGTCCGTAAAACCATAAAACCGAACAAGTTCTTGCTTAGCAAGCGGCAAGCCGAGCGGAGCAACGTGAGAAAAACTCATCCCCCCCCCGTGAAAGTCCGGGAGGACTCTTATCTCCTCCCCCTAGGGGGAGGCTGGGAGGGGGCTTCAAGGGGGAGGCTGGGAGGGGGCTTCAAAATGTTACATGACGGTAAGTGCATGTAACAAATAGTTTTGCCTGTTTCAAAAAAAAGTGCTACCTTTGCATCCGGATTATACGAAACTAAACTATACAATATAGATTATGAAAAGACTTTTACTATTAGTGTGCCTCATTGGCTCGTCCATGCTCTCTGCAATGGCATGGAAGGATATGCCAATGTCAGAACTCAAGATCGTAGGACGCTATCTCTGCGATGCAGAGGGTAACCCTGTCAACCTGCATGGCTTCGGCCAGACCTACAGCCCCTACTTCAACGGCTATGCATGGTGTAAAAAATCCGATGGCAGCGTCAACTGGGATAAGACATACGATCAGTCTGCCTGCGTATATTGGAACAAACTCCAGATCAAGAAGATGCTCATGGCAGGATGGATGGTCAACTGGATCCGCATACACATGGATCCACACTGGAGCAATACTCCTGGTAAGCAGAACAAGGGCGAGAATGATATCTCTGCCTTCGACTTTGAGATGTTCAAGGAGAATCTGGACAAGGTATTCATCCCGATGGCAGAGTACGCCATAGAGAATGGCATATATGTCGTGATGCGTCCGCCAGGCGTATGTCCGAAGGAACTGACCGTGGGTGATGCCTATCAGAAGTATCTCATCAAGGTGTGGTCTTACGTCTGCAATCACGAGAAACTGAAGAATAATCCATACGTCATGTTCGAACTGGCAAACGAACCTGTCGACATGAATGATGGCAGCGGCAACTATACCAGTTGGTCTGACGGCAGCCAGCGTAACTGCACCAAGTTCTTCCAACAGATAGTCGATGCCATCCGTGGCGTGGGAGCCAAGAACATCCTTTGGGTACCGGGTCTGGCATATCAGCAAAACTATCAGGGATATGCCAAGTATCCTATCGTTGGTGAGAACATTGGCTATGCCGTACACTGCTATCCTGGATGGTACGGCTCAGACTCTGAGGTTGCCAGTGCCGAGCAGGGTATCGTGACCAATGGTCATGGCTATGCAGAGTTCCAGGCAGGATGGAATGCCAGCCTTGGCGAACTGAGCAAGAAGTCACCAATCCTCATCACCGAGATGGACTGGGCTCCAAAGAAGTATAACAACTCATGGGGTAAGGCTACCACCGGCGAACTGGGTGGAGTAGGCTTCGGTGCCAACTTCAAGTATATCATGGACAAGACAGGCAACGTCAGTTGGATGCTCTTCACCGATGCCGACAAACTTGCAGCATACGATGACAGTAAGCCGGATGGCGATTCCTTCCTTACCTCACCAGAGGCATGCGTACGTCCAATCTACCGCTGGTACAAGGAGTATGCTGATCCTAATTGGAAGTTTGAGGATGTGCTCAAGGCACAGCTGTACTTCTTCCCAGGTACCGATGATGTCTTCTCGCCGAATATCTGGGAGACAGGTTCGCTCACCCAGACACCTAACGGCGGATACTGTCTCGTCACAGGACAGTATGGCTTCGGTGGATGGCAGTTTGCCAAGGCAATGGACTTCTCTCAGTACAAATATCTCGTGGTGAAACTGGACAAGGCTCCTGCTTCGAGTGCAGGATGGTCACTACGTCTCTTCGATCACAGCAGCTACTGGACAGACCCATCGATGACATCATGCGCTGGCAAGACCACCGTAGTGGTGAGACTCAACAGCATGTACACCGAGAAGAACGTGAAGGTGGATCCTAAGAATATCTATATCCTCGGATTCTGGAGCATGGGTGGCACACCGCTCTATATCAACAGCATCTACCTCACCAACAATGATGACTATAGCGACCCTACCGATGTCACACCAGTAGAACTCGCTCCTGCATCGCAGCCAGCACCTCTATATACCGTCACAGGTCAGAGAGTCAAGAGTATCGCTGACGTCCCTGCCGGCACCATGATCATCAGCAATGGCAGAAAGTACATCGCCAAGTAGGATTGGATGTTAAAGCAAGCTCTCGAAAAAACGGTCTATAGAAGAATCGATAACTCGAAGAATCGATAATTCGAAGAATCGACGGATCGATAACTCGATAAATCGCAACCCAAAATAACAAAATGAAACGAATACTAATCACACTAACTATAGCAATCATGACTTTCCTCGGCATCAGTGCAGGGGAAAGTCATGATGCTTTTCAGCTACGTCTGCTCAATCATTGGGACAATCCTGACGGCACCGTGGAGCGCGGATATGCAGGACAGTCTATATGGAAATGGGACCTCATACCGTCTGATGACACCCGGATGCCCGACTCGCTCTTCAGCCGCTACCAGGAGTATGCACGCAAGAATGCGGAGATAGGCATCAATGGCACAGTGCTCAATAACGTCAATGCCAAACCACAGATGCTCTCTGCCGCCATGCTGCGCAAGACGGCCAAGATAGCCGATGCCTTGCGTCCTTTCGGTATCAAGGTCTATCTCTCCGTCAACTTCGCTTCGCCTAAGGCGCTTGGTGACTGCAAGACAGCTGATCCGCTCAATAAGAACGTCATAAAGTGGTGGCAGAAGAAGACAGCGGAGATATATAGTCTCATACCAGATTTCGGAGGATTCCTGGTAAAGGCAAACTCGGAGGGCGAACCTGGTCCGATGGACTATGGACGCACTCATGTGGATGGTGCCAATATGCTGGCCAAGGCACTGAAGCCTCACGGCGGCATAGTGATGTGGCGCGCCTTTGTATATAGTGCCAAGGGAGGTGACAGAGCCAGCCAGGCGGTGGAGGAATTCATGCCATACGACGGACAGTTTGATGATAACGTCATCATTCAGATAAAGAATGGTCCTATCGACTTCCAACCACGCGAACCTGTGTCGCCATTATTCTACTGTCTGAAGAAGACCAAGATGATGGCAGAACTGCAGATTACGCAGGAATACACTGGTCACAGCATACATACCTGCTATCTAGGTACGCAGTTTGAGGAATTCTTTGATGCTGTCAAGGATATCCCTCTCTGCGGTGTTGCCGGAGTATCAAACATCGGTGACAGTGATAACTGGACTGCCAACGACCTTGCCGCAGCCAACTGGTATGCCTTTGGCAGAATGGTCAGCGACCGTAGCGTCACTGCCCGACAGGCAGTGGAGGAATGGCTGGGTAAGGCATATACCTCGGATCCGCATTTCCTCACGCCTATGACAACGCTCATGATGGAGAGCCGTGAGGCGGTGGTACGCTACATGATGCCGCTCGGTCTGCACCATATCTTTGCAGGCGGCCACCACTATGGTCCGGAACCATGGTGCGCACCAAAGGGATGGCGCGAAGATTGGCTACCTCGCTACTATCATCGTGCAGACAGGGCGGGACTGGGATTCGACCGCACCGCTACGGGAAGTAATAATGTGGCACAGTATCCTGAACCTCTTCGCTCGCAGTATGCTGACATCAATACCTGTCCGGAGAATCTCATTCTTTGGTTCCACCATGTGGCATGGGATCATCGCATGCACGATGGCACCACCATGTGGGAGTCTCTCTGCCACACATACGACCGCGGCGTCACAGAGGCACAGTGGTTTCTTGCCACCTGGAGGGCCATGCGTCCATACGTCGATGGAGTGCGCTATGAGCGACAGTTGAAGCGATTCGAGCGTCAGGCCCTTGATGCCCAGTGGTGGCGTGATGCCTGCCTGCTCTATTTCCAGACCTTCAGCGGTCTGCCTCTCCCTGCAGATTCCCCAAAACCGGTGTTCAAGCTTGATGACCTGATGAAGTATCATCTCAATATCAATAACTACACAGCACCGGACATGGATAAGTTGCCAAGACCGTAAGGGGGGGCTTGTATTGTTTTTCAAGCGCTTTCTTGTGTCGGTATAATGGAAACAAATGCGTATTTGTGCGCATTTGTTTCCATTCAATATTTCATTTGGCTATAAGGGCTTCTTTCATTTGTACAGGTCGGAAATTTTCGTGCTGTACGGTTGAAGTTGTAATGAAATCTGTTTAGGTTTTTAGTATGATTTTTAGTTTTGATTTTGACTAAGAATAAGATGAATGTTAAAGTGCCCCTTTAGCAGAGTTAAAGTGCCCCTTTAGCAGTGTTAAAGTGCCCCTTTAACTTTGCAAAAGGGGCACTTTTGCAATACAGAAGGTTTCTTGATGCCTCCATGCAGGAATAATGCAGTTGACACTTCCACTACACTCTGATACATTGTTTTAATACTGTCACTCTTTAATCGTCTGTAAGACAATGTATTATGCACGCTGGTGATACGTCGCTACTTTATGCATTGTGCGTATTTGTTTCTGTTATACAACCTTATATCACTTTATTTGTTTCATTTGTACAGCTCGTATTCTTCTTTCTCAGTGACAATGCCATCCAGGCGTAGATGCCGAGTACGGCCACGAGGAGAGTCTGCAGCGTGTGGACTATCAGTACGAAATACAGGGCTGTGGTGTCAGTGATGCCGTAGAGTATGAGCATGGTCTTTACGGCGAAATGCCATGAACCGGCACCGTTAGGGGTAGGGACCAGCACAGCGATGCTGCCTACGATGAATGTCACCATGGCGCAGGTGATGCTCAGTTGGGCGGTCTCACTGAAACAATAGAAAGTAATGTAGTAATGTAGGAAGTATGATGCCCAGATGGCTATGCTGTAGAATATGAAGAGCGGAACGTTCTGGACATTCTTCAGCGACATCACACCATCCATGATGCCGCGCAGAGTAGTCTTTACCTTATCGTATATAGCCAGTTTGCGGCGTATGATGTACAGTCCCATGATGGCGAGTATGGCGCATATCAGCGTCACTATGTAGCCGGTGGTGGAGAACATGCCCAGGAAGTCTGTCAAATCATCGAGCTTGGTGCCGGTCCTGGAGAAAAACGTCAGGAATACAGGCAACTGTCCCAGGAATACCGCTGCGGTGATGAGTAGTATGATGAGCGAATCCACTGCGCGCTCAGTCACCACGGTGCCGAGTGCTTTCGGAAAACTGGTGCCTTCCCATTTTGCCAGTACCCCGCAGCGGGTGAACTCGCCTATGCGAGGTACCAGGAGTGATGCGGCATATGACAGGTATATGGCGTCCATGCATGTAGAGGTGCGCGGATGCTCGTTGAGAGGTGCAAGGGCTTGTCGCCATCTCCATGCGCGAAAAGTCTGTGCCAGTATGCCGAAGGGCATGGATGCCAGCATCCACCACCAGTTCATTTCGTTGCGAAGTACGCTGAGCATGGTGTCAATATCGAAATCCCTGTACATCCAGTAGAGGATGCCTGCTCCTATGATGAGTGGGGTGACGATGTTGACTGTTTTGCGTATATAGCGATTCATTGATTGGCAATTTTTGTTTAAACTTCATGCAAAGTTACAAAAAAAATCTTAATCAGCAGATGTTTGTTAAAAATATTTAGTACCTTTGCATAAAATTAATATAAGTAACATTAAATGCCAAAGCAAGTACGTCCTAAAAAGAATCTGGGTCAGCACTTCCTGACTGACCTCTCTATAGCTCGTCGCATCGCCGATACCGTCGATGCCTGTCCTGATATCCCTGTGCTGGAGATAGGTCCAGGTATGGGAGTGATGACGCAGTATCTGTATCCGAAGGATAGGGAGTTTAAGTGTGTGGAGATAGACAAAGAGTCGGTGGCATATCTGCAAGAGGCGTTCCCACGCCTTGAGGGAGGTATCATAGGCGATGACTTCCTGCGTATGGACCTCAATGATGTGTTCGGCGGCCGACAGTTTGTGCTGACGGGTAACTATCCTTACGATATCTCGTCGCAGATATTCTTTAAGATGCTGGACAATAAGGACCTCATACCTTGCTGTACAGGTATGATACAGCGTGAGGTTGCACTTCGTATAGCCTCGCAGCCAGGCACCAAAGCCTACGGCATACTCTCGGTCATGATACAGGCATGGTATGATACGGAGTATCTCTTTACCGTGGACGAGGATGTGTTCAATCCACCGCCAAAGGTGAAGTCGGCCGTGATACGCATGACGCGCAACGGTCGTACGGATCTGGGCTGTGACTGGCCTCTCTTCCGCCGTGTGGTGAAGGCTGTCTTCAACCAGCGCCGCAAGATGCTGCGCGTAAGCCTGAAACAGATATTCAATGGCGAGCGGAAACCGTCGCCAGAGTTCTTTGCACAGGATTTCCTCACCAAGCGTCCTGAGCAGCTGACACACGAGGAGTTTGTCAAACTCACCAATATGGTGGCAGAAGAACTGGCGAAACTCAAATAATGTGGCTGCATTCGCATAAAACTGCCTTGCAGACAGAAAAAAGCATCGAAATATTTGCACAGTTCAGGAAAAATGATTAACTTTGCAAACGTTCAGAGGAATGAGGGGCTCACACAGAGCTCCTCATTCGTTTTTTAATATTATTTATCTAGAGTTAAAGAATGATAGAAAAGAACATCGTAAAGAGTATCGTAGAAGAGTGGCTGCAGGACAAGGAGTATTTTCTCGTTGACGTGGAGGTAACCCCTGATGACCGCATCGTAGTGGAAATAGACCATGCTGATGGTGTGTGGATAGAAGACTGTGTGTCGCTCAGCCGATTCATTGAGGAACGCCTTGATCGCGATGAGGAAGACTATGAACTTGAGGTAGGCAGTGCCGGACTGGGACAGCCATTCAAGGTGGAACAGCAGTATGTCAACTTCATAGGCAAGCAGGTGGAGGTACTTAGTGCGAAGGGAGAGAAGTATAAAGGTGAACTCCTCAAGGTGGAGGGCCGACAGTTTGTCATCTCTACTCAGGAGAAGCAGAGGGTGGAAGGCAAGAAACGTCCGGTGCTCGTGGATGTAGAGCGCGAGTTCTCTATGGACGAAGTAAAGTATTGCAAGTATCTTATAGATTTTAAATAAAAACAATATATAAATGGCAACAAAGATTATAGAACAGACCCCTAACATGATCGAGACTTTCCGTGAATTTAAGGAAACGAAGAATATCGATCGTACAACACTTGTTAGCGTACTCGAGGAGAGCTTCCGCAATGTTATCGCTAAGATATTCGGCAGCGATGCCAACTTTGACGTTATCGTAAACCCTGACAAGGGTGACTTTGAGATATACCGTAACCGTGTGGTTGTGGCTGACGGTGAGGTGGCAGATGAGAACAAGGAGATTTCTCTCACTGAGGCTCGCAAGATACAGAGCGACTACGAGGTAGGCGAGGATGTGTCAGAGTGCGTGGATTTCGCTAAGTTCGGTCGCCGCGCCATACTTAACCTTCGTCAGACTCTGGCCAGCAAGATTCTCGAACTGGAGCATGATACCTTGTATAATAAGTATAAGGATCGTGTAGGTGAGATCATCACTGGCGAGGTATATCAGATATGGAAGCGTGAGATCCTCGTAGTAGATGATGAGGGCAATGAGCTCGTGCTCCCTAAGTCAGAGCAGATCCCTACTGACGTGTATCGTAAGAATGAGCCTGTAAAGGCTGTCATAGAGCGCGTCACCAATGATAATAATAACCCAAAGATTATCCTCTCACGCAGTTCGTCACTCTTCCTCCAGCGACTCCTCGAAGCTGAGGTTCCAGAGATAGCAGAAGGTCTCGTCGCCATCCGTCGCATTGCACGCATTCCTGGTGAGCGTGCAAAGATTGCCGTAGAGAGCTTTGACGACCGCATCGATCCTGTAGGAGCATGCGTAGGTGTCAAGGGTAGCCGTGTGCACGGTATCGTACGTGAACTCTGCAACGAGAATCTTGACGTTATTAACTATACTGCTAATACCAAACTCTTCATCCAGCGTGCTCTCGCTCCTGCACAGATCAACAGCATCACCCTCAATGAGGAAGAGCATAAGGCTGAGGTATATCTTCGTCCGGAAGAGGTGTCGCTCGCTATTGGCCGCAGCGGTCAGAATATCAAACTCGCTTCGATGCTGACAGAATATACTATCGACGTATTCCGTGAGCTCGGTGAGGAGGACGTTGACAGCGAGGATATCTATCTCGATGAGTTTAATGATGAGATCGACCAGTGGGTTATCGATGCTGTCAAGGCTCTCGGTTTAGATACCGCTAAGCAGGTACTCGGCGCTCCACGTGAGATGCTCATCACCAAGGCTGACCTTGAGGAGGAGACTGTGGACCACATGCTTGAGGTACTCAGTGCAGAGTTTGATAATTAGTATGAGAATAAACCCCACCAGGGTGACGCCTTATGTGTTCACCCTTCGTATTTAAAAGAAAAAGCATTAGATGAGTATAAGAATAAACAAAGCAATAAGTGAACTCAATATTGGCCTGCAGACTGCGGTCGATTTCCTTGAGAAACACTCTGAACTCGGTGAGGTGAAGAATGAACTCTCATTCAAACTCAATGATGGTCAGTATGATGCTCTCAAGAAGGCCTTCAGCGGCGACAAGGAAGTACGCACTCAGGCTGAAAAGATGATGAACAAAAAGACTGAGAAGAAATCTCAGGAGAAGGCTGAGAAGAAGATGGAGAAGGAAGCTGCCAAGAATGCTGCCAACGACTCCAAGGCTGTTACTCCAAGCGAGGCACAGCGACAGACTCCTAAGCCTCTGGGTAAGATAGACCTCGAAGCTCTTAACAAGACTCCTAAGAAGAAAGAAGAACCTGCTAAGCAGACTGATGCTAAACCGGAACCTGTGAAGGAAGCTCCAAAGGTCGTGACTGTTGAGGCTAAGCCAGAGTCAGAGCCAGAGGAAAAGAAGACCGAGGTTGCTGAGGCTGCTCCTGCTAAGGCAGAGGAGAAAAAGGGTGTCTTTACTCTTGACAGTGATCGCATCAAGGTGGCTCGTCCTAACGTTATCGGTACCATTGACCTCAACGCTATCAACTCAAGCACTCGTCCTAAGAAGAAAAGTAAGGAGGAGAAGCGTAAGGAACGTGAGGAGAAGGCACAGCAGGCATCTGCAGACAGAAAGAAGCGTAACCGTATCAATAAGGAACGCGTAGATGTGAACGATGCTGCTAACCAGCAGCAGGGCGGCAAGAATGGCAAGAATGCACGCAATAACAACGGCGGCAAGAATAACAATAACCAGCAGGGCAACTCTGGTAAGAAGAATAAGAAGGGCAAGCAGAATAATCAGCCTCAGGAGGTAAGTGAGGAGGATGTAGCACGTCAGGTAAAGGAGACTCTCGCACGCCTTACCAACAAGGGCAACCAGAATAAGAAGGGTGCCAAGTATCGTAAGGAGAAGCGTGATGCTGCGGCAGAACGTCGTGAAGAGGCTGCTATGAATAATGCTCTGGAGAGCAAGACCCTGAAGCTTACAGAGTTTGTTACTGTCTCTGAGCTTGCTACCATGATGGATGTACCTGTGACCAAGCTCATCGGTACTCTCATGTCTGTAGGTATCATGGTAAGTATCAACCAGCGTCTGGACGCTGAGACCATCAACCTCGTGGCTGATGAGTTTGGATTTACTACAGAGTATGTCAGCGCTGAGGTGCAGGAGGCTATCCAGGAGGAAGAGGATGACGAGACAGATCTCCTCTCTCGTGCTCCTATCGTAACAGTGATGGGTCACGTTGACCATGGTAAGACATCCCTCCTTGACTATGTACGCAATACCAATGTCATCGCTGGTGAGGCTGGTGGTATCACACAGCATATCGGTGCTTACAATGTGAAACTTGAAGATGGCCGTCAGATTACATTCCTTGATACTCCTGGTCACGAAGCGTTCACCGCTATGCGTGCCCGTGGTACCCAGGTGACGGATATAGCCATCATCATCATCGCTGCCGATGACTCTATCATGCCTACTACCAAGGAGGCGATAGCACATGCTCAGGCTGCCAATGTACCTATGGTATTTGCCATCAACAAGATTGATAAGCCAGGTGCTAACCCTGACAAGATTCGTCAGGACCTCGCTGCCATGAATCTCCTCGTGGAGGAGTGGGGCGGTAAGTACCAGTGCCAGGAGATATCTGCCAAGAAGGGTATCGGCGTGGAAGACCTCATGGAGAAGGTTCTCCTTGAGGCTGAGATGCTCGACCTGAAGGCTAATCCTAACCGTAAGGCTACCGGTTCTGTTATCGAGTCTTCACTGGACAAGGGTCGTGGATATGTATCGACAGTGCTCGTAAGCAATGGTACACTGAAGGTTGGTGACATCGTCATCGCCGGTACTGCATGGGGACGCGTTAAGGCTATGTTCAATGAGCGTAACCAGAACGTAGAGCAGGCTCGTCCTGCAGAGCCAGTTATCATCCTTGGTCTCAATGGCGCACCTCAGGCAGGTGACTCATTCCATATCATGGATACTGAGCAGGAGGCAAAGACCATTGCCAACAAGCGTATGCAGTTGCAGCGTGAGCAGAGCCTGCGTACCACCAAGACACTCTCTCTTGAAGAGATTGCACACCGCGTGGCACTGGGTGAGTTCCATGAACTCAACCTCGTGGTCAAGGCTGATACCCAGGGTTCTGTTGAGGCTCTCTCTGACTCATTCATCAAGATGTCAACAGAGAAGGTACAGGTTAATGTCATCATGAAGGCTGTAGGTCAGATCTCTGAGAATGATGTCATGCTTGCCTCTACTGCGGAGAACGGTATGATCGTCGGTTTCCAGGTCCGTCCGTCTGTTGCGGCAAAGAAGCTTGCTGAGCAGGAGGGTGTGGAGATCAATACATACTCTGTCATCTACGATGCCATGGATGATATCAAGGCTGCCATGGAGGGTATGCTTGATAAGATCAAGAAAGAGATCGCTACCGGTCAGGTTGAGGTCAAGGAAGTATTCAAGATCTCTAAGGTCGGCACTGTTGCCGGTGCTATGGTTACAGACGGTAAGGTACACTCTAAGGACAAGGCTCGTCTCATCCGTGATGGTATCGTTATCTTCACTGGTGAGATTAACGCCCTCAAGCGTTATAAGGATGACGTCAAGGAGGTTGCCACAGGCTTCGAGTGTGGTATCTCACTCGTTAACTTCAACGACATCCAGTCTGGTGATATCATCGAGACCTTCACCGAGATTGAGGTCGAGCAGAAACTGTAATATCTCTAGTAGCTCTAGTAGCTCTAGATTTTCTAGAGCTACTAGACTCTCTAGACTCTCTAGGTTTTCTAGACTCTCTAGACTTTCTAGAGGTTCTAGACTTTCTAGACTTTCTAGATCCCCCCAAAAAATAGCTATCGGCTATTGCTATGAGCATCCGTGCTCAGCGCAATAGCCGATATTCTTTTTGGCACAAAACAAAACAGACAGGATACCTTCGTCGCCCTTCTTTTATTGGTTGTTTTGTTTGTTGTCAGGTTGCCCTGACTGGTTGGTTTGGTTGTTTGTTTTGTTTGCTTTGGGTGACTCTAGTATCTGTCTGTCTATGTCTTATATCGATTTGTTCCTTTGTTCCTTATTCCTTATTGATTAGGAAACGCTCAATGTATTCGCTCACTATGTCGTATTGGCTCTGTGGCAACTGGCAGTGTGGATGGTTGCCTACTATAGAGCATCCTACTCGTTCGCTTATGCCGAAGTGCTGCCATACGGTGGAGGCATTCTCCATTGATATGCGTGCAGACTCGTCTGCTAGCCATTTGTAGTCAGGATTGCCTAATACCAGCAGTGCGCGTGGACATACCATAGCGCAGAGCTCGTTGTGGTCGTATGGCAGGCGAAATACATTGTCGCCGCCATATTGTTCTTTCAGTGACTGTTTAAACCAGTGGTAGTCCGTATGGTCAAGGTCTTCCACACCCTCCATGGTGTGTGAAACTCGCCATGCGGCAGCACCTCCGCCACCAGGCTCTTGGGCTATAGTCAGTGCTACGCGCTCATCGAACGCTCCGCAGAAGAGAGCCATCTTGCCTGCATACGAACAGCCCGTAGCAGCTATGCGTTTTGTGTCTATGTGCGTCACTTCTGGGCCGAGCAGTTCCAGTGCATCTATGATGCGGCGGAATCCCCATATCCATTCGCTGTAGGCACCGTTGTCTATCAGTGAAGGGTAGAGTTTTACAAATCCGTAGTTGCTGCGTACGGTGTCACCTCTGAATTGGCTGTAGCCATTGACCTGTCGTTCGTTGTAGTCCATGCGGGCCACTGGGAACCTTTCCAGTACCTGTCGTGGCAGTGAGTTGTGGCTGGTGCCTATGATGAGGGGGTAGGGTGCTTTGCCCTCCTTTGGGTAGTGTATGACCGAAGACAGTGTTATGGTCTTTCCCTTTACGGTGACGTTGACATATAGTGTGTCGCCGTTCATGTGTGCTTTGACCTGTTTCTTCGGGTTTACCTCAGGTATGCTGCCTATCTCGTGTCGCTGAATCAGCTGCGAGATTTCGTTGCGTCGCTTGCTCCATTGCTTGAGGTTGTCTGCCATAGTCTTGCCGTTTGAGAACATTCGCGGGTTGCGAAGTCCGTATTCATGCTGCTGGGCATGGATGTTTCCTGGTAGTAGCAGACAGCATGCTATGCCTATGCTGGTAAGGATATTCCTTGTTTTCATTTCAGTGTAATAACTGTTTTACGTGTAAATGTTCAGGAAATGTCTTGTATGCTTAAAACATTCAGTCAGTAGATGAGTGCAAAGTTACTAAAAAAATCTCAAACTGCCAAAGGTATGGCGCAAAAAAACGACAGGCCGCTATCCTCACGGACGGCAGCCTGTCTATATCTAAAACCAATAATGTATGAATTTCTACTATAAAATAATTTTTGTTAAGCCTTCATTCTTCCGACTCCTCCCCTAGGGAGGCTTGGAGAGGGCTTCTTTTTTAGAAGGTGAAGTCAACTCCTACTGCGCCTACATTGTTTGAACGTGTGTAAACGTTTGTTACTGCTGGTGCAGACTGTGTGTAGTCACCGTAGTTGGTCTGGAAGTATGCAGCATTGACAGAAACCTTGTCGCTGACCTTGTACTTGAGACCTACGCCGAAACTCCATGAATCTACTACGAATGATATGTCGTTTATGAATGCGTCTGTATTGCCGTACTTGGTCACCTGTACGCCACCGCTCAGTGTGAGTTTGTCTGTGACGTCGTATTCTACACCGCCGAGGTATTCGTTAGTGCCACCGTCGAGGAGCTTCTGCTCGTTGTTGTAGCGCTTGGCATCGGTGTCATAGAAGTGGTGATAGCTGGCATTGATGCGGAGTTTCTCTATAGGGCTGTACTGAGCGCCTACTGCGAGAAGCGCTGGCTGGTCCTCACGTACGTTACCGCCGTCAACAAACTTCTCCAGCTTTGCCTTCATCATGTCTGGTGCCTTGTCGAGCACTGCCTGACGGAGGTCAGACTTGTTCTTGAGGTTCATGCGTGCACGGAACTCGTACTTGGCAGCGAAGTTGAAGTTGCCAATTTTATAGTCTGCCGAGATGATTGGTGCAACGCCTACAGCAGACTGATCGCAAAGGAGCTTGACACCGTCGCTGAAGATAGCGTATGTCTCAGCCTCTGAAGCAAGAGCCTGACCTGCAGCCTGCAACGCTGTTGCCTTGCCGGCATATTCCGTAGCTGCCTGTATGTTGCCTGTTGCCTGCGCAGCGGCAGCCGCCTGTGCAAGAGTCATGGCTGTACCAGTAATTGCCTGACCTGTTGCTCCGAAGTATTCATTGAGAGAATATGCCTGTGGGGTTGTAGCTCCATTTGACAGACCCATGATTTTGATGTTCTCTATCTTGGCATTGTATGTAGCTGATCCGTAGAGTATGCGGAGACCGCCATATACAGAGAGGTGTTCGTTGATCTTGTATGCAGAACCCAACTGGAAACCGAAGTAATACTGCTTGCCCTGCATATAGATGTCTGCGTCATAGCCTACGATGCTTGGTACAGGTACTCCCATAAGTGAGAGAGGTGCAGTCTTTTCGCTAATCATCTTGCCGATGGCTGGTACTGCAGTCTCGAATGAACCGAGTCCATTGGAGAATTCGCACTTGCCGCCACCACCCTGGATGGCGAAGCCAAACTGGAACGACCACTTGTCTTTGTTGTATGCAGCCTGAACGGATGGTACGAATGGAGCAGAAGCCTTGCCTTCAAACTCTTTTGTTGTAGCACCATTGTTCTTTGCGCCGAGAGCGAACATAGGACTTGTCGTTGTGATGTTACGCTTCTGGAAAGCTGCCTGCCAGTTGAGTGAAAGATGTATTCCTTCATTAAGGAATGCAACACCTGCAGGATTGCTATATACTCCGTCGATTCCGATAGCACCATCACGTGCAGGATTACGAAGAAATGCTACGTTCTGGTTGGTGTTTGTGAGCATACCTCCAGCTATCGCTGGGGCGATTGATGCCATACATAGTAAGGCAGCAACAAGTTTCTTTGTCATCTTTTTAATAATTTTTACTCTTTATTGAGAGACTTTGTTACGTTTGCGAGTGCAAAGTTAATTACTTTTTACCAAATTCCCATTAGATTGTTCGATTTTTCTTTACGTATTTAAGTTCTGTTAACATTTGTGCAGTATAATCTATGCGTATGGTTTGTCCGAATGGAAAACTTTTTATACCTTTGCATTATTAAAATAATTAACGATGAGAGCTGTAATACAAAGAGTGAGTCACGCTTCAGTGACCATAGAAGGAAAGGTGAAGTCAAGTATCGGACAGGGTTATCTTGTGTTGCTGGGGTGTGAGAATGCTGATACGCATGAGGACATAGACTGGCTGGCAAAGAAGATAGCGGGTCTGCGAGTGTTTGATGATGAGAATGGTGTGATGAACAAGAGCATTATGGATGTGAGCGGCGATGTCTTAGTGGTGTCGCAGTTTACGTTGTGGGCATCATACAAGAAAGGTAACCGTCCGAGCTATCTCCGCGCTGGCAGCCATGAGATCACCGTACCACTCTACGAGAAATTCGTTGCCACTCTTGAGAGTGTGCTTGGTAAGCCGGTAGGCACGGGAGAGTTTGGTGCCGATATGAAGGTGGAACTGCTCAATGACGGACCTGTGACCATCTGCATGGACACAAAGAACAAAGAGTGAAACAGTTTATAGTTCATAGTTCACGGTTCATAGTTCATAATTCGCAGTTCATAATTCATAATTAATAATTCATTTGTGGGGCAAAGATTTGTGGGATACAATATTTTTTCGTAACTTTGCACCTTATTATATAGTATAACGAAATACAGATACATAGACATGAGCAACAGAATCAAAGACATTTTCGGAATTGAGCAGCCAGTGATAGCTGGTGGTATGGCATGGTGTAGCGGTTGGAGACTCGCTGCAGCAGTGAGTAACGCAGGTGGTCTGGGTCTTATAGGCGCAGGTACCATGACAGTGGATCTGCTGCGTGAACACATACAGAAGCTCAAGGCTGCTACAGATAAGCCATGGGGTATAAATCTCCCATTGATGTATCCACAGATAGACACCCTCATCGATATGATTATCGAGGAAGGCTGTAAGATTGTGTTTACATCAGCAGGCAGTCCGAAAAAATATACCCAGCGTTTCCACGATGCTGGTATGATAGTGGCTCATGTAGTATCATCATCCAAGTTTGCCAAGAAGTGCGAGGAGGCAGGTGTTGACGTAGTAGTAGCAGAAGGCTTTGAGGCAGGCGGTCACAATGGTAAGGAGGAGACTACAACGATGTGTCTCATACCACAGGTGCGTCAGGCTACCACCCTTCCAGTGATCGCAGCTGGCGGCATTGCCTCTGGTCAGGCATGCCTTGCAGCGCAGGTACTCGGAGCGGAAGGTGTGCAGATTGGTACACTCTTCGCATTGTCTGAGGAGAGCAGCGCCCATGACGCATTCAAGCAGGCATGCATCAACCTCAATGAGGGCGATACCATGCTCTGTCTGAAGAAACTTGCTCCTTCACGTCTCGTGAAGAACGGTCTCTATAACAAGATCGCCGAAGCGGAGAATAAGGGCGCAGAGGTACCGGAACTCCTTGAGATACTTGGTGAGAAGGCTACACGCCGCGGTATATTCGATGGCGACATCGAAGGCGGTGAGATGGAGATCGGACAGATAGCATCTGCCATCAAGAAGGTAGAGCCTGTGAGTGTAATCATGCAGAGACTCATCGACGAATACAACGAAGCATTGAAGAAACTGAAATGAGCCAGACTCCAGAACAAAATATATCATCTCCAACTCCAGCACGTGGACCCGAGGAAGGCGTCTCTACCCTGCGCAGCGAAGGACTTGTAAAGATCTACGGCAAGCGAACGGTAGCCAATGATGTGTCCTTTCAGGTCAGTCAGGGAGAGATTGTGGGATTGCTCGGACCTAATGGTGCGGGTAAGACCACTTCCTTCTATATGACCACAGGGCTTGTCGTGCCAAATGCCGGTCATGTATATATCGATGACCAGGAGATCACAGACCTGCCGGTGTATCAGCATGCACGTGCCGGCGTAGGCTACCTGCCACAGGAAGCATCGGTGTTCCGCAAGATGACCGTAGAAGACAATATCCTCTCTGTCTTGCAGATGACAGGTAAGCCAAAGGAGTATCAGATGGAGAAACTGGAGAGTCTCATCAACGAGTTCTCGCTCCAGAAGGTACGCAAGAACCTCGGCGACCGCCTCTCGGGAGGTGAGCGACGCCGTACGGAGATAGCACGCTGTCTTGCCATCGAACCGAAGTTTATCATGCTTGACGAACCATTCGCAGGCGTTGACCCTATCGCCGTGGAAGAGATACAACGAGTGGTGTGGCATCTGAAGCATCGCAATATAGGCATCCTCATCACTGACCATAATGTGCATGAGACGCTGAATATCACTGACCGTGCATATCTGTTGTTCGAAGGCAGGATACTGTTTCATGGTACTCCCGACGAACTGGCAGAGAACCAGACGGTGAAAGAAAAGTATCTCGGTACAAACTTTAAGCTTCAGAGGAAGACCTTTGAGTAACTCAAAAGTCGGTACATCGATCAATCGATGTACCGAAGCCTCGAAGCCTCGAAATATCGATCCGTCGATTATTCGATTCGTCGATTATTCGATCAATCGATTACCCGAAGAAAAAAAATAGAACAAAAACAAAATAGATGAAAGATTACAAAAGAACTACAGTCACAGCAGCACTGCCATACGCCAATGGCGGTGTGCACATCGGCCACCTTGCTGGTGTGTATGTGCCAGCAGATGTCTATGTACGTTATCTCCGTCTCAAGAAGCGTGAGGTAGTGTTCATCGGCGGTTCCGATGAGCACGGTGTACCAGTAACCATACGTGCAAAGAAGGAAGGCATCACTGTACAGCAAGTGGTGGACCGTTATCATGAGATGATCAAGAAGTCTTTCGAGGACTTCGGTATCTCATTCGATATCTACAGCCGTACCACATCTGACATTCACAACAAGTTCGCTTCTGACTTCTTCCGTACCCTCTATGACAAGGGTGAACTCGAAGAAATCACCGAGGAGCAGTATTGTGATGCAGTAACAGGCGAGTTCCTTACTGACCGCAACATCGTAGGCACATGTCCACGCTGCGGTGCTGAGGGAGCATACGGCGACCAGTGTGAGAAGTGTGGTGCTACACTCTCTCCTGACGAGCTCATCAATCCTACCAACAAGAATAACCCTGGCAATCCGCTCACCAAGAAGGCTACCAAGAACTGGTACCTCCCACTGGGCAAGTATCAGGACTGGCTCAAGCAGTGGATTCTTGAGGGGCACAAGGAGTGGCGCTCTAACGTATATGGCCAGTGTAAGTCATGGCTTGACATGGATCTCCAGCCACGTGCCATGACACGTGACCTTGATTGGGGTATCCCAGTACCTGTAGAAGGAGCAGAGGGCAAGGTGCTCTATGTATGGTTTGATGCTCCTATCGGATATGTCAGCAACACTAAGGAACTCTGCGAGAAGGACCCGGAGAAGTGGGGTACATGGCAGAAGTGGTGGCAGGATGAGGACACACGTCTCCTGCACTTCATCGGTAAGGACAATATCGTGTTCCACTGCCTTATCTTCCCTGTGATGATGAAGGCGCACGGTGGCTATATCATGCCTGAGAATGTACCAGCCAATGAGTTCCTTAACCTTGAGGATGACAAGATCTCTACCTCACGCAACTGGGCCGTATGGCTCCATGAGTACCTCGTTGATATGCCTGGCAAGCAGGACGTGCTGCGCTATGTGCTCACTGCCAATGCACCAGAGACCAAGGACAACAACTTCACATGGCGTGACTATCAGGAGCGTAACAACTCTGAGCTCGTTGCCATCTACGGTAACTTCGTCAACCGTGCACTCCAGCTCACCAAGAAATACTTCAATGGCGTAGTGCCAGAGTGCGGCGAGCTCCTCGATGTTGATAAGGCTGCAATCGACGAGTTCAAGGATGTCAAGCAGAATGTGGAGACATACCTCGAGCAGTTCAAGTTCCGCGAGGCACAGAAGGAGGCCATGAACCTTGCACGTATCGGCAACCGTTACATCACCGAGTGCGAGCCATGGAAGGTATGGAAGACTGACCAGGAGCGAGTGAAGACCATCCTCTATGTATGTCTCCAGCTCACCGCCAACCTCGCTATCGCGTTCGAACCATTCCTGCCATTCTCATCAAAAAAACTCCGTGATATGATCGCCATGGATTCATTTGAGTGGGAACAGCTCGGCAGCATGGATCTCCTCAAGGCTGGTAAGCAGCTCAATGAGCCTGCACTCCTCTTCGAGAAGATTGAAGACAGCGTCATCGAGGCACAGTTGCAGAAACTCGAGGATACCAAGAAGGCAAATGAGGCTGAGGCATACGAACCGGAACCTGTCAAGGAGAATGTGGACTTCGACACCTTCGAGAAACTCGACATCCGTGTGGGTCTCGTGACATCATGCGAGAAGGTGAAGAAACCGAAGAAACTCCTCAAGTTCCATATCGACGACGGAACAAAGGATGGTCGTACTATCCTCTCTGGCATAGCTGCATACTATGAGGATCCACAGGAACTCGTAGGCAAACAGGTGCTCTTCGTGGCAAACTTCGCTCCACGCAAGATGATGGGTGAGGAGTCACAGGGCATGATACTCTCTGCCGTAAACTATGACGGCACTCTCAGCGTTACCACAACGTCGAAGGAGGTTAAACCGGGAAGCATCGTGGGATAATTCATAGTTCATAGTTCATAGTTAACAGTTCAAAGTTTATATATTAAAACGTGGAAAATATGATAACACAGGCAGTCATCAAGGCTGTCAAGGAATTATACGGACAGGACATCCCTGAGAAGATGGCCGGACTGCAGAAGACACGTGCGGAGTTCGAGGGCAACCTCACTCTCGTGGTGTTCCCATTCGTCAAGATGGCACGCAAGACTCCGGAGGCTACTGCCCAGGAGATCGGTGACTATCTCGTAGCCAACTGTTCGGCGGTAAGCAAGTATAACGTGGTAAAGGGATTCCTCAATCTCTCCATCGGCGCAGGTTCATGGGTTGACGTCCTCAAGGACATAGACAGCAACCCTCACTATGGTGAGAAGCAGGCTACTGACGCATCGCCACTCGTGATGATAGAGTACTCTTCGCCTAACACCAACAAGCCTCTGCACCTCGGTCACGTGCGCAACAACCTCCTCGGTTGGTCACTCGCACAGATCATGGCTGCCAATGGCAATAAGGTTGTCAAGACCAATATTGTCAACGACCGTGGCATACATATCTGTAAGTCAATGCTCGCATGGCTGAAGTGGGGCAATGGCGAGACTCCTGAGACATCTGGCAAGAAGGGCGACCACCTCATCGGCGACTACTACGTAGCCTTTGACAAGCACTACCGTGAGGAAATCAAGGAACTCATGGCACAGGGCATGACAGAGGAACAGGCAAAGAACGAGGCTCCGCTCATCAAGGAGGCTCACAACATGCTCGTGAAGTGGGAGAACAACGATCCTGAGGTGCGCGGACTCTGGGCTAAGATGAACGAATGGGTGTATGCCGGATTCGATGAGACATACAAGGCTCTCGGCGTAAGCTTCGACAAGATATACTACGAGTCAGAGACATACCTCGAAGGTAAGGAGAAGGTGGACGAAGGTCTCGCCAAGGGATTCTTCTACCGCCGTGATGATAACTCCGTATGGGCTGACCTCACCAATGAGGGACTCGACGAGAAACTGCTTCTCCGCAGCGACGGCACATCGGTGTATATGACCCAGGATATCGGTACCGCAAAACTCCGTTTCCAGGACTTCCCTATCGACCAGATGATATATGTCGTGGGCAACGAGCAGAACTACCACTTCCAGGTGCTCTCTATACTTCTCGACAAACTCGGATTCAAATGGGGCAAGGACCTTGTACACTTCTCTTACGGCATGGTAGAACTGCCTAACGGCAAGATGAAGTCACGTGAAGGTACCGTGGTGGATGCTGACGACCTCATCGCAGCCATGATTGCCGATGCACGCAAGACCAGCGACGAGTCGGGCAAGAACGCTGACATGTCTGAGGAGGAGAAGCAGGAGATAGCACGCATCGTAGGCATGGGTGCACTGAAGTACTTCATCCTCAAGGTGGATGCTCGCAAGAACATGCTCTTCAACCCTGAGGAGTCCATCGACTTCAACGGAAATACCGGTCCGTTCATACAGTACACCTACGCTCGCATACGCTCTATCCTGCGCAAGGCTGAGGCAGAAGGCATCAAGTGCGAACTGACCTCTGACAACTACGAACTGGCACAGAAGGAGATTGACCTCATACAGAAGATCAGCGAGTATGGCGCATCAGTGGCACAGGCAGGCAAGGACTACAGCCCTTCAGGCATCGCCAACTACTGCTATGAGCTCACCAAGGCATTCAACCAGTTCTATCACGACTTCTCTATCCTCGGCGCTGACACTCAGGAGCAGAAGCAGTTCCGTCTCGTTCTCGCTGCCAACGTAGCCAAGACTATCAAGAACGGTATGGCTCTCCTCGGCATCGAAGTTCCAGAGAGAATGTAATGGGTATGCAACGTCCTGACATAAGCAAGGCATGGGCGGTCGATGCTTCATGTCTCGGTAATCCAGGACCAATGGAATACCGTGGCGTGGACCTCGCTTCTGGCACACAGATCTTTCACTTCGGCCCTATAAAAGGCACCAACAACATCGGTGAGTTTCTCGCCATCGTTCATGCCCTGGCGCTGATGGAGCGTGATGACATCACTGACGTCACCATCTTCAGCGACTCTGTCAATGCACAGTTGTGGGTTAAGAAATGCAAGTGCAAGACCACCCTCGCCCAGACAGCCGAGACGCAGGATGCCCTCAATCTTGTCAAGCGTGCAGAGCATTGGCTCAATACCCATGCCTTCCGTGCGCCGATCGTAAAATGGAATACCAAGGAGTGGGGAGAAATCCCTGCCGATTTTGGTCGCAAGTAAAATATAGGGGTGTTCTATTAATTAGCTTTGTCAGATTTTGGAATTTTAGCTGAGATCATTTTGAAAGTTGAAGAAGGAGTTATGCGGGCATAACGACTGATGATACTTACGAAATGAGCCAGATAAAAGCCAAAAGATGACAAAAGGACACTCAAACGAAAATGTAAAAATTAACCGGGGTAATTAATAGAATACCCCTATAAGGAATGCCTCAGCGACATCCATGACAGGACAGCCGTTGAGGCATTTCTGCTATATGCAGCTCAGTCTCTTTAGGGACTACATCATCAAACAACCAAATCACAAATATGTATAAGATAAGAACAGCGACACCCGACGATGCAGCACAACTGCTGCAGGTGTATGCCCCATACGTAAAGAACACCGCTATCACATTCGAGTATGAAGTACCCAGTGTGGAAGAGTTCCGCGAAAGGGTAGTACACACACTGGAGCATTATCCCTATATCGTGGCAGAAGAAGACGGCAAGATACTTGGCTATTCTTACGCCAGCCGTTTCCGTACGCGCCGTGCCTATGACCATTGCGTAGAGATGAGCATATACATAGCCCAGGACCAGCGTGGACACGGCGTGGGCAGGGCTCTCTATACGGAGATAGAGTCACGTCTGCGCAAAATGCATATCCGCAATCTCAATGCCAGCATTGGGTGGACACCGAGGGGAGATGATGAGCACCTTACCAATGACAGTGAGTATTTTCATGAGAAGATGGGCTACACCAAGGTTGCGCACTTTCATGAGTGCGGCTACAAGTATGGTGAGTGGTATGACATGATCTGGATGGAGAAAATCCTGCGTGATGTCACACCAAAGTCTGAATAGCAAAAGGACATTTTGTAATGTCCACTGAGCAAAAAAGATGCAGATTTAGTCTCTTTTTATCCGAAATATGGACTATTTTGGTTAAAATATGTAAAATATGATAAGAAATATCGCAAACCTTTGATATGGGTCAATCTTTTTTTGTACCTTTGCATAGTAATCCGATGACACACCCAATCTTGTACTTTTATCGGTGCTATAGAAAAAACACTTACATCATTTTACGTTACTTTACCTAGACATATACATCGGATAAACGAAAATATATAAGCCCTGCCTTCGATACAACGGAGGCAGGGCATTTTTATATTCAGTAATATGTGAACCTTCGCTTGCATTTGTTTCACGCGAAGGCGCAAAACCCTTCGCTGGCTTTGCGCCTTCGCGTGAGATTAGAAGCTTGCGAAAGATACTGTGATAATTTCCAAGCTTTCGCAAGGAAAATTTGAACAATTATTGAATTAGTTGATTTACGTCATCTCAGGGGCTACTCGCCCCCGAACCCCTCGGTGTTTTCAGGTATTAGATTTTA
>JAZLIN010000139.1:0-5621 GCA_045617365.1 Prevotella sp. | reverse complement strand
ATTGAGTCCATGGGCGCAACATTAGGCAAATAGTATGGCTACAAGTGCGGAAATAAAACAGCGTTATGCCGAATGGCAGGAGCATTGCAAACGCATCCAGTCGCTGACAGACACATCTTCTTTAATAAAAGAGGATGCTGTTCAGAAGGAGAAGCGTATCAAAAGGCTCCTGAATAATTATGCCCAATTCTGTGAGTATTATTTTCCCCACTTCCTTACTCTTCGCGATAAGACTACAGGCGAGGTCATCCGTACAGTGCATAATGCTCCTTTCCACAATGCTGCTGCTTTGAAGGTCAGGAACACCCCAAACCTCAAAGCTGTATTCAAGTGGCCACGAGGTCACGCAAAGTCCACACACTTTGACATATTCATACCTCTTTGGTTGATGTTCCAGCCCAAGAGGCTCATCAATGTCATGGTCGTTGTCGGCAAAAGTGAGGATAGTGCGCGCGGACTTCTGTCTGACATTCAGGCTGAGCTCGAATATAACCAGAGGATCATTGCTGACTTTGGCGAACAGAAGAACCTGGGCAACTGGCAGGATGGCGAGTTTGTCACACAGTCTGGAGTAGCATTCTTTGCTCGTGGTCGAGGGCAGTCACCTCGTGGACTCCGTTACAAGGAGGCACGTCCGGACTACATCGTCATTGATGACCTTGATGATGACGAGCTCTGCCGCAATGAGCGTCGTGTGCGTGAGCTCACAGACTGGGTGAAGGAAGCTCTCTTTGGTGCTCTTGATGTTGGTCGTGGTCGTTTCATTATGGTTGGCAACCTCATATCTAAATGCTCTGTGCTTGCCAATATAGCAGCGACCAAAGACGTACATGTTTCCACCATCTACGCAGTCAACAATGACGGTGAACCTGTCTGGAAAGATAAGTGGACCAAGGAGGAAGCACAGGAAGCTGCTGCCTTCATGGGTTATCGCTCCTGGAATAAGGAAATGATGCACAATCCTATTGTCGAGGGTACAGTATTCCGTCAGGAGTGGATTCGTTGGGCTAAGCGTCCAAAGTGGAAAGACTTCTCTGAGTTCGTCCTGTATATCGACCCTTCTTGGAAGTCAAAGAAGACCAACGACACCAAGGCTGCAAAACTCTGGGGAAAGCATGGCACAAACCTCTGGCACCTGCGTGCATTCGTGCGCAAGGCTTCAGTTGCAGAGCTCGTAAGATGGTGTTATGACCTCTACGAGTGGAGCATGGAGATAGGCATAACTATACGCTTTGCTATGGAGGCTTCTTTCATGCAGGACATCATTCTCGATGACTTCACCACTGAAGGTAATATCAGAGGCTACCAGCTGCCTATTACAGGCGACAAACGCAAGAAGCCTGACAAGTTCCAGCGTGTGGAGGCCATCAGTCCGCTTTGGGAACGTGGCTTCACCTTCTACGACATCGACCAGAAGGATGATCCCGACATGATTGCTGGTGTTGAACAGCTGCTTGCCTTCGAGAAGGGTATGAGTGGCAATGATGACGCACCTGATGCCGATGAAGGTGCCATCTATATCCTGCAAAAGAATACTCGCATACAAACATTTCAACCGAGGTTTGGCAAACGCCCAAGCCCTAAAAACCAATGGTAGTTCCGTTCCCTGTGGCATGGCCGCAGGGCTAAAAATCAAAAAGTATGTTCAATTTTATCAAACGCTGCATTTTCGCTTTCAATTACAAGCGTGCCGTGAACAAAGCCATAAAGCTGCACAATGCTACTGGCTTGAAGTATTATGTCATCTATCTCAACGGCTCAATCAAGGTAGTGCCTAAAAAGTCTATCAGGCAGCTTATATCAAACCACCGTTTTAAGAAGGGAGTCCGCATCGATGACATAGAGAAGCACGCTCTATTCGTAACAAAGTAGCCACCGTTCCCTGCGGTTTTCCGTAGGGCTAAAATCAAGCATTATGTTCTTAACAGAAGAAGATTACAAGGTTGTCATTGGTGATACTGCTTTGAAAGTTGTATCCCAAGTATCGGAAGACAACAAGCTCAATGCAGAGAAGGAAGCCCAGGAAGAGGTCTCAGGCTACCTCAGACCTAAATACGATTGCAATGCTATATTTTCAGCAGAAGGTGAAGACCGCAATCGTCTCATCGTCATGTACACCTGCGACATTGCCCTCTACCACCTCGTAGCTGCTATGCCTCAGAAGATGGGCGCAGATATTCGCAAGGAGCGTTATGAGCGTGCCATCAAGTGGCTCGAAGGCGTACAGGCAGGTAAGATCGTTCCTGACCTTCCCTTGGTTACTGATGATGACGGTACACCTCTCAATGGCTCCTTCATTCACGGATCACAGTCAAAACTACATCATAATTGGTAAACCATGGGTATAATTCAGACCATCAAGCAGCGCATTATGGGAACGCCAAATGTGCTGCATACTAAATACGGCGACTTCAACCTTGCAAAGAAGGAAGACATTCGCCGGTTGCGCAAGCAGGTCATACAGCTTCAGCGCACAACTGATGCACTCACACGCAAGGACATTCGCGACTGGCGCAGGGCGTGGCAGATGGCAATAAATGTTGACAGTCCTAACCGTCAAAGTCTTTATGACATTTACGGTGACGTGAACATTGACCTCCACCTGTCAGGATGCATAGAGCAGCGCAAGGGGTTTGTACTAGCCCGCTCATTCAAGCTCGTTGACCAGCACGGGAGTGAGAACAAGGAAGCTATGCACTATTTCGACCAGTCCTGGTTCAAGCTGCTTGCCAGCTATATCCTGGACTCTCGCTATTGGGGGCATTCGCTCATAGAGCTTGGCGATGTTACTACGGATGGCGATGGATGCCATTGTTATGATGGAGTCCGTCTCATACCACGCAAGCATGTCATACCAGAATATGGACGCGTGATAGTCAACTTAGGGGAAGACTGGCGTACTGGCATCGACTACCATCAGCCTCCTTTCTCGGATTGGCTCATTGAAGCAGGAACACCAGACGACCTTGGTCTATTCCTCAAAGCGGCCACACAGACCATCCCAAAGAAGAATGCACTCGCCTTCTGGGACACCTTCGCTGAGATATTCGGTATGCCTATGCGAATCGCAAAAACCACTCTTCGAGACGATAAGGAATTGAAGAAGATGGAGGATATGCTTTCCAATATGGGCACCGAGTTCTGGGCACTCTTCCAGGAGGGCACAGAGATTGAGGTCGTTGAATCCACAAAGGGCGATGCCTTCAATGTCTATGACAAGCGCGTCGATCGCGCCAACTCAGAACTGTCTAAGCTTATCATCGGGCAAACCATGACCATCGAGGACGGTTCTTCACTCTCACAGTCTGAAACTCACCTGCAAGTATTTGAAAACCTCGTGGAGTCCGACCGTGACATGCTCCGAGACATCGTAAACAATCAGCTAATTCCTCGTATGGTGAAGCATGGTTTCCCTCTCAAGGGGCTGCGATTCGACTGGGATTATTCTGTTGACTACACCCCAGAACAGCAACGCCAGTATGAGGAACTTGTGCTTAACAACTACGAAGTGGATCCATCTTACTTTGAAGAGAAGTACAGTATGCCTGTAGGCGAGCGTCGCAACATGACACCTGCCCTTGTGCCTGGCGGTTCTCCGTCGGGTGAAGAAGAGGATGCCACCGTTCCCGATGCGTCAGCGTCGGGCAAGAAGGGCAAGAAACAGCAGCGCAACGCACATCGTTTTTTCGACTAAGCCCCTCCGACTATGAGGGGCTGCACCAAAGATACAACGAACTCTTGCAGGGACACCTTTCTATCTATGCCACAGTGCCCAACAGTTTCGCTGCCGGGTCTGAAGAAGATATTCGTCAGAAGGTGCATGATGCGTTCACTGTCATGATGGGCAGGCTCCATCAGCAGCAAGGCGCGGTCCTCGACATACAGATAATGGCTGATCCGGCTGTCACAGACTTCATCGACACGCATTCGTCCGTACTTGACTCCGCCATTAAGCAGCAGCCTATGTCTGACGGCATGCGCCACCGTCTGCAACGCTCTAACTATATCTTCTCTGGCATGAAGGCTTTTCATGAGCTCAACGAGGCATTTCCGTCACTTCTCGATGAAAACGGCAATCGAAAACCATTCGAACGGTTTTTGAATGACGTACAGAAGATTGATTCTACATACAACCGCAACTATCTCCGTGCTGAATACAACTTCGTGCAGGCATCAGCGGAAATGGCGGCTAAATGGGAGTCTTTCATGGAGGATGGCGACCACTACAACCTCCAGTACCGCACTCAAAATGACAGCCATGTCCGCCCCGAACATGCAGAGCTGCATGGCGTCACCTTGCCGCCCTCTGACTCCTTCTGGGAAGAATACTATCCTCCAAACGGCTGGAACTGCCGTTGCACTGTCGTACAGGTACGAAAGTCCAAATACCCTGCAACTCCTCATGATGAAGCCGTCAGCCGTGGCGAAGCTGCACTTCAGCGAGACACCAGAGGCATGTTCCGATTCAATCCTGGAATAGAAAAGAAAACCGTTCCTGACTACAACCCTTATACCATCAAGCGATGCAACGACTGCGACATTGCTTCCAAACTCGCTGCATTCATTCCAGACAATGAAGTGTGTGCTGCATGTAAGTTGGTGCGTCAGTGCTATCGAAATAAGGGTGAGAAGGAAGAGCGTGCAAGGATTGAGGACAATAGGAAATTGTATGACCGTCTTTCTAAAGATTCACGCTATATCAACGTGGAGTTCAATTCCGAGAATGGAGCTTTGAAAGCCACGCATCGAGGACACAACATGCCAGATGGATGCGCAAGTGGAAAGGATAAGGAAATTATACTTGTTGATAAACTATACCAATGTGGTCATAGTGTCATCTTATGTGATGAAAAGAAGAAAGGTGGCAACGGCAAGACTATGTGCGCATTAGATATGATTCTCGATGGTGTCAGAATGGACATAGCGTCTATTGAAGTGGAAAAACCGTTTTATGGTTCACCTATGATAAGAAAGAATCTACAACTGGTAAAATACAATTCGCGCTCTGATGTTCATGATACCTCAGATACCCTATGTATGTATTTCGATGATCCAAAGATGTTTGAGCCACAGAAAATAACTAAAGGCTATGAATACATGCTGGAAAATACAAAAATTCCTATACATCTAAAGCATGTCATTTGTGCTATCAACTCTGCAAAAGGATTAGAGATAAAGAGATTTGATTTCTAAAAAAGAGAGCGGTACACCATCGCTGATGTACCGCCACAAAAGGAAACCCTATCTCAGAGAGACTCCAGGGAGACCAGACTTGGATGTCGGGGTCCAACGCCATAACTGACGTTGATCCGACTGCGAAATTACAAACATTATTTCAAACACCAAAACTTATGAACAAAATTTTATCTTTTCTTAATCAATCTAACCGCAAGAAGCATCTTTTTGGCGGTTTTCTCGTTGGTTTGCTCGCATTTGGAGCATATCCTGCCATCTATGCAGCCATCGTTGCTGCCTCATGGCTTGAACTGAAAGACAAGCTGCGTGGAGCGCAATGGGACTGGATAGACTGGACTTTCACTGTAATTGGCGGTGTTGCCGCTTCATTGATATACTTCATAATTTGACCACATCAACAACATGCCAGACAATTCAAAAATATA
>JAZLIN010000138.1:0-6180 GCA_045617365.1 Prevotella sp. | reverse complement strand
GATTTTTCGGATTTAACACGAGTTTAACATTTCTGCGACAGATTGAAGAAATCTGGGATAGACAGATTGTAAAATGTGACAAGAAAAGAACTTTTTTACAATCTTTCTTAAGAACGGTGATGCGTCTTTTGTTTCAGCCAGTTATAAAGACAAGATACAAAGGAGGTACAAATCATGTAAATAAAAAGAGAAATTGCTACGTAGCAATCATTCAACTTAGAAATAGCAAGGGCTGCCAGTAGCATTCCGCCACTTGCAGCCCCTTCGCGTATTGAAAAGTTGTGGGTGGTCAGCGGGGACTGTCCCCGTGACCTTATGCAGCCAGTTCCATAGCGCCTGCCATCAAGGCAAGCATGGTCTTTATAGTCTGTTTCGTACGTTTGCTTGCTTTGATAGGTTATTTGCTCCAGTCGAAGTAATCGCGATTGAGCTACTCTGTGGTTGTGCCGGTGAGGACGGGGCGGATGGTTAAGCCAGAGGCGCGATTTTCTGAATCTGTGTAATAATCAGACTCTTTGAAATATATGATATTACTATAATGGTCGTTAAACATATCTGAAGTCCAATAAGACCCAATACTATTAGGAAATAATAAAGCTCGTGTTCTACGATAACCTGCCGCAGGGATGAAAATCCACTTGTCGGTATAACCGTCAATATTTGACTGGACTTTGTATCCGTTCACATCTCCCATGGTTGTCCAAGTCCACGTACAGTTATCGATGAGCTCTTCACACTCTTCAGCAGACGGTATGCGCCAGTTGCCGCCCAGGGCTGCACGCGCAGCATCGTCTTCCATCTCCAGAGTTTCCCTACCATCTGTATCTCCATTTCTACCATCAGAGCAATACTTGGTAAGCCAGTCTATCCAGTCTGAATAAGATTCGCCACTGTCATAGTCAGTGTACCATTCCACTTTGCAATCATTCCACTTATATGTGCTGCTATTATCGAAAAAATTGTGCCAGTCAAAGAACTTGTCGTCTTTCTCTGGGTCGTTACCCCATCCCTGTGTGTCGGCCCACTGGTAATACAATCCTGATTGATTAGGTTTATCTGCGCCAAGGTTGCAAGTTGCCCACAACACGCTCAGGCCGAGGTCAACATAAGGCTCGACAGGCTCGCCATCATACTGCACCTTATACACCTTGCCTGTGGTGACGGACTTAGGCGATGCGATAGGATTGCCGGTAGCAGTATTCATCAGACCCATGGAAACCTCGCCTAATGGAGTGCCACCTACACTAACACTCGAAACAAGAGGAATATACGCTTTCTCTCCTGCAGGGATTGTAATTGGCTGCTTTATATCTTCAATGTCGGTTAGGAATTCAGATGCTGCCATGTCGCTAGAAGACATATCGGGAACATACATATACGAGAAGGTTGAATATGCCAATCCGTTAGAGGTCTGCACTTCACCTCCATCAAAGTAGAAAGGCATATCATTACCCTGATATGTATATACCGTATATGGAACAACGTTGAGATCGGCATCCGAATTGTTATGCACGCAAGCCAGGGCGTATGGTGCAGACAGGGTGGCACTCAGCGATTCACCTTCATTAGTGACCACGCCGCAGAAGAAAGTCTCCTCAGGAGTCATCACGGACGGCAGATCCATTGTGACAGCAAAGAATTCACCCATAAACGAAGCACTTCCTCCGGCTCGTTTTATTGCACCGGTATGAGCATACTTGAAGGCGCTCAGTTCGACAGTATTAGGCACCTCGCCGGTGAACACATCGTTCGTTGCGTCGTAGGTGAAGACAACTTCGCCTGCCACAGGTTCGCCATCGGCTTCGTAGGTATAGCATGCTACAACCTCTTCGCCATCCTTCCAGCCGGTGATATTGAAAGCATCCTTGCCATCAATGCCCTCTACGGCAACGCGGGTCTCAGCGCCTATATCGGCTGTAGCCTTGAGCGTTATGGTGCGTGTGCCCACAGCTGGCTGCTCGGGCACTATGGGCAGTTGGTCAATCACGGGGTCGTTGTCACTTGAGCAGGCAGTCATCATGGTCATGCTCAGGGCCAGCAGCAGGGTACTGGCGGCAGCGGTATAGAACTTCTTCATTTTCTTCTGTTGTGTAAGTAATTTTAAATTTCGCAAGCTTCAACTCGACAGGTTCTAAGCATTACCAATCCTCCTCTTCGTCGAAGCTATGTGCACTCACGCCGAATGCAGCTTTGTCACTCGTGCAGATGATGTCTGCACCCTCAATCACTGCCACCTTGATTCGTGGCTTGGCATACGGCTTCCGCTGGAAGTCCGCAGTTGTAATAGTTTCCTTGTTCATTTTTGCTTTAACTTTATTTTTGTTTCTTTTTATTTTGGAATTTACTTTTTTCTTTACTATTTTCTTCTCCTTACCACTGCTTCACGAATCCGCTGAATAGCGGGAAGTCACCGAGCCAGAATATCTGGAGACGCTTCTGGCGGAAGAGCTTCATCTCGCGACTGCCATGCCCGGTGTGCAGGTATTCTTCGCTCTTCTGCAGCTTGCCCCAGTTGAAGAATACGAGGCACGCAGCAGCGACAAACATGGGCAGGGCGCCCAGGAAGCGCACGCTTGATATGATCAGTTCTTCCATGCTATCGTAGGAGTTTTGGATTTATGACAAATGGTAAGGACACAGCAAAGCCTTCCAAAGATGCCGTAAGCACCTCTGGAAGGCTCTGCATTCAATGAAAATTCTCTGGGTTAGCGTTCCGCAATACCCCCCCCTAAAATGCGGTAATTCAACATATTACAAGCATATAAACACAAGTCGTGACAGCCTTCGGCGAGGGCTGGATGGAAGAGAGATGTGGGGAAGGTGAACATTGCGATTAGGGGATTATTCTTCTACTATTTCCATGTTCAGCAAGTCGAAGTACATAAGACGTGTGTGAAGAGGCAGACGCCCTACACCAATGCCGACATACTTTGCTTCAAGACGTTCATCCTCGACCAAATAACGAAAACCATTGCGTTCATAATAATGCAATGTATCAGCATTGTTAAGAGCATCAACGATTATAAAACGGCATCCTGTCTTATTATTCTCACGGAACAGGTTCTTGATAAAATCCATTACTGCAGATCCGTATCCTTGATGTGCGAACTTGGTGCTTGTGCCAAGACGACCGACAAGTACGGCAGGAAATCGCTTGATAGACTTATCTCGCAGATCCGTATCTTCGAGGAAAATATCCTTATACTCCTCAGCGAGTTTATTAGTCAAGCGTATGCTATCGTTAGCGAGGGTAAAGGCGGTCACAATCTCTTTAGGGTTCTGGCGCGAACGAAAAAGATAAGTCTTACCCAACAGCTTCTTCTGATAGGGTATTGCATCGTTGGCAAAGAAATCGTTGAGGTCTTGCTCATCCTCGCTCGATCCACAATCAAATGTATTGCATTGTCTCTGGCACTCATCAGAGAGCACAGAGAGAATACAATTATCTATAAGTTCCTGTTGCGTCATAACATATTTGCCTCTCGAAGGATTTGCTTCATTACATTGATATCCTTACGATGCACTTTTATAGTGCCAGGATTTGCCTCTACACGCTCTGCTTCGCGGATGAAGTTCTGTGCTTCATTGCCAAAGAGTGTGGGTATATTGCGTATTGGTCTTGCCATAGTGTGAAATATTTATTCGTTTGTTTAATTAGTAATTTTTGGTTAACGGCTGGCATGCACGAGCAGAAACTACGCGCGCAACATATCCTTCGTTCCAAGGCTGTGCCTGAACGGTTACTGATGATACGAGATTACCTGTATGAACTTTAATGGTTCTCATATTTTTGTAGTTTAATTAGCGTCTTTAGGTTTCATTCTTTGAGATGAAGTGCGCAGCGATTACTTACTGCCTACGCATAACATCTGCACGGCAAATATACATTATAAATAATATGATACCAAATTTCCACTCCAAATCTATTCATTTCCTCCCTTCTTCTCTCTATTCTACCTCGATTTGTCATCCCAATTTTTCATTTTTATACCTCTTTTTTGCCACTTATACCTGTCATTCCGTGCCAGTAGAAAATTATTTTCATTTTTTTTATTTCCCTTCTTTCTACAGTTCCTTCGGGGTAGATTCCCCTGTTTGAAGGCTTTTGTTGAGAGTTGTATCTTAGTTGTACCCGATTCCCGTAAGTCGCTGATATACAATCGACATTGCAATTCCACATGAACTCGGTAGTCCGTCAGCTCTGGGAGCAGGACACCGACATTGTGATGGTCGATACGGGTAACTCGTATGAGGGTCTCTGTGAGTATGTCGGTGGCAAGTATATCAGCTATACCAACGAGCGGCCTATCACGATGAATCCGTTCCGCATCAACGAGCAGGAGCTGATCGTCGAGAAGATCGGCATTCTGAAGAATCTCGTCTTATTGATCTGGAAAGGTCCGGACGGCGAGGTCTCGAAGGAGGAGGATAAGGTCATCAATATGGTCATTGAGGAGTACTTCGCCGTGTATTTCCATCCGGAGAGCAAGGCTTTCACCGAAGAGCAGAAGGAGGATATGGCGCGAAGTCTGAGGATCGACATGAGTACGGAGGATGACAGTCCCGAGGCACTCAGAAAACGTCAGGAGCGCATCCGCAGGTTCGCGCAGCTCAGGCAGAGGCTGGAGGCAGCCGAGGCACAGCAGTCGGCGGCCAGTGAGACGCAGCCTATGGATGCCCGTCAGGACACTACGGAGATTGTCCAGATCATCCATAACGAGACGGGCTTCACGAAGGAGGAGCTCTTGAAGTACACGCCCGAGGAGCTCTGTGCGATGGAGAATGAGCGCTTGCAGGAGGGTTCTATCCAGGAAGCCATAGACAAGATGGAGTCACGCCGACAGAAGCTTGAGGTCACATCCCTTAGTTTCAACACCTTCTACGAGTACGCCATCCAGCGCATCCCTTACATCTGCAAGGAGAACAGCATTATGTTCAATATTGCCTCGTTCCGCTTCATGATGAAGGACTTCTACAAGGGCGGTACGTATGAGAAGACGCTGAATGAGGACTTCGACGGTACGCTCTTCGATGAGACGTTCATCGTCTTCGAGATCGACTCCATCAAGGATCACAAGATACTCTTTCCACTGGTCACGCTCATTATCATGGATGTGTTCCAGCAGAAGATGCGCCTGAAGAAGAAACGCAAGGCACTGATCATCGAGGAGGCATGGAAAGCCATTGCCAGCCCTTTGATGGCCGAGTATATCCTTTATCTATATAAGACCGCGCGTAAGTTCTGGGCATCGATCGGAGTGGTGACACAGGAGATCCAGGATATCATCGACTCGCCGATCGTCAAGCAGGCTATCATCAACAACTCCGATATCATCATGTTGCTGGATCAGTCGAAGTTCAAGGAGCGTTATGACGAGATACAGTCTATCCTTGGTCTTACGGATGTTGAGAAGAAGAAGATCTTCACCATCAACCGTCTGGAGAACAAGGACGGACGAAGCTTCTTCCGAGAGGTCTATATCCGACGCGGCACGCATGGCGATGTCTTCGGAGTGGAGGAGCCGAGGGAGTGCTATATGACCTACACCACCGAGCGAGCGGAGAAGGAGGCTATCCAACTCTACAAACGACTGATGAGGTGCAGCATACAGGAGGCGCTCACCCAGTACTGTCAGGACTGGAAACGCTCAGGCATGGATAAGTCGCTGGCCTTTGCACAGAGAGTCAACCGTGAGGGCAAAGTACTGCGTCTGCCGCCACGAAGGGAATACTGAAAAAACAGAAACACACAAATCAATACCACGAAAAACACATGAAGCTGTTCCATAACATATATATGATGATGTTGCTGGCAGTGCTGATGATGGCTCGTCCGTCAGAGGCACTTGCCCAGTGGAACAGTATCAATTTCGACTACGAGACCGCTGTGGCCATGCTCGCAGAGTACAACGCAGAGGCCGCCATTGAACTCTACTACAAGAGCCAGATCGATGAGATGCTGAAGAAGTATGAGGTGGCAGAGGTGGCTACGGCAGGTATCTTCACTTCGAAGTTCCTTGACCGCAAGGCACTCACGGACTTGGGGCTCTGGAGTGACGGCACGGAGAACCGCTATTACCGCCGTATCTACCAGCTCGTTGCCTCGAAGATCATGCCAGGACTGTGGGATCTCGCCCAGCTGATGGTACGCTATCCGCACAAGGCTATGTACTGGGGCAG
>JAZLIN010000137.1:0-13444 GCA_045617365.1 Prevotella sp. | reverse complement strand
TAAGTTTCGAGGGTTTTCTTAAAACTTTGATGTTCGTTGTTTTGCGAATTATAAATATTAATATATTTTCATTATGAAACAGATTAAAGTATTGGTAAGCTCATGCGCTTGCAACCAGAAGTTTGCTTCGCTCGTAGAGGCGGTAGTTAAGAACAATCAGATTGATGCCACCGTAGAGAAGGTGGACGACATCATGGAGGTGATGCAGTACAACGTGATGTCTCTGCCAGCATTGGTGATAGATGGTCAGGTGGTGGCTCGCGGTCAGAAGAATGAGACGGAGTTGTTGGAAATCTTAAAGTAGTTAAAGATTATGAAGAAAGTTTTAGTTATGATGCTCCTTATGCTGACAACGTGCATGGGAGCAATGGCACAGAAAGCAGAAATCATCTACTTCCATGGCAAGCAGCGTTGCATGACTTGCATGACCATTGAGAAAGAGACGAAGGCTCTCGTAGAAGGTGAACTAGCAAAGCAGGTGAAAGCTGGCAAGGTGAAGTTCCACGTCGTTGATTTCTCAACGGAGGAGGGCAAGAAGATAGCTGCCAAGTACAAGGTGACATTCTCGTCGCTCTTCGTGGTTACACCTAAGGGTGCAGAAGACCTCACTCGCTTTGCTTTCGCTAATGCGAGAAGTAATGCAGAGGGATTTCGCAAGGAGTTGAAGGATAAGGTTGTGAAAGCAATAAAGTAAACGCGAATGGACTTCCTCAACCAACTCATAGACAATAGCCAGGTGCCGGTGATAACAGCATTCCTGTTGGGAATGCTCACCGCCCTGAGTCCTTGTCCTTTGGCTACCAACGTGACTGCTGTGGGGTTCATTGCCCGCAGCTGCATGGAGGGAAGCGAGGATAAAGGCAATGCACAAAGACGAGTGTTATGGAGTGGCATTCTCTACACTCTCGGTCGCATTCTGGCTTACACACTCCTTGGTGCACTCCTTATCCATATCATAAGGCAAGGAGCCGACACTTTCGGACTTCAGCAGGTTATCAGCGAATGGGGCGAACTCATCCTTGGTCCTGCACTTATCCTCATTGGTCTCTTTATGCTCTTTGGTGATAAGTTGCATTTGCCTAAGTTTAGCCTCACCCCCAGCCACTGCATTTCGCACGACTGCGAAAGCCCCAAAGGCGAGGGGAACTTTAAAGGCAACATGGGTTCCCTACTACTCGGCATCCTCTTCGCAATGGCTTTCTGCCCAACAAGCGGCTTGCTCTATTTCGGAATGCTTATTCCTATGTCTGCCGAAGCAACAGCAGGTTATCTGCTGCCACTTGTCTTCGCTATCGCCACCGCTTTGCCTGTCCTCCTTGTGGCATGGGTGCTTGCATATAGTATGCAGTCGTTGGGTAAGCTGATGGGTAGAATCGCAGCGTTCCAACGATGGTTCAACCGCATTGTTGCCCTTCTCTTCATAGGAGTTGGCATCTATTATTCAATCACAATGCTCACTTAAAACAAATTATGACACGCATATTAGTTCTTTGTACCGGCAATCGTTGTCGCAGTCAGATGGCTCAAGGCATCTTGCAGAGCCTTGACCCACAACTTGAAGTTTATTCCGCAGGTATTAAGCCTGCAGCAGAGGTGCATCCTCTTGGCATAAAGGTGATGGCAGAGATTGGCATCGACATTAGTAAGTATTACCCAAAGCACATCGACCAGTATCTTGGCGAAGCGTGGGATTACGTTATCACCGTTTGCGGTGGAGCAAACGAATCTTGTCCGGTATTCATCGGTAAAGTGGGCAAGCGTCTGCACATCGGATTTGACGATCCCGATGCCTTCAAGGGAACGGAAGAAGAGATACTACCAGAGTTCCGCAGAGTACGTGAAGAGATCAAACGAAAGATGCAGGATTTCTATCTGTCAGAGATTAAAGGCATTAAGATAGAATGCTGTTCGGATAACACATGTAACTTCTAACAATTATGATAGAACAATTTGCTGACTGGCTAATTTATGACCTATTCGGCATAGACGCCACAACGCGTTTGGGCGAAGCACTCAACTTCTTCGTCTATGACTCGCTGAAGATAGTGCTGTTGCTCTTCCTAATTAGTACGGTGATGGGGGTGGTCAATGCCTACTTCCCTGTAGAGCGACTACGTAACTTCCTCAACTCGCGAAAACTCTACGGCATGCAATATCTGTTTGCATCGCTCTTCGGAGCAATCACTCCCTTCTGCTCATGCTCATCGATTCCGCTGTTTATCGGTTTCGTGAAGGGTGGCATTCCATTGGGCGTAACGTTCTCCTTCCTTATCACTTCGCCTTTGGTCAATGAAGTGGCAGTTGCGATGTTTGCCGGAACATTCGGATGGAAAGTGACAGCCATTTACGTCGTCAGTGGCATACTGCTCGGCACGATTGGCGGTTTCATCCTCGGTAAGATGAAGTTAGATAAGCATCTCAGCCCTTGGGTATTGCAAATCCAGCAAATTGCAAATGGCGTTCAAGAGGAATTGACCACAGAAAAACTCTCCCTAATCCAGCGAATGCCACAAATCACCAAGGAAGCCATTGTCATCATCCGTGGTGTCATTCTTTACGTCATCATCGGTATCGCCATCGGAGCTACGATGCATGGCTACGTACCAGAAGGATTCTTTGAGGAGTATCTGAGTGGCGAACACTGGTATGCCGTACCATTGGCGGTTATCCTTGCCGTACCGATGTATGCCAACGCAGCTGGTATTGTGCCTGTTGTAGAAGTGTTCGTAACTAAAGGCGTAAGCCTCGGTACCGCCCTCGCCTTCATGATGTCAGTGGTAGGACTTTCGCTCCCCGAAGCGACCATGCTCAAGAAGGTGATGAACATGCGCCTCATCGGCATCTTTTTCGGAACGGTTGCCCTCGCCATCATCCTGCTCGGTTGGCTCTTTAATGCTGTACTGTAAAAAACATTTTCAATCAAAAGTAGGACAGACCACCACCTTTCTTCTTCTCTGGCGCTGCTAAACCAGGTTTCTTTGAACCATCCCAATTCGTGAGTTCTTTGCAAGCAAAGCGTCCATGAAGGCCGAGCGGGTCAGCACAACCGTTGGAACCACTAAGGGAAACATAGTTCTCTGCACTGCATGACATCTAGGGTTAAATATTGCAAATTATACAAACAAATAAGACTATAAAACACCATAAAAAACCAACGATACAAACAAATAAATTTAGCTTATATCGTTGGTTATTAAGTATTTAAGTGCTATTCTTAAGTTTAATACTCCTCTTCGTCGAAAAGGAAGTCTTCTTTTGTAGGGTAGTCTGGCCAGATGTCTTCTATGGATTCATAAACTTCACCCTCGTCTTCCAGTTCCTCGAGGTTTTCTATAACTTCTGAGGAGATGCCGGTACGGTCACAGTAGTCAAGTAATTCTTCCTTGGTAGCTGGGAATGGGGCATCCTCGAGCTTTGATGCTAATTCAAGTGTCCAATACATATTGTTTGTGGTTAAATATTAGAAATTATTTCGTAATGTTTTGAAAATTAATATTTCGGGCGCAAATTTACACATTTTTTTTGTTATGGCAAACAATTTCCTTATATTTTTTGTTATAAAAGGTAAAGAAAGTTTAAATTGTTGTGGTGAGCGTCTTGTCAGGCATTGTTGATTCGTTACAGTTTGTAATGTTCTGGATATCTGTCTTTGTAAAACAGTGCTATGCCTATATCCTTCATGTCGTAGGTGATGGTGTTGGCTTGCAACACCCTGTTCCATAATTCTTTGTTGTATGAGTTGATGTGGGTGAGAACCAACGTGTTAATACCGTAGAAAGATGGAATGTAACATTCTCCCTCACCATATATGAAGTCTGGTTGCTGCTTGTTTATGCTATTCGCAGGAAGAGCAATGTTGAGGGCCTCGGCAAAGATAGGTGAGGGGAGACCTAACATCTTTATTCGGCTTGGCTTCATTGCATTGCAGATCCTGAATAGTAGTTCTGCCCTTTGCTGTTGCTGTGAGGTGGCATCAGGGAAGTGCTCCCTGAGTTCCTGGTATGCATAATATTGATGTTTTTCCTTAATGACGTCATGTAGGAAAGCGAAGTCGTTTTTTGACTGAATACCGAAACCTAATGATTGCCACCATCGTGAAATCCATTCCATTGCTATAGTCCTATTATGATGAAATACTGCTTTTGAATTAAAAGTTTTTCCAAGGAATCACATAGTTGATTCACTGGTTGTTACTGCATTGCCATGGCTGAGCGTAGGATACTGAATACGTGTGTGATACGTACTCTTCAGTCGTTCGTTGAGGATGCGCTTAGCCGTAGCGATATCGCGGAAGGTTATAGGACAGTTGGAGAAATACCCCTCTGCCACTTGTGTGTCAATGATCTTGTTCACAAGGTTGTTGATGCTCTCCTCGGTGTATTCCGGAAGGGAACGTGAGGCCGCCTCTACTCCGTCAGCCATCATGAGTATGGCTTGTTCGAGGGAGAATGGGTTAGGACCTGCATAGCGGAACATCTTGTCATCAACCTCCTCGTCAGGATGTGCATTTCTATATGTGGTGTAGAAATAGCGTGCTACACCCTTGCCGTGATGCGTAAGGATGAAGTTTCGTATCACATCAGGGACATTGTGTTCTGTAGCCAGTCGCAGACCTTCCTTGATGTGGCCTACGATAATCTGTGCACTCTCCTGTGGCTCCATGTGCTCATGAGGATTTACACCACGCTGGTTTTCTGTGAAGAATGCAGGGTTGGAGAGCTTTCCTATATCATGGTATAGTGCGCCAGTACGCACGAGGAGACTCTTGGCTCCTATCTCGGAAGCTATGGCAGCTGCAAGGTTGCTCACCATGATGGAATGCTGGAAGGTGCCAGGAGCTTCTTCGGACAGTTTGCGCAGGAGATCTCGGTTGACGTCTGAGAGTTCAAAGAGCGTGATAGGCGATATGAATCCGAATGTCTTCTCTACGATAAACATGAGAGGGTATGTCAGCAGGAGCAATACTCCATTGAATATGAAGCAGAAATAAGGATGCTTTAGGACCTCGAATGTGACATCTTTGTTGCTGAGGAACTTGATGGTGGTGAACATGATTATGCTTGCCACTATGATAAACAGTGCAGAAGAAAATAACTGTGAGCGTTTGTAAAGTTCGCGCAGAGAACATATAGTAACTACGCCACCCGTTATCTGTATCACGATGAACTCAAATTGGTCGCTTACGGTAGCGGCGCATATAAGTACGAGTATCGTGTGGACCATGAATGCTGTACGCGAATCGAGGAATACGCGTATGAACATAGGTACCAGGCATATAGGCAAGATATACACATTACGCGGGTCAAAACGCATGATGGAGGAACATAGCACGGGGAAGATGGTGAGCAATGTATAAACCATGGCCAGTGATCGTGGTTTGCTGAGGTAGTCCTTACGGAAGAATTGCAGGTACATCATGAACAGAATCATAAGTGACATGACGTATAACCACTGGATGACATTGATGAGCAGGAGGCCACCGAATCCTGTCTGTGTCTCCGTTGTGACAAAGTCGTTGTAACTGTCAATCATGCGGGCCTTTTCCTCGGTAACTATGTTACCTCGGTTGATGATTTCCTGACCTTGCTTTATTTCGCCGGAATAAGGGGAAACTGTAGAGATGATGTTATTGCGAACTTGCTCGCTGCGTTGTGCATCGTATGTAATGTTAGGGCGTAGGTATTCATTGAGATTGCATTTTTGCAGTTCGCCTTTTACCTCATCAAGTCTTTCGTCGGTGAAAAGATGCTCGTAGGCAAGTTTGGTTGGGAGAAAGTTTGCCATCTTCATCTTTTCTCCTTCATTGTCAGTGACGCGCATTACCTCCTGTAGGCTGTCCTTCGCCATGAACTCATGGTATTCCAACTGAGCTATAATGCCAGTTTCATACATGGATGCAATGTTCTCAGCCACAATCTGCATACACTTGGCAGGGACACCTGGAATTCCAGCCCCGTATTTCTCCAGAAAGGCTTTGACCTGGCGTTTGCCCATGTTCTTGTCACATTTGAAATATGGTATGTATTCATTGGCGAGGGCGTCTTTCTGTTCCTGCGCCACCAGTTTGGGGTCTTTCTTTATCATGATGTTACCAGGTGAGATGAGCTGTGCATTCATCCATGGTTGGTCAATGGTGTACTGCAGTCGTGGCTTTTCAGTGTTAGGCATAGCTACTACTATGATGGTAACAGTGACAAGCACGATGCTTACTGCATTTAAGAAAGAACGTATGTTTGACCACTTGGATGTGATCACATTTTCCATTGCCATATTATTGAATTTTGTTGATTTGAGTGCGAAAATACAAAAAAAAATCGGTTTGAACGATAAAAACGTAGAAAAAATGCTTTTTTCCCAGAATATTTTGTTAACTTTGCAACAAATATAGTCTTTTGAATAGTAATAAAGTCAATAATACAAATGAACAAAAGAAAAGTAAGGGTGCGTTTTGCACCGAGTCCTACAGGAGCGCTGCATATCGGTGGTGTTCGTACTGCTTTGTATAATTACCTTTTTGCCCGTCAGCATGGCGGTGATATGATATTCCGTATCGAGGATACCGATTCCAATCGTTTCGTACCTGGTGCCGAGGAGTATATCCTTGAGTCATTCCGCTGGTTGGGCATTACCTTTGACGAGGGTGTGTCATTCGGTGGCGACAAGGGACCATACCGTCAAAGTGAGCGACGCGAAATCTATAAGGTGTATGTAGAGCAGTTGCTTAATGCAGGCAAGGCGTACATAGCATTTGATACACCTGAGGAACTTGAGGCAAAGCGTAGTGAGATACAGAATTTCCAGTACGATGCTCGCACTCGTATGATGATGCGCAACTCACTTACTATGTCGAAGGCAGACGTTGATGCCCTCATCGCTGACGGCAAGCAGTATGTGGTACGTTTCAAGATTGAGCCTGGTGAGGAAGTCCTGGTCAATGATCTTATCCGTGGTGAAGTTCGCATAAAGACTGATATCCTTGATGATAAGGTGCTCTATAAGAGTGCAGACGAACTGCCAACCTATCACCTTGCCAATATCGTTGACGACCACCTGATGGAGGTGACACACGTCATACGTGGTGAGGAGTGGCTGCCTAGTGCACCTCTTCATGTGCTCCTCTATCGTGCATTCGGTTGGGAAGACACTATGCCTAAGTTTGCTCATCTGCCATTGCTGCTCAAGCCGGAGGGCAAGGGCAAGCTCTCAAAGCGTGATGGCGACCGTCTCGGATTCCCTGTGTTCCCTCTCGAGTGGCATGATCCTAAGACTGGCGAGGTTAGCTCTGGTTACAGGGAGAGTGGTTATTTCCCTGAGGCAGTCGTAAACTTCCTTGCCCTTCTAGGATGGAATCCAGGTACAGACCAGGAGGTGTTCTCGCTTGAAGAGCTTGTAAAGACATTCGATATCTCACGTTGTTCAAAGGCAGGTGCAAAGTTTGACTATAAGAAGGGTATATGGTTCAACCACGAGTATATCCTGCAGAAGACACCAGAAGAGGTGGCAAAACTCTTTGCACCAATCGTAGCCAATAATGGTTCTGATGCTTCATTCGAACAAATAACACAGGTGGTAGCAATGATGAAGGACCGCGTTGACTTTATCAGTGAGTTGTGGCCACTCTGCTCATTCTTCTTCTTCCCTCCACAGGAGTATGATGAGAAAACGGTGAAGAAGCGCTGGAAGGAAAACTCGGCAGAGGTAATGACCGAACTGATGCATGTTCTGGAAGGTATAGATGATTTCTCTATCGAGGGCCAGGAACCTATCGTTAAGGCATGGGTAGAAGAAAAGGGCTATAAACTTGGTGATGTGATGAATGCCTTCCGTCTTTGTCTCGTAGGTGAGGGCAAGGGACCAGGTATGTTTGATATCAGTGCATTCCTCGGTAAGGCTGAGACACTCAAGAGAATGGAGAAGGCTATTGAAATCCTTGGATAATTGAGAAAACGTCCTGTTAAAACTATACCCAATGATATATAACGTACTGTTATTCCTATACGAATTCGGCGTGTTCGTTGCAAGTCTCTTCTCTGATAAAGTGAAGAAGATGTGGAAGGGTGAGCGTGCATCCTTCGCGTATTTGCGTGAGCATGTGGATCCCAATGCGGAGTATGTGTGGTTTCATGCTGCCTCGCTGGGAGAATTCGAGCAGGGACGACCGATTATAGAAGAATTGAAACGCATTGCTCCGGAGAAGAAGATCCTCCTGACATTCTTCTCTCCTTCAGGTTATGAGGTGCGAAAGAATTATGAGGGAGCTGATCTTGTGTGCTATCTTCCTATTGATACATATGTCAATGCAAGGAAGTTTCTAAGGACAGTGCGCCCGGTAATGGCATTCTTCATTAAGTATGAGTTCTGGTATAACTACCTTCACATACTCCGTCACCGCAATGTGCCAGTATATAGCGTGAGCAGTATATTCCGCAAGGAACAGTTGTTCTTTAAGTGGTATGGTCATAGTTATAGCAAGGTATTGAAGTGCTTTACATGGTTCTTTGTGCAGAACGAAGAAAGTAGACGCTTGCTTGAGGCTAAAGGGTTCAGTAATGTAGATGTGACAGGCGATACCCGTTTTGATCGCGTGGTGCAGATTGCCAGTCAGAGCAAAACTATCCCAGTGGTAGAGAAATTTGCTGATGGCAAGAAGGTCTTTGTGGCAGGCAGTTCTTGGTTGCCAGATGAAGAAATCTTCATTCCTTATTTCACAGGGCATAAAGACTGGAAGATTATCATCGCTCCCCATGTCATAGCAGAATCTCATCTTGGACAAATAATGCAGTTGCTCACAGGGCGTCGTGTAGTACGTTTTACTCAGGTTCATGAGACGGATGATGAGCAGTTGCGTGAAGCGGAAGTGCTCATCGTAGATTGCTTCGGTCTCCTCTCTTCTATATATAAATATGGTGACGTGTCATACGTGGGCGGAGGTTTCGGAGTCGGAATACACAATCTGCTAGAGGCTGCGGTATGGAATATCCCTGTAGTCTTCGGTCCGAATAACGAGAAGTTCCAGGAAGCCCAGGAATTGAAAGCTTGCGGCGGTGGAATAGAGATAGATGGTCCAGAGGCATTCAAGACTAAGATGGATGCGTTCATGGCTGATGAGCAGTTGCTTAGAGAAAAATCAGCAGCTGCAGGAGGTTATGTTCACTCGCACTCTGGTGCTACATCTAAACTCCTGTCAGTCCTGAAAATGTCCTAGACTGCATTTTCTATGCAGAAATTGATAACTGTGCATAAAGGAATAAAACTATTACATAATGAAAAAGAATCTTGAGACCATCTGCATACATGGTGGATGGAAACCTACAAAAGGCGAGCCACAGCAGCTCCCTATCTATCAGTCAACGACTTTCAAGTACGATACCAGTGACCAGATGGCGCGTCTGTTTGACCTGAAGGACTCTGGATATTTCTATACACGTCTGGCTAATCCTACCAATGATGCAGTGGCAAAGAAGATTGCAGCTCTTGAGGGTGGAGTAGGGGCTGTGCTTACTTCCAGCGGGCAGGCTGCCAATTTCTATGCAGTATTTAATATCTGTGAGGCAGGTGACCACTTCATTACCTCTAACACTATCTATGGCGGTACTTACAATCTCTTCGGTGTAACGATGAAGAAACTCGGTATTGAGTGCACATTCGTGGATCCTGAATGGGATGATGAGAAGATTGAGGCATGTTTCCGTCCAAATACCAAGTGTTTCTTCGGTGAGACTATCAGTAATCCTGGAGGTAACGTGTTTGATATAGAACGTTTCGCCAAGATGGCTCATAAGCACGGGGTGCCACTGATTGTAGATAATACCTTTGCTACACCAATCAACTGCCGTCCTTTTGAATGGGGTTGTGACATCATTACTCACTCGACAACGAAGTATATGGACGGTCATGCAGCACAGGTAGGTGGTTGTGTGGTTGATTCAGGTAACTTTGATTGGGATGCATACGGTGAGAAGTTCAAGGGACTCACTACTCCTGATGAGTCTTATCATGGTCTGACATATTCCAAGGCCTTTGGTAAGATGGCATACACTACCAAGCTTGTTAGTCAGCTGATGCGTGACCTCGGCAGCATCCCTGCACCACAGAATTCATTCCTCCTTAATCTTGGGCTTGAGACACTGGCACTGCGTATGAAGCAGCATTGTGGCAATGCTCAGAAGGTTGCCGAGTGGCTTGAGAAGAATGAGAAGGTTGGTTGGGTAAACTATTGCGGTCTGCCAAGCAATAAATACTATGCTCTGGGTCAGAAATATCTGCCAAATGGTTCGTGTGGCGTAATCGCCTTCGGATTAAAGGGAACTCGTGAGGATGCCATAAAGTTTATGGACAATCTTGATTTTATCTCTATCGTTACCCATGTAGCAGATGCCCGTACTTGTGTGCTCCATCCTGCCAGCCATACTCATCGTCAGATGTCAGAGGAACAGCTTCGTGAGGCAGGTGTCGCACCAGACTTGGTACGTCTCTCTGTAGGTATCGAGAATGCTGAGGATATCATAGCCGATCTCGAACAGGCTATGGCTAAGATGTAATTCGGTATGTTTGGTGGTTTAGTTGTTTGGTGATTTAGTTGTTAGGGATATATGCTTTTTTCTCCCTCACCAAACCATTAAACCACCAATTTACTTAACCACAAACGCCAAACAAACCAAACGCCCAACAAAAAACACCCCAATAACCTATGTTAGTCAAAACTTACTGTGCAGCTGTTGATGGATTGGATGTTCATACCGTGACCGTAGAAGTCAGTGTGACCACAGGACCTCCAACTTATATGTTATCAGGGCTGGGTGATGAGGCTGTCCGTGAGGGACAGAGCCGCATCCGCACAGCATTTATATACAGTTGCTGTAAGTTTCCTAATAAGAATGTTACTATCAATCTTGCACCGGCAGATCTGCGTAAGGAAGGTTCCAGTTTCGACCTTCCCATAGCGATAGGTATTCTGGCGGCAGATGAGTCATTGCCATCTGATATGCTGGGTGACTATATGATGGTGGGAGAGTTGAGTCTTGATGGTAAGCTCCAGCCTGTGAAGGGTGTGTTGCCGATAGCCATCAGGGCGCGTAAGGAAAAATATAAAGGACTCATAGTTCCTAAAGCCAATGAGCGCGAGGCTGCGGTCGTCAATAATCTTGATGTCTATGGTATGGACGACCTCTTCAGCGTGATACAGTTTCTTTCCGGAAATAGTGAGGCGAAGCCATTGGTCGTTGATACTAGAAAGGAATTTTATGAGCACCAGTATCAGTTTGAATTGGATTATGCTGATGTGCGCGGTCAGGAAAGTGTAAAGCGTGCTATGGAAGTTGCCGCTGCAGGTGGTCATAACCTTATCATGGTGGGACCTCCAGGATCGGGAAAGAGTATGATGGCGAAGCGTCTGCCAAGTATTCTTCCGCCACTGTCATTGTCCGAGAGTCTTGAGACCACGCAGATACATTCCGTTGCAGGAAAGATTACGTCAGAGATGTCATTGATCTCGCAGCGTCCGTTCAGGGCTCCTCATCATACTATTTCGCAGGTTGCCTTGGTTGGAGGTGGCTCGTCGCCACAGCCGGGCGAGATTAGTCTGGCTCATAATGGAGTGCTTTTTGCTGATGAGTTGCCGGAGTTTAGCAAATCTACTCTAGAGGTGCTTCGCCAACCATTGGAAGACAGGAAGATAACCATTTCGCGTGCCAAATATACAATAGAGTATCCTTGTTCTATAATGTTTGTTGCCAGTGCCAATCCGTGTCCTTGCGGATATTATGGTGACCCTACTCATAATTGCATCTGTACTCCTGCACAGATACATCGTTATATAGCAAAGATCAGTGGTCCTTTGATGGACCGTGTAGATATACAGTGCGAGATCCAGCCTGTGCCGTTCAAAGATATCTCCAAGGTGCAACCGGGGGAGTCATCAGAGGAAATCCGTAAGCGTGTCATCGCTGCACGTCAGATACAGACAGAACGTTACAAGGATTCTAAGTTGATACACTGCAATGCGCAGATGACCGACCGCATGATACATCAATACTGTAATCTGGATGATGATACCATGAGTCTCTTGCAGAGAGCAATGGAACGTTTCAATCTCTCTGCCCGTGCCTACAGCCGCATCCTGAAGGTGGCCCGCACCATCGCAGACCTCGATGGCAAGGAGAATATCGAGATGAACCATGTAGCAGAAGCGGTAGGGTACAGAAGCCTCGATAGAAGCGATTGGGCAGAAAGATAAATATTGATACAAATAATTCAAATGATGAAAATAGACATAGGGCTAGTAAAGTGAAAAAATAACTTATAACATTTTTACAAACAAAACAAAATGAAACATGATATAGAAACAAATAAGCGCCCGCTCAGCCCAACGGGATGCTTGACAGAACAAGAATACGAATAAATTCTTTTCACAAATTATAAAGAAATCTTTCTTGACCAGAATTATGTATTGCCTTTGGCAATCACATACAGGAAGCCTTAAAAATGAAATAGGAGTTATTAGATGGTTGCTTAGAACTTGAGGATGGAATTGTAACCTATTCTCGAGCCGGAGGAGGTGCTGGTAGCATACTATTGGTTGCTACCAATACTAACATTTCTCTTAGGATATGGTGCTATTGGGAAATGAAAAATCTGGCATGATACTAGCTAATGCTGATGATGATACAACAGCCGTAATTAGGAAAATAGCAGTTGCAGCCAAACAATTAGAAGGGAAGAGAATCAATAAGATAGAACTTGCGCCATTGTGGAATACATCAAAATATAAATAGGCTGTGCAAAGTTAAGATATGGTAGTTACCTTGTTCTTTCTCTTGTACACGATATAGATGACGGATGTGTGACGGTAAAAACGCTGTCACGCATATAAATGATGTTTCTGTTTATATATCAAGAGTGATACTGTTCCCATTATTATGTGACGAAGTGTCACCGATGCATGTAACATGTTGTCTTGTAGTTGATTGAAGGATGACAGTTTTGATATGTAGTGTCAGTAAAGTGCAATGGAAGTGTCATCCGCATTATTCCTGCATGGACGTTGACACAGGTACCGACACTTTACCGACACTTTTTAGATGAAGTGTTACCGCACCAGACAGCTTAAATGCGATACCTTTCGCAATGTAGGTGTTACTTCGTTACTTTTTATCCAAACATTTATGTCAAGAAACCTCCAGTATTGTTAAAGGGGCCCTTCTGCAATGTTAAAGGGGCCCTTCTGCAATGTTGAAGGAGCCCTTTAACACTGCTAAAGGGGCCCTTTGATATTCAATTTTCGCGAAAATTGTCAATAATTATATGATTCAACTTGAGCTTGCGAAAGATACTGTGATAATTTCCAAGCTTTCGCAAGGAAAATTTGAACAATTATTGAATTAGTTGATTTACGTCATCTCAGGGGCTACTCGCCCCCGAACCCCTCGGTGTTTTCAGGTATTAG
>JAZLIN010000136.1:0-19373 GCA_045617365.1 Prevotella sp. | reverse complement strand
AAGGAGTTCTCTGCAAGCAGAGCGTCGCAAGCGCCGAGCGAAGAAGTTAAAGAAGTTAAGACATTAGTTTTTACGCTGTATTAAGTATTGTCTTTAACTTCTCAGCGACGAAGGAGCGATAACTTCTTAACTTCTTAACTCCTTAAGTTTCAAGAGTTCGAAGAACTTGCGAAACTTTAATTAGTTTATATTACTCCACAGTCACCTTCTGTCCGTTGACTATGTAGATACCCTTAGGCAGATTGTCGGTAGAGTTAGCCACCTTCTGGCCGTTGAGGTTATATACACCCTGCATCATGCCGCCGAATGTAGATATTACCTCAGGGTCCATCTCTGCTATGCCGATAGCTGTAGGTTCCTCATCCTCATCCCACGCGTGACCGTATTCGAATGAGATGGATGCCACCTGTGCACCGACAGGAGCATCGATGTAAGCACGATAGCCCTTGAGGTAAGACGCACCCTTGGATATGTAGAGGGTATTGCTGCTGAGGAAGATGTCACCCGCCTTGAGCTGATGGCTGTAGTTGTTGTTTCCCTTTCCGTTGGAAATGTTAGCGGTACAGAAGCCATCGATACCCTTTGAGGTATAGCCGTTTGAAGCAAACGTTGTAAGCTGAGTGTCAGGGTTGATGATCTTGTTGCTTACGCTGATGCTGCCACAGTCCTGTGCAGGCTTGATGAGGTAAGGGAAGCCGGCAACGATAGACTGTATCTCGTGGTAGGTGAAGTGTATCGTAGCCTTGTCGCCCTCAATGTTGACGTTGTCGAGGATGATGAGCTCGGTGCCCTTACCGAAGTTCTCCTCCACCTCCTGCTCTGTCATGGTGAATGGCAGACAGATGGTGTTCCAGTTTCCGGCGGTAAACGAGCGGCCGAGTGTCACGGTCTTGTACATAGGTACGTTGATACTGCTACCTACTTCTTTTTCCAGACTGCCTGGGTTGTATGCCATGGTCTCAGAGAGAGCGAGAGTCTGTGTAGGCTGCTTGGCTTCTTCGTCCTTCACGAAGTTACAGCCTACGAAACCAATCTTGGAACTGTTAGCGAAGATGTAGTATGTCTGTCCGGCAGCCACATAGAAGGTGTATTTCATCATACCCTTCTGGATGGCACTGTATGAACCGTTCTCCAGTCTTACTATCTCTTGAGTGCCAAAGAATGGATTGGAGTTCCATCCTTCTTTATATGCTTCCTGATTCTTTGGGCTCAGGCTCTTGAATCCTGACCATGTGGCAACGTTCAAAGGATTATCGTATCTTGGATCGCTAGGGTCCGTTACGAGGTAGTAATACTCGCCTTCGGCTTTGTCGCTTGTTGAAGAGTAGTACTTGGCGTTGACAGTCTGGTTGGTCTTGTTCTTGAAAACAGTATAGTCTTCTACGTTATGACCTTCGCCATCCACTACGAATACAGAGCGTGAAGCGAACTCGCCTGGTTTTGCTGCATCGTTTTGTGGGTTGTAGCCATCTGCATTATTCTTCTTGTCTGTATCAGTGAAGCCATTGAGACAGCCATTCTGCAGGATATATACAGACAGAGTACCATTGACGGTAGGCTCGAATGTCATGTATGCACCACGCACAGGGAGAGAGAATACATCGCCAGCGGTAAAGTTGCCGTAGGTAGGGAATGTCTCCGACTTGGCATTCTGTGTACCAGAAGAGTGATAAAGGAAATCCGGGTCAACAGGTGGGAAGAGTTTCTTGTCCTCCTGAGTACCCTTCTTCCAACTGTCAGTCAGAGTCTTTCCGCCAGCATCCTTGTATGAGTTGTCCTTACTTGCCAGATTCCATCCACCGTATGTGAATGTCAGGAGGAGTTTCTCCTTGTCATACTCAGTGAGATTAGCATCAGTGCGGGCACCGTTGTCGGTAAGGTAACCCTTGTCGCCCACCTTGTACTGTCCAGACAGAGCAGTCTTGAATGAAACGCCCTGGATGATACTTACGGTATATGTAGCATATTCTGGGGTGTTGTAGTTCTCGTCGCCAGGCCATTTTGCCGCTGCTATACCTGAACCTTGCGAATTTTGATGTATCGTTATATCACCATTGTCGCTATTTACCAGAGTTTCATCGGTTACACCGTATGTGATACCAGTGAACTCATAGTCTGTGATAGTCTTGCCGTTCTCATCCTTGAAGTAGAGCTGTGGCTTGACGAATGCAGGTGCCGTAGCCTGCTCCTCGTAGTTCCAGATATAGCTGTCCGGCTCATATACCATGGTGATGTTCTGCTTTCTCACTGTCACGTCGAATGTGACCCCATCGTTGGCATCATAACCGTCGTTGGCAGCGATAGCAAATGTGATGGTGCCTGTACCAGCCTTCTTAGGAGTGATGGTCAGCACGCCATTATTGAGACTTGCATCGAAGAACTCTGTTGTGCTGCCAGACAGCATGGTAATCTCACCCTGCGAGTCAGCAACGAGGTCTATGTTCAATGGCTGTCGCATCTTTACCTCAGCAGAAGTTACATTGAGCTGTGCCTTGTCATTGGCAGAAAGCTTGACGTACTGTACAGAGAGGTCACCGTTGTATTGTGATGAACCTACAATCTTTACGGTGTGAACTCCTGCATCTACAGTTTCAGTCAGTTTGATACGCTCTGTAATCTTGGTTTCTTTGTTAAGAACGTCAATGGTTTCTACGAGATCATCATCGAAATAAACCTTTATCTGACCATTTCCACTGCCACCGCCTTTACGTGTGCTGATGACAACGTACTTGGCGCCCTTTTCTGTTACGCTGATGTACTTTTCGTTATTGATTATGACAGGGTATCTTACGCCATCAATGTCCTTGGAACCAGAATATTTATCAGCATCGGTGCGTACATAACCGTTAGTCTCATTGTTGTCAGCGGTGAAAGTCACGGTAACAGGGGTTTCACCTACTTCCACATGTCCACCCTTGACGATGAGCTTAGCCCAGTCAGACTCTTCGGTCTTGCCGTTGTAGGTGACAACTACGTGGTAGTACCAGCGTCCTTCGTGACCTGAATCCTGATGGTAATTGAATGTATTTGTGGTCAAGCCTTGACCGGAAGGCATTTCATAGGTATCGCCGTTGTCATTCTTTACATACCAGCTATATGTGGCACCAGTTGCAGGCATGTCACCACCAGCCCACTGGGCGTTAGCGGTGAGTGTAGTGTTGGTTCCGCTCTCGATGGTCAGGTCAGCTGGCTTTGCAACTGTCAGCACACCATCAGCCGGTTTGAAGTACGAGTACATCACGTACTGCTGGTCGTATGTCACGATACGTGTAGCATCGGTCTGATTGTTAGCCCATCGGCTGAATATATATTCAGTGCCAGGTGTGGCAGTGAAAGTCAGGGAAGTGCCATAGGCTACGTATGTCCAGTTATCTACGTCTATGCCATCTGCATCCTTGATAGATACCGTACCCTGTTCATCTGTTGCGTCTGTAGGTTCTGCGTCATCGTCAGCCAGTAATCCTGGGATGGATATCACCTGATATGCAGGCTGTTCCTCCGTAACCTGGAAGTTAGTGAAGTGGTTGTTGGCAACGGCGAAGAACATATACACCTTATTATTATTGACATTCTTGTCAATCTCCTCAGAGGTGTCGTAGATGGTATATGTCTGACCGTTGCTGGTACGTATCTTTCCCTGCAGGTATATACGCTTACCTGCGTATGACACGCTGATGGTAGTCTCAGCAGGACCCGATGCCATGTCGGTGAAGAATTCATCATCACCGCCAGCGCCAATCTGGGTTGTACCACGGTAGAACTTGATATTAGGTGTACCTACCCCCCAGTTGCTTGCGCTTCCTGAGAGAGCGAAGAGTTCCTTACCACCGTTAGAATTCCATGATACGTCACCATTGTGACCGAGGATATTGGTAATGATGAATCCCCAGTTTTTTTCGTAGCTGGCTGACGTTGTCTTATCAAAGTTGTTTGAGGTGAAGGTGAAGGTACGTGAGTTACCCTTGCTGAGTTCAAACTGCTTGGAGTGTGCTCTCCACCATGCAGAGCTGTTATCGGTCTCACCGATGACGTCACCCTCATAGATGGTATGAGGACATTCCACAACAGCGTCGCCAGTCTTCACGATGATGAAGAAATCCCATACAGAGCTGCCAGCTGCAAGACCAGCCTTGATCTCAGTGGATTTTTGGTTGAGTTCTACTACGTCGGTACCAAACTCCTGTGGTGAACCTGTGCCTTCCTCGCTTGCCTTTTCCTCGTCATTAACATATATCTTGTAGGTGGTAGAAGAGTTACCACGTACACCAGCAAATATTCTGTACTGTCCATTAGGAAGAGAGGTGATGACAGCAGGATAGTTTCTTACTTCACCGCCATAAAGATTAGAGCAACGAGCCTTAACATTATCGTCTGTCTTTCTTCCGAATCCCTGTATGTCCTCTGCTTCAGCGAGGAATACCACACGGGCGTTTTCCGAACCATCGATGGTAGCACCGTGAAATTCGTTAACCGCTGTGTAATCCTTCTTGTACTCACCTGGTTGGTTTAGAGTGATACCATAATAAGTGCCTGGATTATTATTAGGAGTGTTATAAAGAATGCCATCTTTTGTGAGGTATTTCTTTACAGGTATAGCCTCGCCATCGAATGCCTCACCGTTCACAGTCTCCAGTTCTGTGATGGAGTTCTTGATGACTGACTTCAGGGTGTAGGCATACTTAGCCTTGAGGGTCATATCAGCCTCAGGGTAGATAGTCTGACCTGCATCGCCAACCTTGTTGCCGTTGGTATCGTACCAACCGAGAAGGCCGTCAGTGCCGTCACACTTGGTGATAGAGTTAACCTTGATGATGTACCAGTTGCCGGAAGGGGTAACGTTCTTGATACCGTATTTCAGTTTACCATCGCTATCTGCGGTAGCAAGGAATGTTACGGTATTCTCTTCGCCTTCGGCAACGCTTCTTCTCGTTACTACAGGAATGAAGGTCTCTTGATCGCCAGCAAATACTTTGGTGAGGTTATCGCCAGTAAAGCAACCGAAGTCACTCCAGTCTGCGTATGATGCCGCAGCGCTAAGGCTAATGAGGTATTTGCCACCTGGTGTTAAGCCTATAGCTGTTTGGTGGATAACATCACCTGCAGGAACTGCGAATTCCCAGTAACCTTCGGCAAACTGACCGTCTCTATAGGTATCAGCGTTTGTCACGTTATCAGCGCGTGACCATCCAAAGGTTGGGACAGCAACATTTTCGTTCTTCAATCCAGGCAGCACGATACCAGCATTAGCTGCAGTCTCAGTCAGAGAGGTTGCGCCGTTCTGATTGAATGTCACGGTATAAGGCTGGTCGTTGGTGTCGTAGTCAACCTTGATGTAATAGACACCCAACTCACTTGAGTTTCGGGTGATGGTGTGTTCACCTGCAGCCACATTGGTATAGGTGATTTCCTTCGAAGTATATACACCCGTTGAGGCTTTCTGATCTTCTTCCAGGATTGACTCGCTCGCAGTGCCGTCGAATTTGATCTTGGCATTTGCTACTTTAATAGCATTATTATTCTTGGTCGTAACACCGATTGTGACATTAGCCTTCTTTGTGAGGTTAATGATGATTTTGGTGTCGCTCTGCATCTTGAGTGCTTTAGAACCAGGTGTAGAAGCTCCATCAATCAGGAGTGTCATTCCTGAGTACCAATTGGGACTGTTGCTTGTGTGCGTGATTGATAGCCATTCCCCTTCTTTGGTGGAGGAGCCATTACATACCCACCTCAGCGGTGCCGCCATAGCGCTGCCACTGATAAATGCCATCATCAGCAATAGTAAGATTCTGATTTTTTCTTTCATATTAATTATTTTCCTTTAGTTACATGTTTATAAAGATCATTTCATGGGTTTTTCCTGTGAGTTGTTCAATGGATACAATGTCCCCTGTACAAAGGTAATGTTTTTTTTTGAATTTACAAAATAGGGCGCGTAATTATGTGGAAAATAGACTGAAAATACTTTAGTATTTATCAATTGTCAAGGCAATGTCGTATATTTTGACTGATGTAGGTTGCCAATATCAATAAAAAAGGCTATGTTGTATAATTTGATTTTCGCGAAAAAGTTAAAGTGCCCCTTTTACAGTGTTAAAGGGGCACTTTACCACTGAAAAAGGGGCACTTTAACTTTGCAAAAGGGGCACTTTTGCAATTCTGGTGACATTCCGCAAGACCTTGGCGACACTTCTCCACTTTACAAGGGAACAGTATCAGGTATTACTCTCCTCCTCTGGCCAGTTCCAGTTCTCTTTCCAGACTTCTTACTTTCGCACGCAGCTGTTCTATCTCATGTGCCTGAGCCTCTATTATCTGTTTCTGTGTACCTCGTTGGTCAAGGCGGGCTGCGGTCATGCGTTCACGGATGCCACCTTCCTCTACAAACTCCCTGTCGCGCTTCTCAATGAATGTTGTCATGGCGCGATCCACCATGTGGCAGAGGCAGATGGCACAGTTTGCCATCTCTTCATCAGTCCATCGGTTGTAGTATGGATGGTATGCGCTCTCGTCGCTGTTGGACTTGCAGAAGGCGCGCAGATTGTCAAAGCGTGACTTATTGGACTCTGCCCACTCGGTCATGCCATGAAACTTCAGATAGTCCTGAAAATCCTCCAGAAGTTCCTGGTTACTGCCTCGGGCTATTCCAAGGAGTTTTATCTCCACCTCGAATGATGTCTGCCCATCTGTGAATCCCTCGGCAATGTTCTGTTTGATGGAACGTGCCGCCTGTACCATCTGGTCAACGGTACGGTCCCCATACTGCGGCAGGAAACGCTTACAGAAAGCCTTGGTCAGCTGTACCAATACCTCACTTTTGCGGAAGAAATGGAGTTCCGTGTAAAGGGTTTTCTTCCGGAGTATGCTTGGTGTGCCATCGGCATAGCGTTTCAGTTGTATGTTTTTGGGTGGGTAGGGCATGGGTGGGAGTTTTTTTGGGGGGTGGGGTGGGGGGATTTTCTGGGGAGAGCCGGATTGCCCGGATGGTCCAGTTTTTTCCGGGTGGTCCGGATATTCCGGGCATTCCGGTTTTTTCCGGATTTTCCGGGTATTCCGGGTATTCCGGGTATTCCGGGTAATCCGGACAATCCGGTTCTCCGGTTTTGCCCGGATTCTCCGGGCTAACCTTTACAGCTTAAAGCTGAGCTTGGCTTTTATGTCGCTGCTGCTGCTACCGATGTATGCCTTGAAGGTGCCAGGCTCGGAAACCCATTTGTGCTGGATCTCATCATAGAACTGCAGGTGCTCTTCGGTGATATGGAAAGATACCTCCTTTGACTCGCCTGGGGCGAGAGAGACCTTCTGGAAACCCTTGAGTTCCTTGGCAGGGCGGATGACAGATGCCTTGTCATCACCGATGTAGAGCTGTACGATCTCCTTGCCGGCTACCTTGCCGGTGTTCTTGACGGTGATGGTAGCGGTGTAGTTGCCGTCAGCACCGGTGATGGTGGCATTGGAATACTGGAAGGTGGTGTATGAGAGACCGAAGCCGAATGGGAAGTTCACCTGCTGCTTCATGGTGTCGAAGTAACGGTAACCCACCATGATGTCCTCGGCATATACCTGCATCTCATCGCCGTTGCCAGCATGAGCGTGAGGGTTGATGTCTGTGTTGATGTTGAGAGGCTCCGCCTTCTTCTTAGCCATAAGAGACTTCAGCAGATCTGCAGACTTAGGCTGCTGGTTGCCTTCGTAGTGATAGTCGGCAGGCATATCCTTTGGTTGCATGCCAGGGTAGGCTGCCAGACCGAAACGGTGGGCTGGGTAGTCCTCCAGTTTCTGTGCGTATGTGAAGATCGTCTTACCGCTTGGGTTGACATCACCGCTGAGGACGTCAGCAAGGGAGTGACCAGCCTCGCTGCCCAGATACCATGACTGCAGGAGAGTGCTGACCTCCTTGAGCCAAGGCATGGCGATGGCATTACCCGAGATGATGACAGTCACCATAGGCTTGCCTTTCTTGGCGAGTGAAGAGATCAGTTCGTCCTGTCCGTAAGACATGTTGTATGAGCGACGGTCGCCGCCTTCGCAGTCCTCAAAGTGATTCTTGTTGAGACCGCCGATGTAGATGATAAGGTCGCAGTCGCCTGCAGCATCGAGGGCAGCCTGGCGCAGCTTGGCCTGTTCGCTGTCAGGGATGTCGTCAATGCCGCCGTAGCTGCAGATGCCCGATACGTATCCCTCCTTGTATATGATCTCAGCGTCCTTGCCGAAACGCTCCTGTATGCCACGCAGTGGAGACACCTCATCGCGTGCCTTCAGCTCCGATGAACCGCCGCCAGGGCATAGTGGACGTGTGGCGTTCTCGCCCACAACGAGGATCTTGCGGTAGCGTGTGATGTCGAGAGGCAGGAGCTGCTTGTCGTTCTTGAGGAGTACGATGGCCTCATTGCCAATCTCGCGTGCTGCTGCCACATGCTCGGGAGAGTTGAGGCTACCGCAAGGTTTGCGATGATTCATGGCAGTCTTGAAGTTGAGGGTCAGCATGCGACCTGCCTTCTCATCGACCACCTCCATAGGTATCTCACCCTTCTCCGCCATAGCATAGTACGCATTGCCGAGGTAGTAGTCATCGTATGTGAAACCGGTGCTCTCCGTAGTGAGTCCGTTGGTGTATGATCCCATCTCCAGGTCGAGACCGAAGAGAGCCGCCTCACGAGTGTTGTGTGTGCCGCCCCAGTCGCTGATGACAGCACCCTTGAACCCGAGTTCGCCCTTGAGGGTATGGTTGATGGTGCTCTCGTTATGGCAGCACTGCTGGTCGTTGTACTGGTTGTAGCTGCCCATGACGCTCCATGCGTCACCCTTCTCGATGGCAGCCTTGAACGGTGGGAGGTAGATCTCATTGAATGCGCGGTCAGACACTCTGACATCGACATGTCCGCGATACTCCTCCTGGTCATTGAGTACGAAATGCTTTACGCAGCATGCCACGCCGTTCTGCTGCATGGCTTGAATGTAAGGCACCACCATGATGCTGGAGAGGTATGGATCCTCGCCCATGTACTCAAAGTTACGTCCGTTGAGCGGAGTGCGGTAGATATTGACACCAGGACCCAGCATCACGTCTTTCTCGCGATAGAGGGCCTCCTCGCTGAAGTTCTGTCCGTAGAGGGTAGAGAGCTGAGGATTCCATGTAGCAGTGAGTGCAGTGAGTGCAGGGAAGGCGGTGCAGGAGTCATTGGTCCATCCTGCCCATCCCCAGTTGTTCCACTGTATCTCCGGACGTACGCCGTGAGGTCCGTCAGACATCCACAGTTCAGGGATGCCGAGGCGTGGCACGCCAGGTGAAGAGAACTTGCTCTGTGCGTATGACAGGCGTATTTTCTCCTTTAGTGTCATACGTGACAGGGCGTCTTTTACTCGTACCTCTACAGGGAGAGACTCATCCTGATATGGCAGGATATTCTGTGCGCTGGCAAGCAATGGTGCTGCCGCTAATATGGCTGAGATGAAATGTTTCATTAATTAAAAAATTAAGAATTAAGAATTATTGCTTTGCAAGAAATTGTTCGGGCTATTTTAGTAAGGAAGTGCCCTCACTCTTTCTGGTAGAAACGAATTACGAATCGTGAATCATGAATTACGAACGACTCCAGCGGTAAGGTTTTGCCTTACTCGCTGGAGTGAACGATGATTTAGTTAATGGTCAGAGATTGAAACTCTTTTATTTTAATTTAACAACTTTTTTCTTGCCGTTGTATTTCACCACGGTGCCGTTGGCTTCTGGGTTGTAGCCTGCAGGATTGTTCTTGCTGCAGAATACCACGGTGAAGGTGCGCTCCTTGAGCATGCCAGGGAATTCGCCCTGACGGTCAGCTATGGTGAGGGTCTTCTTGGCATTGTCATAGCAGAACTGGATGTTAGCGTATCTGCCTGCCTCGTAGCCGTAGTTGGTACCCTCGTCCTCGTAGAGAGAGAACTCGCCGTCAGCGCCTTCATAGACATAGAGACGGATATTCTCAGCCTTCTTCTGCTGGGTGTATTCCATAGCAGGACCGAGAGGTATGATGCTACCGCCGCGCACGAGGAGAGGAATCTTCTCGTATGGAGCATCGAGGGTCTTGGTCTCGCCGCCGTTGCTTACCACCTGACCGGTGTAGAGGTCATACCATGTGGTGCCTGCTGGCATATATACCTCGCGTGAGCGTGCACCGTATTTATATACAGGGTTGACCATGATGGCAGGACCGAACATAAACTGGTAAGGTATGTTGAGAGCCTGCTTGTCGGCAGCGAAGTCCATAGCGAGCGGACGCATGATGGTGTAGTCCTTGAAGTGAACGTCAGCAGCCAGAGAGTAGATGTATGGCATGAGACGGTATCTCATATCAAGACAGTTCTTGATGACTTCGTATGCAGGATGACCTTCCGGTGCTATGTTCCAAGGCTCACGGTAAGGGAACTGACCGTGGGTACGGTACATAGGAGCGAACATGCCCATCTGGTGCCAGCGCACGTTGAGTTCGCGCCAGTCCTTGAGGTCTTCATTCTCCACACCGCTCTCGTCAAAGACGTTCTGTGCCTTCTGGTAGCGAGTCTCCACAGAGAAGCCACCGATGTCCTGGCTCCAGTAAGGTACGCCCGAGATAGAGAAGTTGAGTCCGGCGGTGATCTGAGCCTTCATATCCTCCCAGCGTGTGCCGATGTCACCAGACCATGTAGCGGTAGAGTAGCGCTGCTCAGAGGCGAAACCGTTACGGGTGAGGAGGAATACACGCTTGTTCTCAGGAGAGAACTGATTGTCGAATCCATACTCGTTCCATGAGGTCTTGTCCTGTAGAGAGCGGCTGTCAGTAGCGCTGATGCCCTGCTTCTCTATGGCTGTCTCGTAGGCACGCTGTCCGTCATAGATAGCCTCTGCGTTTACGATGGAGTAGGCGTTGAAATACTCGTCAGACGAACCGTAGGCAGTAGGACCGCAGAGGAGTTTGCGATACTCCATGTCGGTACAGTCACGTACGTTAGGTTCCGAGGCATCCATCCACCAGGCATCCATGCCGATGGTTCCGAGGCTCTCATAGAGCTGACGCCAGAATATCTTACGTGCATCCTTATCGTATGCATCATAGAATGCGTATTTGAATCCGAGCCAGTCATTGAGGCTATCCTTCACGCTCTGCTGGTAGATGTAACCCTTGTCGTTGAGTTCCTTGTAGTTGTCAACGGTGAGGTAGTACTTAGGCCAGCACGAGATCATAATCTTGGCATTCATATCGTGAATGTCGTCAATCATCTTCTTAGGATCTGAGAATCGCTCAGGGTCAAACTGGAAAGCTCCCCATGAGTCGAGCACCCAATAGTTCCAGTCCATCACGATATTGTCGATAGGCAGGTGACGCTGGCGGAATCCCTTGAGGGCATCCACGATCTCGTCCTGAGTCTTGTAGCGCTCGCGACTCTGCCAGTAGCCCAACAGCCAGTCTGGCATGATCTGCGCCTTGCCGGTGAGCTGGCGGTAGCCAGAGATGACATCGTCGATGGCGGTGTGTGTGGCATTGCTCTGCTGTCCGAGTACGAAGTAGTAATCCAACTGCTGCGACATCTCGCTGAACATAGAGAGCTTCTGCTGCTCAGACTGGCTGACCGGTTCGAGGGCGCGGAGTCCGCAGTAAGCTTCGCCGCCGTCAGGTTTCCACTCTATGCGGATGGTGTATGACTTGCCTGCCTCAAGGTTGACGGCAAACTTGCGTGCGTTAGGATTCCATGCAGTACGCCATATCTCCTGATCATTGGTGCCTTTGTTCTGCAGATCCTCGGTATATACCGACTTGCCATCGATGAATATCTTCTGGTAGCCGCTGTAGTAGTGAGAGAAACGATACTCACCGCTCTGATGCGGAGTGATGGTGCCCTCATATACTACCTTGGCATTGGCAAGGTTGAAGGCAGGAAGATTCTTTGCCGACTTGAGGTTCTCGAAATATATGCTGTCCTCACGGCGAATGAGAGTCTCCTGATCAGGTGCAGCGTATGTACCTGTCAGCGCCCCTGCGTTGCCATCCTTGTCCTTGAGGTCAAAGACCTTGTTGAGCTGGCTATAGTCCTTAGGGTTGCCGAAACGCGAGAGGGAGTAGTTGTCGAAGAGCAGGCCGTAGCCATTGCTGCTGACAACGAATGGGATGCTCACCTTAGTATTATACTGAAAGAGCTCTTCGTTCTTGCCCTTGTAGTTCCATTCATCAGCCTGATGCTGTCCCAGGCCGTAGAAAGCCTCGTTAGGGTCGAGGTCTTCGAAGATGGTGCGTGTGCTCCATCCCTTGTATGTCTCAGGTACGCCGTTGGCATGCACCTGTGTGCACTGGTATGGGGTGAAGACCTTGCCGCCGCCTTGCTGCTCGCGTGCGATAGTCTTACCATTGGCATCAGTAAACCATACCTCACCGGTGGTGGTGAGTACGTATGCCTTCATTTTGGCGGTGGAGAGGATAATGGTGTTACCCTCTTCCTTCACGTCAAACGGTGTGTTATTCTTTTGGTCAACAATGATTAGGCTCTTTTTGTCTGCAAAGTTATTCTCGGCTGTCGCTGAGACGTGGATGATCTTATCGTTCACCACTTGCAGTCGCACCAGTTTAGGTGCTATGCCTCCCGGCATTTGTGCTGCACTGTTTGTTACATTGACAGTGATGCCTTTTTCGTTTTTTGTATATCCTGCTGCGAATGCCTGTGTCGTGGCGAGTCCGGCAGCGAGACATATAAAGAAATGTCTTGTCTTCATATTGTATCGGTTGTAATATTAGTCAATTTGGTTTTCGCTAGTTAATCTCACGTGAAGGCACAAAGCTCGCGAAGGGCTACGGGGCACAAAGGCTGCCCCTATGCACAGTGAGGAATCGTCGCATTTTTCTTGCTGTAGTGAACATTCAAGTATTTCGGTTGCAAAGGTAGTGATTTTCCGCAAAACAAAGGTGCTGATTTGTTTCAAACTGTTTCCAATGTAATAAAAAGATTACAGCAGAGAGACATAATGTCTCCGGGAGGGGACGTTTTGTTTAGTTCATAGTTCATAGTTCATAGTTCATAGTTCATAGTTCATAGTTCATAGTTCATAGTTCATAGTTCATAGTTGGCTGGGGCTATGTAGCAGAGCTATATGGCACGGAACCCCTTTCCCTTTTCGGGGCTGAGGTACTGTGACCCTTCGGGCGCAGGTGCTTGTGGGGAGGGCTCGTTCCCACATTTAGTGCTCCCTCCCCTGGGGAGGGTTGGGGTGGGTCGTGCTCCTTACAAACTCAGACGGGGTCATGCCGAACTCCGCCTTGAAGTTTTCGGAGAAACGCTTCGGCGAACTGAATCCTACCTCGTAGGCGATCTCGGAAATCTGGCGCTGCGATTTCTCCAGCAACTGGTGAGCACGCTTGAGACGGATGGAGCGCATGAAGTCATGAGGACCCTTGCCGGTGATGCTCATCATCTTCTTGTAGAGGTTCGCACGCGACATGTTCAGTTCCTTGCCAAAAAGTTCTACGGAGAAGTCAGAGTCAGACATGTGGTCCTCCACAATGCTGATGGCCTTCTTGATAAACTCCTCATCGAGGGATGTGATGGTGATCTCACTTGGTTCGATCTCAATCTTGCGCTGGAAGGTCTCATGGGTATTCCTGGTCCATTCCAGGAATTTCTCAATACGGAGTTTGAGGTGCTCGATATTAAACGGTTTGGTGATGTAATCATCAGCACCCAGCTTGAGACCGTCGATGACATTGACGTCCGTAGCCTTGGCTGTGAGCATGATGACAGGGATGTGTGACCATGTGATGGTAGTCTTGATGCGGCGGCATAGTTCCATGCCATCCACCTTCGGCATCATGATGTCCGTGATCACTAGAGATACATCCTGTTTCTGTAGGATATGGAGAGCCTCCTGTCCGTCAGGCGCGGTGAGGATGTCATAGTCAGGGTATGCGGTGCGGAGACTGTCTGCTATGAACGAGCAGAGGTCGTGGTTGTCATCGACTACGAGGATGGTGGTGTGGTTGTCTTGCGTAGATGCGCAAGAAACGGTGGCAGATGTGGTGGTGCCCTGCGTAGATGCGCAAGAAACGGTGGTTGGTGCCTCCTGGGCTGCGGCCTCCATAGGGATGGTGATGGAGAACACGGTGCCTTGAGGATTGTTATCGCTGACCTCTATGGTGCCGCCATGCATCTTGATGTATTCGTTGACTATGTGGAGGCCTATGCCGCTGCCAGCCTTCGGGTCATCATTGCGCACCTGGTAGAAACGCTGGAACACCTGCTGCTTGCTGTCATCAGGTATGCCGCAGCCCGTATCAGCCACGCGAATGAGCAGGTTGCTCTCCTGTATGCCGAGGGACACGGAGATCTTGCCGCCGTCAGGAGTAAACTTAAAGGCATTGCTCAGCAGGTTATACATCACCTTGCTGAGTTTCTCTGCATCTACATAGGCAAAGACATGCTGTTCGGATGGCGTGTATGAGAGAGTGATGGTGCGCTCCTGTGCATAGTCCTGGAAAGAGAGGCATATATTACCGATGTGCTGTGCCACGTCGATAGATTGCAGATGCAATGTCTCGCCACCAACATCGAGGCGTCTGAAGTCAAGCAGCATATTGACCTGTGCCATAAGCAACTGTGCATTCTTGTGCATCACGGTCAGTCGGTTGTTGATGCGCGAAGCCAGTGTCTCGGCAGACAGTTGCGGCGAGACAGACTTCAGTTCCTCGATGAGACTCTGCAGCGGACTGACGATAAGGGTGAGCGGAGTGCGCAGGTCATGGCTGATATTGGTAAAGAAACGCAGTTTCATCTCGGACAACTCCACCTTATGCCCCTGTTCCATGCGCAGGCGCTGTTCCTGGATGCGCTTTTGCTGGCGGTGTCGCATCATACGGTAGGTGATGACAAAGAAAGCGATGATGGCTATGACGTACAGAGTGATCATCCACCACGAGAGGTAGAAAGGTGGTTTGACATACACGGTGATGGTGGTCACGTCGCCCCATTCGCCATTCTCGTTGGCAGCCTTTATCTCGATGATGTGAGTGCCGTGGTTGAGGGAGAAAAACGAGATCTTGTTCTTGTCAGTATATATCCATTCGTTGCCCATATCCTTGATGCGGTAGGCATATAGAGTGCGATTGGCGCTGATGAGGCTGCCCGTAAAGAACCTGAACTCGATGAGGTGGTCATCATAGGACAGATGCACCTCATTGTCAATAGGTATGATACAACTGTCGCCAACCATTACCTCAGTCAGCATCAGTTTGGGTTTCGCACTGTCACGGAAAATGTTGTTAGGCGAAATCATTGTGTAGCCCTCGTTGCCACCCATGAGAATCTCGCCACGTGGACTGCAGGTAGCTGCGAAAGTATTGAAGAAAGAATTCTGCAGTTCCTCGTTGGTAGTGAAGTTATGCACTACGCATTCTCCACCTTTGGTGATGCGTACGCAGGATATGCCATGTCCGGTGCTGAGCCACATGTTACCCATCTTGTCCTGTACGATGGTCTTGACATAACAGTCTGATAAACCATTACTTTTGTCAATGTAAGATAGCGAGTCCTTCTTGATGTCAAGGACGCTGATGCCGGTGGTATGAGCCATCCATAGCGCATCACGCTGTTTGTCATAGCACAGCGATACGATGGCAGGTAGGAGGAAAGACTGCGTGCCACGCCTGTTGCCGAGAATAAAGTCGCCTTTACCTTTGTTGGTGTCGTATGCCCATACGCCATAGTATGTGCCTACGTAAACGGTGTGCTTGCCGTCAAAGACAACGGAGTGACCGAGGACAGTAGCATTCTTATGCTGTACGAGCGCAGCCTTCTCGCTGTCGATGTTGAAACGCATAAGCGGAGAGAATCCCGATGCTATCCAGATGTTATGGTGATTGTCCTCAGCCATCTGCCATATAGCATTGCTAGGCAGGTGATGATTCTCCATTGTATAAGTCTTGCTGACGCTGTTGCCCTGCATGCGGCAGAGACCATTGTTGTATGTGCCCACCCACATGGTGCCGCTGTGGTCTTCGAGGAGTGATGATATGGTGACATTAGGCAGGGAAGCCTTGGAGTATGTGCCGTCGGCATGCTCGATAAATACGCCGTTGCCGTCGGTGCCCAGCCACAGATTGCCGTTGCGGTCATGGAGCATGATGCTGACATCGCCAAACTGCTGTCCGCGGCTTTGGAATCGGGAGAAATGCGTGTTGGTATATGACACGCCCGTCTTGAAGTGGCCCAGCCATACGGTGCCCTGTCGGTCTGCCGCTATGCAGGTGATATTGTCGGATGATATAGAGGTGAGGCTATTGTGCTTATGCAGCAGATGCTGTGTGGTATTATCCTGGCGGTTGACTATGAAGACACCGTTATGGTCCGTGGCAATCCACAGGTTGCCGTGGTCATCGTCGTATATGTCACGTATGGCATTGGATCCTCCGGTGAGTGGAAGCGACAGTTGCGCTCCCTTGTGATGGTATATGGCCTCGCTGATCATGGAATACACCCAGAGGGAGTTGTCCGTATCGACGTAAGTGCGGAGGCGGTTGCCAGAGCCATCCATGGCATCGGGAAGGGAGATCCGTTGAGTCTTTCCCGTTTTGCTGACAAATTTCCATACCTCATGTTCATCGCAGAGGTAGAGTCCCTCGGCACATGGTGTCAGTTGCCAGTCGCGTGCGGTCTGTTTCAGTCCAGAGTTCCAGCGCAGCAGTTTTCTCAGGCTGTAGTCATAATAGAAAATCCTGCCGCTGCAGAGAATCCATAGGTTCCTGCGCTCATCAGTGATGATACTGTATCTGTCGGTGATGGACGTTAAGCCCAGTGACTTGAAATAGTCAGCATTGTCGCTGTGGCAGGTCTGCGTGGCGGTATTGTATCGTGCCGTGGTACCGTTGTATTCTATCCATATATTGCCGGCGGCGTCTTCGGAGAGTCGTCGTACATCGGCAGCAGGGAGGGTGTTGCCCTGGCTGAAATAGTTTATGTTCTTTACCTCATAGCCGTCATACCTGTTGAGTCCCATGGCGGTGCCTATCCACAGGTATCCACGACTGTCAACCATCATGGCATTGACAGAGTTGTTGGATAGTCCCTGCTGTGTATCGAGGGAATGGAATAGAAAGTCAGAAGCGGCTGTAGTTATGGATGGTAACAGCAGTATGGTAAGTAGGAAAATAGTGTTTAAAGTCTTCATAGATGGTAGATTTTCAGTGCAAAGATAGTGTTTTTTTATGGAATAGACAAAAAAATATTAGTAAAATAATGAGATTTATTCTTAGTTTCAATAATTATTAGTATCTTTGCAACGAAATGCAGAAAACGTTGAGTTTCTGCAAGAAAGGAGATAGACAAAATAAAACCATAAATTTATAGACAATGAAGAAGAGTCTTTTCGGAGTATGCCTTCTCGTCCTGTGTTGTTTGGGACTGAAGGCACAGAATGCCCCTCAGGCAGCAACAATGCATGTTGAGGAGTTTGAGTATAAGAGTCTGACAGCCGGCAAGGTGGCAATCAATGCCCTCATGTCAGTAGCCATGTCAGCGAACGTGGTCTATACACAGGACAAGTCGATGGTGCCACAGATCAACGAAGCCATTGCAGCCAGTGTGACAGGAATACCATGGCTGGGCATCAGTGACGATAAAGCCACCGCAGACTATTGCCTTAAGGGTATCATCAGCGAGGCAAAGATAGGCAGTGGCACTTCGCCAAGCTGTATGATAAATGTACATGCCACCATCGTTGACAATAAGACAGGCAAGGTCCTGGCAACAAAAATGTGTCAGGGCATTTCGTCAGCTGTGGCTACTGTCGTTACCAGCGTGAGCGATGTGAAAAGCGGTGCCACACGTTACCTCAAACAGTCCATCACAAACTATATCTTCCAGGTGCTGCCTGTTACCGGCAAGGTGCTGGAGAAAGGTGTAGAGCAGGCTAACGGCAAGGTGAAGGACAATCAGTGCTACGTAAGCATAGGTTCGCTGCATGGAGTATTTCCAGACATGCTGCTCTACGTCGTGGAGAATGGTAAGTACAAAGGCGAACTGAAAGTGAAGGAGGTCATGGGCGATGATCTCTGCTCATGCAAGATCGTCAACGGTAAGTCATACATAGAGAAAAGCCTTCAGAAGGGCATAGAACCAGAAGTGACATCAAAGCCAAAGAAACTGTAGTCAACCAAAAACGATATGAAAAAGATTATTACCTTTGTTGCCGCATGCATGATGATGATGACGGCAACGGCACAGAATGAATCACAGGAGAATGCCACAGTCACAGCGCCTTCACCACAGGAGCAGATGCTGGTATATGAAAATCCGAAGATACCTATCTATCTAGGAGAGATAACCTATCAGCCTATGACCACAGGCCAGCAGGTGAAAAATGCGCTCACGGGACTATTGAGCAACGAGATAAGCGTAGAAGATGAATCCATGGTAGCGGGAGCCAAGGAAGCCCTGATGGGTTGTCTGAACGACGTGAACCGCTTTGTCATCAAGACCGGAAAGGTATCAGCGGAGGACAAGGGCAAGTGCCTCGTATTCTCTGCAAAGATAATATTCTGTAACTTCACTGAGAAACTGAAAGACCATGTTATGGATAAGGAGGCGCGCATCGTAGCATACATCACCCTTACCAATCCAGACAACAACCAGGTGGTCTATAGCAACCAGGTAACGGGATGTACATGGCTCAGCATCTTCAACAGCATGGCAGAGTGCCGTCAGTATGCACAGAATCACCTCTGGGTAAATGCCGCCTCTTCGCTACGTCATGCCTATCCGCTGCGTGGACACATGCTGGAGAAAGGTTTCCAGAAGGGCAAGAAGCAGAAGTTGAAGGAGTTCTATATAGACCTTGGTTCAGACAACCGCCTCTTCAGAAATTCGCAGGTTGATGTCTATGTAGTAAAACGCATTGCCGGTCGTATAGCCCGTCAGTACATCGGTTCTGGTACGGTGCTTGAGGTACAGGGCCCAGACATCAGTATCTGTAAGGTAACAAAGAATGGTGACCTCATCAAGCAGTCCTGGGACCGCGGAGCGGAGATTGCCATACAGGCATATTAGTATCCTGGCCCCCTAGCCCCCTAAGGGGGAACTTTTGACGGTTGGTATTCTTAAAGTAAGGAAGTGCCATAAGTATAGAAGTTATAAGTTATAAGTGAAAGTGTTAAGGGTTTTAAGTGAAAAGTGACCGCGCGGTCAACTTAGAACTTGATAACTTTAACTCATCACTTATAACTTCTATACTTATGGCTCTTCCTTACTAAATACCCCCACATATTCAATAAACATATTCAAGTTTCGCAAGTTCTTCGAACTCTTGAAACTTAAGGAGTTAAGAAGTTCTCTGCAAGCAGAGCGTCGCAAGCGCCGAGCGAAGAAGTTATCGCTCCTTCGTCGCT
>JAZLIN010000135.1:0-11567 GCA_045617365.1 Prevotella sp. | reverse complement strand
AACATGCTCGCTGCTGCACAGGCCATGATGACGCAGGCAAAAGATGCCGAAGCACGTATGAAACAGCTGCACGACAACCACTCGTTGCCTGACATGCAATGGGTAGAGACGCAGAGTAAGGTAGGTCAGGCACAGGCGCAGTTGGATATGGCAAGGAAGTCACTTGCCGACTGCAGTGTGTATGCACCTGTGAGTGGAGTCATAGGCAAAGATGTGTCGTCGGTTGGCGAAACAGTATTGCCTGCCATGCCTGTGGCAAAAATTCTTGACATACGCACGGTAAAGGTGAAGGCGAGCATACCAGAGAAGGAGATTGCCGCCATCAGTCGCACGACACCTGTCAGCATCACCGTAGAGGCATTGGGAAACAGGATTTTCAACGGAGGCAGTATCGAGAAAGGAATAGAAGGAAGTTGTACTACACACACGTATGATATAAAGGTGAGTGTAGGAAATTCCGATGGTGAACTGCTGCCCGGAATGGTATGCAAGGTTAGTTTTGGCGGCTCGACGAAGAACGTCACGCTGCTTACTGCACCCATCACTTCTATACACAAGAATGCCCATGGTGAGCAGTTTGTGTGGGTGGTGAAAGATGGCAAAGCATTACGCCGTAAGGTGACGGTGGGCAATGCTGTTGGCAATAGAATAGCTATCACACAAGGGCTGAGCGAAGGCGATGTGATTGTGACTGAAGGACATCATAAACTGAGCGAAGGAAGCCAGGTAACGGTTAAAGGTTAATGGTTTATAGTTTATAGTTTACAGAAAATCATGAAACAAGATAAAGCAAAGAACTGGGTCAGTTGGCTGATGAAGAACTACCGACTGACATTTCTCATGGTGGGTGTTGCCTTCCTGCTGGGCATCTTCGGCATTGACAAGATGGCGAAGGCGGAGTTTCCTGACTTCACCATCCGCCAAGGCGTGGTGGTTGCCGTCTATCCGGGAGCAACAGCCGAGGAGGTAGAGATGCAGGTGGCACGTCCACTGGAACGTTATCTCTTCACCTTCGACGAGGTGAAGCGCAACAAGACCACCTCAACATCCTCCAACGGCCTATGCGTGATGATGGTGGAACTGGAGGATCGTGTAAACAACAAGGACGAGGTGTGGGGAAAGATTCGCCATGGCCTCAACACCTTCAAGCAGCAGTTGCCGAGTGGTGTTATGGCGATAGCCGTGAACGATGACTTCGGCGATTCGTCGGCATTGCTCCTTGCCTTGGAGAGCGACCAGCGTTCGTATCGCGAACTGAAGGGCTACAGCGACAACCTTGCCGACCGTCTGCGCACCATAAGTTCGGTAGATAATGTGCGACTGTTGGGTGATACGAAGGAGCAGATAAGCATTGTCATCGACCGTGAACGTCTGTCGGCTTACGGCATCGGACAGATGCAACTCATGCAGAGCCTCAATGCAGCGGGCATGACCACGATGTCGGGCAGCATCACAGGGTGGCAGAAGAATGTGCCAATTCACGTAAAGCCTTCGGCCAACAGCGAGCAGGAGATAGAGAACACCATCATCTTCACTGACCAGGACAACAATGTGGTGCGTGTGAAGGATGTGGCAGAGGTGAAGCGCGAGTATGACGTTTCGGAGTCGTACATCGAGTACAACGGTCATCCTTGTGTCATCGTCTCGTTGGAGATGAAACAAGGCAACAACATCGTGCAGTTCGGGCGTGAGGTACAGGAAGTGATGGACAGTTTCGTCCGTGAAGAACTGCCGAAGGACGTCACCGTGCAGCGCATCACCGACCAGTGCAAGGTGGTGGATGATTCGGTCAAGGACTTCCTCATGAATCTCCTCGAATCCATCGCTATCATCATCATCGTGATGCTCGTGCTCTTCCCTTGGCGCACCGCCCTCGTGGCAGGGTTGATAGTACCACTCAACACGTTTATCTCGGTGGGAATCATGTACATGGCAGGCATTCCGCTCAACACCGTCACGCTCGCCTCACTCATCATCGTGATGGGAATGGTGGTCGATAATGCCATTGTGGTGCTGGACGGTTATCTGGAGTACCTCAACAAGGGTTATTCGCGTTGGTATTCGGCTGCCGTCTCAGCTCAGCACTACTTCCTGCCCATGGTACTTGCCACCCTGTGTCTGTGTGTCATCTTCTTCCCGACACTCTTCGTGATGGAGGGAATGACAGCCGACATGCTCCACTGGTTGCCTTACACCATGGCTATCAACCTCGGCGTGAGTCTTGTGCTGGCGGTGGCGGTGATTCCGGTGTTGGAATTTCTGATCATAAAAAAAAGACCCACCCCCAGCCCCTCCCTTTTAAGGAGGGGAGAGGTTACTACTGCAACTGACGAGTTCTCGATAGACAAGGTATCTACTCCCCGCCCTAAAGGGAGGGGTCGGGGGAGGGTCTTATCCCTCACCGACCACGTTCAGGCCGTTTACGACAAGTGTCTTGCATGGACGTTCCGCCATCCTTGGATGACTATCATAGGAGGCATTGCCCTCGTTGTGGGTAGTCTTGTGGTCATTGGTCCTCGCCTCAAAATACGCATGATGCCTACGGCAGAACGCAACCAGTTCGCTGTGGAGATTACGCTCCCCGAGGGTAAGGGATTGACAGAAACACAGGCAGTTGCCGACTCTGTCTATACCCTCCTCAAAAGCGATGACCGTGTGGTGAGTATCACTTCGTTCATCGGCTGTGCATCGCCTCGTTTCCATTCTGCCTACACACCGAAGATGGGAGGCAGAAACTATGCACAGTTTATCGTCAATACCAAGTCGAATGCCGATACGGAGGCTTTGCTTGACAAGTATGAACCCTACAGCGACCATTGGCCGAATGCCTTTGTGAAGTTCAAACAACTCGACTACCAGAACTTCACTCCGTTTGAGTTCCGCTTCTACGGCAACGACCTTGACTCGCTGCATCGTGTGGCAGAGGATGTGATGGCACGAATGCGTCAGGACGACCGCGTGATGAACGTGAAGACCGATTGGGAGGAACGTCGCTCGCTGGTGGAGGTAGAGCTTGATCCTGTCGCTGCTCCACAGATGGGCATGAACCGCACCCTCACAGAACTTCAGTTGATGCTCAACACGGGCACGATGCAGATTGGACAGGTATGGGAGGGCGACTATGAGGTGCCTATTATCATCAAGGACGCTGGCAAGGAAGACCTTGACTGCGGCGGCATAGGAGACCTGTATCTGTCATCGGGCATGAACACCGTGCCGCTGCGACAGATTGCCGCTGTGCGCCCAGAGTGGGGTGAGACGAACATTGTGCATCGCAATGGCGTACGCTGCATTACGGTGGGTGTGGAGGCAAAACGAGGTGTCTATACCAATGCGCTCCAGAGCGGTTTCACACAGATGATCGAGAACGAGATTTCGTTGCCCGAAGGCGTGCGCTTTGAGGTGGGTGGCGAACCCGAGAACGATGCCGAGACGCAGGGTAGCATGGCTGCAACCATCGGAACTGCCATCGTGCTGATATTCTTCTTCCTGTTGTTCAATTTCAAGCGTCTGAAGGTGTCGGTCATCTGCATCCTCTCGCTGGCACTCTGCATCCCTGGTGCCTTATTGGGAATGTGGCTGATGGGACGTCCCGTAGGCGTCACCGCCATGATGGGTATCATCACACTGATGGGTATGATCATGCGCAATGAGATTCTCATTTTCGAACATGCTGACGCCTTGATGAAGATAGGATGGTCGGCTCGTGATGCTGCCTACGATGCCGGTCGCCGACGCATGGTGCCGATCTTCCTCACCACGGCTACAACGGCGGTGGGTGTGGTGCCGATGATTATTGCCGCCACAAGTTTCTGGATGCCAGTAGGTGTCAGCATCTGTGCCGGTGGCATCGGCTCGCTTATCATGGTGGTGATTATGCTGCCAGTGGTTTATTGGAAGTTGAACGAAAAAGACCCCTCCTAACCTCCCCTTAAATGGGAGGGACTGATTACATTTGTTCCTGAAAAGATTATCAATATTATCAATATGAGATACAAACTATTATTTATACTCACTCTGAGTGTTAGCCTCAGTGCAAGCGCTCAGAGTACCTACACCCTTGAGCAATGCCTTGATTCTGCCAAGACAAACAACCGCAAACTGCAGAATGCTGCCCTCGACATTCAGGTGGCAAAGGAGCAGAAAGCGGAGGCTTATACTAAATATTTCCCGGAGATTTCTGCAAGCGTGACGGCATTCCATGCCTTCGACAAACTGATAAAAGGTGACGGAACTTATCCTGCCGAGCTGGCTGCCTTCGAGCCACTTATGCCTGGCATCTCGCAGATGGTGGGACAACCCTTTGAGGTGCGTGAACTGAACCGTGGTTATGGCGTCACGCTCTCCGTGATGCAACCGCTCTACGCTGGTGGACAGATCACTACGGGCAATAAGTTGGCTCGTCTGCAAAGTGAAGTCATGCAGCTCCAGCTTCAGCTAAAAGAGAAAGAGGTGGTAGAAAAGGTGAGCGAAAACTACTGGCAGATTGCTCAGTTGAAATACTCGCTCCAGACACTCGATGCTGCCGACCGACAGTTGCAGGCAGTGTACGAAGAGGTGGAACAGCGTGTTAAGGCTGGCATCATCTTAGACAATGATCTGCTCAAAATCAGCTTGCGTCAGCACGAATTGCGCAGCAATCGTCTGAAAGTGGAGAATGGCATTCGTGTGCTCCGTCTCCTCCTTGCTCAGCAATGTGGCATCAAGGGTGCGTTCGACATTGCCTTGCCACAACAGACAGCTGCCTCGATCCCTCCCCCTAATGGGGGGAGTCGGAGGGGGGCCTCAGATCCCATCTCTGCTGCCTCCACGCGCCAGGAATACGAATTGGCACAAAAAGGTGTAGAGGCAGAGCAGCTACAACTAAAGATGGAACGAGGCAAGTGTCTGCCTACCGTTGCAGTGGGAGTCGTAGGCTCAAACGTCGGTCTTGGCGGTTTGTCGGAGAACATGCGCCGGACAATGGACACCAATATCACCAACGGCATCGCCATGGCTACCATCTCCATCCCCATCTCTCAGTGGTGGGGCGGTTCGCACGCCATTCGTCGCCAGAAGATGAAGGCACAGCAAGCCGAGAACGACCGTCAGGAAGCACTCGAAATGCTCACCGTTGACATCGTGTCGGCATGGAGCAATCTGCAGGAGGCAACAGAACAAATAGCAGTAGCCCAAACCGCCGTCGAGCAGGCAGAGGAAAACATGCGTCATAGCCTTGCCAAATACAAGGCTGGCACAGAATCCCTCTCCGATCTCCTCGATGCCGAAACCCTCCAGCGCCAGTCGCAAGACAATCTCCACACCGCCTTCGCCAACTACGAATTGGCAAAGACAAAATATCAATTGAAGGTTGGTCGATAAAGAAACTACAATGGGTGCAGACATCACGATGATGCTTGCACCCAATTATTTTGCACATTCCTTATGCGTTGAATCCTTTTTATTTAGCGTATTTCTGCGCCGATGCCTTTACCTTCTCTTCGGCATTGGTCTCGCTTATTGGTGAATGCTATTATGCCGCCCTCCATTGGGTTGGAGTCTTTCCTGTCAGAGCTTTGAAAAAGCGGACGAAGTGTTGTGGGTATTCAAAGCCAAGGCGTTGGCTGATTTGAGTGACAGATAGAGTATCAGATGCCAGTAATTCCTTCGCTTTGCTCATGATTCTGTCATTGATCAGGTCTTTGGCTGTTCGCCCTGTCTCTGTCTTTACCAATGTGCCGAAATATCCAGTGGAGAGACAGCATTTGTCTGCAAAGTATGCTACTGTTGGCAAACCCTCACGTTCGGCCTTTTCTGAAATGTAATCATCAAGAAGGGAGAGGAATTTCTTCACTACCGAATGGTTAATCTCCTCACGAGTAATGAACTGGCGATCATAAAAACGTAGGCAGTAGTTGAGAAGGAGTTCGATGTGGCTCACCACCAATTCGCGAGTATGCTTGTCGATGGCGTGATGCAGCTCCTGCTCTATCATATTGAGTACACCCTTGAAGATTTCCACCTCTTGTGCAGAGAGGTGAAGTGCTTCGTTGCTGGTGTAGTCAAAGAACTCATAACGGCTCATCTGTTTGCCCAATGATGTGCGGTTGTGAAGGTCGGGATGGAAAGCCAAACCGATGTATTTAGGAAATGAGGCCCCCACCAACTCCCCGAGGGGAGAGTAGATATTACCATTGTCGTCAACGTGACCACCTTCAGGCACTTCTATAGGTTCAACCTTGATTGTCTGTCCTGGTGCAAAACTCGTTACGGTCATTTCGTCGAAGTCGTACTCTGTGCGTCCGTATGATAGTTTGCAACCTTTGTTCTCCTTCAGATAGATAGCGTAAAAGCCATAGTGCATCATGCACTCCTTGATGTGCTCTGTATTATCTACATGAATAACGCTTACAAGGGGATGAAGCGTCTCCATCCCATTGTAGTCGTTGAATTGCAGTATTGTGTCTAAATGAATCTGCTGCATAATATAATTTGTGATTTAAGCCTGGAAGGCTGTATCTGAGTAACCGGGGGCAACGCCCTCGGATTACGAAGATACCTACCACAACAGCCTGGAGGGCTGTACCTTGTACCCGATGTTAGTCCTTGAAGAACAGATCGTTAGATAGATCCTCACCCATCTCTATAAGCCACTCCTCATACTCCTCTCGAAACGTCTTTACTTTATGGTGTTCTTTCTGCCCCTTGATGTATTCAATGACTGCTGGACGCTCCTTCACGCTGTATGTAAATCCAGCATACCCATTGCCCCAACCCTCAAACATAGGAAATTTATGGCGTTTCTCTTTCAGCCATTTTGACGTTTCTTGTTTGATGACTCTCACGAATTCACTAACTGAGATGGTTGGATGAATCTCCACACACATGTGAACGTGATCGGGCATTGAATTTATGCGATACAAGTGGCACTTTTTTTCATTGCACATCCCGAGTATGTAAGCATACAACTCTCGTTCGTATGTCTCATTGATAGTACGTTGGCTACACTTCGTGCGCCATACAATGTGATAAGTTAGATTCAAATGTGCCATATCAAGAGGTTTATACTTATATAACGTAACAAGGACCGATTTATTGTTCTGGTTAGGGGCAAGGTACTGCCCTCCAGGCAGATTTAGGTTGTTTACATGAGTATCCGAGGGCGTTGCCCCCGGTTACTCAAATATAGCCTTCCAGGCTTTGTTACTTTAAATTCTCATTAAAGAAAGATTCTAACTTATCCCAAGGAATAACCTTGTCCTTTCCTCCATCGTAAAGGTCACAGTGTGAGGCACCAGGAATGATCATCAACTCCTTGTTCTCGGGCACAGGATTAGGTTTGCGAACAGCATCGTAACCTTCAGCCTTGCCTGTCATCATGTACTCGTAGGCATTCTCGCCGAAGTAGCGTGAGTGAGCCTTCTCACCATGAACAACAAGTACTGCCGAGCGAATCTCATTTATATAATAAAGGAATCGCGTATTTGCGTATGCCTGACAGCCGAAGGTGTGCCATCCATCGTTGCTGTTGCCCGAACGCTCATGATAACCGCGTGGAGTCTTATAGTAATCGTAGTAATCCTTCACGAACTGAGGAGCATCTTCTGGAAGAGGGTCAACAACGCCACCGCCTTGTGCGGTCTTGCCTGTACGAGCAGCCTTCATGCGCACATCGGCTAATGCCTTGCGTGCAGCCGATCGCGCCTCCTCATTGTCATCCGCATCGAAGTAACCATTACCATTCACACGACTCATATCGTACATAGTCATAACGGCTGTTGCCTTGATGCGAGGATCAGCGGCAGCCGCATTGAGTGCAATGCCACCCCAACCGCAAATGCCGATGATACCAATCTTCTCTGCATCCACATCCTCACGCATGGAGAGGTAGTCAACTGCAGCAAGGAAGTCCTCGGTATTGATGTCAGGCGATGCTGTGCGACGTGGCTCACCTGATGATTCGCCAGTAAACGAAGGGTCGAATGCCAAGGTGATAAAACCTCGCTCAGCCATTGTCATGGCATAAAGACCAGAACATTGCTCCTTGATGGCTCCGAAAGGACCACTCACGGCTATAGCAGGTAAGGTTTTGAGGTTATTAGGTTCTGAGGTTTTAAGGGACTTCGGAATGTAAAGGTCTGCCGCAAGGGTAAATCCGTACTGTGTCTTGAAGGTCACTTTCTCGTGATTAACCTTCTCACTCAATGGGAACGTCTTGTCCCATTCCTGAGTCATAGAGATGCTTTGTTCATTCATGCTCGTTGTCTTGTTTTGTGCGCAGGCACCAATAAGAAGTGTCGTGAGCGCAAGGATAAATAAATGTTTCATACCATGTTTGCATAAAGTTGCAGACGATTTATCGGGTGCAAAGGTACTCACATTATTTATATTCAGTCATACCTAAATTTTGGGAAAGATAACCAATTTTTAGGATTTTGCACCTTTCTAACAATTCAACATCACAAACAGAGAAAATGACCGTACACCTACACATATCTGCATGTTCTTTCGTTCCACCACCACGATATTCTATGTAGATGTTGCCGAGTGAATATTCTTAAAAGGAGCCTCCTTCATACCTGTGATGATGATGCCAAAAGAGCGAGTCGCAGTCGAGTGTGTTCAACAGCGTTTATTCTGTCTTCCTTACGAATCTCTGTCTTCGTTCCTCAATGATTCGTTTGTATGTCCTGCGTACACGATCTTCGTGGAAGAAAGAGTTGGCAATAAGAGCATCTACTTCTGGCGGAAATTCCATAAACTGATCTAGAATCTTCGCCACACGCTTTTCGCTGATACCAATGTGGGTACCGAATCGTTCGAAATCAAGGCGGCAGGGATGACCTGTGCAATCGAAAACATCACTCTTCTCTACATCTGGTGATAGGCCTCCTTTCAAAGCGAGGTCGTTACCTTCAATATGAATGAACGTGTTGATAAGGTCGTATGCCGGAGCCAATGTTAGATCATCACCACTGCGTATGACAGAGAAGTTTTTCAGGTGTGCATCACCATTCGCAAATATGTAGTTGAAGACAACCAAACGTAGGAATTTCTCCAGCGCAACCTTTGATGCAGGGATATACTTAACTATTGCTTTGGCTATATCATCATAAGAACCTTCATACTTATATTCATCGCCATTTGTCTTGTCTGTACGACCAACCAATGAAGCAAAATCTTCCATTGGCAGTTTGCTTCCGTCTGGCATAATGTCAAAACGTTTTGTGATATACACAGGTTGATCATCCGTTGTAAAGCAGAGTCCATTCAGTGCAGTATCAATGCCATACACCTGCGATGCTATCTGCATCGTAAGATGTTCGTTTGCTGGTATTTGTTTACGCAAATAAATTCTGTCAAGTGGCGCTGGTTTCAGAATGTACGTGCTGCGTTCTCCTGCCTTTGCTATGCGAATCTTTCCGTTATCAAGTACAGCAGGATATTTCTCCTGTGCTCCCGAGATAGATAGGTTCTCTGCATTATGTTGAGTACCAATATTATTCTCTGCCAAATCAATGACATAATCCAAACTCTTTTCATCTTCATCAAACGACAAATCCATCTTGCAGGTAGTCTTAACTCCACCACACAAGTTTTTAATGGCTTTGGGACTATAATCTTTGAATCCATCAACAAGAATGGATGGACATACGGCTATCTGTCTCATATTTATGCGTTGCTAATAGATTCTACAGAAATACTACCTATGAAATCCTTGCCAGAGAAGAATGTCAATAATCCCATATCATCTGACTCATCAATCTGATAGCGACGGCATATCCATCTTTTGTTTGCTCCTTCTGGCAAAATGTTGGCAAAGAATGAGAACATGAAATCAGAGCGATATGGCTCTGTCCGTTTGGGGAGAGTCAGCGATATACATGGTTCCTTTGAGTTTACATATATATCATCATACACAAACTCATACTTTTTGTCATCAGTCTCAGTTAGAATACCGGCGAACACATTATTATTATATATATTCAACTGTCTCATACGTTACACCATTTGCTTTATTTGCAGCACAACTTCCATGCCTAACACATCTGCAATCTTCTCCAAAGTAGTAAGAGAAGGATTACCTTTGCCACGCTCAATACCCTTTATAGTCGCAAGACTCACTTCAGAGATTTCAGCAAGATCCTGTTGAGAGATTCCGAGTTGCGACCGACGTTCCTTAATATCCTTTGCTATGTCCATAGTCTAATAAATTAAACTTTCTGTTGCAAAAGTAATGAAATTTATCGAATTGTACAAGAAAAGTCTAAGATAATATACTTTTGGCGTGTATTTTCTATGCTTTTTTATCTCATGCAACAACAAACCATCCGTTGCACCATCTGCAACAAATCCATTCGCTGCACAGTTTACAGCAGCATCCCTCCAATCCCTTATCAACACCTTCAACTCCCAGGTCGGTTTACGTGCCTGGACATCCCAACGTGCAATGCACGATGCAACCCTCATCGCAGAGTGACAGCGTCGTGGCATAGATGTGTCCGCCGTTTATGATGGCACCAGCACCAGCTTTGCTCATCATGTGGTACTATCCCCAGATAATAAATCCCTAATCATCACTGATTAGTCTCACACATTATTATATAAGTAGGTGTGCAAAATTATTTTTATAATGATTGTATTGATTAGTGATGCATATTCTGTGCCTAAAATAAATGAGTGTAGTGACTCCTACTCGATTGTTTTTTAGGTGCTGAAGATGCGCAGTAGGCGGTGCAAGGATTGTATAAATAATTTTGCACACCTACTTATTGTAATCGCCCACTCCCTCTGTCTGTTCTTGGAGAGAGTGGGCGATGTCGTTAATGAAGAGAGAGGGCATGAACCATCGTGTTCCCAAACGACTCAATTTAGCTATGAAACATATTGAAGGTAAGTCCGTGTAAACAACTGAAAATAAGGCAAGAATCGGCAAAAAAGGAATCTTAAAGTTTACTAACGGGATGGCAGTTATTAGGGGATAATCGGGAACGATTCCGGGAAAAGTTTTTATCTTTGCAGCGGATTTGAATCAGGGAAAAGAACCCTCGGCTTTTTGATAACGCATTCAATTATGCAGAAGTCATAAGTCGTATTTCTATTTCCCTTCCATTTCGAAAACTCAAAGATAAAAACGCATATGAAAATTACAACATTCACCAAAGAGAACAAAAAACATGTCATGCTCAGCGATGGCATGTATGATTCCTTCCTCGGTTTCCGTATCAGAGAGAAGGACGTTGACTTGAAGGTCAGAACCGAAATTAAGGTTGTCGGTGAGCTATGGGATTGCAACACCAATTCCTTTAAGCGCACACGCAAGCTGTCTGCCGACGAGCAGAAGAAAGTCAACACACTTATCACAACCATCATTGAAACCATCACTGATGAATTCGACTACACCACGGCTACAGCCGAATGGGTAAGGGAGGTCGTTGCCAATTGCATCAACCCGAAGAGGAAAGAATCTTACTTCCCTACCTTCGCAGAAAGGATTGAGCAATACCGACATGAGCATCCTATGGAAATTAGTTCTTCGAAGGCATTCATTCCCACCATTAACAAACTGAACAGATTCGTTGCCTTCA
>JAZLIN010000134.1:0-55583 GCA_045617365.1 Prevotella sp. | reverse complement strand
TAAAATCTAATACCTGAAAACACCGAGGGGTTCGGGGGCGAGTAGCCCCTGAGATGACGTAAATCAACTAATTCAATAATTGTTCAAATTTTCCTTGCGAAAGCTTGGAAATTATCACAGTATCTTTCGCTCAAGTTGAATTTGGAAGTCAAGGAGTTACGAAGTTATCGTTCCTTCGTCGCTAAGGAGTTCTTTGCAAGCAAAGCGGTAAACCGAGCGAAGACAATACCTGTAGCACTCCAAATACTAACGTCTTAACTTCTTTAACTCCTTCGCTCGGCGCTTGCGACGCTCTGCTTGCAGAGAACTTCCAAGCAAGTTGAGCTTGCGAAACTCTTGAATAATATTACTTCTTTGTCTGTAAAGTTTACCAGAAAAGAACAATATATTGACGATGATACAAGGATGCATCAGCATTTCCTTAATCCCGCTGGCATGAATTTGTAGATACAGGTTGACTTGACCCATTATACAGTATTAAAATTCCAATACAACAATTATGAATTTGTGATATATAGACAAATCATGTTATTGTTATATTGGAATTTTTGTTTTGTACATTATAAATCGATGGTCTGATGTATGATGGGGATTTTATCCGTCATATTTGCCCCAGGAAGGAAGCAAATGCCATGTGGCGTATATTGGCACTGCGATGATGCTTTTGCGGGCCAGAAGAGCATATGTGCAGAAGAAGGTTTGACAATATACAAAATCGAAAAAATGCATTTCCCCTTGGACTGAAACATTTGAATTTGTTAACTATAATCTATTGCAAATGAACGCCCTGCTTAACAAATGTAATATATTGTGATGCTTCAGCAAAGTCCATGCCTTCTATCTGAGGTACCAGTTTTCGTTTTTTTCAACCATCGGAACCACAATCTCTTCATGAGTGCTGTCGCAGAATGTCAGGCAAAGATATGCCTGAGCAATTCGTTGCTTGGAATTGTCTGTGAATGTCACGGTATCGCATTGTGCCCTAGTTGCCTCAATATGACACAAACCGCCATGGAGTTTGTTTAGTTCCTCAGCATATATGATACTATTGCAGGATAATTGGCTGTGATAGAGTTCTGGGACCAGGGAGTCACCTTGAAGAAAACCTGCTGCATAGCCTTCAATGTCTCCACATAGCAGTTTGTCATAATATCCCTTGGCTGCCTGAAGGGCTAACTCCTCTGGCAGACGACCTTCCTTACTGCTGCATGAACAGATGAGGAAGGTCGTAGATAATAATATATTATATATATAATGTGTCAATGGTGTATGCGTGTATGATATATCCTTATTATTTCTGACGGATAAACACATTGATAGGAGTGCCGGTAAGTGTCCAATGGTCACGTATCTGGTTTTCGAGGAAACGGCGATACTGCTCCTTGACATACTGAGGCAGGTTGGCATAGAATACGAAAGTAGGTATCTGTGTGTCTGGCACCTGGGTACAGTACTTGATCTTGATGTACTTACCCTTGACAGACTGTGGAGGGGTAGCCTCGATGATAGGAAGCATTACCTCATTGAGCTTGCTGGTTCCGATTTTAGCCTTTCTGTTCAGATACACCTGCTTCGCTGTTTCGAGTACCTTGTAGATACGCTGCTTGGTGAGTGCTGACGCAAAGATGATAGGGAAGTCGGTGAATGGTGCCATGCGTTCGCGAATAGCATTCTCGAATGTTGAGATAACAGCTTGCGATTTCTCTTCTACCAGGTCCCATTTATTTACTACAACAACGAGAGATTTGTTGTTCTTCTGAATCAGCTGGAAGATATTCATGTCCTGTGCCTCTATACCGCGTGTGGCATCAATCATCAATACGCAGACATCCGAGTTCTCAATGGCGCGTATAGAACGCATAACACTATAAAACTCAAGGTCTTCGCTGACTTTATTCTTTCTACGGATACCAGCTGTATCGACGAGGTAGAAATCAAATCCAAATTTGTCATAGCGTGTATAGATTGAGTCACGTGTAGTACCGGCTATATCAGTTACAATGTTACGTTCTTCACCGATAAATGCGTTGATGAGACTTGATTTGCCAGCATTCGGACGACCTACTACTGCAAAACGAGGTATGTTCTCTTCTACATCATCTTTCTTGTCATCAGGAAGTTTGGCAAGAACCATATCAAGAAGATCACCTGTACCGAAACCAGTTACTGCACTTATGCAGAAAGGATCACCAAGACCAAGTCGGTAGAAATCCGCAGCATAATACTGCTGCTCATTGTTGTCTGTCTTGTTGCTGACAAGGATAACCGGTAATTTTGTCTTACGCAGAATCTGGGCTACGTCGGTGTCAAGGTCTGTTACACCTGTCTGCACGTCAACAAGGAAAAGTACGAGGTCTGCCTCTTCGGTTGCAATCTTTACCTGATCACGGATAGCATCCTCAAAGATGTCATCACTGTTTACGACCCATCCGCCTGTGTCAACGACAGAAAATTCCTTACCGTTCCATTCAACCTTGCCGTACTGGCGGTCACGTGTAGTACCTGCTACGTCACTTACGATAGCATGACGGGTCTTGGTCAAACGATTAAAAAGAGTTGACTTTCCTACGTTTGGTCGGCCAACAATAGCTACTAAATTTCCCATTTTTCATTTCCCGCTCCTTACGGGTTCTAATTTTTGCTCAGTAATAAAACTGGGGTTATATTACTCTGGGGTGATTATTATATATGTCAGATTTTCTGACAATGAGATTTATTCAGGATTGTATCCAAAGGAATTTAGTTCTTTGTCATTTGAGCGCCAATCCTTGTCCACTTTTACAAATGTTTCAAGATATACGTTCTTGTCAAAGAATTTCTCCAAGGCTTTTCTCGCTTCAGTGTTGACTTTCTTTATTGCCACACCTTGATGACCGATGATAATGCCTTTCTGAGAATCACGCTCTACATATATAGTGGCGCAAATGTGTATTCTCTTTTCATCTTCCTTGAACGAGTCGCATCTAACCTCAACAGAATAAGGTATTTCCTTGTCATAATAGAGTAGTATCTTTTCGCGTATTATCTCAGTAACAAAGAAACGGGCAGGCTTGTCCGTAAGCTGCTCCTTGTCGAAGAAAGGAGGCGAATCAGGCAGTAAATCCTTAATACGTTTGAGAAGTATGTCTGTGCCAAATTTATTCTTTGCTGATATTGGCAGTATCTCTGCATTAGGTAACAGGGAGTGCCATTTATCTACTATGTCACCAAGTTTCTGGGCATCAGATTGATCTATCTTGTTGATGAGAAGTATGACAGGAATAGTCATCTTAGCAACCTTGTCAAGGAAATCACGATTCTTCTCGGGATTTTCAACGACATCGGTTACGTATAGCAGTACATCAGCATCTACAAGAGCAGACTCAGAGAATGCAAGCATTGACTCCTGAAGCTTGTAGTTAGGTTTAAGGACACCAGGAGTATCAGAAAACACAATCTGCATATCTTCGGTATTAACAATGCCCATGATACGATGACGTGTAGTCTGCGCCTTGAAAGTTGCAATAGAAATACGCTCACCAACCAATTGGTTCATGAGCGTACTTTTACCTACGTTGGGGTTACCAACAATATTTACGAATCCTGCTTTATGCATAGATTTATATTCAAATATAAACTGTGAGAACGGTATCTGTAACAGGATTACTCTGCCACATCCGCTCCATTGTATCCCCACTTGTAAAGACTTGCACCATGTACGAATCCTGCTCCAAATGCAGTAAGGATTACGTTATCACCCTTCTTCAGTTTCTTTTCAAAGTCCCAAAGAGCAAGTGCGATAGATGCAGCACTGGTATTACCATAATGCTCAATGTTGACAAGAACCTTATCGATAGGAGCATTAAGACGCTTTACAACAGCCTCGATGATACGCATGTTTGCCTCATGAGGTATAATCCAGTTTACATCATCAACGGTGAGGTTGTTACGCTTCATGATTTCCTCTACGTCATCAGCCATAGATGTCACAGCATAACGGAATACTGTACGACCTTCCTGATAGATGTAGTGCATGCGATGATCTACGGTATAGTGTGATGATGGGCATACTGCGCCACCAGCCTTCATGTGAAGGAATGGGAGACCAAGACCATTGGTACGCAGGAACGAATCCTGATGACCTACACCTTCCTCTGTTGTTGCCTCAAGCATAGCTGCTGCTGCACCGTCACCGAAAAGTACGCAAGTCTGACGATCCTGATAGTCAACGATAGAAGACATCTTCTCTGCTGCAACACAAATAATCTTCTTGTATCTACCGCTCTGTATCATCGCCGAAGCAAGGTCAAGGATATATAGGAATCCGCAGCATGCACATGATACGTCAAAACCATGCGCATTCTTAAGGCCCAGTTTGCCGATTACGATTGAAGCGTTGGAAGGGAAACGGTAGTCAGATGTGGTAGTTGCACAGATAACGCAATCTACAGAATCCGGATCAGCACCAGTCTTGCTCATTAACTGACGACAAGCTTTACGTGCCATGTATGCAGAACCAAGACCTTCTTCGTTAAGAATACGACGTTCCTTGATACCTACACGTGTCAAAATCCACTCATCACTGGTTTCAACCATGCGTGAGAGTTCCTCGTTGGTAAGGATGTACTCTGGTACGTAACCGCCAATACCAGTGATAACAGCGTTAATTTTTTCCATTTCTACAATATGTAAGGAATGATTTATAAGTAGGGAAAACCCTTTGTATTTATGTAAATAGCTTGACCAAAGCGTATATACTCGCTTCAGTCAAGCTATTGGTTTTATTTCTCAAGAATTATTCAGCAACCTCGTCCATTGCGATAGCCTGCTTACCACGATACTGTCCGCAAGTTGGACATACTGTGTGATATACGTAATAAGCTCCACAGTTTGGACATACAGCGAGTGTAGGTGCTACTGCCTTATCATGTGTACGACGCTTGAGGGTACGGGTTTTTGACTGTCTTCTTTTAGGATGTGCCATTTTCTTTTAAGTGTTTTTTTGAGTGTTAATTCTTTAAGTTCTTAAGTTTTTCCCATCGTGGGTCAATAACATCCTCGGTAATCTCATCACCACTTCGGGTGGCTGACAACTCTTCGAGTTTTTTTGTCATCGCATCATTGCATTTTCCAGGTGCATGAACGTGCTTAATGGGTATTGCCAATGCTATTGTCTCATAGATGAGCCATGCAGTAGGGAGTATTCCTTCTTCCTCGTCAACTGTTATGACTTCATCATCTTCGATGGTTTCATGCCCAAGTTTCACAATATAGGTGGCTTGCCCTTTTATTTCCTGATTCATATCATCAAGGCATCTGTCACACTGTATCGTAACAACACCATCAACACAATACGAAAGGGTAAATTCTCCTGTCACTGCCTTGCGTATAGACAAATCAAGGTTTACCTCTCCATCTTGTATCTCAGCGTCATTGAGACTCTTGAAATATTCACTATCAAGTTTGCAAGATATTCCTTCAGAATCTTCCTGCATACCTAAAAGATTGATATTTAACGCCTCTAAACTGAACATTTGCGTGCAAAGTTAGTAATAATTTTTGAAACAACCAAACTTTTTTATATTTTTTCTTTTACTTTCCCCTCAGGTTTTGCGGTCGATTGACAAAAATCATTTACAAAACGGACCACATCACCTATTATGAATAAAAGTATGTTGTATAAAACAAGTTTGGACTATGCTGCTTTTACTATTCAACCTGCTTGTATAATAATAACCGTATTACATGAACATACCCAATACGATATACAAGCATTACCAAACTGCGCATTCGAAGTGAACTCCGAATGCGCAGTGTTATGTTGTTTTTTGAAAAAAACTTAGAGGTTAGGGTTAAGTTCGTTCCACTTGCTTACCTCTGGAATGATGCCGAGAGAAATGATTTCATCACGCATCTTGCCAAGGTGCTCTACTGATGCAGAGAGTGCAGCCATTTCTTCTGCAGTTCCTTCTGGTGCAGTAAAGTGCACGCCTGTAGCATCGATTGTTGTAGGCATAGCCATCATCACGTTCTTGTAGCCACACTTGTCACAGTTAACGTAACAACCTGCAGGCCATGTGAATGGCTCGCCACCCATAGCACCTTCAATCATCTTGACTGCCTGGTAAGATGGGCTCTGGAATGAAGAACGACCACGGAGCTTGATAATGTTAGAACCGCCCTGGATAGTAGCATGCTTGATTTCTGCCCAACGCTCTTCTGATGGCATCATGTCAGCAAGAGGCTTGCCGTCAATCATTGCCTTTGAAGCAAATACAGCCATCTGCTCACCGTGACCACCATATGTATATGCATTTGTCACCTTGTCCTGCTGTACACCGAACTCCTGTGCGAGTTGCTGCTGAAGGCGTGTAGAGTCGAGTGCAGCAAGTGATGTGAGCTGATTTGGCTTGAGGCCAGAGTGAATGAGAGCTGTAAGAGCTGTAACATCAGCAGGGTTGAAGATAACTACAACGTGCTTAACATCTGGGCAGTACTGCTTGATATAATCACCGAACTGTGCTGCAATCTGACAGTTTCCCTTGAGGAGATCCTCACGTGTCATACCTTCCTTACGTGGTGCGCCACCAGAAGAGATGATGTACTTTGCGTCTGTAAATGCTTCCTTTGGATCAACAGTCCATGTGATGTTTGCTCCAGGGAAAGCGCAGTGCGCCATCTCATCTGCTACTCCGTGAACACCTGGCTCAAAAATGTCATAAAGACAAATGTTTGGGGTAAGACCAAGCATAAGAGCTGTCTGAACCATGTTAGAACCAATCATACCGCCTGCACCTACGATGACAAGCTTTTCTGTTGTTAAAAATGCCATTGTTATTCCTGTTTATTGGGTTAATCTTTAATTCTCATTGCAAAGTTACTACTTTTTTTCGATAATAGCGAAACTTTTAAGTAATTCTTTTTGGGTCATAACGAAAAAGTAACTACTTTGCAAAGTCTATCTTACAAAAAGCATCGCAGGAGGCGTATTACTTGATTGTTTTACCGAGACGTTTGTACGCAAAAATGCCTTCGTTATTTTCGAGATATAGCGAATCTGGCCCCAGCAACACTATATCAAAGGTATCCTTGTTGAGGATAATGCGAGTGTTGCACATTTGCCATTGAGTGTAAGGATTACTCTCCGCCTTCTGACTACTTTCTATGCTGCCGTCTTCCTTAATCTCAAAATTACGATCGAGCGACACCCACTTTCCTAAGAGAGATGTCAGATTAACAAGTTTCTGTACGCGCTTACTATTTTCCGTTCCACAAGCAACGAGAGTAACACGATCCCCACTAAAGATTCCACCCTGAACATCACTCAAAGAATCTTCGTCACCATTCTCAAATGTAAGCGTTTTGCCATCGGCAGTGATCACTTCCAACATATGCATGGATGTACCTTCGCCTACGACTCCATATATCGCTGTATCCTTTATACCTCCATCTGCTATGCTATCTTTGGCATCAACGACATTGCCTGCCTTGTCGTTTTTACATCCACAAAAAACACCTGTTAGCAACATTACTGAAAGGGCATAGATAATTTTGTTCATAACATTATTTTTTTTATTTTTCCAATGATTTTGCTTCATTCCACAGTGCGTCCATCTCCCCGAGTGTCAGATCCTTGATGTCACGCCCCTGCTCTTTTGCCTTTTGTTCTACATAACCGAATCGCGAAATGAACTTACGATTTGTTTGTTCCAAAGCGGTATCAGGGTTGAGATGGTAAAGTCGCGCAGCATTAGTTATAGAGAAAAGAACATCCCCCAATTCTTTTGAGGCCGCATCCCTCGCCGCCTCATCGGCGTTGCCCGCATCGAGTTTCAACAACTCCTGTTTCAGTTCGTCTAATTCTTCCTGCACTTTATTCCAGACATCAGAACGTTCATCCCAGTCGAAACCCACATTACGAGCTTTATCCTGTATGCGGTATGCCTTAATGAGCGAGGGTAGGGAACGCGGGACACCGGAAAGTACGGTCTTATTACCATCTTTCTCTTTTTGCTTCACTTGCTCCCATAGCTTGCTTACATCCTCAGAATTTTTCGCAGTCTGATCCCCGTATATGTGCGGATGGCGGAACACCAACTTGTCCGCTTCCTTGGTTAAAACATCACACATATCAAAGCGTCCCTGCTCTCTACCTATCATCGCATAGAATACAAGATGCTCCATGACATCACCCATTTCTTTTTGTATCTCGATAGGATTGTCTTGCATGATAGCATCACACAGTTCAAATGCCTCTTCTATAGTATGCGGTCTAAGTGATTCATTTGTCTGCTTGTGATCCCATGGGCACTTTTCTCTGAGTTCGTCTTGAATGTCAAGCAAACGGGAGAATGCGGCGAGCGTTTCTTCTTTTGTATGCATATTTTACTGTTTAAGGTTGAACTCTTTCTTTGCTTTGCAAGAAAGACCATATTTGTTGTAAATAATAAAAGGTAAGAAGCATTTCTGCTACTTACCTTCCAATTTGTTCAGCGGTGCGTACGGGACTCGGACCCGTGACCTCCAGCGTGACAGGCTGGCATTCTAACCAACTGAACTAACGCACCAAGCATTGTATTGAAATATGTTTTAGAATTTGGCGGTGCGTACGGGACTCGGACCCGTGACCTCCAGCGTGACAGGCTGGCATTCTAACCAACTGAACTAACGCACCTTAAATTCTTTCTGTTGACTCTCTCTGGCGGTGCGTACGGGACTCGGACCCGTGACCTCCAGCGTGACAGGCTGGCATTCTAACCAACTGAACTAACGCACCTTAAAGAGTGTCATTTTTCAAATGCGATGCAAAGGTACTGCTTTTTTTTGAAACTACCAAATTTTTTCTGGAGTTTTTTTTGAAATAAAGCAGTTTTTATAAGTTTTTACTCTGTTTTTACCTCTTCGGTCTTCTTTTTCGGACTCCTTTGAGGTTTCTTTCTCTGTTTTTGCTTTGGTTTCTGGTCTGTCTTGTTTTTGGACTGAGGGTCTTCCTTTGAAGTCTCAATAGAAGGATTGTTATTTGCATCCTGTACGGTAGTAACAACATTAGCAGCTGAAGAGGCCTCTGATGAAACGGTCGCTTTTGTTCCAGCTATGGAATCCTGTTCAGCCTTCACTACGTCTTGCTGTTCGGATTCTTGTTGCTGCACCTTCTGTTCCTGCTTTTGCTGCTGCTGTTGTTGTTTCTGCTTTTGCTGTTGCCTCTGTTTTTGCTGCTTTTGTTTTTGCAGAACACTATTACCCGTATTCTTTTCTGTTATCGTCTCAGGATTAAGGTTATCCCCTTTACGCCTATCTCCTGGTCGGAAAGCCTCTAATCGCAAAGCCAGCGGTTCTGGTCTGTTACGCACTACTTTTCTATCAACAGCCCCCATCCACTTCATGGCAGACGCCATTGTAATATAATAGTACTGGCGCGTATAGAAATCCAGAAGTTTAAGATCATCAAAAGTCATCACCATAGGGCGGAGTGGGGCATATTCATTATCCCAAACCTCGTCTGTAATGTTATTATGGTGCTGCAAATCATCGCACAGACCCATGGAACGTATTGCAACAGAAGCGTCATTGGTCAGAAGCAGAACTTTCTTACCGGCAGCAAACAGTTCTACGACCCTGCGGATAATGGCAGGATCTGCGAATGCGGCATGATGCGACTCGGCACTGATTCCTTCAATTCGCAACCTGTTTTCACGTTGCTGTGTAAGGATAAGGCGCTTGGCAAGTCGAGCCGCGGCATTGAGAGACACCAGATTGTCAGTAAAGTCCGCCTCCTTATGATTTGTCGGGTCTTGTAGTGAAGCGAAACGATCAATCTCTTCGTATGTCTCACCCATCATAATGAATCTGCCACCACGATACTGCATGAACTTTGATATAAACTCCAATTGTCTTTCAAATTGCAGACGTGCATTGACGCGCGGGTCCGAGTGGCTGGATGTATGACCAACCAACAGTTCAAGCCAGATATTGGTATCACTGATTACAAGGTCGTAATCAAGCACACGTGCGAGAGTTTGCTCAAGGAACACATGGCGTTCCTCGATATCTTCAAGCGAGAGTTGCTGTATCTGCTGGTCTGTCAGTATGATGGAGCGTTGAGGAGCCTGGGCAAGTTCGATAATGTTGTTTATGGTAATGTTTGGCAGGGATGCAGAGAAATGTTTCTGCTCCGTCTTTACCTCAATCTTTTGCGGTTTACTCTGTTCTTCCTTACTTTCTGCTTTTTCCTCAACCGCAGGTACATCAACTTCTGCCACCAGAGTCTCTGCAATCACATCCTCGGTAGCATTATTTTCGATGACGGCATCTTCTTTTATTACCTCTTTCTCTATTTCCGCTGCTTGAGTAGGCATTACCGACTGTTCTGCTGCAGTCATTATTTCGTTTTCAGCTGCATTTTTTGCAGCATTAGCAACTTCGCCTTTCTTGCTCTGTGTTTTTTTCGCACGTGGCTTTCGCACTGTAGCCTTTGTTGTCTTTGCGGCTTTTGTTCTGTGCGAAACCTTCTTTTCTGCAGGTGGAGCTTCAGCAGCCAGAGTCTCTACCGTAATTGTTTCGTTGTTCATTTTTTAAATCTTCGATAATATTGATAAAATCAGCTGCCACACCTTTTCCACGGATGGAATGAAGAGACGTTCGTCGGGAGAGTGTACCCCCCTCATTGTAGGACCAACGGAAAGCATATCGAGATTAGGATAACGTTCAGAGAAAAGTCCGCATTCAAGTCCTGCATGAATACCTTTGATGACAGGTTCTTTTCCGAACAATTCCACATAACTTTCTTTTGCAATCTTTGTCAGTTGGCTTTTGGGATTCATCTTCCATGCAGGATAGCCGTCGGAATGACTTATCTCATCTGCACCGGAAAGTTCAAACACAGCACTCACAGTATTAACCATATTCTGGAGGTTGCTCATAACATTTGAACGCTGACTGCATGTGATAAAGCAACGTTCGTCATTAGTTGCTACAACAGCGGTATTGCTAGACGTTTCTGTCATCCCATTAAGGGACTCATCTTGGCATACGCTGAACACGCCATTATGAACGGCCTGTAATGCTGTGATGATTCTTACACTAACATCGGAAGGTATGACATTTTCGGCACTGGTACTTCCCATGTGCCATTGTATATTTGGTTCTGTAACATGAAATTCCTCTTCTACTTCGCTGCAGAAGATATTCCAGTCAACACGTACATTTTCTTTTTCTTTGAATGGCACAGCAAACGTGATACTTCCATCCCGTGGTATGGCATTATGAAGCTTTCCACTATTGAATTGCGCCAAAAGCAAAGTGGTCTTCTTGCTTTCACTATAAAGGAATCTGGAAAGAAGTTTTATAGCATTTGCTCTTTTCTTTTCTATATCATCACCAGAATGTCCTCCTGTGAGTCCCTTCACGGAAGCATTCATGAAGAAAAAGCCTTCTGGTGCTTCCACCTTATTATATATATAGGAAGCTGTCGTAGTCTTACCACCAGCACATGACACATAGAAGAGCCCTTCGTCTTCAGAATCAAGATTTAGTAGCATATCACCCTTAAGCATATCGGCCTTCAGATTATTAGCACCGGTGAGTCCCGTTTCTTCATCTCGTGTAAAAAGACACTCGATTGGTCCGTGCTCAATATCGTCTGCATCAAGTAATGCCAACTCCATAGCGCATCCTATCCCATCGTCAGCTCCGAGTGTAGTACCTTTGGCACGCATCCATTCACCATCGATGCAGGTCACGATAGGCTCATGAAAGAAGTCAATGTTATGATCCACAAGTTTATCACAGACCATATCCATATGACTCTGCAGCACGAGGGTTTTATGATTTTCACATCCAGAAGTAGCACCTTTCCTAATCAAGACATTTCCTGTCTCATCTATTAAAGTTTCCAAATTTCGCGCCTCACCGAATGCTTTAAGATATGCAATCATCTGTTCTTCGTGCTTGGAAGGACGAGGAATATTATTGATTTCTGCAAAGAAATGGAACACTCTTTGCGGTTTTAAGTCTTTTTTATTCATATTTCACAGTTTTTATAATGTGAATGTCATTAATTTTGCTTACCTTTGCATTCGCAAAGTGATGAAAGGCATATCCGTATGCCTAAATTCGCTTGCAAAGGTAATAAAAAATCTGTAAATTGACAACAAATTAACAAATAATATGACACAGAAAAACTTTTTCGGCACACTCGCAATTGCGGCTGTAGCAATGACATCTCTCAACTCATGTGACAAATCTCCAAAAAACGAGGAGGCATCATCGGCAGCAAAGCAGGTTGCTCCAACAGAACTGAAACTGGCATACGTAGAGGTAGATTCTCTTATGAGTCAGTATGAATTCTGTAAGGAATACACACGTATCCTTGAGAGCAAGAGCAAGAACATCCAGAACACACTCCAGCAGAAGGGACAGGCACTACAGGCATCTGCAGCAAACTTCCAGCAGAAGGTTCAGTCAAATGCTTTCAGCAGCCGTGAGGAAGCAGAGCGTGTTCAAGCTGCTATCCAGAAGCAACAGGTTGATTTGGAGGCTCTTCAGCAGCGTCTCGGTGCAGAGTTCCAAGAGGAGACTAATAAGTACAACATCGCTCTTCATGACTCTCTTCAGCATTTCCTCGCTGCATATAACAAGGACAAGAAGTACACTATGATTCTTTCAAAGTCTGGTGACAACATACTTCTTGCAGACAAGTCTATCGATATCACACAGGAGATTGTAGCAGGACTGAACAAGGCATACAAGAAAGGCGCAGTAAAGTCTTCTGACGCAAAAAGCAAGTAATCCATACCAATATATTTAAGGCAAAGTCCCTCTGTAAGGGGACTTTGCTGCATTTTTAAAGTTCTGACTGTTCTTATGAAGCAGATAAACTGGGGATTCATAGGTTGTGGAGAGGTAACAGAGAAGAAAAGCGGTCCTGCATTCAATGAGGTTGAAGGATCACGAATTGTGGCGGTAATGAGTCGAAGTGCTGACAAAGCTCGCTCTTATGCAGAACGTCACGGTATAAACAAGTGGTACACTGATGCCCAAGCACTGATAGACGATCCTAATGTTAATGCTGTATATATAGCGACACCGCCATCTAGTCACGTAACGTATGCCATCATGTCCATGCGTGCAGGAAAACCTGTTTACGTGGAAAAACCTCTAGCAGCCAGCTATGATGACTGTGCACGAGTAAATCGCGTATCTCAGGAAACACATATTCCTTGCTTTGTAGCATATTACCGTCGCTATCTACCTTATTTTCTTAAGGTTAAGGATTTACTTGACAAGGGTCGCATAGGAAAAGTCCTGAATGTTCAGATTCGTTTTGCATGTCCGCCTCGCCAAGTAGATTATAATGCACCAGAAGAACGTCCATGGCGTATTCAGCCTGACATTGCAGGAGGAGGATACTTCTATGATCTGGCACCTCATCAACTGGATTTGTTGCAACAACTCTTTGGCGTTATAACACATGCTGAAGGTTATTCCGCAAATATCGGTGGATTATATCAGGCAGAAGATACAGTCAGTGCCTGTTTTCGTTTCGAGAACGGTTTGCCAGGTAGCGGTTCATGGTGTTTTGCTGGTCATGAGTCTGGCATGGAAGATCGAATAGAATTAATTGGCGAATCAGGCATTCTGTGTTTCTCTGTATTTACGTATGCCCCTATACATATCCATACGTCAGAGGGAGTAGAAGAGATTGTAGTAGAAAATCCCCGATATGTACAGCAACCACTTATCCAAAGCGTTGTGGAGACCTTGCAGGGTAGGGGAGACTGCCAATGCACTTGCCATAGTGCAACGCCTACAAACTGGGTTTTGGATAAAATCTTATGTAAATTTTAGCATTTGTTTAGACTTTAGTGAAAAGTTATATATTATTACTTATTAGCATATTACATATATTCGCTACTAATATACAGGGCAGCACGAAAGGGGAGATTGGATCACTATCAGATGACATCTCTTCTGCGGAAGACTCTGCGCATAATATTATAATTTCACAAAAAAAAGATGGATGGTTTAAGAGAACATTCCGGAACATAGATAAAGTATTATCGCCTGAGCGCGATAGTAATTATATAGACGTACAGAAATATAACTGGTGTGCAATGGCTCAGATCTCCTCACGCTTCGAGAACTACGATATAGATTCGGGGGAAGATTTTACATTGCAAGTAACCCCTTCAACATGGCGCACCCGCATAGGACCGTTTTTTGGATGGAGATGGGCCTTTTTTGGTTATAACATAGATCTTAAGTCTGTCTTTGTCAACAGTCATGACACTGATCTGGGTGCTTCAATATATTCTGCAGCATTTGGTGTAGATGCTTTTTATAGAAGAGTAGGGGGTGATTATAATATCAAGCAACTCAATGTTTGCGGAAAAGACTATAGTAACTTATTAAGGGGAACACCATTTGGTGGCATAAACATTGGCATGACAAGAGTTAGCCTTTATTATGTTACCAACTATAAACATTATTCGCATCAGGCAGCTTTTAGCCAGACAAACAGACAGTTACGATCTGCAGGAAGTCCAATTTTAGGATTATCGTATGCCCATAACAAACAGAGAGTAGATTGGGAGTCACTCAATAAAATTGTAAATCAAAATGCATCACCAGAGGAACAGGCTATGTTTACACTGGATTACGAAACGCAGAAGAACGATGAGTTTTCCGCCATGGCAGGTTATGGCTATAATTGGGTCTTTGCCAAGAACTTTCTTGCCGCAGCCGAGTTTACTGGCGCTTTAGGCTATCTTAAGCACAAGTACAAGTTTGATAATACAGTAGATGAAGAAAATGGCGATTTCTTGATGCAAATAGACAATTTCTATAAAAGCAATATTGCTTTGAATGCCAACATACGATTAGCGCTATTATATAACAATGGTCCATGGTTTGCAGGTGGTCAGGTGGTTATGTTTCATTACCAGTATGGCAATGGTAATGTCATGACAAGAAATACTATGGGATCAATGTATTTTTTTGTCGGCTGTAATTTCTAATTTCATTTCCTGAAATTACAGAAAAGAACTCCCTATATATGATTAGACCGTATTTGTACAGAATAACGATTATGATAAATAAGGTACATCAAATCTCCAAATATCAACATCTCTGACAATAAATAGTAAAAAAAAACGTTATTATTATATTATTATAATAATGATGAAAAAAGAAATAGCAACGATAATCCTATCAGCATGTGCACTATCTGTATGCGCCAAAGGTGACGGACAGACAGCTTACAATATTTTGGACATTCCGATGAGTGCCCATTCTGCTGCCTTGGGAGGCGAGAATATTTCATTAATTGAAGATGATGCATCTTTGTCTTTTTTAAATCCTGCATTGCTTAACAACGTCAGCCATCGCACATTATCATTGGGTTATATGAATTATTTAAGTGGTTCTGCTGTCTATAATGCCCATTACACACATGTAACAAATGACAAGATGACCGTTGGTGGAGCCATTCAATACGCTTCCTATGGCAGTATGAAACATACAGATGCAGAAGGGAGACTGCTAGGAGAATTTAATCCTTCTGACATCGTTATGGAGGGAATGCTATCCTACCCTATTGCTCCAAATCTCATAGGAGGTATCACCGCAAAATTTGTTTATTCAAAGATAGACAGCTATGTCAGTACGGCGGCAGCTGTAGACCTCGGTATAAATTTCTACCATCCAGAGAAAGACCTATCGCTTTCTGCTGTAGTACGTAATCTTGGCGGACAATTATCTGCGTATAATGATGATTATGAGTCAATTCCGCTTGATGTTTCATTCGGAGGAAGTTACAAGCCTGATAATTTCCCATTCCGTTTCTCATTGACATTTGCAGATCTTAACCATTGGGATTATTCTTTTCTGCGTCATTCCGTGATTGGAGTAGATTTGGTTTTGTCCAATCAATTTTATATTGCAGGAGGTTACAATTTGCAGCGTGAACACACAATGAAGGTTATGGATACTGATGAAACTGAAAGTAGCCATGGCGCGGGTTTGTCAATTGGTGCCGGTTTGCTACTTGACAAATTCAAACTCAATATAGGATACTGCAAATATCACGTAAGTGCCTCGAGTATATTGGTGAATGCAGCTTTCGCTCTGTAAATAAATCCCCAATTCATGGTTAAGATATAAAACAATAGATAACAAATTTAAAAAAGACACTATGTTACATAAAATCAACGATTATATTTCAAATCTCCCATTGGAACTAGAACCAAAGGGATTGTATGAACCTATACGCTATGTATTGTCTTTGGGTGGAAAACGAATCCGTCCATTACTTATGATGTTATCTTACGAACTATGGGAAGAGAATGGCGCAAACGTTCTGCCTCAAGCAGTAGCGCTTGAAACATATCACAACTTCACTCTCCTGCATGATGATGTCATGGACAATGCTGACGTACGTCGTGGTAAGGCTACTGTACACAAGAAATGGAATGAGAATACAGCAATACTTTCAGGTGACAATATGCTTGTGCTAGCATTCAAATGGATGCAGAATTGTGATGCGAGCAAGATGCCTCAGGTGATGGCAACATTTACTCAGACTGCTATTGAGATTAACGAAGGACAGCAGTATGACGTTGACTTTGAGACTCGTAATAACGTGACAGAAGATGAATACATAGAAATGATTCGTCTCAAGACCAGCGTGTTGCTTGCCTGTGCTGTCAAGATTGGTGCTATCATGGCTGGCGCTCCGTCAAACGATATTGACAACATCTATCGTTTTGGAGAAGCTATGGGACTTGCTTTCCAGTTGCAGGATGATTATCTCGATGTCTATGGAGATCCTGCAGTTTTTGGAAAGTCAATAGGTGGAGATATAATCAGCAACAAAAAGACTTACATGCTCATCAATGCAATAAACAAAGCTGAAGGTGAGGAAAAGACCGAACTCCAGAAGTGGATCAATGCTGAGGAGTTTGATCGCGAGGAGAAGGTAAAAGCTGTTACAAGGATCTATAACCACCTGAGTATAGACAAAATGGCAAAGGCAAAGATGGAAGAATACTATCAGGTGGCACTCAATGCTCTCAGTGCAGTAAACGTCCCAGAAGAGCGTAAGACTCCCCTACTCGACTTTGCCAAGAAGATGATGAAACGTGAAAAATAGTATTTGCAGATGGAATTTATTGACACACACACACATATAGACGGTGACGAGTTCAAGGAGGATATTGATGCCACAATACAGCGTGCCAAGGATGCTGGTGCAAAGAAACTTTTTATTCCAGGTATAAATTGGGACTCTGTCAATACCGTGAAGGCGTTGTGCGCTTCATATCCCGATTATTGCTATGGCATGATAGGGCTTCATCCTGAAGACGTGAAGGAAGATTATTCCAACATTCTCGACCACATGGAACAATTGCTTGGAGAAGGATGGATAGCCGTAGGCGAAGTGGGACTGGATTTCTATTGGTCCAGAGAGTTCGAGTCACAGCAGCTTGAAGCATTTGAAAGGCAGGTACAGTGGTCTATAGATACTCGCCTGCCACTGATGATACATTGCCGTAAGGCTCAAAATGAGATGGTACGCATATTGCATAAGCATGAAGGGGAATTGCCTGGAGGTGTGTTCCATTGTTTTACCGGCAATGAACATGAGGCTGAAGAACTTCTCGCCTTTGAGGGATTCTCTCTTGGTATAGGTGGTGTGCTGACATTCAAGAAGAGCAAACTGCCAGAGACTCTTTCTGCCGTTGTACCTCTCGACCGCATCGTACTTGAGACCGATGCACCGTATATGGCTCCTGTGCCAATGCGAGGAACACGCAATGAAAGTGCATTTGTAACATACATAATAGAAAAAATGGCTGAGGTATATGGTGTCACACATGACGAGGTGGCAAGTATAACAACTCAAAACGCAGAACGTATATTTAATGTATAAGTCCTTACTGTACATATCAACACTCATACTGTTACTTACCGCTTGCAGCGCAGAGTCATTTATTAAGAAAGGTGACAAAGCAAAGGCTATAGGCGAGTATTTCACTGCTGCTAACTATTACCACAGAGCCTACACAAAGACTCCTGCCAAACAGCGCAAGGAGCGTGGCGAAAGGGCGCTGATGATGGCCCAGTGCTATGACCGGATAAACAATAACGGAAAGGCTGTGGGAGCATATCGTAATGCGGTAAGATATGGTGCAGCATCTCAGGCGGACAGCCTCCGCTTTGCCAATGTGCTTATGAAGTCAGGAGACTATAAAGGTGCACTTGCCATCTTTAATGCACTGCATGAGTCTACACCTGATAACATCTTGATAAGCAACGGTATAGAATCTGCTACTAAAGCTCCGCAATGGAAGAAAGACGGTTCCAATTACACGGTCAAGAAGGCTGAGATGTTTAATTCGCGTCGTGATGATTATTCTCCTGTGATTGGAGGTGAAGACAATGACATAATGTATTTTACCTCTACACGTAATGATGCTGAAGGTGACGAACTAAGTGGTATTACAGGCACCAAGTTAGCCGATATATTCTATTCGGAAAAGAATGACAAGGGCAAATGGAGCAAACCCGAAGCAATAATAAGCGGTCTGAACAGCGAGTTTGACGAAGGTGCATGTTGCTTCACCCCTGATGGTAGTCAGATGTACCTCACGATGTGTTCCTCTGACCCTAGCTATCCACGTTATGCAAAGATCGTAGTCTCGAAGCGTTCTGATGCTGCATGGGGCAAACCTACTGATTTCCTAATATCCAAAGACACTCTGTCTTCTTTTGCACATCCTGCTATCACTCCCGATGGTGATTGGCTGTATTTTGTAAGTGATATGCCCGGAGGCAAAGGTGGATTAGATATTTGGCGCACTCGCATTTCAGGAGGTGTCAGTATGGGGGTAGAGAATTTGGGAGAACCTATCAACACTCCCGGCGATGAAATGTTCCCAACATTCCGCCCCAATGGCGATTTGTATTTCTCTTCTGATGGCCACCCTGGTATGGGTGGACTGGATATATACATTGCAACTATAGGTGATGACAATGCGTATCACGTATCACATCCTGGATATCCGCTAAATTCACAGGGTGATGATTTCGGCATGACATTCGAAGGTATGCACAATCGTGGATTCTTCTCTTCTAACCGTGGGGATGCTCGTGGATATGACCATATATATTCATTTGAAAATCCTGAGATTGTGCAGACGATAAAGGGTTGGGTGTATGAGGTTGATGGTTATGAACTGCATGATGCCGAGGTGCGTATCGTGGGTTCCGATGGCACTAATGAAAAGATGGGAGTGAAGAGCGATGGCTCGTTTGAGATTCAGGTACATCCTGATGTAGAATACATTATCCTAGCCACGTGTAATGGTTTCTTGAACAAGAAAGAGGAAATGAATGTTCCGGAAGTCACAGAGTCAGAAACCTACGAGTTTCAGTTTCCTCTGGCCAGCATATCCGCACCTGTGCTGATAGACAATATTTTTTACGAGTTTGACAAAGCTACTCTCTTACCTACCAGTCTCTCTGCTCTAGACTCGCTGGTTACGTTGCTCAACGACAATCCTAATATAACCATAGAACTTGGAGCACATACTGACTATCGTGGTCCAGAAGCATACAACAAGTATCTGTCTCAGAAACGAGCAGAGGAAGTAGTGAAATATATGGTTAAGAAGGGAATAGCAGAAGATCGTCTTTCTCCGGTTGGTTACGGTGAGGAAAAACCAAAGCGCATCAGGCGTAAAGTAGCAGAACGCTATCCATGGCTCAAGGAAGGCGATGTCCTGAATGAGGAATTTGTAACCAAATTGAAGCCAGCAGAACAGGAAACAGCCAATGCGTTGAATAGACGAACCGAGTTTACCGTATTGCGCACAACATATAATATGTTTGACGAAGATGGAAATCTCAAGAATCCTCCTGTTCCGAAGAAGAAAGCTGATACCCAAGAAGAGGATGACGAGTGGTTCTCTTTCTGATTTTTCTAATCGTCTAAACACAAAGAAAGAATACATCTTATTATATATATGCAACTACCAGAAGAATTTTCAGCATATACCAGTAACCTTTTGGGTGAAGAGCGATGGCAGAGGTATCTTGATGCTTTTAACGAAGACACCCCTGTCAGCGTGCGTCTGAACCCCTTTAAACCATCAGACGTGAATTTGCCTATGTCCAGGGAGGTACCTTGGTGCCGTAATGCGTGGTATCTATCTGAGCGTCCCAACTTTACATGCGATCCGCTACTCCATGCTGGTGCATACTACGTTCAGGAAGCATCGTCCATGTTTCTTGACAATATTTTGCGTCAATACCTGACAGATAATGTCAGGAATGCGTTGGATCTATGTGCTGCACCTGGCGGCAAGTCAACATTGCTACGCGCTGCCCTCCCCGACACTGCATTATTGATGAGCAATGAGCCAGATCGTCGCAGAGCAAACATCTTGATGGAAAATATGCAGAAGCAAGGTCACTCAAGAGTCATCGTGACAAACAATTATCCACGTGACTATCGTAAGTCAGGGCTTGTGTTTGATATCATCCTTGCTGATGTGCCATGCTCTGGTGAGGGCATGTTCCGTAAGGATGAAGGAGCAATAAGCGAATGGAGTCTTCAGAATGTGATGAAATGTGCCGAACTACAACGCAGCATAATAGAGGATATCTGGCAAAGCCTCACACCTGGCGGCATACTTATCTACAGCACCTGTACATTTAATCTTCATGAGAATGAAGAGAATGTAAAATGGATATGTGAAGAACTCGGAGCAGAATTGCTGCCAGTTGATATTGCTGCCGATTGGGGCATAACAGGTTCATTGCTGGAGGGCTGGCAACAACCGGTATATCGCTTCATTCCTGGAACAACGGTTGGCGAAGGCTTATTTATGGCAGTATTACGAAAGACTAGTACAGACTGTCATAGTGGCAAGCAGAACATGAAAGTACTGAAGATTCTTTCAGATGGACATCCTGCAGGTACACAAAAAGGCAAGGATATCATTCCTGCTCATGCAGAGGCTCTGCTCACCAATTGGGACAAGTCGAAGTATCCTTTTGTAGACCTACCTCTTGATGAGGCGTTACGCTATCTGCACCATGAGGCTATTGTCCTGCCGCAGGATACCCCGAGAGGATTTGTCGTGGTAACCTACAAAACATTACCTTTGGGATTCGTAAAGAATATTGGCAATCGTGCAAATAATCTCTATCCGCAAGAATGGAAAATCAGAAAACTGTAATTAACCCCCTACCCTATATATAGAGAAATGGAAAAGATAAAGAAATATTTCTCGCAGCTCACCGAACTGCAACTACAGCAATATGAGGCACTCAATGTTCTGTATCACGAATGGAATGCCAAAATTAATGTTATTTCACGCAAAGACATAGACAACCTCTATGAGCATCATGTGCTACATTCACTTGCTATAGCCAAGGCATTGCGATTCAAGGAAGGAACAAAGATTATGGACTTTGGCTGTGGAGGAGGTTTCCCGGGCATTCCTCTTGCCATCATGTTTCCGGAATGTCAGTTTAAGTTGATTGACGGTACTGCGAAGAAAATTCGTGTGTGCAACGAGGTGGCTCAGGCTATCGGACTAAAGAATGTTGTAGCAGAACAGAGACGTGGCGAAGAAGAGAAGGGACAGTTTGACTTCGTTGTATCACGAGCAGTAATGCCATTACCAGACATGGTGAAGATTGTACAGAAGAATATATCCAAAAAGCACCAGAATGCTATGCCTAACGGAATTTTCTGTCTCAAGGGAGGCAATCTACAGACTGAGCTTCGTCCATACAAGAACTGTGTTGAGCAGACAGAACTCTCACAATGGTTCGATGAAGAATGGTTCAAGGAAAAATACCTAATATACCTCCCAAGATAAATCTGACTATCCATACGAAGACAATTCACAATGCACAAGAAATAATTAAACAATAAGATATATCATGTTAGAAATAAAGACAATACAATGCAATATGCTCGCTGAAAACTGCTATATTGTAAGTGATGAGACCAAGGAGTGCGTGATTATAGACTGTGGCGCACTTGGTCAGGCAGAGCAGTCTGCTATTGCAGATTACATTACGGAAAATTCTCTCACACCTGTACAGCATCTTCTGACGCATGGCCATTTTGATCACATGCTCGGCAGTCAGTGGTTGAAGGATACCTATGACCTGTCGCCTGTGATATGTGAACGTGATGCAGAAATATACAAGGATGCCAAGAATAATGCATCAACATTTGGTATCGAGATACCTGACTATACCCCAGCCATCGGCAGATGTATCAATGATGGTGACGATATCACATTTGGTTCACATACTTTCAAGGTAATACATACACCAGGACATTCCAAGGGTTGTGTGGTATATTACTGTAATGAAGAGAATGTTGCCTTCACGGGTGACACACTGTTCCGCAACAGCATTGGTCGTACAGACCTCCCTGGTGGTTCTATGTTTCAGATCATACAGTCGCTCCGTATGCTGATGCAGTTGCCTGATACCACACGTGTGCTGCCTGGACATGGAGCCGAGACCAGCATCGGTTACGAACTCGCCAGCAATCCATACCTTGACAGATGAGCGGAGTAAAAGCAGAACGCATCATCATGGGTATCGATCCTGGTACCAACGTCATGGGATATGGTGTCATAAAGTGTATGGGACAGAAGGCTGAGATGATTGCCATGGGGGTCATCGATATGCGCAAAGAGCCTGATCCCTATCTGCGACTTGGACATATCTTTCAGCGTGTCACAGGTATCATTGATGAATACCTGCCTGATGAGATTGCCATAGAGGCACCATTCTTTGGTAAGAATGTTCAGTCAATGCTGAAGCTGGGCAGAGCTCAGGGAGTTGCTATCGCTGCCGCCATACAGCACAGCGTCCCAATACATGAATACGCGCCGATGAAAATAAAGATGGCGATAACCGGAACCGGTACCGCATCCAAAGAGCAGGTCGCTGGTATGCTACAGAGGATCCTGAAACTCAAGAGTGAAGACATGCCTAAATTCATGGATGCCACTGATGCTCTTGGGGCTGCATACTGCCACTTCATGCAACTGGGAGTACAGAGCATCGGCAAGAAGTATTCTTCATGGAAGGATTTCGCCCTGAAGAATCAGGCAAGAGTCAACCAAACAACCAAACAATCAAACAACCAAACGGTCAAACAACCAAACATACATAATTATGATAATTTCCGTACACAATGGTGTAGCGCGTATGCCAGAGTGGCGCATGGCGCAACCTGTAGATTTTGAACTTGACAATGATGAGCATATAGCCATCGTTGGACCTAATGCCAGCGGTAAGACTATGCTGGTTGATATACTCACAGGGGCTCATCCGCTCCTCATGCAAGATGTTGCCTATGATTTCAGTCGTCAGGGACGTGAACCATTGTCGCGACTGGCTTCGGACAATATAAAATATATGACTTTCCGAGACACCTATGGTGGTGACAATGACCGCACATACTATCTGCAGCAACGCTGGAACCAGACAGAGATAGACGAAAACACCCCAACGGTAGGCAACGTCCTGGAAGAAACATTTCTAAGAGCCGGAGCTGACACACCAGAGAGAAGAAACTTTCTTGATCACCTGTATGATATCTTTAACCTCCGTTATCTCCTGGACAAATACATCATATTGCTGTCTTCTGGTGAACTTCGCAAATTCCTGCTTTGCCGCACATTGATGTCAGACCCACGAGTGCTTATTATGGACAATCCTTTCATTGGACTAGACAAGGAGACACGCCAGCAACTGCGCGAGGTGCTTGAGACCATCTCTGCTGAACGCGAACTGCAGATTGTCCTTGTATTGTCAAAGGATGAGGACATACCTAAGTTCATAACTCACGTGGTACCAGTGCGAGAGTGTATCGTTATGCCAAAAGTGACAAGAGCGGAATACATGTCATCATTGAGCGAGGTACCGGAACATGTCCTTGCTGATGATGTGGCAAATGAAATCATTTCACTGCCATGCCGCGACGACGACTATAACACTCATGAGGTAGTCAAGATGAACGGTGTCTCTATACGCTATGGTAACCGTACCATCCTTAAGGAACTGGACTGGACCGTATGCAATGGAGAGAAATGGGCACTCTCTGGACAAAACGGTGCAGGCAAATCTACATTGCTCAGCCTCGTTTGTGCGGATAATCCTCAGAGCTACGCCTGCGACATCGTGCTCTTCGACCGCCAGCGCGGTAGCGGAGAGAGTATCTGGGACATCAAGAAGCACATCGGCTATGTTTCTCCAGAGATGCACCGTGCGTATAACCGTGACATGCCTGCCATCCGTATCGTTGCGTCTGGACTGAAGGACTCAGTGGGTCTTTATGTGAAACCTTCTGCTGGTGATTATGACATCTGCCGTAAGTGGATGCGCTTCTTCGGTATTGAAGACCTTGCTGAGCGTACATTCCTGAAACTCTCCAGTGGCGAACAACGCATGGTTCTTCTTGCACGCGCATTTGTAAAAGACCCTGAACTACTGATTCTCGACGAACCTCTTCATGGTCTTGACGCAGAGCGTGGTGCATTAGTCAAGGATATTATCAATGCTTTCTGTCAGCGTAAGAACAAGACTCTGATAATGGTAACCCACTACAAGGAGAATCTCCCTTCATGCATCACTGACAGCATTTATCTTAAGAGAAACGTTTAATCCTCATAACTATATGAAAAAGATATATACAGCTTTAGCTACTCTTGCTGTTAATGCAACAGCACTGGCATCTTCAAGCACCAATGTATCGCTTACAACAGCTGATACCACCACTGCAGATACAGTGAAAAACAAACCACAGTTTACTGTAATCAAAGAAATTCCCATTACCTCTATTAAAGACCAGAGCCGTTCAGGCACTTGCTGGGACTACTCTACCCTCTCCTTCTTTGAGGCTGAGATATTACGCAAGACTGGCAAGACGTATGACCTTGCCGAAATGTTTGTGGCAAACAAAAACTACATGGATCGTGCCGTAATGACCGTGCGTCTGCATGGAGACATGCAGTTTGAGCAGGGCGGCTCAGCATACGATGTTCTTTACGTATTGAAAAACTATGGCATCTGCCCTGAGGACGCTATGCCTTTGCCTGGCACTATGTATGGAGATACACTCAATAATTTCTCTGAATTCTTCAAAGTAATGCCTGCCTATGTCAAGGCTATAGCTTCTTCTGACATGAAGAAACTCTCTCCTGCATGGCAAAAAGGACTTAAAGGCATTATCGAGGCATATCTCGGAAGTACCCCAGAATCATTTAGTTACGAAGGAAAGAAATACACCCCGCAGACATTTGCCACCAGTCTTGGACTGAATTGGAATGACTATGTTTCCATAACATCATACACACATCATCCTTTCTGGACGGAGTTTCCTGTGGAGGTACAGGACAACTGGCGACAGGGCATGTCATGGAACCTTCCTATGGAAGACATGAAGCGTGTCATCGACAATGCCATAGAGCAAGGTTATACCGTAGCCTGGGGTGGAGATGTCTCAGAAGACGGCTTTACCCGTGATGGTCTCGCACTCCTTGTAGATACCAAGAAGGTCGTAGATGCAGAGGGTTCAGATATGGCGAAATGGCTAAAACTGAGCTCTGGAGAGCGTAAAGAGAAGATTCAGAAACTTGGCGTTGACGTTCCGGAACTAACTCCTTCGCAGGATACCCGACAGACGGAGTTTGACAACTGGACGCTTACCGATGATCACGGAATGCTGATATATGGAGTGGCAAAGGATCAAACAGGTCGTGAGTACTATATGGTAAAGAACTCATGGGGCAAGACAGGTGACTACAAAGGTATATGGTATATGTCCAAAAACTTCATCATTGCCAAGACAATGGACTTCCTCGTGAACAAAAACGCCTTACCAAACGACATAAAAAAGAAACTCAATTTGAAGTAAAAATAAACTTTTTGGAAAACTTTTGTCATCTTCACGATTGCAAAAGTTTTCCTTTTTGAATACATCTTTTGTTAAAGAAAATCTCCATTTTACCCATCTAAGTAGCACAAAATAGGGCATTTGTGTAAAAAATATTGAATTTTTACTTGATTTTTTGCAAAAACATTTGGTGGATTCAAAAAATATTATTAACTTTGCACTCAGATACAATGCTACATAATCTTTGATTGAAAAGAACAAGTAGATTGTTAGATGTTATGACCCGTATAACAATTTTTCGATATTAAAGTTTTTATTATTTACTTATTAGTGGGATAAAACATAACACGAATTTGAAGGTTGGATGTCGTGAGACATCTGACCTTTTTCTATTTAGTATGTGTGCAAAACATCTTACCCACCTACATATATCGATTCTCAAAAAGTCTTCTCGCGTTTCGTATTATAAAAGGGCAACTTCTGCGTTGTCAAAGGGCAACTTTTACAACGTCAAAGGGCATTATTTACGACATCAAAGGGCAATTTTTACAATTCCGTACATCTAGCATATTTCATCACTCAACCAATTTGAATGCAGGACAAAACAATAGTTTCAAATAATCCCGAATATTTTACACAGCAAAGACAGACTTTGTCAGTTTTTTTTCGTAACTTTGCATTCGTATTTTTAAACTTTCTTTTCACTATCAGCACAATGAAAAAAATAATCCTTACAGCACTCGCTGCTGTTGCTTACTGCACTGCCAGCGCACAGTTTAATCTTCAACTTCACTATGATCTCGGCAGTTCGCTCTACGACATAGAGTCCGGACGCCAGAAGGCAACCATCACGGCAGAGTATTTCCGTGCCGACAGGCTCGGCAGCACCTACCTTTTCATAGACCTTGACCAGAACGGCAAGGGCATGGGTGGCAACATCGGGGCATATGCCGAGATAGGACGTGACTTCACTTTTGCCAACATTAAGAATAGCAACAGCAGCCTCACCGCACACATAGAGTACGACGGCGGTCTCAGCGCAAGCGGTGGCGTATTCCAGCCGGCAGCCCTCCTTGGTCCTACCTATCAGTGGCACAGCAACGACTTCAGCAAGACCTTCACGCTTCAGTTGCTCTACAAGCAGTTCTTCAAGCATGGCAGTTGCAATGCTGTATCGGGCTTCCAGGTCACTCCTGTATGGGGCATCACCTTTGCCGACGGTCTCTGCACCTTCAGCGGCTTTGCCGACCTCTGGTACGGCTACATCCCTCAGTTCGGCTCCGACGGTCAGAAGAAAGGTCTTGTATTCCTCAGCGAACCACAGTTCTGGGTCAATGTACTGGGCAAAGACCGTCAGAACGACAAATTCAGCATAGGTACCGAGATTGAGTTGAGCAACAACTTCATCTGGTCTGACAACCTCGACAAGCATTTCTTCATCAACCCTACCCTCGCACTCAAATACACCTTTTAATATATATAAGCAATGAACTTCCTCGAAGAAAAGATAATGACAGACGGTAAGATCAACCCGGGCAATGTACTCAAGGTTGACAACTTTCTCAACCACCAGATAGACATCGACATCATGCGCCAGATAGCCTACGAGTTCAAACGTAGGTTTAAGGGCAAGCCTGTCAACAAGGTTCTCACCATCGAAGCGAGCGGCATAGCCATCGCCACGATGCTTGCCGACCTCTATGACGTGCCGGTGGTCTTTGCAAAGAAAGGTGAGACTGCCAACTGCACGGATGACAAATACATTTCCCAGGCATACTCGTTTACTCACAAGAAGATGAACAATGTCTTCATCTCCCGTCCATACCTGTCAGCCGATGACCAGGTACTCATCGTTGACGACTTCCTTGCCGACGGCGAGGCTGCCAGCGCCCTCATCGACCTTGTGAAGCAGGCGGGCGGTTCTGTCACCGGCATAGGCATAGCCATAGAGAAAGGTCAGCAGAAGGGTGGCAAGAAACTCCGTGATGCCGGCTATCAGGTGGAATCAATCGCGATCATCGAAGGCATGGACTACGAGACACAGACAATACGCTTCCGTTCACGTGATTTGTAATACCACCGCAAGCCCTCCCCAAACAACCAAACAACCGAACAACCAAACAACTGACATTAATTAAAATGAACAATCTATATCAACTTGACGGCCGTGTACCATTGCTACAGGCCATCCCCTTCGGACTGCAGCATGTGCTTGCCATGTTCGTTGCCAATATCACCCCTATCATCATCCTCGCCAACGTAGTAGGGCTTGACACCCAACTCAGTGCTGCGCTCATACAGAACTGTATGATCATTGCCGGCATCGGCACCCTCGTACAGTTGTACCCTATCTGGCGAATCGGATCACGTATGCCTATTGTCATGGGCATCAGCTTCACTTTCCTGTCCATAGCCATTGTCATCGGTACGTCACAGGGCATGGGAACGCTGATGTGCGCCGTCATCATAGGCGGACTGGTAGAGGGACTCTTAGGACTCTTCCCTAAATACTGGACCCAACTGATTCCGCACATCGTGGCAGCAACGGTGGTGACAGCCATCGGATTCTCACTCCTGCCAATCGGTGCAAACTCATTTGCAGGTGGCCAGGGCGCAGCCGACTTTGGTTCTGCCAACAACTGGATCGTTGGTTCTATCACTCTCCTTGCCTGCCTCATCACGCAGGTGTTTGCACGTGGCATCCTGCGCTCGCTCTCAGTTCTCGTGGGATTGGTCATCGGCTATATCGTATCTATCTGCATGGGCATGGTGGATTTCTCCGCCCTTAGCGGTGTGGGCTTCATAGCACTCCCTGCATTCATGCCCTTCGAACTGAATTTCGACCTTGGCGCTACACTCTCCATCATTGCTATATTCTTCGTCTCTGCCACAGAGACCATCGGTGACACCAGTGCACTTGCCAACGGTGCCCTTGGACGCAACCCATACAATAAGGAACTCGGTGCTGCCGTGGCATGTGACGGTTTTGTAAGTTCCATCGCCGGTCTCTTCGGTTGCACACCTATCACATCATTCAGTCAGAACGTTGGTCTTGCTGCAATGTCTAAGGTTGTCAACCGCTTCACCATTGCCACCGGTGCCTGTATCATGATTCTCGGCGGCATCTTCCCTGCCATCGGTTGTCTGCTCACCACCATACCGCAAAGTGTGCTCGGCGGTTGTACCGTCATGATGTTCGGTTCCATACTCTTCGCCGGCTTCGGAATGATGGCACGCTGTGGATTCTCCCAGCGCAACATGGTCATCGCCTCGCTGTCCCTCAGCGTGGGTCTCGGCTTCACACAGGCGGCACAGATGTTCAGCATCTTCCCACAGATCATCCAGACCGTATTTGCCGAAAACTGCGTGGCCGTGGTATTCCTCCTCGCAGTAATTCTCAATCTCGTATTACCAAAGGAGGAGGCAGGACAATCTGCATAGACAATGCATGATGACAATTCATCCGTAGCTTTCCTATAATCCACAAAAAAGAATGTGCCCTCTCTCAACCCGTTGGGATCAGAGAGGGCACATATGCTCTACATCTACGTTAGTTCATTGACCAGGAACTACGTTACAACTTAATGTTTTTGCGGAAACAATCGTGGTATGTATCAAGAACCCATGCAGGTTCTGAGTCAAAGATACCGAAGACGGTGCTACCCGATCCAGACATTGCCGCATACAACGCACCCTTGCTATAGAGCATCTCCTTTACCTCTCTCAGTTGTGGCAGCAATGGGAAGATGCTATTTTCAAAGTCGTTGGTAAGACGCTCACGCCAAATCTCTATCGGCTTTTGGATAGTTTCAAGACAGTTGTACTGTGGTTTTGATGGGATGATACCAGCAAATGCCTCCTTTGTGCTTACCGCCACATTTGGTTTTACCAATGCCAGCCATTTATCATGCAGGGCAGGAATGCCACCTTCCAAAGGAGAGAGTATCTCACCAATGCCTGTAGCGTATGACGGTACAGGATCTATGAAGAAGGCACAGTCTGCTCCGAGACGCGCAGCGTATGCCTGCAACTGAGATTTGGTAAGCTGCAACGACAGTTGTTCGTTAAGCATACGCAGCATGAACGCCGCATCTGCCGACCCTCCTCCCATGCCTGCCTGCATAGGAATGTCCTTTTGCAGGCGAGCTATGACATGAGGCAGTTGGAAATCAAGGGCAAGGATATTGTATGCCTTGACCACGAGGTTATGCTCCGGATGCTCTGTCACCTTTATGCCATTGACATATAGCGTACACCCCGTAGCGCCTTCGGTAACTTCAACGATCAAGGTGTCGCAGACATCTACAGCAAGAAACACTGTCTCCAAATTATGGTATCCGTCAGGACGTTTCTCGACGATATTAAGTCCGAGGTTTATTTTTGCGCAAGGAAAAGTTCTCATTGGCTTATCATTCATATATTGTCATTTATCCACAACTTAATCCATGAGCCACATATCACTGTTGGCATCTGAAGGCATACGCCAGTCGCCACGTGGTGATAGTGATACCGAACCCACCTTTGGTCCGTCAGGCAGACAAGATCTCTTGAACTGCTGGGAGAAGAAGCGTCGCATGAATGTGGTGAGCCACTTCTTGATGGTATCGTCATCAAACTGGTACTGAGGATTGCTACCGCCAAAGGCACGCTGTGCAAGCATAAAAATCTTTGAAGGACGGAAGCCGCAACGAAGCATATAGTAGAGGAAGAAGTCATGCAGGATGTATGGTCCCACAAGGTCCTCTGTCTTCTGCTTAATGTTACCCAGTTCATCAGCAGGGATAAGTTCTGGCGATATCGGTGTGTCAATGATATCAAGCAATGTAATGCGCGACAATTCATCTACACCACTCTCTGCCACATACTGCACCAGATACTTTATCAGAGTCTTAGGGATAGATACATTGACTCCATACATGGACATGTGGTCACCATTGTAGGTTGCCCATCCTAATGCCAGTTCGGAGAGGTCGCCTGTACCTATCACCATGCCGCCTAGTTTATTACTGAGATCCATCAGTATCTGCGTTCGCTCACGTGCCTGACCATTCTCATACGTCACATCATGCACATTGATGTCATGATCTATATCCTTAAAATGCTGTATGCAAGAATCCTTGATAGAGATTTCCTTGATGGTTACGCCAAGCGACTTCATGAGGTTCATGGCATTGGTATATGTGCGGTCGGTAGTACCAAAGCCCGGCATGGTGACTCCGACGATGCCAGTGCGTGGCATATTGAGTTTATCGAAAGTCTTTACGCACACCAGCAGTGCTAAGGTAGAGTCAAGACCACCGCTGATACCTACTACCACAGTCTTGCAATGGGTGTGAACAATACGCTTGGCAAGACCTGCCACCTGTATATTGAAAATTTCCTCGCATGATGCCTGCATATCGTCTGACTCAGGAATGAACGGTGTAGGATTAACACTGCGCATGAGCGAGAAATCCTTGACGTTAATGGAGTGGCAGTCCACGAAACGAACCTCATTATCAAAGAAACCTGTACGCTGAGCATTTACGAATGTAGTGTTATTACGTCTCTCGGCACGAAGTTTCTCATAGTCAATCTGTGAGATTACCATCTGTGGTTCAAACGAGAAACGTTCGCTCTTGGCTATACACTTGCCATTCTCATAGATTAAGGCATTACCGCCATAGACTACGTCCTGGGTACTCTCACCAAATCCACTACCAGAATAGACGTAACCGCTCATGGTTCTGGCACTCTGTTGTGACAGCAACTGACATAGGTATGAATGCTTACCTATGAGTTCGTCTGAAGATGAGAGATTAAAGATGATGTCAGCACCGGCCAGAGTGAGTCTGGTAGAAGGCGGTTCCGGAGCCCAGACATCTTCACAAAGTTCTACGCCGAATGTGGCTCCAGTATATGTACGGAATATCACAGGCTGGGCTGAAACTTTTATCCTGCTGCCAGCAAACGTGATCTCTGTAGGATGCAGATCCTGGGCTGAAGCAAACCATCTCTTCTCATAGAACTCGCTATAGTTAGGCAGGTACGTCTTTGGGATAATACCCAATACACTACCCTTCTGTATCACCACCGCACAGTTGAGCAGTAGCGAGCCTACTTGAACCGGAAGTCCCACGATGGAGATAATGTCAAGCTGACGGGTGAAGTCTAGCAACATAAGCACCGACTGCTCTGCTGTATCTATGAGCAATTGCTGACGGAAGAGATCCTGACAGGTGTAGCCCGTTATGGATAGTTCAGGAAATACAAGTATCTCTACTCCCTGACCTTCTGCACGTACTATCATCTGCTGCATCTCCTGCAGATTAAAACGACAATCACCAACCTTTACACTGGGTATGGCTGAAGCGATCTTTATATATCCGTAGTTCATATCTTGTTTTTTAATGAGGTTATGCGGTTTATGCGGTCTTATGGTTGTATGGTTGTACGGTCTTACGGTTGTACGGTCTTACGGTTGGTTGTACGGTTGTATGGTTATATGGTTATAAGATTGCCACCGTTCCTTGCGATTCTTCGCAAGGCTCCAACCAAACTATGGTATTAACAAAGAACTGTCGCCGTAACTAAGGAAACGGAAGCCATTGCTCATAGCATAATCATACACATTGCGCCAATCATCACCGATCAATGCCGAGACAAGCAACAGCAACGTTGACTGCGGCTGATGGAAATTGGTTATCAGCATTCTGACAATATGATATTGATAGCCAGGGGCAATGATTATCTTCGTACTGCTATGCAATGTCTGAAGTCCATTGGCATCCAACCACCTCAGTATAGCCTGCAAGGCTTCCATTGACGATAGACTCTCTGCAACAGACTCATACGGTTCCCACTGCTCCACACAGAGTTCTTCTTCTGCAATGGAAGGATTGCGCATAATCTTACATCCCATGTAGTAAAGACTCTCCAGAGTCCTTACCGACGTAGTACCTACTGCAACACATTGCCCTCCGTGAGCTATTAGACGCTCTATCATGCTGCGATGCACACTGATGAACTCACGGTGCATCTCATGACCTTCTATCAGCTCTGCCTTCACGGGTTTGAAGGTGCCTGCACCAACATGCAGCGTAACCTCTCCGCGCTCTATGTCATGAGCATCAATATCCGCCAACACCCTGTCCGTGAAATGCAGACCTGCCGTGGGAGCTGCCACAGAACCTTTAATCTTTGAATAGACCGTTTGGTACGTTGTCTTATCACTTTCCTCTGTTTTGCGGTTGAGGTATGGCGGGATTGGTAATTCTCCTACCGCTTCCAATATCTCTGCAAAGGAAACACAGCCATCCCATGTGAACGTAACCACGTGACCTGTCTGTATCTCGCTGCCTCGCTCTACATTTAGTGTAATCTCGGTGTCACCCACCATTATCTTACGGTGCAGGGCTCCCTCCTTCCATTTCTTGAGATTACCTATCATACACACCCACTCACACTTACCACGGGTCTGAAATACCTGTTCATAGTCACGTGGCTGTGATGGTTCTAAAAGGAACACCTCTATCAGGGCACCTGTCTCTTTATTGAAATGCAGTCGCGCCTGGATGACTTTGGTATTGTTATAGACCAGCAAACTACCAGGAGTGAGATAGTCTGTTATGTTCTTAAAGGTATCATGAGAAATCATACCCTTGTTATACACCAGCAGTTTACTCTCGTCACGCTGTGCGATAGGAAATTTGGCTATACGGTCTTCGGGCAGATTATATGTATAATCCTTTATCTGTATATTCTTGGGATTGTTCATCATTACAGTATCAAATAACTCGCAGGAATTAAAGCAACAAGAATGGAGAGAATGAAACACGTCACTACAATGTCTATGTCAAGTAAAGAAAAGCCTGTAGTGGTATATTGCGAAGAAATATAGCTGCGTCCTCCACCCATCTGTTTCACTAACTTAAGGTAGATAATATACATCACAACACCTACAACGATTCCTACGATGATACCTGTCAATACATCTGTGAAGAAGTGCTGTCCTAAATACAGGCGTGTCCAGCAATTTAGCAGGGACCATGAAAACAGCACACATGACAACACCTTATTCCTCACGAGCAACGTCAGGAAGAAAGCGAGCGACATAGTATTGGCGGCATGTGAAGAGAAGAAACTGAAATCCTTGCTGTGTATATTGCCTGCTATCTGGGCCAAATATTTTATCGCAGGATCATTGCATGGTCTTATCCTTTCCACTAACGGTTTCACCACAATGTTTGCCAAACCAGAAGAAATGAGCACACAACCGACAGCACAGAGCATACACAGACCTATCATCTGCATATTATCATTGTTTTTGATAACAAGCAGTAACAGTGCTAATAGCATTGGAGTCCACGTCCACGCATTTGTCATTATGAGTGCGAAGTGATCAAGAAAAACACTATCACTTCCAAAAAACAAATCAATGGCAAGTTTATCTATTGTCTCAAGCATAAGCAGGAATTTATATCAATTCTATATCATTTGTCTGCACCCAACCCTCACGTCCGTCTGAGAGCTGTATGCCATACCATCCCTTCATGTCCTTGTCAGTAACCCTGACCGCTGTACCTTCGTGTATCACGCAACTATCACTGGCCTTTGTCTCTGGGGCTGTCTTTACCGTAACCGCAGATGTCATTACCACTCCCCGGTCATGTGACTGCAAACTGCTCTTACGCTGCCAGGCAAAAACATTGGCACAGAAAAACAGCAACAGTAATGATGCAGACCCATAGAAAGACATGCGACGCACTGCTTCATCCGTAAGGAAGAGATATGACAGGAACAGCAACAATGCAACGATCAATGACACCAATGCCATCAGTGCCCAACTATCTATTGACATCATATTGACAATAGCAGCCCACCACTGACTAAAGAATATGGTGGACTCTGCTGGTAGTTTATCCACTGTCTTGCTGCGCGCTATATTCAGGTTATGCTGTATATCATCATTTGATGGCGAAAGTAGGGATGCCCTCTCGTATGCCAATACAGCCTGAGGAATCTGATCCATACGAAAATAAGCATTGCCTATATTATAATACGCCTCTGCCGACATACCATTTTTCAGTTCCTGCTGGTACAGTTCCACTGCCTGCTGGTAATTGCCTGAACGATAGGCAGCATCGGCATTTGCCTTCAATACTGAAGCATCGGCTGCAGAAGCATCAAGTGATGACATTGCGAGAACGATGAGTGTTATCAGCATAGCCATGACCTCTGCAGGTTTTCCCTGACCTTTCTTCATACTTCCTTCTATTTCTGTAATTGCCTCATTGGCTTTATCATAGGTCTTCTGCATTATGTCATTGGCAGTGGTCTCGGCATCGCGTGGAGCAAAACGTGCATACTCACACTCGTCAAGTGCCTCAATAAATGTCGCTATCACAGACTCGCTCACGCCGTAACGTATAAGATTATCCGATATATTATCACGTGACAATTGCTCTACCGGCATAGTCAGTTTATCACCAGCATACCCCCATAATGCCCTAAGCACCTCATCATAGAAATCATTCTCCTTACCAGCAGCCATCAGTCCTGCAGCAGCTTTCAGTCGTTTTGCTGCAACCTTATTTGCTTTCTTTCCACGCATTGCTGATACATTAGCCATATCCATGGCGCGTTTACGGAATACGATAACAAGAACGAGGAATGCTGTAAGTATGAGGACATTAAGCATCCAATATATTGCGCTACCGAAGAATGTGTGCTCCGGATTCTCACGATTCGTAATACTTGTCATGAGGTCATGGATGTCATTGTCATCACGCTGAGAATAGTCTGTTATCTTGGTTCCTGTGCCATCACCCTTTTCTACCGTCAGTTCCATCGGTTCAGTTGACAGAGTCTTATACGATTTGCTCTGTGTATCGAAATACACGAACTGCATGGCAGGGATAACGTATTTTCCCTGATTGCGTGGTACGATGAGCATGTCATATATCATCTTGCCAGACAATCCTTCCGGTGTCAGTTTCGTCTTCTCTGTTACCTTGGCATCATACTTGTCAAAATCTTTCGGCAGATCAAGGTCTGGCTGGCGAATGAGTTTCAGGTTACCTACTCCATCTACTTCAAAATGTACATTGACAGGGTCACCAGCCTTCACTGTCTTCTTGTCAAGGGAAACACTGACATGAAACCTGCCTACGCCACCGGAAAAATTAGCGGGCTTCTGTGGCAAAGGATCTACCATTACCTGTACGGCAGGAGCCTTAATCTCTTTCTTTACCTCTACATAGCCAGAGCCGCCATTGAAGAATGCTTCAAATGGATCTACATTAGGGTCTTCCTGCATCACAATGCCCTTGAAGGTTATGCTCGGAATCTCCAGTTTGCCAGACATCTGCGGGAACATGACATATTGGCTCCAGGTAACACAGCGATATGGCTTGCCATCAAGTTTCTCTATGTGAAAAGACTTCTGCTGCGGCAAAGGTATCTCCTGGGAATGAAATCCATTGAGGTCAGGCATCTTACCCTCCAACTGGGTGAGCTCCAGATTTGTATATACCTTATATGTAAGGAGTATGGGCTCCTGCTCATACACACGCTGTTTATTGGCAGACACCTTGATAAACAGCTCATTACCCCTTATTGGCGAACCTGCCCTCTGCACTCTTGCCTGTGGAGACTGCTGGTATCCACGTCCGCCACCACCACTACTTTGTTGTGGTGCTGTACCCGAGACATTGATACGCAGTGCCTGCGATGCTGTCTTGGTACCTCCCACAACAGCCGTTGCTGCTGGTATTACATAAGTACCATTTTTCTTGGCTATCAGTACATAGGTGTACGTAACGCTTGAAGATTGCGCCGTACGACCATTAACTATAGTTACACTCTGCTGAGTGCTGGTACTTGGTCCATATATCACATCTATCTCCTCTGGGACCTGCCCCATTCGGAATCCCCTTACATCTGTGGTCTTGACCTCATACATTATATGAAACTGCTGACCAGCGGCGACATGTGATGGTCCATGTACCGTTATGCCTTGTGCCAATGATACCAATGGAAGCATCATCAACAACAAATGCAGGGATATGTAGTATAGTAATCGTTTCATTTATTTATTCAACTTTCACAAGCTCAAGTTTATCGGTTATACGGTTATATGGTTGTACGGAAATCACGTGTCTTCGTTTAATTCGTGAACTATGACTTGTATAGTCCGTAAAACCAAAAAGGTCTTTAGACCGACCGTAAAACCATAAAACCGAACAAATTGAGCAACTTGAGAAACTTGTATTTATTTATTATTACAAATCTTTCTGATTTTTACCAGTTCTTCTGCAAGTTACGGCGCTGTGGCTGCGACATTGCTTTTTTCAGTCTCTGCTGGGTCGATTTCTCTTCCTGCATAGCAGCTTTCAGCAGTTGCTCAGCATTCTCCTTACTCATCTGCTGCTTGTCCTGATCCTGCTTCTGGTTTTTATTCTGATCCTGTTTTTTGTCTTTGTCTTTATTGTCTTTGTCCTTGTTCTGATCCTTATCTTTGTTCTGATCTTTATTTTTATCCTTGTTCTTGTCTTTATTCTTGTCCTGATTATTATTGTCGTTATTCGGATTATTCTTCAACTGTCGCTGGCAAAGCACTAGATTATAACGAGTTGCATTATCAGACGGTTGCAATCTCAGTGCCTGTTTATAAGCCTCTATTGCTTCCTTGTACATCTGATTCTTCTGCAGTATCACTCCCATGTTATGGTATGACATAGCCCGACGTTGTTTGCTCGTCTCAGACTGTGCAGACTTCATGAATGCCTCTATGGCAGCTGAATCCTTCTGTTGCGCCATCAATGCACAACCAAGGTTGTACATGGCCTGAGTATTGGCAGGATTGTCTGCCAGGGCTTTACGGTAATGCAACTCTGCCTTGGCAGGAGCATCCTGTGCACCACGGCGCATCTCACGGTTTCCTGCACGTACCTGCGACCTATCTCCCTGTGCATTAACGGTGAGGGTGGTAAAGGTCATAACCACGAGTATCATCAATGTCTTCATACTTTCTGTCTCTACCTTCCACTTTCTGTTCTTGAAGAGAGAGAACTTCTCAAACCATGGATTGGCAGCCTCACTGATTAACACCTCTATGATTATTAGCAGGATAGCGAGAAAACCGAATGCCTGAAACTGTTCATCATAGTCCTCATACACCACAGACTCCATCTCGCCCTTCTGCATCTTGCCGATCTCCGTATTCAATCGTTCCTGAGCAGCAGATGTATTGTCAACATGAATATATGTACCGTTGCCTGCAGATGCTATCTCTCTACACATCTGTTCGTTAAGGGCTGTCATCACGGTATTGCCTGCATTATCCTTCATATATCCACCATCTCCGGTAGGGATTGGTGCTCCAGAGGTATTGCCTATACCAAGGATGAAGACCTTATAGCCACGCTTCTTTGCCTCTTTCGCCATTTCCATTGCACCACCCTCATGGTCTTCACCATCGGTGATGACAATGATAGCCTTGCCTATGTTCTCCTGTTTGGTGAAACTACTCGAAGCCACCTCCAGTGCCTTGGCTATATCAGTGCCTTGCTGCTGTATGAGGGATGGTTCGATATTCTGGAGGAACATCTTTGCCGAAACATAGTCGCTCGTGATAGGCAACTGCACGAAGGCATCACCGGCAAATACCACGAGACCTATCTTGTCTTTGGTAAAATTATCCACGAGGTTCTCCACCAGCATCTTGCTCTTCTGCAGACGGTTAGGAAGTACATCCTCTGCCATCATGGAGTTGGAGATATCCATACATATAATGGCTTCAATGCCATTTCTCTTCTCATTTGACACCTTGGTACCCATCTGCGGACGGGCAAGCATAATGATTACCACGGCGAGGATAGCCTGCATAAGTCCAAACTTTATCCATCGGCGACGAGCAGAAGCCAATGGCATAAGGGATTTTACCAACTCTGCATCGCCAAGTCTTTTTATCATCTTACTACGTCTGTATTCCGCCCATGCCATCAGCAGTGACATGATCGGAATAAGCATCAGGAACCAAAGATATATTGTGCTTTCAAATCTCATTTATATTCTCCTTAATATGGTTAACCTCATCAGCAGTTCCATTATCAGTACCAGCAATGCGGCAAGTATGAATGGCTGGTATGCTTCATACTTCTTTGAGAACTTCTTTACGTTGAGGCGTGACTTCTCAAGTTTGTCGATATCTTTATATATCTTGCGCAGTTCGCTATTGTTTGTGGCACGATAGAAGTTTCCCTCTGATGTAGCAGCAATACTGCTCAGCGTCTTGGTGTCAATCTCCACCGGTATATTGACATACTGCACACCTCCTGCCACAGGCATAGGATAGCGTGCCACCTTGTTGGTACCCACACCGATTGTATATACACGTATGCCAAGACTCTTGGCTATCTGTGCCGCTGTCATAGGAGAAATGTCACCCATATTGTTGGAACCGTCAGTAAGGAGTATCACTACCCTACTCTTGGTCTTAGACTCCTTCAGTCTGCCTACCGCATTAGCCAGTCCCATACCTATCGCCGTACCATCGCTGATAAGACCTTGAGCAGCAATGTCCGTGCGCACATTTCTTAACAGATTAAGGAGTGAAGTATGGTCTGCCGTCATAGGACACTGAGTAAATGCCTCACCAGCAAAGATCGTGAGACCAATATTGTCATTAGGGCGGTCGCTGATAAACTCTGCCGCCACAGTCTTGGCTGCCTCTATTCTGTTTGGTTTGAGGTCTTCTGCCAGCATACTGGTCGATACATCCACAGCCAGCATGATGTCTATACCCTCTACCGTCTTCTCATCCCACGCGTTGTGTGTCTGTGGGCGCGCCATTGCTACGACAATAAGCACAAAAGCAATGCATCGCAGTATCATTGGCATGTGAATGAGTCTCACACGCCAACTGACCGGTGCATTCTTATAGGCAAAGGAATCACTGAAGGTCATAGAGGCCTCCATCTTCCTCTTTCCTCTGTTACGCCACAGCACATACCATAATATATAAGGTATGAGCAAAAGCAGCAAGAGGAAATATATCGGTTGTGTAAATTCCATTTTTCGTTTTACTTATTAACACATTATATCATATACCTGATACAATACATACCCTATGATAATCGATGCCAATACAACAAGTATCGCCATGGTCCACTTCAATGACAGACGCATACGGATGGTCTGTCGCTGTTGCTCTGTGATAGTCGGTTCTATGCGTTCCTCTGTAGGCAGATTGTCCTGCTTGGTAGTATTAATAAATTCTACTGCAGAGACAAGGTTGCGGTCATTCTCACTGAAGTTCACGTCATACTTGGCAAACTTTACCAGGTCGGCAGTCTCAAAGAGCATACGCAACTCCTGTATCTTCTCATCATCACCTTCCTGCTTGAGTCGGCCAATAATCTCCGAACTGGTCATCTCCATGGCACTGAAACCAAATCGCTCCTCCATGTAGCGGCGCAGAGTCTCTGTCAGTTCGGTGTAGTATGTCTTAGGGTCCGATGTCTGAGCCGTACTCTTGATTTTGTCTATAGCAGTCAATGCTCTCTGATGAGGCGGTATGCGCTTCACTATGCGCACCTTGAGTTGGATAGGCTTGTCACTCTTCAGACGGAGATATGCCAACCAGCATATCATATACATTATCATAGCTAACACACTGAGCCAGAACACTTCAGCCCACTCTTCCCAAAGGAAAGGATTATCCTGTACATCCTTTGCGCCAAAGAACTGGTTAGGGTGCAGTGTATCAACCTCCACGGTGAGAACTTTCAGCGCAAGAGTCTTTGACATCTGTGCCTTGCCGTCAACCATCACCTTCTGCGCAGGGATACAATAGAGCGAATCCTCAAAACTGGTCAGCAACAAATGCTGTGTCACCTTGATATAACCATCACTCTCCTCCGTGGTATCTATACGGGGTGCCTCAACAATCTCCACCCCGGCAGTTATCATCTGCTGCGGTCTGTAATCCGGAAAGCGAACCTTCTGCCCTGGTTTTACTAATGCCGATAGATGCATCCCCGTCTGTTCACCTACAAATATCTGCAGGCTGTCAATGGAGTTTTCTATCAATGCATCAGCAAATACTGGCGTTGAGGCTAATAATGCTATGACAAATAATATGTTACGACAAAACGTAATCATTGTTGATACAATATATTATTTCAATTTTATTTTAGGGCGAAACCTAATTCGGAACTTTTATGTCGTTGCCAACTGTTAACCGTTAACTACCATCACCTCATGGCAAAGAGCTGCTGCAATGCCTTGACGAAGTCTCCATTCGTAGCAACCGAGACATAGTCCACGGAGTTACGCTGGAATGTACGCCGCAACACATCAGTTCGCTCCTGCCAATACATCTGATGTGCTTTTCTCACCGCCTTGCTTGATGTATCGAGATACTGCTCGTGTCCGGTCTCCGCATCGCATATACGTATTATTCCCACGTCAGGCAGCATCTTGAGCAGAGGGTCATACAACTGTATTCCTACCACATCATGACGCGCGCGACAAATCTGCAAGGGTTTCTCGAAATCCTTGCGATCATAGAAATCACTCATCACGAAGGCTGTGCAACGGCGTTTCTGCATCCTGCCAAGATGTTCGAGAGCTACCGCCACATCAGTCTTACGGGATACGGGTTCAAAGTCGAGCATCTCCCTTATGATGTATAGTATATGCTTACGTCCCTTCTTTGGAGGAATATACTTCTCTATACGATCAGAGAAGAATATCACTCCTATCTTATCATTATTCTGTATGGCACTGAAAGCCAGTGTGGCAGCAATCTCCGTCGCCATCTCACTCTTGGTCTTTGCCTTCGTACCGAAATGCAATGAGCCAGACACATCCACCAGCAGCATCACGGTCAGTTCTCGTTCCTCCTCAAACACCTTGATGTATGGGCGGTGAAACCTTGCCGTGACATTCCAGTCTATGTCTCTCACATCATCACCATACTGGTATTCCCTTACCTCTGCAAAGGCCATACCCCTACCCTTGAAGGCAGAATGATACTGACCGGCAAAGATATTGCTGGAGAGACCACGCGTCTTTATCTCGATGCGCCTGACCTTACTTATCAATTCATTAGTATCCACTGTTGAACTGGTATTAGTCTTTTACTGTACTAAAAAAATCAAGGCACCTCCACCTTATTTATTATATTACTAACGATTTCCTCTGCAGTAACATTGTTAGCCTCTGCCTCGTATGACAGTCCGATACGATGACGTAACACATCATGGGCCACAGCTCTGACATCCTCTGGCACTACATAGCCTCTGCGCTTAATAAAGGCATAGGCACGTGCTGCCTTAGCCAGATTGATCGAAGCACGAGGTGAAGCGCCGAATGTTATCATAGACTCCAGTTCGCCAAGACCATACTGCTTAGGATAACGTGTAGCGAAGACCATATCAGCGATATACTGCTCTATCTTCTCGTCAATATATACCTGGCGCACTATCTCACGAGCCTTCATAATCTCCTCGGCAGAAGACACCGGCAATATCTCTGGCATAGCACCGCCCAGATTGCTGCGCATGATCTTCTTCTCCTCCTCGATAGTAGGATAGCCGATAATCACCTTGAGCATGAAACGGTCCATCTGAGCCTCAGGCAATGGATAGGTACCCTCCTGCTCCACCGGATTCTGGGTTGCCATTACGAGGAAAGGCTTTGGCAGATGGAAGGTATCATCACCGATGGTCACCTGATGCTCCTGCATGGCCTCCAGCAAAGCCGACTGCACCTTGGCTGGAGCACGGTTAATCTCATCTGCCAATACGAAGTTGGCAAATACAGGACCCTTCTTTACCTGAAAGGCCTCCTCCTTCTGAGAGTATATCATAGTACCCACCACATCGGCAGGAAGGAGATCTGGTGTAAACTGTATTCTGCTGAACTGTCCGTCTATGAGACTTGACAGAGTCTTGATTGCAAGTGTCTTTGCCAGTCCTGGTACACCCTCGAGGAGAATGTGTCCGTCACTGAGAAGTCCTATGAGGAGTGACTCCACAAGGTGCTTCTGTCCTACTATCACGCGATCCATGCCCGCAGTGAGGTTTGTCACAAAATTTGAATGTTGCTCTATCAGAGCATTTAATTCTCTAATGTCTATTGACTGAGCCATTGTTTCAGTATTTTAAATGCGATCTTTAATTTCAGAATACAAAATTACAAAATATTCTCCAAATAACGAAGATTACTAAAAAAAATTACACATATTTAATATTTGCTTACAGTTCTGCAACAACACAGTTGACCACCTGAACCTGATGTTTGTATGAAAAGTGGCGATGTGTCACCTCCGTGTATAATATACAGTCTTATAGCCGATTAAATGGTGACAGTGTAAACATATAGTGTCACCAAGGTTCTGCGGAAGTGTCACCTGTAACGACACTGTACCGACACTTCACTGATGAAGTGTTACCGCACCAGACTGCGTAAATACAATGGCTTTTACCCTGTAGGTGTCACTTCGTCACTTTTTATCCAAACATTTGTGATAAGAAACCTTCAGAATTGCAAAGTGCCCGTTTTGCAAAGTTAAAGTGCCCCTTTAACACTGCAAAAGGGGCACTTTAACACTGTAAAAGGGGCCCTTTAACTTTGCAAAACGGGTGACACAGTGAAATTATACAACATAAGTAAGTGATCAGAATTATTTTTATATTAGATTGTGCTATATTTGGATGCATATTTGGTTTTCATTAGAAGGGCTTTTGCAGACGCAAGATATATCAAAAAAATAAAAACAAGTCATTTGCTTATCATTATAAAAATAATTTTGATTACTTAGCCTTAGATTTTTACAATTGTCTGTAAAAAGTATTCTGATACATTTTGCGCGCATTTTTATAGTGCCACCCCAAAATAACAACAACTTTCTTTTGCCCTGTCAAATCTTTTGAGTAATTTTACAGTCACAGAATCACGAAACTATAATTCGTGTCATTTATGAAATTCGTGTTCAAAAGAAATGAATCCCAAAATGTCATTTCTGTGTTTCGCTCGTCGGAATGACCTGGGTGGTCAACAGAACAACGATATGAAAGTAGATTTGCAAAAATTGTTAAAAGAACGACAGAAAGTCCGTGCCGACCACACTAATGTCCGATATTTTTTGTATTTTTGCAGTATAGATGCTTCATACAGGCATCAGGCAGACATACGAGAATGATAAAAATGACACAGGTCGTCTTACGCTTAGGTATCTGAAACTTAGGCTCACTGAACTGAGTTGCAACGTCACGATAGTGGTGGCAACATTGAAGTGAAGTAAACCGCCAAATGAAGATATTGCCCCAGGCAGACAGATGCCATGTGTCCGTGTATAGGCACGGACTACTTTCTACCGATGGGGCAATGGCGCTTGGCGGTGCCGAGATACTAAGAGGGAAAAAGTATGTTCGTGCCGTTTTTATGCCCAAAAAGCAGGAGCGGTAAGTCTGAAAAAACTAAAAATGAAGGAAAATATGAAAAAAACAACTCATAATGAACGTTATTTCAAAAAAAATGCTTACTTTTGCAAAAGCATTTGGTAATACCACCATCTGCAAGACATATTTCTAAGAAAGGAAGCGTTAAGCTTTTTCCACCTGTTTGAATCTGGACAATTCAACACTCTATTATAGGAAAACAGCGAACAACGTTCTTCCCTTGATTCTGTATATGCGCAGCCGCCATTGGCACCAATATACACCATCAAGGGTGTGAGTTGTTCTTATTCATAATAGAGGGCAGTCCAGAGCCTAACAGGGGGTAAGTGCAAACTTACACCCTTTTTTATTTGTCTGCAAACCTAAACAGAAGATATACTAATACTTAAACAATTAGAATACTATGGCACTATTTAGAATCACCACTAAGAGCCGCAAGACTACCAACGGCATTCACATCGAGCCCGGCATGACTGTACAGGTAGTCACCAACGGCATGAGCAACCCCGTCAACACCAACGGAGGCCAGCAAGTAATTGACGCCTTCATGCGCATCTACGGCATAGACATCAAGAAAGCCGGATGCCTGAACGGAGTGGATCTTAATGTGGAACGTGTTAACTAAAAAGGAGAAGAATTATGGAGAAACCAGGACTCGTAAACTGTGTTGCAATGGATGCGGTAGGTATGTTTTCATATCTGCTGCCAGGAATCGGAGAAGCCTTTGATTTTGTTTGGGCATTCGTAGGCGCATTCATGTTCTATAAGTATTTCAAGGCGCCAGGCGGCACAGCAGGTGCATTTATGGAAGAAATGCTCCCTATGACAGACTTCGTGCCTTCATTTACACTCGGATATTTCCTTTGTGAACCTAAGGATTGAAAAAACTGTTAGTGCTTAATTGTTGAAAGCCGATAAAATCATGAAAAAAGAAAAATCATTAACCTTACCATCCGTTATGAATGCAACGGATTGGGCTTATGACAAGGCTGTAAATGGAGTTCCAGGTTTGGATTCTGCTTACAATTTAGCTTCGGACTATTTAATCATTACTAAACAATTAGAATACTATGGCACTATTTATATATCCAAATCTTTGAGAAAAAAACGATAAACATTGAGTTCTTATACACATTATAGAATTTACAAATCCTAGTGTTGCCGAACAAATTTATATTATGGTATATGTATAAAAAACATTAACAAAACATGTAAACAATGAACAACAGAAAGACACTATGTGAACTGTTTGAGTCTAACAAATCAGACTTACAACAGACTCTTACAGGAATGACTCTTCCTAATGATTTAAACAATGCAGTAAAAGCCGTATCATCTTATCTAGAGAAAGCTTTCGATACCGAAGGAGAGTTCCGTCAGAATCTTACTCAGTCTGAAGACTACATTCTTGAGGCTGCAATTTCACTTTTAAGTGCACAACAGAAGATGAGTGCCACCTTGACAAAGGACATTTCTAATATTTCTATGCCAAAGAAAAACCTACCGTTTAATACTGTGCAGGATGCAGTATCAACTTCACAGGGAGTGACACATGATTCGTCATACTCGTTGGTGGGAGCAGCAGGTGGTGCTATTGCTGGTAAACTAATACTAGGAGGATGGGGCGCTGTTTTTGGTGCTATAGCTGGTGTTGCATTATCTGTATATATGTCAAAGAGAATGCAGGTACAGTCGATGGTTGAAAATACACCGAGGATTGTAGTTGAAGAAGAAACAAACAAACCTATTGACGTAGAGTGTTTTATTAGTATTGTACATGATGTATGTGAGAGTGTTGATAACCTTATTGGCACTTTCCGTGCTCAAGTAAATCGCGTTGTACAGAAATACGAATCACAAGAGAAGCCCACATTAGACAAAGAGTATCGACCCCTCATTGAAAGCATACAGAGTCTCGTTGGCTACAAGCGTAATCATGATGCAACCGAGGAAAAGTACATCAAGAAAGTACAGGAGAGAATTGAAGATTTGACTGAGACACTTGATAACTATGATATTACACTGGAAAACTATTCCGAAGAAAAAACATCCTGGTTCGACAAGGTCGCATCACCAAACGCTACAGACATGAAGGAGGTTTTCCCTGCTATCGTGAAGAACGGCAATCTAATTATTCCAGGAAAAGTTTTCATTCCTGCATAAACAACAATGTCAAAATCAAATAAAAATACCTAACAATTATGACTAACACTCAGAAAAAACAAATTGAATATATTATCGGTATAGATTTAGGACACGGTGAAACATCTGCTGCTATATGCCCGATGCAGTGGGATACTGCAGTGGAGCAACTGGATCCTGCTAAAGATTTGGATATGGGTGGTAACAAAAAGGTAATGCCTTCTGCTATCACAATTCTTGACAATGGCAATGCATATATTGGCGATGCTGCATTCAACCCTGAGATTCTTAAACAAGCCAATGTGAGAGTTTGCTTCAAGCAGGCACCGAAAAATGTTAATGGTGATGCAGAGAAGATAATGATTCGTTTTATGCACGAAGTTTACAAACGAATACGTGAGAACAACAAGGCTGTACTTACTGACAACAACCATCTTGTGTATATTGCAACACCATCAGGATGGGACAAATCAACTCAGGACTTATATGTTGAAATGGCACGTATGGCTGAGTTGCCAATAGCAGGTGTAACAAAAGAGTCGCGCGCAGCATTTGTTCGTGCACAGCATGATGTAACTTCAGGACTTGGACGTAACATCGACAAAGGTTCGATTGTATTTGACATGGGTTCTAGTACGTTGGACTTTACATATATGAATAAAAATCTGCCAGGTTTGATTGATCATGGCTATGATTGTGGTGCATCCTTCATTGAGAAAAGCATTTATGCTCAGCAGCGAGAAGAAAGTGATGCAATAAGACAATTTGAAACTAAATATCCCAAGTTAACAGATTATCTAATATTTGAAGCAAGAAAAGTTAAGGAACAAGTATATTTTGACCCTTCATTGAAAGTCAAGAAGACCATTAACTTTGATGACTTTATTGATGATGAAGACTTGGAAGACGAACGCTTCAAACTTGCATACAAACCAGGTGAGCTCAATGAATTTCTCAAGGAGAAGGGTTATATAAAAAGTATTGAAGATGCAATGCTTGATTACAAGAAGAACCATATTGGAAACCAAAGCATTTATGGTGTTTTTCTCACAGGTGGCGCATCTCGAATGAATTTTATTATCCCTTTGGTATGTAAATGTTGGAACGTAAATGAATCACAAGTGTATAGAGATCAAGATCCTTCACTTACGATATCACAAGGTGTAGCAGAGGTGGCTCGTATGGACTTACGTACAGACGGAATGGATGTAGGATTGGAGGAAGAAATTAATGCTTTCTTAAAAAGTAGTGATACTTTTGACGTATTTGTTGAAAACTTTGGACATGATCTATGGGATAAAGTAACCGATGATATAGGTGGTATTATTACTGCATGGAGAGATGCAGAAGAGAATTACAGCATCGATACACTTCAAGCAGCAATATCTGATACCGTTCAAGAAAGCGTAGCAGAGTTTTCTTCCAACGCACCAGCATACGTAGAGAGTGCAATAAAAGAAAGTACGCAGGAAATTCGGGATAAGGTTGAAAGTATTATTGCCGTATATAATGCACAAGGTGTTGATGTAAACCTCCCAAAGAATGTAAAACTTGGAGAGGTAAATCTTTCTGACATTAATATGGACTCAGTATTGTACGGGATTTCAGAGAAATTGAAGGAAGATAGTGATGGATGGGGAGCTGCTATCGGAGGCGCTGCTATTGGAGGCGCTGTCGCTATGCTACTAGGTGGACCACTTACATGGCTTATAGGTGGAGGTGCTTTGTTGGCAAAATGGTTGTTTAGTGAGGAGAAGACCGAAGAACAAAAGCAGGCTGAAGCTATGGCTCGTAATCTTGACAGCGATCAAAGAGCGCAGGTATTTAACTCTATCAGGGAAGAGTGGGATTCTATTTGTTCATCAGTTGCAACATCCATCAGGGAAGCACTAACTAATGACAACAGCGTCAAGAACTCAATAAACAAAGTTGCAAAAGAGTTCATGCAGGCATACAAGGACAGTTTGAAATCTGCTCGTATATTGGTTGATTAATAGTTATGAATACAAACTTACAAGAATTAGAACCACAGGCACGGGTGTTGGCAGCAACAGCCGTGTCTCAATCGCTTTCTTTCTGTATGGAGAGGAAGTATCTAACTGATATATCAACAAATGAAAACGCTGCTTTTGAACTAGAAGCAATACCCACGACCCTTGTTAGTTCTGCCTCTTGGATTGAGATTAGACAGATAGGCAGACCGCTAGACAAATCAGCGGAGGCGTGTTTTACAGCGATGCAGAAAATTCTGTACTCTTGCTTCTTGCCAAAGGAGATGCAGCTACTGTTTCTCATTACAGGTGATGGCAAACAGAGTCACCTGTACCTTGGACTTAGAGCTCCAGGTAAAGCCGTGCCTCCAAAGAAACTGGTTCGCAATCTGGAAAGATTTATTGGAGGTATTTGGCCGGGACTTCAGACCGAGTTGTTGAAGAACGATGATGCCAGAATATCTAACTTCTGTAAGCGTGTTGCGTCAGAGGAACTGGAGAATGTATATGCATTAACAGGCATTCCTTCTATGGATAGCCAGTATAAAACCATTTATCCAGCTACCATAGATAAACTTATTGCAGGAATGTCTGGCTGTAAAAGTTATGCATATCTCGTTGTTGCCGACCCAATAGAGAATAATGATGCAGAGTCGATGATCTATCAATTGCGAGAAATGAATGGTCAGGCAGAGTCATTGAAGTCCATGAATGTTACAGAAGGGTTGACAGAAGGAAATTCCCAATCACACACGTCTTCCCACTCTGTTACTCATACAAAGAGTTTCAGTGAAGCCGTATCGAAGAAGGATTTCTCCAAACTGGGAAAGGCTGCATTAGCTGGTACTGGATTAGGAATTGCTGCATCCATATTCCCTGCTGCTGGAGCAGTTCTTGAAGGTTGTGCAGACGTAGTTGGTACAATAAGTAGTGCAGCTTTGAATATTGTAGCTGGAGCCACTGTTGGTAATTTTATTTCTGGCTTGATGCCCCAAAAGACAACGACTCTTGGTACATCCGACTCAGAAAGTAATAGTGAGTCAGATACAATGGCTACAAACGAAAGCCGTTCGCAGAGCATAAGCCGTAATCTTGTAAATAAGCATGTAGAAGCAGTTAGCGAACATCTATTCTATCACTCAAAACGTATAGAATCAGGTAAGGCCACGGGGTTATGGAAGGTTGGTGTGTATCTAATGGCAGAGAAGGAAAGTGACTTGATGGGCGGTAGCTTGCAGTTACGATCAATCCTTAGTGGGCAAGAGAGTATATATGAACCTATTCGCATCCATAACATTACAGATATCATGGATGAGACTATAGATAGCAAAAATACATTGCGAGAATTAACCCTTGGACATGTATCATCGCCTGTACTGATGGTAAATAGTGCGAATGGAAAACTATTTAACCATCCTTTAGGAGAACATTATAAGGAATTAAAGACCGTTCTCACCACGAAGGAATTATCTTATCTTATAAACTTTCCTCTCCGTTCTGTTCCTGGCATTAGTGTCGTTGACAGCGCACCGGAGTTTTCATTGAATCAAACTACATCATTGGCAGATGATGTTATAGAATTCGGTAGTATGTTGTATGGCGGTTCGGAAACCAACATGCCCTATAATCTTCCTATTGATGTTTTATCAAAACATACCTTGCTCTCGGGAATAAACGGTACAGGAAAGACAAACACGGTACAAGCAGTGTTAAATTCTATAAGCCAGAATAGACGTCATATTCCATTCCTCGTTATTGAACCAGCCAAGACCGAATATGTTGATTGGGCTATTGAATATAATAAGGTTCATAAAGATTCGCCTATCAACATTTTTATCCCTGGTTGCAGAAACTATCGAGACCGTAAAACAAGAGAAAACGTAAAGTTATCAGAACTACATCTTAATCCGTTTGAGCCAGTGTGGTTATCTGCGGAACAGGAACCTAATGTTCTTATTCATATAGACCGACTTAAATCAACATTTGCATCAGCATTCCCTATGTACGACATACTGCCTGTACTAATGGAAGACTTGATTTATTCTCTGTATCAGAGCCCGTCAACGAACTGGATAGGAAAAGGCGCAGAACCTATTTTTGGCAAGATATTTGCACCGACATTAACATCAATGGCTTCACATGTTGATGCAGTAATGGATGCACATGGTTACGAAAAACGTGTCAGTGATAACATGAAAGCTTGCCTTAACACTCGCATCTCCTCACTTCGTAGAGGTTGGAAAAAGAATCTGTTGGATGTATTACAATCCACTCCATGGGAAGAAATCTTCAACAAACCATGTGTTATCAATCTTTCATACGTTGGTGATGATGTTGACAAGTCGTTCTTTATGGCGTTGATACTACAGTTCCTCTACGAATATAGAACGGCACAAGCTGAAATTGGGAACATCGACTTCAATGCAAACAACTGCCAACACCTCACGGTTATAGAGGAAGCTCATCGTGTTATGCAAAAGTGCGATAAGCCAGAGTTACCTCAATATAAGACTGCAATGATGTTCAGTAACATGTTGTCGGAAATTCGTGCGTATGGAGAAGGAATGTTTCTGGTGGACCAGGTTCCCACACGTCTTATTCCGGATGCTATAAAGAATACCAACACCAAAATTACACACCGTTTAGTAGCAGAAGATGACTGTACCGCAATTGCAGAATCCATGGGTATTTCCAAAGAACAGAAGCCTATTATTCCTAAATTGTTGGTTGGTCAGTGTTTGGTATCAACAGCTCTTTCAACAGATAAACATTGGATAAAAGTGAATAAAGTAAAGTAGAATATGGATGTTTTTGAATATACAGAAGAGACAGAGCTGAAAAATGTACGTTCTGAAAAGTTTCAAATATCAGATTCACCAATATGTACGTCATGTGAGTTCTGTGACGAAGAAACATTGGAAGATTGTACTTCATCTGCTGTCCAAGAGTTTATGGAAGCGGATATGCACCGTCATCCTCCTTATGAAGATGCAAACGTGGAACAAAGAGCTGAATATTTGAAAGAGTTTCATGATAACTTCAATGAAATAACGGGATATACAAACAACCTGCATTTCAAGGAGGATATGGGGCCCCGAAATCTCGGGGCTTTTAATCCCATTACAAAAGAGATAAATCTTAATGCAAATCTTCTAAAGGATAGTGACCCGCAGCAAGTAATGGAGACTATCATGCACGAAAGCAGACATGCCTTCCAAGACTATGCTATCAACAATCCGGAGAGAGTTTCGGTGGATGATGAGACAATCAAGGTTTGGGAATATAACTTCACACACTATATAAAACCAGAATATGATTTTGAAGCATATGTAAATCAGCCAGTAGAAGCTGATGCCAATGATTTTTCTGAGAGAATGTATTATGAAGGTTGTTGTAACGCCGCTTAAATCCTAATTATATGAATAGAGATAAAATAATAATGGTATTATGTGCGCAAGATTATCCGGACTATATGCTTGAACAAACAGCTGACAAGATTGAAAGGATGGATAAACGAATTAACGCTGCATTTGAAGAATGGGTTGACAATAATGTAACTCCTTCCATCATTATTGAAGGCTGGAATTATAATAGTCTGATCGACAAGTTCAACATGCGTCCTATTGCTGCATTCCTTGCTTTAGATTGGTTGACAAGAGACCCTAAAAATGCATCAAAGGCTTTAAATCGTGGAATAAGATAGGCTATGGCACAATTTGTTCTCACGGCAAGACATGCAAGTTGCATCGGAGGTCAACATATTGATCGTGGTCAGCAGTTCAATATTAATGTGTGTATAATGGGTATCACACCAATCAACTTGTTTAACAATTCACGTTGTGCAGATACTATATTAAGACAACTTTCTGCGCAAGGTCTTGATCTACCCAAAAACTCTCCTCTACTAAATGGAGGATATTGGGAAATAAAAATAAGATAGGATTAACTATAAACAAATACATGGATAGAAGTAAAATATAAATAAATCATAAAACAAAGCGAATTATGACGTATATATACAAATGCCCTATATGTGGTGAAAATGAGCACATTTCACAGACAGAACAAAATAAGGGACGAAATGGAACCTTGGAAGTATTAGGGAAATTTACAGGAAAGGTAGCAGGAACCGTGATAGGCTATGGTGTAGATGCTTTTTTCGGTACCAATTTTGCTCAAGGTTTAGGATCAAAAGGGGGGGCATACCTCGGTAAGATAGTTGCTAATGATAATATTAACCGTAAATATAAATATCATTGTGACAAATGTCGTGCTGACTGGACTTCTGATGATTTCAATAGAATTACGCTTGTAAAGCAATATTACCAAAAAATGTATTCCCAGAAAGCGAAGTTTGTACCATCAGAACCCAAGAAAGAATCTATCTATAATGATAATAATAAAATCTATTATTGGTTACCACTCTACTTGATTTTGGTACTTGCTGTATATAACCTGTTTGCATGGACTGTTTATCTACTTACATTTACTTTTTGGGATATTACAATCGGGTTTTGGGAATGTTGCAAATGGATAATCTATGGCACCATACCATATATTGCAGTGGTTTGTATTGGAATGTATATAAAAGTAACATCGAAATACAATGAAGCTCACGGAATTTGGGAAGTAGAATATCCGAAAGCAATAGATTTCAATAAGAACCTCAAAAACGATATTGACCAAAAAAGAGACCAGTTGTTAAGTGATATATATGCTAATATTACAGGCACAATTTCTAAGTTTTACATCGAACATAATGTCCAAGATTCAAATGGCAATTATGGTATGAACTTACATATTGGATTCACGGTTAACAACATGCTAAATATACCTGGTGACGTAGTGGCATATTACCATTATGCAAATGGTGCTCCAATAAAAGATAATGATAAGAAATATTGTACTACTGATGGAAATGTATCTGCTAGCGAATCGTTTTATGCTACGTACGACTCTACGTTATATGATGATTTCGTCATCTTCATGCCATATTCACAACTGCATTTGAATCAAAATTCAGAATGCACTGTTTATGTAATCATCTGGGTAGCAGATAAATGCATAACTACAAGTAATAAAGTTTCATTTAATTACAACGTCAACTAATGTTTAGAAGAAACTGATTTTTAATCGTACCATATGCGATTTAGAATAGGGAGATATTCTATTTCAAAAAAGAGAATTATGAACAGAACGATAATCATTTCATTGCTAATGTTGTTTGCCATTAGCATCAATGCGCAGACAGCTCGTACTGGACAGAAAGGGCGTTCAACGGTAACGGCATCAAAGGGAAGATGCGGTGTCTGCAAAGGTAAAGGGTATCTGATATGTCCTACCTGCAAGGGTAAGGCGGTGGTGATGAAGAGAGGTGACGAGTATCTTTGCGAGACATGCACCGTGAATGAAGGTGCGGAATGTCTGTCGTCAAGTAGTGCCGCCTGCCGTATAGCAGAGGCTAATCCCGACATGGACTTCGGAAATGTGAAATGCCCATACTGTAAGACGAAGACCCGTATGAGGTACAAGGCTATCTCCAAGGCGAAATATGAGCATCTAAAGAGGTAATGCGGAAATATGACGGTGGCACCTCTCTGAATGACGGAGAGGTGCCACTTGTTTTTGGCATATTGGAAAATTTAGTCTTCTCCCTTCCACTTTTCAGGGATGGTATAAGTCTTTCCTTCTTTCGTAACCAAGTCTGGCATCGAACTATCCTCGAATTTTTTGAAATTGCTTTGCAGATAGATTACTTTTCCTTTATGAGCCCTCATATTACTTGTAAGATTCGAACTACTGATAGAAGGAGGGAAATATACTCTGACCTTTTTGGATGGATAGTTCCTCTGAATGAACTCTATAGGTGGTACCAAATCGCTATCTCCGCTAACCAAAATCACTGTATCGGTCTTGTCCTGCACGCAATCAGCAATCATTCTGATAGAGATATTCACGTCTGTTTTCTTCTCTTCAGGGCGAATTATTGTATAATGACACTTAGGACACTTGATCGTTTTCTCCAGATATTTTCCTCTAACCACTTCAAAACGATCACCGTTTATTAATTTGTTGGCATTGAGAAATGCACTCTGTCGGGCACTTTTGTCTTTATTCAATGGAGATGCAGTAAAGTAAATAACCTTCTCTAATACTTGGTCTTCTCCAAGGAACTGTTCAAAAAGCTTGACCAAATTAATCCAATAGGATTTTGCCCACTTCTGATCCAATCTCTTTTGGGTCCTCAATCCATAATAGAAATTAAACCCATCAACATAAACTGTTACTCTTGTCATCATATTATGAAATAAAAAAAGCCACTAAAAAGTGGCTCAAGCCATTCAAGAAAGAATAGCGGTTCTTTAAACTTGGCACAAAGTTACAAATAAGTTTTCACTTGTGCAAATTATATGGCAAAAAAATGTTAGTTGAAACCTTATTTTGTAAGTTTTTTGATTTTTGTAGTTACATAAAGACAGATGCGGTGTCTGCAAAGGTAAAGGGTATCTGGTATGTCCTACCTGCAAGGGTAAGGCGGTGGTAATGAAGAGAGGTGACGAGTATCTTTGCGAGACATGCACCGTGAATGAAGGTGCGGAATGTCTGTCGTCAAGTAGTACCGCCTGCCGTATAGCAGAGGCAAACTCTGACATGGACTATGGATACCTCAAATGCCCATACTGCAGGACGAAGGGCCGAAAGAAATGCAAGGCTATCTCCAAGGCGAAATATGAATGGCTGAAGAGGTAAGCGGAGAAATCGGACGTTTCATGAGGTGATTTTACTAAATCTCATAATTTTTACGAGAGAAATGAAGGTACCTTGCATTTTTGTCGGTTTGAAGTACGACTATAGTTTTTTGTAACATAGGAAACACACGATTAGTCAGATAGTCTATTATTATGCATAAAATGAAAGAAATACTATTAAAAGTTTGCAAATATGGATACTTTTGCATATTTCAGTGAAAGCCACCCAGCCATTTCGGTCATAACCACCCAATCTTAGGCAGCAATGATTGGGTTACGGGTGCAAAGGTACGAAATTATTTCCGTAAACTGTCACCTTTGAGCTCAAATCTGTATGATGTTC